>NZ_JBRFVG010000002.1:0-573691 GCF_052950655.1 Ralstonia sp. VS2407
CTCTGTCCAAGACCTGATTGACCGCCTCGACCTTGAATTCTTCGGTGTATCTCTGCGCACTCATCGCAACTCCTGTCTAACCTCTAGTTTGAGGCTCACAGGTGTCTACTGGCAGCGGGGCGATTCAAATGGCCGAGTTCTGAACCTCATTCGCCGATATCAAACCCTCGACCGTGCTCAAAAAAGCAGCATGTGTTGCTGAAAAAAGCAGCAGGCGCGAGGCAAAAAGGGTCATGGGTCGAGTTCAGAACCCCATGCGTGGGGTTCGGAACGCGGTGCGTCGAGGTCAAAGGTCCGATCTGTTGCTGCAAAAAGCAGCAGCGGCGGGGCAAAAAGCCCCACGGGTGGGGCTTGGAGGGCGGCAAGCGGGGGAACAAGCCTCAAGTGTCGAGCTTGAGGCTCCGAATCCGCTCCGCCTGCCATGCCGCCAACGCAGTGCTCGCTTCGGCTTCTTCTTCCTTGGTCGCCTTCCGGGTTTTATAGGGCGACAAACTGGCAGACAAAATCGGCGCGCCGTTATGTAGGTCCTGAGCGAGCCAGCTCAGGTAATCCCGACCCGCATCGCGATAGCGTTGAACTTCCGCCGTGGTCAGCCGAATCATGAAGCTGTAGCCAAAAGCGCCATGGTTGCAATTGGCATCCAAATACAGCTCGCCATTCGCTTCAAATAAAAACCAGCTCTGCGGTTCGTGGTCCAGCACCTGCATCAACGCCTCCGAGCGCGTAGTGGATTGTGTGAGTGGTTGCGAGCGATGGTGAGATATGCCATGACGTATGTGCAGGCTTCGCACATGCGATCGCACTTTCGCATGATCGTGCTGGCCGCTGCAATCGGCCGCCTAGCATGCAAGCGTTATTGACCATAGCTGCCCGCCATGCCGATTCCATCGAAGATCAGCGGACCGAGCGTCCAGACACACATCAGTAGCAACGACGCGCCGGGCTCGTCGCCGGTAAAGCCGCCGCAACCGCAGGGGCCGCAGCGCACCGCGCGTACATCGCAAGGGCAACTAGGGGCGTTGTCCGCGCGCGGCAACAAGCGCGCACATGCATCCGGCGGTGATGGTGCCGCTGCGAAACCTCAAGCCAAGCACCGCCGCTCGGAACTTCCCCGCACACAGGGGGATGCCGACTCGCGCATGGAGCGCATCATGCAGATGCAGGCCGACACCATGATCCGCAGCGCGGAGATGCAGAACGTGCTGAACCGCGCCAACGCACAGGCCAAGCTGATGGAAGAGGGCAGCAAGGCGGCAAAGGATCTGATCAACTAGCAGCAACGTGCCGGACACGCGTGCTTAGGCTGGTCATCGATTTGACGGCAAGGTACGCGTCACCGGTTCACGCCTGCCACACGGCGTACCCTTCCTCGCGCAATCCGATCGCCAGCTCGACTTCCATCTCCCGCGCCGCCTCGTAAGGCATCGGATTGAAACATTCGTACAGCTCGGGCATCAGACGCAGGCCGTACTCGCGCACAAACCGGTTCGATTTCAGCCCGGCCTTGTGCTTGTCAAAGCGCACGTCGGGCGACTGTCCTGTCATGCCGACATAGACGCATGGCTTGTCGCCTAGGTAATCCGGATTGGCTCTCACGAAGCGCGCTTCGCTCAGCACTTGCCGCGACAGTTCGACGACATAAACGTGGTGGTGGTGACGTGGCATTGGCGAACGCTTCACCGGCGAGGCAGCGAAGCAGAGAAGAAGCGGACGGTGGGCTTGGATCGTAGCGCCCCCGCGCTTCTTCTGCCACTGCGTGGCTGCATCAGGCCGATGCAGCCACTTAAGACGCTCCGTGCAACCGGAAGAACGCCACCGCATGGCTCAGTTGCTGCCCCTGGCCTTCCAAGGATGTGGATGCAGCCGCTGCCTGCTCGACCAGCGCGGCGTTCTGCTGGGTCACTTCGTCCATCTGCGTGATCGCCAAGTTGATCTGCTCGATGCCACGGCTCTGTTCGATGGAGGCGGCGGCAATCTCGCCCATGATGTCGGTCACGCGGGCCACGGCCTGGGTGACTTCGGTCATGGTCTTGCCGGCGGTTTCCACCAGCGTGGAGCCGTCCTGGATCTTCTGCACCGAGGTGCTGATGAGTTCCTTGATCTCCTTGGCGGCGCTGGACGAACGCTGCGCGAGGCTGCGCACTTCACTGGCCACCACGGCAAAGCCGCGGCCTTGCTCGCCGGCGCGGGCGGCTTCCACTGCGGCGTTGAGCGCGAGGATGTTGGTCTGGAACGCAATGCCTTCAATCAGGCCGATGATGTCGACCACCTTGGTCGAGCTGCTGCGGATGTCGCTCATGGTGTCGACGACGTTGCCGACCACGGCGCTGCCGCGTTGGGCAATCTCCGAGGCGTCCGATGCGAGCACGCTGGCCTGCTGGGCGTTGTCGGCGTTCTGCTTCACGGTGGAGGTCAGCTCTTCCATGCTGGAGGCGGTCTCCTGCAAAGACGAAGCCTGCTGTTCAGTGCGCGACGATAGGTCTTGATTGCCGCTGGCAATCTGGCCCACATCGCTGGCAATGCCGTGCGCGGCTTGCCGAACCTGGTCGATCAGCTTCACAAGGCTGGCCTGCATCTCCGACATGGAGGCGAGAATGCTGCCGCGCGGTGCGGTTGTGCCGCCTGGCACGGGGCCCAGGTCTCCGGCGGCCACGCGGCGCGTGATGTCGCTCAGGGCATCGGGTTCGGCGCCCAGTGCGCGGGTCAGGCCACGGGTGATGAGAATGCCGGCAGCCAAGGCGCCCAGCACGGTGGCAAGGCAGATGCCGATGAGCAGCGTGCGCTGGAAGGCGTAGCGCTCGGCAGACTGCTGCTCCATCTCGTGTGCGCGCTCGCGGGCGTGTTCGCTGTAGGCATTGGTTGCCTTGATAAGGGCGGCCAGCAGCGGGCGGCACTGCTCGTTCATCATCGTGATGGATTCTTCATGCTTGCCAGTCAGCGCCGCGTTGACGATGGCAAGCGCCACGGGGCCGTACTTGACCTCAATGCTGTCGATGTCGGCAACCAGGGCCCGTGCACGGTCATCGGTGTCTCCGGCTTGCGCGGTCAACTCCTTGAGTTTGCCCAGGCGGCTCTGCACGTCTTCATGCGCCTGCGTAACGGCGGCCTTTTCCAGATCGATGTCCGACTGCTTCGTGACGAGTACGAGGTTACGTGCCGCGATGGCGCGGCGGTCCACTGCCGTGCGCACACGTTCGGACAGCACTGCCCGGGCGTTCACGCCGTTCACGTACTTGGAAAAACGCGCGTTCGACTCGCTCAGCGCCTGCACTGCCAGCGCGGAAACCAGCAACACCAGCCCCGCCAAAAAGCCAAACGCCACGGTGAGCTTGGCGCGCACCGTCAAATTATTGATGCTCATTGTGATTTCCCCGTTCGGCCTTTTAACCGCGCCGTTTGTTGATGGCAGGCCCCGATGGCGCTGCTCGAAACTTGCAACGGCAGGGAAACTTGATGCTGTAGCGACCCAGTGGGGGTAATCCTCTCTATGTGAGCAATTTTGAGAATTGGCGCAGCCAACGCGAGCGTCATGGACCGGCGCGATCTCAGTCCAGCACGAAGACGAAATGCCGCGGTGGCGCACGTTGCCTGGGCAGGTAGTTGCGCAGAGCCAAGCGGTGATTAGTCTTTTTGGAGGGGGCGATGCGTGGCCGCTTGAGGAGGGAAGAGCGGTTCCGCTTCCTGCACGGCCCAGCAACTTCGCTGGATGCACTGGCGTTTCGTGGCGGCGGCAGCACGCGGCGGGTGCCGCTCTAACATGGTCGTTGACGCTAGGCGGTTGCGCAGGGCACCGGATCGTCGTCTTTCTCCTTCCGAATCTTGGGAATGAAGTCCATGGGCAACCATCGCATTGGCTCGGCATCCACCACGCTGCCACATCACAGTACCTTGGCGAACAAGGAAAACGTAGCGCCGCAGCAGCAGCCCAATGGCAAACAGGTTCGGTCTCGGCAGGGGGTCTTGGCGTCGCTAGCCGCGAGCCCGCGTCGTGCGGGGCGCGCGCTGCAGAGGATGTTGCATATCAATCGGCCCGCGGAGCCACCGGCCAAACCACAGGTTGCCCGACCGGCTGTGCAGGTGCGGCCATCCGTCCAGCAACCCCCCATGGCCAACGCCCCCGTGCGGCGCGAAGTTGCGGGGCCACCCAGATCGGTGCGTACGCCAGGTCATGGCGTGTCTGGCGGCAATACGTCGGTCCAGCATCATCGTGCGCGGGTGTTGAGCCAGATTGAGCATCTGCCGACCGAGCATGGCAAGCAGGCGTGGCGCAAACCGATCGAGGCCATGGAAACGCTGGATCGACACGTTGCCGGTTTGCCGCCCGCGCAATCCGTCAAGCTGCTGCAGCAGATGCAGGTCATCCTGAGTATCAAGGACAGCCATACGCGCAATCTGAACCTGGATCACTTCGTTGCCTCGCTCAAACCGGCAACCGTGCACGCGGCTCCCCCGAGGGGAAGTGCTTCGCCGGCACCGCGCGTATCCACGCCACGGATGCCTGCGGCAGCACCGCAGCGCCCGCCTGCCACACCGACCAAGCTGAGCTTCAAGGACCTGGAGGCGTTTGCAAGCCAGCGGCGGCGTCCGGCCACGCATGCGCAAGGCATGCCCGCGCGGGGGCCGCAGGCTGGCCGCCCGGCAAGCGCACCTGCCACGCCCGCACGTCAGAACACCGCCCCGACGCTGACGCTGGCCGACTTTGAGCGGGAAGCGGAGGACGAGGCCGCTTATCACGGCTACGCGCATGCGGACTACAGCGGCGCCCGTGCGAACTACGCCAGCTATCTCGCGCGCCACAATCCAGCGCCGGAACGCCGCGCACAGTCCGCACCACCGCGCGTCCAACGCGCCGCCCCGCCCACGCTCGACCATGTGCAGCGCGCCCAGATTGCGCACGCTGAAGACGAGCGTGCCCGCTATCACAATGAAATGCCGAACTATCAGCAGGCCTACGCAGACCATGAGGCCCGCCAACCCGCGCCAGCCGCTGTTGGGATCAGGCGTGCGGCGCGCCCGGCACCTCGCCAATTGACAGCCAGCGAGTTGCAGTCGATCCATCAAGAGGAAGATGAGCGCGCGAATTACTTCAACGAGAGCCCGGACCATGCGGGCGCGGAAGCTGCATACCGGGCTCGGCATGGGCTGTGATGGGCTTGTGCGGGGGCAGAGTCAATGCGAGGGCGGGATATCTCGAATGTCGCTTTCCGCTAGCGCGATCCACCAAAGAGCTGACTGACCACGCCGCGCAGCCAACGGTTACCGGCTTCGTGGTGATACCTCGCATGCCAATGCTGCCGAACGGCAAAACCGTCCACCGGGAATGGACACCCGCGAACCGCCAGGTCATTGGCCTGTGCCAGGGTCTCGCCAATGTGGCGGGGCAGCGTGGTAATCAAGTCCGTTGATTGCACAATCGCGCCCAGCCCGAGGAACCCCGGTAGTTCCAGCACGACTTGGCGCTCGATGCGCTCGCGCGTCAGCGCCTGCTGAAGGAGTTGCGCCCCCGTGCCCGCCGTGACGGCGACGTGCCCCTCCGCGCAGTATTGCTTCACGCCAAACCGGGTGCGAATCCGGGGGTGATGACGGTTGGCCAGGCATACCCAGTCCTGCTCGTACAACTGCTGCTGGTAGATGCTGCCGCTCAGCCACGGCACGTAGCCGATTGCAAGGTCGGCCTCGCCCGATTCCAGCGTGCGTTCTGTATTGCCGTCGATCCGGGCAGCCTCCAGCCGGACACCGGGGGCCTGAGCGCGAACATGCGCCAGAAGACGCGGCAGCAGCGTGATGTGGCTCGCGTCTGTCATGCAGATGCGAAAGCGCCGCTGCGCCGTTGCAGGGTCGAACGCAATCTCCCACGCAGTAAAACGCCTCAACGATTCGAGAATCTCCCGGCACGGCCCAATCAGGGCGTCGGCCTGCGGTGTCGGTGCCATGCCGCCCGGCGTGCGGATGAAGAGCGGGTCCCGCACGTAATCCCGCAGGCGCCCGAGCCAGATGCTGACGGTCGGCTGGCTCTGGCCGAGCTGCTCGGCAACCCGGCTGACGTTGCGCACGTCGTAAAGGAGGTCGAACAGTTGCAGCAGCTTCAGGTCGGGCAGATCGGTCAGTAACGCGGCACTATTGTCCATGGCAATAATGGTATTTGGATCATTGTATTGTCAGTATAAGTGCCGCCTCCTATCGTGCAACCACACGACAAGGAGACGCCATTGAAGATTGCGATTCTCGGCGCCGGCGCACTGGGCTGCGCCATCGGTGCCGCCCTCACCGAAGGTGGCCATGAGACCTGGCTGATCAGCCGCTCACCGGCGCACGTCAACGCCATGCGTGGCGAGGGCCTACGGGTTGACGACGTGCAGGGCACGCGCCGCATCCCGGTGCTGGCAGCGACGCAGGCTGCGGAAGTTGGCGTAGCGGAACTGGTGATCGTGCTCGTCAAATCTTTCCAGACCGACGCGGCCATGCGCGGCGCGGCCGCTCTGGTTGGGCCCGATACGCTGGTGCTGTCATTGCAGAACGGCCTGGGGCACGAAGCGATCCTGGCCGACATCGTGGGCTGTGAACGCGTGCTGGCAGGCAAGACTTACGTTGGCGGCGTGTTGCGCGGCCCGGGGCACATTCAGTCCGGCGTAGTTGGCAAGGCAACGTACATCGGTGAACTCGACGGCCGCCTGACGCCGCGTGTGCAGGCCATTGCAGACGCATTCAACGCAGCGGGGCTGGCGACCACCGTCAGCGAAAACATTGTCGGCACGATGTGGGACAAGCTCCTGGTGAACGTCGCCACAGGGGCGCTGACCGGCATCACACGCCTCACCTACGGCCAGCTCTACGACGATGCGCTGCTCAAGGCCACCTCGCTTGCGGCGGTGGCCGAGGCGATCGCGGCGGCGCAGGCAGCGGGCGTGAAGTTATCGATGACGGACCCGGAACAGGCCTGGACGCTTGCCGCCGAGGGCCTTCCTGCGGCGTTCAAGACATCGATGCTGCAAAGCCTGGAGAAAGGGTCGATCACGGAGATTGATTTCATCAACGGTTCGGTCGTGCGTTGCGGGCAGCAGTACGGCGTGCCGACACCGGTCAACGCCACGCTGGTGGCCTGCATCAAGGGCATCGAGCGCGCAATGGCTGACCGCCAACGCGAGGAGACCACCGCATGAGCGCCCCCAAGGCCTACCTGGAACACGTTGCCATCTGGGTGAAAGACATCCACTGGCACATCCGATTCTTCGAGGGCGTGCTGGGCATGACCCTGCGCGAAATCGACGGCACGCGAGAAGCGCCCCGGCAGTACTGGACCCTCGGCGGTCTGCAGTTCATCCATGCCCCGGAGTTTGAGGGGCCCGAGGGGCGGCTCGCTCACCTTGGCGTGATGTGCGAAGACCTTGAAGCGGCGCTGGCCCTGGCACAGGGTTTCGGCGTGAGCGAAATGCCGCAAGGCCGCAACTGGCTGCGCTTGCCAGACGGTCTGGCCGTCGAACTCATCCAGGCCAAGCCTGCGTCTTGCGTGGCGCAGGCGCTGTCTATCAACCCACGTGCACAAGCATGAACATGACCATCGTCGAAAAATACTGGGATGACGCCCGCGAGGGCGATACGTGTGTGAGCCCGAGTTACACGGTAACGAAGGAACGCATCCTCGCCTATGCAGACCTCACCGGTGACCACACACCTGTGCACGTGGATGAAGCCTATGCCAATGCCAGCCACTTCGGCTGCATCGTCGCGCATGGTTTGTTCGGGCTGTCGATTGCCGACGGTCTGAAAACGCAGAGCGATTACCGCTTCTTGCCCGGCATGTCGCTCGGCTGGACCTGGGATTTCCTGCTGCCGATCAAGGTGAACGACGTGCTCCACGTGAAATTCCGCGTCGGGGAGATGCGGGCAAGCAAGAGCCGGCCTGGCTGGGGCATCGTCGTGCTGCCATCGGAGCTGATCAACCAGGACGGTCAGGTGGTGCAACGCGGAGAGCATCGTCTGATGGTGCCGCGCCGGCCGGGAGCATTCTGATGCAGGCTCGCCCTCTCGAAGGTATTCGCGTTGTCGACTACAGCCACTTCCTCGCCGGTCCGTACGTCGGCCGATGCCTGGCCGCCCTCGGAGCCGAAGTGATCAAGGTCGAGCGCCCCGGCACCGGCGATGCCGGCCGCCAACACGCCACCGTGCTCGACGACCAGCAAAGCGGCTATTTCCTGCAGCTCAACATGGGCAAGCGCGGCGTGAGCGTCAACATGAAGGACCCACGCGGCAAGGCGTTTATGCAGCGGCTGTGCGATTCGGCAGACGTGTTCATCGAGAACTACCGACCCGGCGCGCTGGACAAGCTGGGGCTGGGCTATGCCGAGCTGTCGGCGCGCAATCCGGGCCTGGTCTATTGCTCGATCTCGGCCTACGGACATACCGGGCCGGATGCGCATCGCGCCGGTTTCGGACTGATTGCCGAAGCCAAGAGCGGCATCATGCAAATGGTCGGCACGCCGGGCGAGCGGCCACCGCTGTTGCGCATCTCGCTCGGTGACATGTACACGGGCATCCACTCCGTTGCCGCCATCAACGCAGCCTTGCTGGGGCGCGTGAAGAGCCAGCGCGGGCAGCACATCGACATGGCGCTGTACGACACGTTGGTGTCGATGCATGAATACGCGGTGCAGTGCTACACCCTGCAGGGCGTGCTGCCCGAGCAGACCGGCCATGACATGCCGACCTCGACGCTCTACGGTGTGTTCCGCGCGTCGGACGGGGACCTTGTGATCGCCGCGCAGGTGGACGACGCGTGGAAGCGCTTTGCTGCCCTGGTCGAAGCGCATGGCGGCCCGGCGGGCTTCGGCGCCGACACGCGGTTTCATGCGGGCGCCGGGCGCAACGCGCACCGTACGGAAATCCTCTCTGTGGTGGAGCCCTGGGTCGCAGCGCGTTCCGTGGCGTCGGTGCTGGAACTGCTGGATGGCATCAATGTTCCTTGTGCAAAGGTGCAGCGCATTGACGAGGTGCTGGCCGATCCGCAAATTCAGGCGCGGGGGATGGTGGTCGAGCAAGAGCACCCGCGCTACGGCACGTTGCGCCTGCCCAACTTGCCGTTCAAGTTCTCCGATTGCGATACCACCATCCGCGATGTGGCGCCCGACTTGGGCGAGCACAACGCCGAAGTGGCGCGCGCACTGGGTTTCGACGCAGACGAGATCCGCGCGATGCAGGCTGACGGCGTCCTCTATTCGAAGCGAGACCAATCATGACTGACCACTATGCGGTGATCGGCAGCCCGATCTCACACACCAAGTCGCCGCTCATTCACGACCTTTTTGCGCAAGAGGCCCGGCAAGACATGGAATACACGGCCATCGAAGGGCCGGTTGAACCAGATTCCGCGTTTGCCGATGTCGTGCGCAAGTTTGCCGCGGGCGGTGGCAAAGGTATGAATGTCACGGCGCCGTTCAAGCTCAAGGCGTTTGCGATGGCCGATGAGCGCAGTGAGCGTGCAGCGTTGGCCGGTGCTGTCAACGCGCTCAAGTTTGAGGGCGGCCGCATCCTGGCCGACAACTTCGACGGTATCGGACTGGTTCGCGACATCGAGATCAACCTGGGGCTGCCGATGTCTGGCAAGCGCGTGCTGATGCTGGGGGCCGGCGGTGCTGCGCGCGGCGCTCTGCTGCCGTTCCTGGAGGCGAGGCCGGCAGAGTTGGTCATTGCAAACCGCGACGTCGCAAAAGCGCAGGCGCTGGCAGCCCAGGTTGCCGGGCGCGGCGCGGTCGTCGCCTGCGGGTATGCCGACCTGGAGGCAATGGGGCGCTTCGATCTGGTGGTCAATGCCACCTCGGCCAGTCTCACGGGCGATCTGCCGCCCGTTCCGCCGAGCATCTTCCGCCCCGAGGGGATGGCCTACGAGCTGGCGTATGGCAAGCGGTTGACGCCGTTCTTGCGGCTCGCCCGCAACGCGGGTGTGCGCAACATCGCGGACGGTGTCGGCATGCTGGTCGAACAGGCCGCTGAAGCGTTCCTGTGGTGGCGCTGCGTGCGCCCGGATACGCGCCCCGTGATCGATCGGTTGACCGTTCCCCTTGATTGAATTCACTACGGAGGCACGAATGAAGCGCATCCTGATGCTGCACGGCGTCAACCACAACATGTTCGGCAAGCGTGACCCTGTGCAGTACGGGACGATCACGCTGGCCGAGATCGATGCAAGGCTGCAGGCGTTGGGCGCCGAACTTGGCGTGCAGGTGGAGTCGTTCCAAACGAACAGCGAGGGGGCGATGTGCGAGCGCATTCACCGTGCGTTCGAAGACGGCCAGGACGCCGTGCTGATCAACGCCGGTGCGTGGACGCATTACAGCTACGGGATTCGCGATGCGCTGGCGATCCTGACGTGTCCGGTAGTGGAATTGCATATGTCCAATATCCACGCACGCGAGCCGTTCCGGCATCACTCGGTGTTTGCCGACATCGTCAGCGGGCAGATTTGCGGGTTTGGAGTGCAGAGCTACCTTTTGGCCCTGCGCGCGGCGGCCTCGGCAATCGATCAGGCTTAGCCGTGGCAAATGCTACGGATGAAGCGTCTCGCCCTTGTTCAGCATGTCAATGAATTGAGCGATCTTCTTTGCGCGCGTCTCAACCTTCTTCACGTTCTGGATCCTGAACAGAATCGCGTACCGGTTCTGGCCATTCAGGGTGGCAAAGAACTGCTTGGCTTTCGGGTTGGCGTCCAGGGCCTGCTGCAGGTCATCGGGCACGGTTGATGTACTTGCAGACGAGTAGGCTGCCTCCCAACGCCCGTCTTGCTTGGCCAGATCGACTGCGCGAAGCCCTGGCGGGCGCATCCTCCCGGCGCTGATCAACGCTTCGGCCTTGGCGGTGTTGATCTTTGACCAGATGCTTTTGGCTGTTCTGGGCGTGAACCGCTGCAGCCAGTGGTGCTCGTCTTCCGCCTGCTTTTGGCCGTCAATCCATCCGTAGCAAAGAGCGCTTTCAACGGCCTCTGCATAAGACACGGTGGATTGATCGGCCGACCGCTTCGCGATGCGGAGCCAGACGCCGGCCGCAGCCTCGCCGTGGGTTTCCAGCCAGGCTTCCCAGGCTTCCTGGTTGATGAAGGAAAGTGTTGGATTCGCCATCGCGTTGGTCGGCGACGTTATTCGCGCCTGAATCCGAGCACACCTCTGCCCATTGCATTTTCAGACACCAGCGGATTCGGCATCCAGGCGGTGTGTACCTCCAGCCTGTCTCCATCCAGCTTATAGAACCGTTCCTGCTCCGTGCCGTTCCAGGCTTCATTCCAGCACGCGTCGACCTTCGTGACGAACCGATCGCCCTCGACCCGATACCGCCCTGTGTAAGCCACGATCGTGCGGAACAGCGCCGCCAGCTTCTCGTCTGTGTTTCCCGGCTCGCGCACCTTCGCCGTGAGGAGCACCATCATGCGTCCGTCAGCGCCGAAGATCAGTGAACCCTGGGGGTCGGCGCCCCAGGGTTGCGTGCGCTCCTTTGTCTCCTGAACCTCGGTCTCGAAAGACACCAGCCGCCAGCTGCCGTGCAGCTTCGTATCGTGCTCAGTCATCGTTCGTCCTGTCCTCGTTCGTTTAAATGCGCGTATGCGATGAGCGCTGCAAGACAACGTGCGTCGCCTTTTCCGACGCTACGGATTCAACGCACGTGTAGCCCAGCGCTCGCAAGTCGATGCCTTCGAACAGGGGTTCCCCACGGCCAAGCAGGATTGGCGAGATTGCAATGTGCAGTTCATCGATGAGGCCCTCACGCAGGTACTGCCGAATGGTGCTCGCGCCACCGCCGATTCGTACATCCTTCCCGCCGGCGGCCTCGCGCGCACGGTCGAGCGCTTCTCGAAAGCCGCCTGTGACGAAGTGGAACGTCGTGCCGCCCTCCATCTCGATGGGCGCACGCGCGTAGTGGGTCAACACGAAAACGGGAACGTGATATGGCGGGTTGTCGCCCCACCAGCCTTTCCAGTGGTCGTCGGGCCAATCCCCGCGAATGGGGCCGAACATGTTGCGCCCGAGAATCCACGCCCCGACGTTCCGGAAACTACGGGCGGCAAAGTCATCGTCAACGCCAGTGGTGCCGCCGTCCTTGCCGAACAGGTTCCGCTGGAACGTGCGCGTTGTGACAAGCCACTGGTGTAGGTCCATCCCGCCAATGCCGAGCGGATGGTCGATGTCCTGATCCGGACCTGCGCCGTATCCGTCAATCGAGATGGTGAAGCCCGCAACGCGAACGCGTGTCATCGTTTGTCTCCAGCGCCAATCGGACGCCCGATCGGTCATCAACGGATGCGGGCGTCAGGACCTGCATATTAGTACCGGCGCCAGCCGAGCGCGTCGCCTACGCCGGGTCGGGCATCAGCCAATGGGGGGAGGGGGCGCGCCATCCTTTAGAATCGCGGACTTTGCCCGTACTCCCATGTGGTTCAAAAACCTTCAGCTTCATCGCCTGCCGGCGCCTTGGGCCGTTACCCCTGAACAGCTTGAAAAGTGGCTGGCACCCCACGCGTTCCAACCGGGCAACAGTGTAGAGAAACAGACCTCCGGCTGGGCATCGCCACGCGAGGATGGCGCGCTCGTGTATTCAAACAACGGGCAGATGCTGCTGACCTTTCGCGCAGAAAAGAAGCTGCTGCCGGCGTCCGTCATCAACCAGGTGACCAAGGCCCGGGCGCTCGAGCTGGAGGAGCAGCAGGGTTTCAAGCCCGGTCGAAAGCAACTGCGCGAACTCAAGGAACAGGTGACCGACGAGCTGCTGCCGCGCGCGTTCAGCATTCGGCGCGATACGCGGGTGTGGATCGATACGGCAAACGGCTGGCTGGTGATCGATGCGGCTTCGCAGGCGGTGGCCGACGACGTGCGCGGCCTGCTCGTGAAGTCGATCGACCAGTTGCCGCTCACCAATGTGCACGTGGCACATTCGCCGGTGGCTGCCATGACGGAGTGGCTGCTGTCTGGCGAGGCGCCCGGCGGCTTCACCGTCGACCAGGACGCCGAGTTGCGCTCGACGGGTGAGGGCGGCGCCACCGTCCGATACGTCGGCCACGCGCTCGAAGCCGAAGACATGCGTCGTCACATCGAAGCCGGCAAACAGTGCATGCGCCTCGCCATGACGTGGGACGACCGGGTTTCCTTCGTGCTCACGCCGTCACTCCTGATCAAGCGCGTGACGCCGCTCGACGTAATCAAGGAAGCCGAAGACCCCACCGCACAGAACGACGACGAACGCTTTGACTCCGATGTCACACTCATGACGGGCGAGTTGGCGCGGATGCTGACCGACCTGGTCGACAGTCTGGGGGGCGATCAGCTCGATGCCGCGCAACAGGCCAAGGCGGCCTGAACGGTACCTTGAATGCGCCTGAAGCGAGGGGCGCTTCACAGCGCACGAAGTCCGGCAGGCCACAGTCAAAAGCGTTTGCCCAGGGATTCGGCCCATTTCGGGTACTTATCCCTGTGCATGACAGCGCATCACCCCCGTAGAGAGGGGGCAGGCCGGCCCATCCGCAGCGGCTTTCCCACGTAAAATCCGGAGCGCGCGCCGCCATGCTCGGCGCCCTGTTTTGATATCCGGATGTACGTCGATCTTCTTACCCTTTATCTCCTTGCCGTCGGCATCTTGCTCGCCAGCGCTGGAATGCTGTTCTGGGAGCATCGGACCAATCCTCGCCGCAGCAAGGCGTTGCGCCTGATGGCGGCCGGGTTTGCGACGCTCGCGCTCGGCTGCACGGCCGTGCTGTTCCGCCATGTAGTGCCGGGCGCGACGGGCGCTGCACTCTGCAGCCTCATCATGCTGTGTGGCTATCTGCTCGTGCTGTCGGGCGTGGCGGCGCTGAACGGGCGGCAGTATCGCGGCGCCGCAGCCGGCGTGCTCATCGGCATGGCCCTGGTCTGGGCGATCTGGGGCGCGCAGTGGCAAGGCATCCTGTGGAACTACGTCAGCGCGATTCCGATTGCGTTGGTCAGCGCGATGACGGCTCGCGAAATGTGGCGTAGCGATGCCATGAAGCCGCTGCGCCCGCGACAACTCGTGGTGGTTGTGACGACGCTGCATGCCGCGCTCTACCTTGCCCGCGGGATCGCGCTGCCAGGGCTGGTGTCGGCATTCGGGCCGGCCATGCAGCCGTTGGCCAGCAAGTTGACGATGATCGAGGGCGTCTTGTACGCGATGGTGTTGCCGATGACGTTGCTGAAGCTCATCCGGGACGAGGCCCACGGCCAGCTTCTGAGCGAATCGCAGACGGACTACCTGACCCGCCTTGGCAATCGCCGCTGGTTCTTCGAACGGGGCGAACGCCTGATCGAACGCATTGCCAGCAACCGGCCCGTCGCCATGCTCGTGTTCGATCTTGACCGGTTCAAGGCCATCAACGACCGCTACGGGCACCAGGCCGGCGACACCGTTCTCAAGGTGTTTGCGGAAATCGCGCAGGATGTGCTCGGCCCCGACGTGATGTTTGCGCGCATTGGCGGCGAAGAATTCGCCGCGCTGCTGTCGGGCGATGACGCCCGCCATGCCAGAACGCGGGGTGAAGCCGTGGCCAAGTGCTTTGCGGAGGCGGTCCAACGCCGCAGCGACAGCGCCGGCATTCTGGCGACAGTCAGCATTGGGATGGCCCAGTTCGACGCCGACCTGCCCTCGCTGGCGGAAGGCCTGGCTGCGGCAGACAAGGCGCTCTATCGTGCCAAATCGCTGGGCGGCAATCGGCTTGAAGTCGCGCAGCCTGCCGGGCAAGTCGACGAGACGGTGTTCTCGTAACGGTGAACGTTGTTCAGTCCGCCCGCCCGGCGCGCAGGTCGCTCTTGCGGATGAGCTGCAAGAGCGTCTCCGCAGGCTTGCTCAGCCGTCGCGCAGACAACGTGATGAATTCGATGGCCGGCAGCGGCGGCAAAACGTCGCCATTGACGGGCGGCACCAGCCCTCCGCCGGCCAGGTTCTGCGCACGCACGGTAATCCCCAGCCCGCCGCGGGCCGCGGCAATACACCCGGAATGACTGCTGCTGGTGCAGACCACGCGCCACAGCCAGCCCGTTGCAGCCAGCGTGTCCAGCACGATCGAGCGCGTCACGCTCGGCTCGTTGACGAGGATGAGCGGCAGCGGCTGACTCACATCGACCACGGTACCGGGCCGCGCCAGCCATTCGAGCTGACCTCGGAATAGCGGGACACCGCGTCGGCCGCCTTCGCGGCGCTTGCCGACAATGAGATCCAGCGAGCCGTCTTCGATGCCTTCGTACAGCTTGCTCGTCATCCCCATCGTGATCTCAAGCTCGACATCCGGGTGCGTGGCCCGAAATGCGGCCAGCAGATTGGGCAGCGGCCCCTGCGCCAGGTCTTCCGAAGAGCCAAGGCGCACACGGCCCTGCAGCCGGGGCGCACTGAACTGCAACTCGGCGCGCGCCAGGGATTCGAGGATCAACTTCGCGTGAACGAGTAGCGCTTCGCCGTCGGGCGTGAGCGACACCGAATGGGTGTCGCGCACAAATAGCCGCCGGTTCACGCTTTGCTCCAGCCGGCGGATGTGATCGCTGACGGACGATTGCGACAGGTCAAGCTGGCGCCCGGCCTCCGTAAAGCTATGGGCGGCGGCCACCGTGGCGAAGGTTTGAATCCAGACAGGATTGAGCATGCGGGCATTGTCATCGGAGTTTCCGATAACAGTCAACGTCTCTAGAGGGGTTCCCGATTAGCTGTCCGTCGGTAGCATTGCGGGTGATGTCCGGCGCTTTCCGGGCAGCATTCCAGGATTCACATGCAGACCGCTTCAACTCCCGCCGCCCCGCAGAACACCTCTCAAAAGGCCATGCTGTGGATTGTCTTTGCCGGCTTCTTCATGCAGGCGCTCGACACAACGATCGTCAATACCGCGCTGCCATCGATGGCGCGCAGCCTCGGTGAAAAGCCGCTCGACCTGAAATCGGTGGTGGTGGCCTACACGCTGACCATGGCCATGCTGACGCCAGCATCAGGATGGCTGGCGGACAAGTTCGGTACGCGGCGCGTTTATTTCAGCGCGATCCTGATCTTCGTTCTGGGTTCAGTGTTCTGCGCGATGGCGCACACGCTGCCGCAGTTGGTGATCGCGCGCGTGCTGCAAGGGATTGGCGGATCGATGCTGTTGCCGATTGGCCGACTCGCGGTGCTGCGCAATATTCCGGGCGAGCAGTACATCGCCGCCTTGGCCTTCGTGTCGGTGGCGGGGCAGGTTGGCCCGCTCCTGGGGCCGGCGCTTGGCGGCTGGCTCGTGCAGGATGTCTCGTGGCACTGGATTTTCCTGATCAACGTGCCCGTGGGTTTCGTAGGTTTGTTTGCGGTCCGGCGCTATCTTCCGCAAGACGCCGTGCGCGCCGTGGCGCCATTCGATTGGCTTGGCTGCGGGCTGCTGTCGTTGTGCATGGTGGCCTTCTCGCTGGCGCTCGAAAACGGCGCGCATAGCCCCTGGAGCGCAGCGCTGATCGCCGTGAGTATCGTCAGCGCGCTGCTCTATATTCCGCACGCAAGGCGGCGTGTGGCGCCGCTGTTCCAGCTTGCGCTCTTTCGCGAACCGAACTTCAGCATTGGGCTCGTCGGCAACCTGTTTTGCCGGATCGGTTCGGGCGCTGTGCCATTCCTGTTGCCGCTGCTGTTCCAGTTGCAGCTTGGCTATTCGCCGTTCCATTCGGGCCTGCTGCTATTGCCGGTTGCCATTGCCGGCATGCTCGCCAAGCGTTGGGTCGTCCCGCTCGTGAACCGGTTCGGATACGACGTGTTCCTGCAGGTCAACACGTGGGTCGTTGGCGTCTCGATTGCCTCGTTTGCGGCCATGGCGCCGGGCTGGCCGCTGGCGCTGTCGATCGTGCAACTGTCGGTGTTTGGATGGGCGAATTCGATGCAGTTTGCAGCCATGAACAGCATCACGCTCAAAGGCTTGTCGCACCAGGATGCCGGCAGCGGCAATAGCCTGTTCTCAATGGTGCAGATGCTCGCAATCGGCCTGGGCGTGTCGATCGGGGGCGGGCTTGTCAGCCTTTTCTCGGTCAAGCTTGGTGTGGCCGCTCCGGCTTATCGGCTGGCGTTCTTCACCATGGGCGTGGTGACCGTGTTTTCTGCGTGGATTTTTCGCAGGCTCGACGCCAAGCCCGCGCCGCTCCGTGCCAACAACGTAGAAGCGGAGGCCGTTCAGGTGCGCTAACGATTGCAGGCGCTGCTTGGGCGGGGTCTCATCCGCGCATGCGCAGAAGATCGGCGTAAGAGACCAATTTGCGCTTTCCAGTCCCGAGCGTCTTGCGCTTTGACGTTGACCGGCTTGGCTTGCTGCGCTCGAACTTGGCCGCAGCACGTGCATCTTCCTTGGCATGCACGCTGGCGGATTTCGTTTCCGCCTTGACGCGTTCGGCTTCCAGCCGTGCGGCCACCCGCTCTTCGCGGGCAACTTCCTGCGCTGCCGAGAGGATTTCTGCCTTGAGTTGATCGCGTCGCTGCTTGGCGGCAACGCGGGCGGCCTGTAGTTGCTCCTTCCGTTGCCGGAGCCAGTCTTTTCGGCTCACCGGGGCGGGCCGTGCCTCCGCCGGCACGCTCAGGCGCAAAGCCCGGCTGACGGCGACCTTTTCGGCGAGGATCTTGCGGCGTGGATCGTGTTTCGCGTCACTCATGGTGCGCAACGCTCCCTGGCGGCACCGTTGTGCCGCCGTGCACCAGCAGGGGATGGCGGGTCATGACATTCATTCCGTCAACCGTACCATAGGGTTTCAAGTCCCGCAGGGGTGATGCCTGCCCATCAAGCGTTCTGGCGCCCGTTCCGGCAGGCGCGCGATTGCCCAGGCGCCGGCGCTATTCCGGTGCGGTATTCCCCCCTGCGCCAGGCGGCGTCTCGGCCAGGGAGCTACGGCGGTTGATGCGCCTGGGCGCTCGTCCAACCGCATTGTTTTTCCGCCGCCTGCAATACCGTATGTGCGTGAATACGCAACCAAATTGCATCGCCGTTGGCGCAAAATAGCGGTTTGGGCATTTTTGTGCCCCCCTGCACCCTTGGAGACGGTATGAACAACGTTGTCGAATCGGCCATTTCGATCGAGAAGCGCCCGGACCCTGTTCCGGCGGAAGAGCGCGCGCGCCTGCTGGAAAACCCCGCTTTCGGCCGCGTCTTCACGGATCACATGGCCACCATCCGCTACACCGAGGGCAAGGGCTGGCACGACGCCAAAATCGGCGCGCATGGCCCGATCCAGTGCGATCCGTCCACGCTGGTGCTGCACTACGCGCAGGAAATCTTCGAGGGCATGAAGGCCTACCGCCTGCCGGATGGCGGCGGTGCGCTGTTCCGTCCGGAGGCGAATGCGCGCCGGTTTCAGAATTCGGCCAAGCGCCTGGCAATGCCCGCGCTGCCGGAAGATCTCTTCCTGCAGGCCGTGCGCGAGCTGGTCAAGCTCGATCGCGACTGGATTCCGTCGGGCCAGGGCTCGTCGCTGTACCTGCGCCCTTTCATGATCGCCACCGAAGTGGTGCTGGGCGTGAAGCCGTCGGCCGAGTACCTGTTCTGCGTGATTGCCTGCCCGGTGGGTGCGTACTTCAAGGGCGAC
Organism: Ralstonia sp. VS2407; assembly: GCF_052950655.1. Taxonomy (NCBI): domain Bacteria; kingdom Pseudomonadati; phylum Pseudomonadota; class Betaproteobacteria; order Burkholderiales; family Burkholderiaceae; genus Ralstonia; species Ralstonia sp. VS2407. Next base: position 18,552 of record NZ_JBRFVG010000002.1, read on the forward strand.
GCATCGTCAGGCGTCACCATCTGGGTGTCGGACAACTACACCCGCGCCGCGCCCGGCGGCACGGGCGAGGCCAAGTGCGGCGGCAACTACGCTGCCAGCCTGGTCGCCCAGGCTGAAGCCACCCGCGAGGGCTGCGACCAGGTCGTCTTCCTCGACGCGGTGGAGCGCAAGTGGATTGAAGAGCTGGGCGGCATGAACGTGTTCTTCGTCTTCGATGACGGTTCGCTGCAGACGCCGCCGCTCACCGGCACGATCCTGCCGGGCATTACGCGCGATTCGCTGATCACGCTGGCGCGCGGCATGGGCCTGACCGTGCGTGAAGAGCCGTACTCCATCGACCAGTGGCAGGCCGACGCGCAAAGCGGCCGCCTGCGCGAAGCCTTTGCCTGCGGCACCGCAGCGGTTGTCACGCCCATCGGCAAGGTCAAGGGCCACAAGCACAACTTCACCATCGGCGATGGCAAGGCAGGCGAGCTGACGACCAAGCTGAAGGCGGCATTGGTCGATCTGCAGAACGGCCGCGCACCGGACCCGCACCGCTGGCTCGACCGCCTGTTCTAAGACCGGGATGGCTGAGTCGCTTTCCGCGCTTTCGGTGGTTGGGACCGAGGCATGGATCACCACACCCGATGGCCGGCTCCATGCCCGGCAATGGGGCGGCCCGCTTGACGATGCCGCCAAACCGCCCATCGTGCTGCTGCACGATTCGCTCGGCTGCGTAGCACTGTGGCGGGATTTTCCGCAGCACCTGGCGCAGTCAACGGGGCATGCGGTCATCGCCTACGACCGGCTTGGCTTTGGCCAATCCGACGCCTTTGCGGGCCCGCTCGATCCGGGCCTCATTCAGCAGGAAGCGCACGGTGGCTTTGCGGCGGTGACCGAGCAGCTTGGCGTGGACCGCTTCATCGTCTTCGGCCACAGCGTCGGCGGCGGCATGGCCGTGTCGATTGCGGCGGCGTATCCGGGCCGCTGCGCGGGGTTGATCACCGAGTCGGCGCAGTCGTTCGTGGAGGAGCAAACGCGCGAGGGCATCCGCGTTGCCCAGGCACAGTTTGCCCAGCCCGGCCAGATGGGCCGGCTCGAGCGGTACCACGGCAGTAAGGCGCAATGGGTGCTGGATGCGTGGGTCAACACGTGGTTGTCACCAGCGTTTGCGCAGTGGTGCCTGGACGACGCGCTGCTTGCCGTGCGCAGCCCCGTGCTGGCGCTGCACGGTACCGAAGATGAATACGGCTCGACTGCGCAACCCGAGCGCATCGTCACGCTGGCCGGCGCGCCCGCCACGCTCAAGCTCGTGCAGCGTTGCGGACACGTGCCGCATCGGGAGCAGGAGGCCGCTGTGCTGGATGCGGTCAACGCGTTCCTCCCCACATTGGCCTGATCCGCATTGCGCGCCGGCGCCTTCGGCGGCTGGGCATAAACGGTTGTTGTGAGCCTGCGTTCAGGTGCGCCGCACCAAAATCGAACGACCGTTTTTAAATCGCCTGTTTCAATCGACTGCTTTTTTCCCGCCTCCAGAGGGCCGCGCGGCGGCCGCTTTGTTTGGAGTTTTGCGCCTAGTTTCTGGCGTTGGTCTCTCCTCCTGCTGCGCCTATAACGCAAGCGTCGGGCACGACCCCGGCGGCGCACGCATGTGCGTACACAAGCCAAGCTACCCGGCGGGGCAAAACAGGAGGAAGACAATGGCAACACCCGGCATGGTCGCGTCCGTAGAATGGACCGACGGCAAGCGCTATCTCTGGATGCTCGGCGCGCTGACCATCACGCTACCCATCATCGCGGCCGTTTCGGCGCTGGCGACGGGCTGGCATCCGCTCTGGTGGGCGGGGCCGTTCATCGTGTTCACGATCATCCCGCTGCTCGATTTCCTGATCGGCGACGATCGCGATAACCCGCCTGAAGACGTCGTCCCCACGCTGGAAAAACAGCGTTACTACCGCCGCATCGTCTACCTCGCCACCACCGTGCTCTACGTGAGCTTTGCGGTGGCGATGTGGGTGCTGCGCACGTATGACCTTGCCTGGTACGACTACCTTGCGTTCGCGTTTTCGGTGGGCGTGGTGACGGGCATCTCGATCAATACCGCGCACGAGCTTGGTCACAAGACCGATGGCTTCGAGCGCTGGCTCGCAAAGATCACGCTCGCGCCCGTGGCGTATGGCCACTTCTTCGTGGAGCACAACCGCGGCCACCACGTGCGCGTGGCCACGCCGGCTGATCCGGCAAGCGCGCGCTATGGCGAGTCGTTCTGGGAGTTTCTGCCGCGCACGGTGGTGGGCAGCGTCAAATCGGCGTGGGCATTGGAGAAGCGTCGGCTGGAGCAGCAGGGCCACTCGGTCTGGTCATGGCGCAACGATGTGCTTAACGCCTGGGCGATGACGGTGGTGCTGTGGGGTGTGTGCATCGCGTTTGTTGGGCTCAAGGCGGTGCCGTTCCTGATCATCCAGGCCATCTACGGTGCATCGTTGCTGGAGGTGGTGAACTACCTGGAGCACTACGGCCTGTGCCGCCAGCAATTGCCCAGCGGCCGCTACGAGCGATGCACGCCGCAGCATTCATGGAACAGCAACCACGTGGTGACGAACCTGTTCCTGTATCAACTGCAGCGGCATGCCGATCACCACGCCAACCCGACGCGCTCATTCCAGGCGCTGCGGCATTTCGAGCACTCGCCGCAACTGCCCGCCGGTTATGCCGCGATGATCCTGATTGCCTATGTGCCGCCGCTGTGGTTTCGCGTGATGAACCCGCGCGTGGTGGCGCACTACAACGGCAACATGTCGCTGGCGAACATCAAACCGTCGATTCGCGACAAGGTGCTGGCGCAGTATCCGGCGCGCGCCTGACCTGCGGACCTAGCGCCGCGCCACCAGGTACTGCACACCCTGCGGGCCGTAGCGCTCGGTGTGCGGTGCGTTGGCGGCCAGATGGAATGTGTCGCCGGGCCGGTAGACGCGCTCGGCGCCGTCTGCGCGGATATAGATTTCTCCTTCCAGGATGAGCGCTTTCGCCTCGAACGGGTGCGTGTGCGTGTCCAGCTCGCCCGCCTCTCGCATAACGAGGACAAACTCGGTAAAGCCTTCCGCTGTCAGTGCACTGACGAATGCGTCACGGTCCATTGGCGTGTCTCCGTGTTATGGGTGCTGCCGTTTCACCATAAGCGCGGGGCACCGAAATAAAAAGACGGCCCGGAGGCCGTCGAAAATTCGGCTGTGGGGAAGCCAAATACAACGTTGGAAAGTATCTGGCTATCGGTGCTGCAAATCTAATTGATCTTTGTTATGGCAACGATAGGGGATGGGTGGGCGCAGAATGTCGTGGCGCCACCGGATTCCTGAGCCCGCCATGAACGCCATCACGCCCGCTGTCATGCTTGAACCCGCTCCAGTCAGCCTGCGCTCCAGCGAGGGGCTCGGCTGGGACGGCTTTGCCGCCACACTGCTCGGCATCCGGCCCGGCACGTACCGGGTGCCCGCCATGGCGCAGCACCGCGTTACCGTGCATGTCGGCGCGCCTGTGCGGGCGAACTGCGTATGCGACGGCCGCCGTTATTCGGGCATCCAGGCGCCCGGTGATGCGAACGTGATTCCGGCTGGCCTGCCTGGCATGTGGACGGACGATACCGACTGCCGGATTCTGCGCATCGCCATCACCGATACGTTTGTGCGCCGCATCGGCGAACAGGTGGGTGCACCGGCAGACATCACGCCCCGTCTGCAATGGCGCGATGCGCGCGTGCGGCATCTTGCCGCGGCGCTGGGGGCCGAGCTGGAGGCGGAAGATACCTCCGATGCGTTGTATGCGGAAAGCCTGTGTACGGCGCTGGTCGTCCGACTGCTGCGCGGCAGTCACGATGCGGCCGAGGGGGCAGCCAACAGTGCTCGCATGCTGGCGCCCCGCGTGGCTGCACGCGTGATCGACTACATCGAAGCCCACCTGCACCAGCGCCTGATGCTGGCCGATCTGGCAGCGCAGGCTGGCTTGAGCGTGCCGCATTTCAACGTGCTGTTTCGTGCAACGCTGGGCGTGCCGGTGCATCGCTATGTCGTGCAGCGCCGCGTGGAGCGTGCGAAGGCGCTGCTGCTCGATGGCAGGCGCAGCGCGTCGCAGATCGCGCTCGAGGTTGGCTTCGCGCACCAGAGCCATATGACGCAGTGGATGCAGCGGCTGCTTGGTGTGGGCCCGCGTGATGTCGTTCGCGCGGGCAAGGCTGCGGCCGCTTCGGTGGACACGCTGGCCACGTAGTCAATCCTACGAATCTGCCAGATTCCTCCGTTCCTGCAAGTTGCGTTTGCGGCGCCACCCTAAGCTCGTGCCTCCCACTTGAGAGGAGCGCGAACATGTTTGTCATCTTTGGGGCGTCGGGCAAAGTCGGCGGCGTCACCGCCAGGGCGCTACGCAACGCGGGTCGGCCCGTGCGCGCGGTGGTCCGCCATGCCCGGCAAGGCGAGGTGCTGGCCAAGCTCGGCTGCGACATTGCGATTGCCGACCTGACAGATCCGGCTTCGGTCGCATCGGCCATCAAGGGCGCCACGGCCGTGCAGATGCTGTGTCCGGTGCCAGTGCGTGATGCGGACCCAGCGTCGACCATGGAGCGCATGGTCGACGTGGCCGCCGATGCGCTGCGCGCCAACCCGCCCCCGGCTGTCCTGGCCCTGTCGGACTACGGCGCTGAACTGGACCGGGGCACTGGCCTGACGCGGTTGTTTCATCTGCTGGAAGAGCGGCTCAAGCCGCTGGCGACCCATCTGACGCTGCTGCGTTCAGCAGAGCACGCGCAGAACTGGGCGGCGATGCTGCCCGTCATGCTGGCGACGGGGCGGCTGCCCAGCCTGCATCAACCATTGGATCGCGCATTTGCGACGGTCGCCACGCAAGACGTTGGTGCGCTGGCCGCCGAGTTGTTGCTGGAAGGGCCATCGGGCAAGACGCTGCGCATCGTCAGCGTGGAAGGCCCGCGCCGCGTGAGCCTGGTCGACGTGGCACGCGCGTTTGGCGCCGTCGTAGGCCGCGAGATTGTTGCCGATGCACTGCCGCGCACCGCTTGGGCGCCGATGCTGCAACGCGCCGGTCTGAGCCCGAACCATGTACAGCTCATCACCGAACTGTACGACGCGGTCAACGCTGGGCAGATCGACGTAGAGAAGGGCTTATCCGAGCAGCGTTTCGGCAAGACCGAGCTGCATGCTGTGTTTGCCTCGATGCTCGCGGCACACGTGCAGTCCAGATAAGTTGGGGAGTCGCCCGGTGCGCCTGGATGGTCCGCCGCTTTGCGCCTATCCTTCGCAGCATTGCTCAAGCCGACGCCCCCGTGCGGGCGAGGAGGCCACCGTGATGATTTCCGCACGCTGTCTTGTCCTGGCGCTGCTGCTGGCTGCGCCGGCCACCCACGCTGAAGACGATCTGCAGAACCGGGGTCACGACCCGTTCTTCCAGATATCGTCAGGCGTAGCCAACTGCCCTGAGCCGGCCGGCCCGCGCATCACCGAGGCGGAATGGAAGCGCGATTCGCACCACCGCATCGAGCACGGCAACCATTGTTGGCTGGAAGGGCGCTGCCGCCAGTTCAACTCCTTCGCGTACGACGATGAGATTGCCGAGACTGCGAAGCGGCGCCTGCAATGGATGTCGATCCATGTGCCGGGATGGAAGCAGAACACCACGCTGTGGGTGACGATATGGGAGCGGTGGATGCTGGTGCAGGGCTGCGTGGCGCCGGGTTATGCGCTGGCGCCGTTCATGACCGCCCTACATGACGTGCCCGATGTCGAACGCTTCATCAACCAGACAACGGCACACCCGGAGCGGGGCGTGCCGTATGCGCTGTTTCGCCAGGGCGCGGTTGCCAAGCCTTGAGAGGCAGCCTGCCTCAACTTCCGACGAATCGGCTCAGTGGTCGTGCTTCTGATACGTGCCGACAAGTTCGGCTTCAGCCAGCACATGGCCGCGCATGGCCCGCTCCAGCTCGGCCTGGGTAGGTGCGCCAAGCTCCGGCAGTTCCACATTCAGCGCGTAGAGCTTGTGGTAGTAGCGATGGCGCCCGACGGGCGGGCAGGGGCCGCCGTATGCGGTGCGCTTCCAGTCGTTGTTGCCGGGGCGTGCGCCGGGAGGCAGCCCCTTGCGCGACGCGTCTTCCGACAGCGAAGTCGTGGCGGGCGGGATGTTGTAGAGCACCCAGTGGACCCACGTCATCTTTGGTGCGGCGGGGTCGGGGGCGTCGGGGTCATCGACAATCAATGCCAGGCTGCGTGTGCCGGCCGGAGCGCCGGCCCATGCGAGCGGAGGCGATGTATCCGCGCCTTCACATGTGAGGCGGCTGGGGATTTCGCCGCCGGCGGCAAAGGCCGGAGAGGTCAAGGTGAGCGTCATGGCGTTCCTCACTTGAGCGGAGACGGGAGGGCCCCACACCAGGGTTGCCAGCAGCAGCGCCCGGCCCAGTATTCGGAGCGTCCGACAATCTGCAGGCGGCATATGCAGGACCCGGTTGGCGAGAGCGCATCTAATGCGCTCCTGACTTCTTTCAAGCTAGTGCGCAGCGGCGAGGCAGACAAGCATTGCAGCCGTCGCTTCAGCGCTCAACGCCCCACGCCTTTAGGCGAACCACCCCAGCACCAACGCCGCCACAGCCGGCACGGTCTGCACGAAAAGAATCCGCTTGTTGACGGTAATGGCGCCCCAGATGCCGGCCACCGCCACGCAGATCAGCCCGAACAGCGCGAACGACGCGTTGACGGTCGGGTCTGGCGCCACCAGCCCAATCACCAGCGCAGCCACCAGAAAGCCGTTGTACAGGCCCTGGTTGGACGCCATGGCTGCGGTTTCAGCGGCTTTCTCGGGCGTCATGCCGAAGACCTTGGGCCCGCGCGTTTTCCAGAGCACCATTTCCAGCACAACGATATAGACGTGAATCAGCAATACGAGCAGGTAGGCGATGAGGCCGAGGGTTTTGATCATGGGTGGCAATCCGGATGTGAACGTGCCGCCATGATAGAGACTTTGCGCCGCGTATCGGCACCCTGAGGGAGGGGTATCGGCAGGGCAGAGGGGCACGCAGCCCATTCCCGCTGAGGCACCGCCTGCAAATTTCATCTGGCAGGACTATCCTGTGCGTTTTCGTTCCAGGCAGAGGAGCCATCGCATGACTGCATCGCAAGGATCCATGATCTCGTTCAAGCGCCCAGACGGGCAGGACGTCCAGGGCTATCTGGCCAAGCCGGCCAAGGCGGAAGGCGCCCCGGGCATCGTCGTCATCCAGGAGTGGTGGGGCTTGAACGACCAGATTCGCGGCGTGGCGGACCGCCTCGCGCGCGCGGGCTACGTGGCCCTGGTGCCCGATCTCTATCGCGGCAAGATGACGGTTGAAGAGGAGGAAGCCCACCACTTGATGACCAACCTCAATTTTGGCGACGCGGCCACGCAGGACGTGCGCGGTGCAGTGCAATACCTCAAGCAGACCTGCGACCGCGTGGGCGTGACGGGCTACTGCATGGGCGGTGCGCTGACACTGCTGACGCTGTGTAACGTGCCGGAAGCGGATGCCGGCGTGGTCTGGTACGGCTACCCCCCGCTGGAATACATCGACGCCTCGAAGATCAAGGTGCCGGTGCAGGGTCACTGGGGCACGCAAGACAACGCCTTCAAGATCGAGGGCGTTGATGCACTGGAAAAGAAGCTCGTCGATGCCGGCGTCGATGTGGACTTCCACCGCTATCTCGCGCACCACGCGTTCGCCAATGAAACGGCCGTGGGCGAGAACCGCATCGCCATCACGCAGTACGACCCGGTGTGGGCCGAACATGCGTGGGACCGCGCGCTGACGTTCTTCGGCCGTACGCTCTGGTCTCGTCAGGGGTAAGCGCACACAGAACGGCGGGATTGGCGGTACGGCGCGATCACGAAATGCTGCAATTTCGCATGTGGGCCGCGCTGTTGCCGCCGCTATAATTCACGGCGCTGCCGCACCAACGGCAGCTGGGTTTAGCAGCCTATTCTTACCGTATGGCCGGACGGCCGCCTCGGGCGGCTTTTTTACGTCCGTGCTCGCGCACGCTTGTACCACGGCGGGCCGGGCAGGGGACCTTCGGGTCGCCGGCGTCCTACGGGCCGGTCTGCTAACCCTGTCGTCGGGCCCGCCACCCTCGTTTAGCAGCGACTAGTCGGGCCTTTTGCAATCCGTAGGAGGCTCCATGACTGTTGTATTCAGCGGGCGTCGCCCCGCGTCTTTTCCTTCCCCGCCTTGGCTGTGCCCCGTTCCGTTGCGATCCGGGAGCCGCCCATGACACTCACCAAACGCCGCGTCTACCTTGATGGTGCGCTCGAAGCGCGAGCCTTCCTCTGCCGAACGCAGGCCTATGTGCGCGAGTTCAGGCAGCATCGGCCACGCCTCTTGCGGCAGCAACTGATGCAGTACACGGGCAGCGGGTATCCGCCCGCGTTTGCGCGCGGGTTTGTCGACATGATCGGCGCATACGTGTCGCTGGCCCTTGAGCGCAGCGATATCGATCCGGCCGCGTGGGATCTGATGGCCGAGGTTGAGCGGTTGCGCTGAACGTCCTGCGGCGGCGCCAGGAAATCAGCCGGCCAGAATGCGCCGCGCCGCGCGATCCCCCCACCACGCCGCTTCTTCAAAAACCGAATAGCCGGACAGGTCCGCATGCGCGTAGTGGATCGGCCCGGCGCTCTCACGCAGGCGCGCAATGTTTGGCCGCGAGAGAAAGCCCGGTGTGGGAATTGCCATCGCGTGGCCGCGCAGTGTCAGGTCTGCCCGGCGGATCTGCGTGCGCAGGCGAATGCCGTACACCCTATCCAGATCGGCCAACGCGCGATCGAGCAGCGCTTGCGGCGATGCCTTCAGCAGCCATTCACGTGCCGCCTTGGGCATCATGTCCGACAGCGCCACGTAGGCCGTGAAGACGCTCTGCGCGGGCGGCCCGACGCGAATGTCCTGGTGATTGGCCACCACGTAGCCCAGGCCGGTACCGCGATAGACCACGTTGTCCCATGCCAGCGGCGTGTCGTCGTGTTCGGGCGGAAAGCCGTCGATAAGCAGGTTGGCAAGCAGCCACGGCGCGGCTTCGGGCAACTCGGCGGCGGGCACATCAAAGCCCTCGACGATGTGCTTGGCAACGTGCAATGGCATTGCGCTGACCACGTGATCGGCCAGCAGGCGCACAACGCGACCGTCTGCCTGCAGCACATCGGCGAAGACGCGTGCGCCGGCTTCGTTCGTCCTGCCGATGCGCGCGGCGCTGCCAGGTAGCAAGCGGCCTGGCTCATTCAGTCCGGCGGCTTCGAACAGCCGCTCCGCCATCCAGTCCAGCCCCTCAGGCCACGTCAGCACGGTGCCCTGCTCGGCATTGCTCGCCATGCCGCCGCGGCTGGCGAAGTACGCAATGCCGGCCCATGCTGAGACGTGATCTGCCGTGGCGCCGTAATCGTCGCAGCAGCAGTAATCGGCGTACCAGTGCAGCGTGGCGGCGCGGTAGCCCTCGCGGTGCAGCCAGTCGCGAAAGGTCAGTGCATCGAGCGCGCGCCATGCCGGGTCTGCGGACGAAAGCGCTGTCGGCACGGCAAAGATACGGCGGCCGTCGGCGCCCTTGGTTTGGCGCAGGCTGTCGATTTGGGCAAAGAACCGTGTGTGCTCGGCGCGCTCGTCGGGCGTGATGCCCTCGTGCGGCACGAAGCCGTCTTGCCAGCGATTGCCGAGCCACAGGCGTTCATCGGGCGCGTGTACGAGCACGCGTTCGTCGTACGTCGGACGCAGCGAAAACGGGTCGCGTTCGATCACGCCAAAGTCGGCCAGCATCTCGCGCACGTGCGTCGATTCCATCGACGGCAGCGGCAGGTAATGCGCACCCGTCGGGAAGCGCTGCGTACCGAAGGCGCCACCGGCCGCATTGCCATAGCGCTCCGGGCCTTCGACGACTACCACGTCGCGCCGGCCGCTTTTTGCCAGCCGCCAAGCGCAGCTCAATCCGCCGATGCCGCTGCCGCAGATGGCCACGCCCACGCGGCGCGTTTCCGATAGTGCAGGCAACGCGCGCAAGTCGCGCAATTGGTGGCCCGCAGCCTGACCCGGCATGCGCACGTTGGGCGTGATTTCCGTAAAGGCCCGAAAGCCTGCCCACGAAGCGGCACCCGCGGCGGCCACACCGGCCGCTGCTGCACCCACCAGAAAGCTGCGTCTGCTGTTCATGATGTGTCGGTCATCAGCGCAGCACGCCGTGCCAGTCTTCTTCGAAATACCGCACCAGCGATTGGTTGTTCAGCCGGTTGGGCTCCACCTGCGGGCGCGGCATGTCGGGCGCGAAGCTGAACATCTGATGCGTGGTGTCGGCATCCAGGAAGCGTGTCGGCACGCGGTACGACGTAGGCGGCTTGAAGTCCGCGCGGCCCGGCGCGGCCAGGATGAAGCCCCATTCGCCAAACGAGGGGACCAGCGCGTGGTACGGCCACGTGCGGTAACCGGCTTCCTTCAAAGTCGCATCCACACACCAGTACGAACGCGGCGCGAAATACGGAGACGTGGCCTGAATGACGACCAGGCCCGTATCCGCCACATGGCGCGATAGCAGCCGATAGAACGGCACCGAATACAGCTTGCCGATGCTGAAGTTGGACGGGTCTGGAAAATCCACGATGGCCACGTCGAACATGTCGGTAGCGGTCTGCATCCATTGCGCGGCATCAGCGTTGACCACCGTCACGCGGGGGTCGCTGAATGCATGCTGATTGAGCGCGACGAGCGCCTCGGCGTGCGAGAACAGGTTCGTCATGCGCGGGTCCAGGTCGACCAGCGTGACGTGCTCGATCTGCGGGTACTTCAGGATCTGCCGCAGCGCGAGGCCGTCGCCGCCGCCCAGCACCAGCACGCGCCGCGCACCGCGCACGGATTCCAGCGCAGGAAGCACGAGCGCCTCGTGATAGCGGTATTCGTCGCGCGACGAAAACTGCAGGTTGCCGTTGATGTACAGCCGCAGGTCGTCTTTCCAGCGGGTGACCACCAGCCGCTGATACGGCGAGGAAATCGCATGGATGATCTCGTCGCCAAAGAGCGCACGTTCAGACCAGTGCGTGAGCTTGTCCGATGCGCCAAAGCCCGCGAGCAATGCCGCTGCCACTGCGCCGGCGCGCCACGCCATCGCCGTGCGCATGCGGGCCGAGAGCGCCAGCTCGGCACGGAAATGCCAGAGCGTCCAGACCGCAATCGCCGTATTGAACAGGCCGAACAGGAAGCCGGTGCGCACCAGCCCCAGGCGCGGCGCCAGCACCAGCGGAAACAGCAGCGACACGGCCAGCGCGCCGAGGTAATCGAACGTCAGCACGCGGCTGACGAGATCGGAGAACTTGGCCTGCCGCCGATGCAGCATGCGCATCACCAGCGGGATCTCCATGCCGACCAGCACGCCGATCACCGTAACCAGCGCATACAGCACCAGCCGGAACGGCGCCGACTCCAGTGCAAACAACGCAAACAATGCCGCCGCAGACACGCCGCCAAACAGCCCGACCAGCAATTCCAGATCGACAAAGCGGGCGAGCAGCGCGTCGTCGGCCACGTAGCGTGAGAGCCACGAGCCGATTCCCATGGCAAACAGATAGGCGCCGATGATGGAAGAGAACTGCAGGATGGAATCACCCAGCAGGTACGAAGCCAGTGCCCCGGCAATCAATTCGTACGCCAGCCCGCATGAGGCCACCACGAAGACGGCGAGGACCAGCAAGGCATTGCCGCGGCCCGCAGGCTGCGTGGGTTCGTATGTGGCGTCAGGCTGCGGCGTCGACATGCTGCGAAGGTGAAAAATGAAGGGGCGTTAACAAACGGCGGATGCCAAGGCGAGCGCGATTGTGCCGCCTTTTTTCCCGGCCCGCGAGCAGGCTGGTGCACGGCAGCATCGGGGGGTACGCAAGCGGCGCATCAGCCGCTATAGTGGCGCCACCTATGTACTGCACGGCCATCCCATGCCCGACATGACCGCTTCCGTGATCGCCTACGCCTCGCACCTGTTGGCGGGCGCCGTGGTGTTCTCCGGCTTCTTCTTCATCTACCTGCGCCTGACGCCGTATGACGAGGTCAAGCTGATCCGCGAAGGCAATATTGCGGCGGCGCTGTCGCTGGCAGGGGCGCTGCTCGGCTTCGTGCTCACCATCGCGTCGAGCATCACGCACGCCGATGGCCTGGTGCCCTTCCTGTTCTGGGCGGTGATGGCGTCGGTGGTGCAGCTGATCGTCTTCCTGGTGCTCACGCGGCTGATGCCCGACTACCGCTTGCAGATCGAACACAACAATATCGCCGCCGGTATGCTGTTTGGCGTGAGCGCATTGGCCGTTGGCGTGATCAACGCGGCGTGCCTGTCGTGACCTTGTCCTGATTCTTCCTGAGCCGCGAATCATCGCGAAGGAGTTTGCTGTGAGCCTGTCCAGTTTCATCAAGAAGCAGTTCATCGACATCCTGCAATGGACGGAAAGCGAAGACGGCGTGCTCGCCTGGCGCTATCCGATGCAGGACATGGAAATCCAGAACGGCGGCACCCTGGTCGTGCGCGACTCGCAGATGGCGATGTTCGTCAACGAAGGCCAGATTGCTGACGTGTTCGGTGCCGGCACCTTCAAGCTGACCACGCAGACGTTGCCCGTTCTCACGTATCTGAAGAACTGGGACAAGCTGTTCGAGTCCCCCTTCAAGTCCGACGTCTACTACTTCAGCACGCGCCAGCAGCTTGGCCGCCGCTGGGGCACGCCGCAGCCGGTGACGGTGCGCGACAAGGATTTCGGCATGGTGCGCCTGCGCGCCTTTGGCGTGTACGCCTACCATGTGGCCGATCCGAAGCTGTTCTACCAGCAGGTGAGCGGCACGCGCGACATCTACACCGTCGATGAAGTCGAGGCGCAACTCGCCCCCGTCATCATGGGTGCGATGGCCACGGCATTTGGCGAATCCGGCGTGCCGTTCCTCGACCTGGCCGCCAACCAGATGCTGATGTCGAACAAGGTGCGCGAGGCGCTGCTGCCGCAGTTCACGCAGTACGGCTTGGCGCTCGACAGCTTCCAGGTGTCCAGCGTCACGCTGCCCGACGAACTGCAGGCTGCGCTGGACCGCCGCATCAGCATGGACATGACCGGCGACATGCAGCGCTTCACGCAGTACCAGACGGCCGAATCGCTGCCGCTGGCCGCACGCAACGAAGGCGGCATCGCAGGTACGGGTGCCGGCCTGGCAGCAGGCTTGGCGATGGGCCAGGCGATGGCCGACAGCCTGCGTACGGCGGTGCAGGGTAACGCGGGTGGGGCGGCTGCTCCGGCGGCTCAACCTGCGGCTGCGGCACCGGCTGCACCCGCAGCGGACGACCCTGCCGCACGCCTGGCCAAACTCAAGGAGCTGCTCGACAAGGGCCTCATCACGCAAGCTGACTTTGACGCCGGCAAGGCTGCCGTGCTCAAGGCGCTGACCGGAGGCTGAGCTTCGGCCCGCTGATCGGATGACCGGGCGGCACCGCAAGCCGCCCGTTTTTTCTGCGCAATTTTTCGCGCAATCGAACGACCTGACCATGTTTCATGCCAACTGCCCGGCGTGTGGCGCGCCGGTGGAACTGAAGTCTGCCGCTGCCGTGATGGCGGTGTGCAGCTTCTGCAAAAGCACGCTCCTGCGCGACGGCGAGACGCTTTCCGACATCGGCAAGATGTCTGCCGTGCTGGAGGACTACGCACGCGTGCAGATCGGCACCACCGGGCGCTACAAGAGCAAGGCGTTCACAGTTGTTGGCCGTATCCAGTTGCGCTACGACGCGGGCTTCTGGAACGAGTGGTACGTGCTGTTCGACGACGGCACCGATGGCTGGCTCGCAGAAGCGTCCGGGCAGGTCACGATGACGTTCGCGCGCGGCACGCCCGCCAATGCGGTCGCGTTCGAGGCGCTGCGCCCGGGGCAGCTGTACGACGCCGAAGGCAAGCAGTTCGTGTTGTCCGACGTGCGCGAGGCCGATTGCACAGGCGGTCAGGGCGAGTTGCCGTTCCGCGTGGGCGGAGGCTGGCACGCGCGCGTGGCCGATGGCCGCCGCGAAGACGCCTTCATCACGCTGGACTATTCCGACGGCACGGCCCCCACGCTCTACGTGGGCGAGGCCACCACGCTCGACGTGCTCAAGTGCCAGCTTCTGCGCACCGACGCCGAAATCAAGGAAACCGCCGGCCGCGTCCCGCGCAAGCTCACGAATCTCGACTGCCCGCAGTGCGGCACGTCGATTCCATTCAGCCCCGGTGTGACGGGCCACGTGCTGTGCCCCGGCTGTGGTGCGGCCATCGATGCCGCCACGCCGCGCGGCGACATCATTGCGCGTGCGCGGTCGGTGCCGCAGGTCGTCACCACACTGGAGCTGGGCGACAAGGCGCTTATCGACGGCCTGCAGTGGCAGGTGATCGGCGTGATGCGCCGCGCGGTGGTCGATGGCGGTGGCGAATGGTTCGAATACCTGCTGTACACGCCCAAGCGCGGTTTCAGCTGGATGGTCGAAACTGACGACGGTTGGTTCCGCGCGAGTGTGCTCGACCGCTGGCCCACCCAGAAGGACGGCCGCACCGCGGTGCTCGACGGCAAGGTCTTTACCCGCGACGAGGACTACACCTCGCGCGTGACGTACGCTGCCGGGGCCTTCAACTGGCGCGTTCAAACGGGCGACCAGACGCGTGTGGTCGAATACACCGCCGGCGAGGAAAGCCTGGCTGCAGAGAGCGACGCGCATGAGCTGACGTGGTCCAGAAGCACGCCGGTGAGCGCCGCGCAGATCAAGGCGTGGTTCGGCAAGGTGGTGGCCGAGCCGACCAAATCTTCGTCGTCGAGCTACATGACGGTGGCGGTGGTTGCCTGCGTGCTGCTCGGTCTACTGAACCTCGTACCGTTCTTCATGGCGCCGGGCTCGGTGTTCGGTATCACGTTCTTCGCGGCGCTGCTGTTGCTCGTGCCCGCGTGGCTGGTCGCCAAGATTGGGGGCGGGGAATGAAGAACTGGTTCGTTCTCTATGCCGTGGCCGTGGTGATTGGCGCGACCTATATGGACTGGAAGGCCGGCTTTGCCGCGCCGCGCACGCCATCGTACGGCAGCAGCACGGGTGGCTCGTCTTACTGGGGCGGCTCGTCGGGCGGCAGCGGTTATGGCGGCGGCTTCAGCGGGGGCCACAAGTGACGCGCACTGACGCCGCGCTGCCTGTGGATGAAGCATCCGCCGCCGTGGGCGAGCATCTCCTGCTCGATCTGTACGGCGTGGCGCCTGCGCTGCTGCGCGATGCTGTTGCATTGGAAAGCGCGCTCCGTGATGCTGCTGGCGCGCTGGGCGCCACCATCCTGCATGCGTATCTGCATCGATTCGATTCGGTGCGCACAGGGCTGCCCGCGGGCGAGCAGGGCGGCGTGACCGGCGTGTTGCTGCTTGCTGAATCGCACCTTTCCATTCATACCTGGCCAGAACACGGCTTTGCCGCCATCGACGCGTTCATGTGCGGCACTGGCACGACGCATGCCGCGCGCGCGGTGTTCGAACGTGCGTTGGCGCCCGAACGTGTTGACGTGCGCGTCGCCCGCCGCGGCGGTGTGCCAGCGCCAGACTGACCTACACCGGCTGGCCGTCGAATATCACGCGATTGCGCCCCAGCCGTTTGGCAGCCAGCAGCGCGGCATCGGCGCGCAGGATGAGGTCGGTGGGCGTGCACAGGTTCTGCCCTGGCTCACAACTCGCCAAGCCCAGGCTGATCGTGCACCGGACGTCGGCCTCGGGCGTGCAAATCTCCAAGGACTCCACCGCGCTGCGTAAGCGCTCCGCAATGCTGGTGGCCTGGGGGGTGTTCGTGTCGGGCAGCACCACCAGAAATTCCTCGCCGCCGTAGCGGCCTACCGCATCGATGGGGCGCGAATTCACACGCAGCGTGCGAGCGATCTCAACCAATACCGTATCGCCCACGGGGTGGCCGTAGGTGTCGTTCACGCGCTTGAAGTGGTCGACGTCAACCACCAGCAGCGAAAGCGGGCGTCCATGCAGCATCGCGTGGCCGCATTCGCGCGTGAGCAGTTCCATCGCAGCGCGCCGGTTCCAGATGCTCAGCATCGGGTCGGTCAGGCTCTCATGGCGCGCCACCTGCAGCTCGGTCAGGATGGACCGCTGCGTTTCGCTCAGTTCGCGTTCGCGAAATCCCGATTCCACCCAACTCGCCAGGTCGTTGAGCAGTTGTTGCTCGGCCTGGTCGAACGCCCGTGGCTTCTGATCGATCACGCAGAGCGTGCCCACGGCGTAGCCCGCGAGGTTCCTCACGGGGCGCCCAGCGTAGAAGCGGATGTGCGGCGCGCCGGTGACGAGCGGGTTATCGGCAAAGCGGGGGTCGGCCATGGTGTCGGGAATGACCAGCATCTGGTCTTCGGCCACGGCATGTCCGCAGAACGAGATGTCCCGCGAGGTCTCACGCACGTTCAGCCCGATGCACGATTTGAACCATTGGCGCTGGGCGTCGATGAGCGACACGAGCACGATGGGGGCTTCGAACACGCGCTTGGTGGTGCGGGTCACGCGATCGAACAGTTCCTCGTCTGGCGTGGACAGCAACAGCATGTCCTGGAGGGAGGCCAGACGTTGTGCTTCGTTATCCGGAATCGGGGCGGGTTTCATGCGCAAGAGGCGCCGGTCTGGCCGGCGCGCTTGAAACGGGCAATGGAAGAGGGATAGACCAAGCTTAGCAAGCCGCGGGCCTGCGACACATCACTTTAGCGGCCGACCATGTTCTCCGGCCGCACCCACGCATCAAATTGCTCGGGCGTGACATAGCCCAGCGCCAGAGCGGCTTCGCGCAGGCTCGTGCCTTCCTTGTGGGCCTTCTTGGCGATCTGCGCCGACTTGTCGTAGCCGATATGCGGGTTGAGCGCCGTCACCAGCATCAGAGAGCGCTGCACCAACTCGTCGATACGGTCGCGGTTCGGTTCGATCCCCACGGCGCAATGGTCGTTGAAGCTGCGCATGCCGTCGGCCAGCAGGCGCACGCTGTGCAGGAAGTTGTAGGCGATCATCGGGCGGAATACGTTCAGCTCGAAGTTGCCCGACGCGCCACCCACGTTCACAGCGACATCGTTGCCGAAGACCTGTGCGCACAGCATCGTCACGGCTTCGCTTTGCGTGGGGTTGACCTTGCCGGGCATGATGGACGAGCCCGGCTCGTTCTCGGGGATGGAGATTTCGCCCAGGCCGCTACGTGGGCCGCTGGCCAGCCAGCGGATGTCGTTGGCGATCTTGGTGAGGCTGGCCGCCAGCGTTTTCAGCGCGCCGTGCGCATGCACAAGGCCATCGGCAGATGCCATGGTCTCGAACTTGTTCGGCGAGGTGATGAAGGGTAGGCCGGTCAGTTGCGCCAGTTCTGCGGCCACCTGCTCGGCGTAGCCGGCCGGGGCGTTCAGGCCTGTGCCGACAGCCGTGCCGCCCAGCGCGAGTTCGCACAGGTGTGGCAGGGCAGCGTTCAGGTGCGTTTCGTTGTGCTGCAACTGTGCCACGTAGCCGGAGAACTCCTGGCCCAGAGTGAGCGGCGTTGCGTCCTGCAGATGCGTGCGGCCGATCTTGATGATGTCGCTGAAGTCCGCGGCTTTCTTGGCGAGCGTTTCACGCAGCGTGCGCAGCGAGGGCAGCAAGTGTTGGGTGATGGCCGTCACGGCCGCCACGTGCATCGCCGTGGGGAACACGTCGTTGGACGACTGGCTGCGGTTCACGTCATCGTTCGGATGCACGAGGCGCGCTTCGCCACGCTCGCCGCCAAGCAGTTCGCTGGCGCGGTTGGCAAGCACCTCGTTCATGTTCATGTTGGTCTGCGTGCCAGAGCCTGTCTGCCAGACCACCAGCGGAAATTCATTCGGATGCTTGCCCGCGATGACTTCATCGGCGGCACCCACGATGGCGTTGGCCTTGTCTGCGGACAACAGCCCAAGACGCTGGTTGACGGTGGCGCTGGCACGTTTGATGCGGGCGAGTGCGTCGATCAACTCGCGGGGCATGCGGTCGCCCGCAATGTCGAAGTTCTGCAGCGAGCGTTGTGTCTGTGCACCCCACAGGTGGTCGGCAGGGACTTCAATGGGGCCAAAAGTGTCGCGTTCAGTACGGGTGGTCATGGCAGAAGGGCGGGCACGAGGTGACTGGGAAGAACGCTCCAGTATAGGCAGAGCCCAGTGCCCTTGTTGGCGGTAGGGCGGATACGTCAGCCTGGCCGGGTACAGCGTTTGCGGGCTGGGGCGAGGCACGCCACAATGACGGCTGCGTCGCACACCCTGCCTGTTCTGCCCCTCCGCCACATGCCCACCACGCCCTCCGCCTCCGTCGACAAATCGCTGAAACCGCTGCTCTGGCTGGTGGCGATGGGTCTGTTCATGCAGACGCTGGATTCGACCATCGTCAACACCGCACTGCCGGCCATGGCGCGCAGCCTGTCTGAAAGCCCGCTGAAGATGCAGTCGGTCATCATCGCCTACACGTTGACGACCGCCATGCTGATGCCGGCCTCGGGCTGGTTGGCCGATCGCTTCGGCACCCGAAAGATGTTCTTCGCTGCCATCTTCCTGTTCACCATCGGTTCGTTGCTCTGCGCGGAATCCCGCAGTCTGGACATGTTGATTGCTTCGCGCGTGGTGCAAGGCGTGGGCGGCGCGCTGCTGATGCCCGTGGGGCGGCTGACGGTGCTGCGCGTGGTGCCGCGCGAGCAGTTTCTGCCCGCCATGAGCTTCGTCACCATTCCGGGGCTGATCGGCCCGCTGATCGGCCCGACGCTGGGCGGCTGGCTGGTGGAGGCGGTGTCTTGGCACTGGATCTTCCTGATCAACATTCCCGTGGGCGTGATCGGCGCGCTGGTCACGCTCAAGGTGATGCCCGACGTGCACGCAGAAGACGACAACCGCTTCGACTGGTCCGGCTATCTGATGCTGGCCTTCGGCATGGCGGCGGTGTCGTTCTCGCTCGATGGGCTGTCGGAACTGGGCTTTCAGCACGCGACGGTGCTGGTGCTGCTGGTCTTCGGTCTGGCGGCGCTCACAGCGTACTGGCTGCACGCGGGGCGCGTGCCCGGGCCGCTGTTTCCGCGCACGCTGTTCGGCATTCCGAGCTTTTCCATTGGTGTGCTTGGCAACCTGTTTGCGCGCATCGGCAGCGGCGGGATGCCGTTCCTCATTCCGCTGCTGCTGCAGGTGAGCCTGGGCTACACGCCGCTGCAGGCCGGCCTGATGATGGTGCCGGTGGCTGCTGCAGGCATGGCCGCCAAGCCGTTGGGCACCTGGGCCATCAAGCGCTACGGCTATCGGCGCATGCTCTCTGTCAACACGGTCATGGTCGGCCTGATGATGGCTAGCTTTGCCGTGATGACGCCCAACGTGCCGGTGTGGCTGCGGATCGTGCAATTGGCGGTTTTCGGCACCTTCAACTCGATGCAGTTCACGGCCATGAACACGCTCACGCTCAAAGACCTGAGCGGCCCGCTGGCCAGCGCGGGCAACAGCATGCTCTCGATGGTGATGATGTTGTCGATGAGTCTGGGCGTGGCCGCAGCGGGCGCGTTGCTGACGGGCTTTACCGACTTCACCGCCGGGCCGGAGGGGCGCGACACGCTGGCTGCATTCCACAAGACGTTTGTCTGCGTGGGTGTCATGACGTGTGCGGCCGCGTGGATCTTCGCGCAGCTCTCGCGCTTTGAGTCAACGCACGTCGTCAAGCGGCCCGAGATGGAAGTGCATTGACGGCGTGCTTCGGCTGCCGCACTGACTACTTTTTCCAGTAGCCGCGCATCTTCTGGCTCAGGTCTACCTTGGCTGCGGCACGTGCTTCGGCTGCGGGGTCCGCACCGGGCTCGGGTGTCGGCCATGCGCATGCTTCGAACAGCGGTAGCAGCGCAGGCGGAATGAACCGGGTGCGCGACGCGTAGATGTGCCGATCGCCGTTGGGTGTTTGCTGCGTGACGTAGAAGCGCTGGGGCACCAGGATGTCGAGGTGCTCGCGCGCCCGCGTCATCGCCACGTAGAGCAGCCGGCGTTCTTCTTCCAGTTCTTCATGCGAACCGGCGCCCAGATCGGCCGGCATGCAGCCGTCTACGGCGTTCAGCACATACACCGCCTTCCACTCCTGGCCTTTCGACGAATGAATGGTCGAGAGGATCAGGTAGTCCTCGTCGCGATACGGGTCGCCCGACTCATCGCTGGTCAGCTCGGGTGGGTCGAGCGTCATCTCGGTCAGGAAGCGCTCGCGCGTGGCGTACGTGGCGGCCATACGGGCGAGCTGGTCCAGATCGCCCTGGCGCACGGCCGCATCGTCGTGCAGGCGCTCCATGTGAGGTGAGTACCAGGCGCCGACGGCTTCGAGTTCACCGGCCCATTCCAGGCTGTCTTTGGGCGTGCGCAAGGTATGCATGAGTGCCATCAGCGCAGACCAGTCGCCGACCAGGCGTGCCGGGGGCTCGTACGCGAGCAGCGCGGCAACCGGGTCCACCGCTTCCGCCATGGCGTCGAGCACACGTGCTGCCGTGGCCGGGCCAGCGCCCGGCAGCAATTGGATCACGCGAAACCCGGCGATGCGATTGCGCGGGTTTTCGGCCCAGCGCAGCACCGAGAGCACATCCTTCACATGGGCAGCCTCCAAAAACTTGAGGCCGCCGTATTTCACGAACGGGATGTTGCGGCGCGTGAGTTCAATCTCCAGCGGCGCGCTGTGACTTGCGGTGCGAAACAGCACCGCCTGCGATTTCAGCGTCAGCCCGCCTTCCCGGTGATGCAGCACCTGCTCGGCCACGCAGCGCGCCTGCTCGGCTTCATCGCGCACCGAAATCAAACGCGGACGATGCGTCGATGCGCGGTCCGTCCACAACGTCTTGGCAAAGCGCTCCGTGGCAAAGCGCATCACGCCGTTGGAAGCATCCAGAATCGGCTGCGTCGAACGGTAATTGCGCTCCAGCAGCACCGTGTGCGCCGGCCGCGAAAAGTGGCGCGGGAAATCGAGGATATTGCGCACCGTTGCCGCGCGAAATGCGTAGATCGACTGCGCGTCGTCGCCCACCACGGTCACGCCGCGGCCGTCCGGGCGCAGCGCACGCAGGATGGACGACTGCAGCCGGTTCGTGTCCTGGTATTCGTCGACGAGGATGTGGTCGAAGCGCGCGCCAATCTCGGCCGCCAGTTCTGCGTCGGACACCATCGCGTGCCAGTAGAGCAGCAGGTCGTCGTAGTCGAGCACGTGCTGCGCCTGCTTGGCTTCGACATACGCATCGAACAGCGTGCGCAATTGCGTCTCCCACATCGCGCACCACGGAAAGTGGTGCTTGAGCACGGCGTTCAGCGGGCTTTCGGCGTTGATGGCGCGCGAGTAGATGGCGATGCACGTCTGCTTGAGCGGGAAGCGGCGTTCCTTGGTCGACAGGTTCAGCTCATGGCGCACCACGTTGAGCAGATCGGCGGAATCGCTGCGGTCGTGGATGGTGAAATCGGGCGCGAGGCCGACGCGCTCGGCGTATTCACGCAGCAGGCGCGCGCCGATGCCGTGGAAGGTGCCGGCCCAGGGCAGGGTGGTTTTGTACGAAGTGCCAGCCGAATTGAGGGCGCTGTTCGATCGCTCGCCCTGCATGGCCCGCGCGAGCAGGTGGCCGGCACGGTTGGACAGTTCGCTCGCCGCCCGGCGGGAAAACGTCAGCAGCAGGATGCGTTGCGGATCGGCGCCGTTGGCCACCAGGTGCGCCACGCGCCAGCCCAGGGTGTGCGTTTTGCCGGACCCAGCACCGGCCAACACGAGCAGCGGGCCGGTTTCCGCTGCGTCCGCCCCGGAAATACCGAACTCGACCGCCTGGCGCTGCTGGTCGTTCAGTTGGGCCAGGTAACCGGGGCTGGCCGGGGCATTGGCGGTGTCTGGGGTAGGGGAGGCGGCAAGCACGGCAGGGCGTCACAAAAAATAACTGTATGAATATACAGCACCGTGATGCCCGCTTCCGGAAAGTGAGGGCGGTGAACGGGAGGTCCGATCAGATCCCGTCCCGCAGCGTCTTCGCAAAGTCTTGCGTTGAGGCACGCCGGTTGAAGGCCTCCACCAGATCCGCCACGAACCAGGGCAGCACGAGCTGCGTGCCCGGATCGCTCAGGCCGACGCGGAGCCTGTCCACAGATGCCGATTCGGCAGGTTGGGCCGGCTGGATCGGCTCCGGAGGCTGGCTGTGCGCGAGCATCCCTTGCAGGTCCTGATCGGTGAACGTGAAGGTTGACGTGGTGAGGGCCGAGGCGGTCATTGCTGCCGACATCAGGGTGGCGGCCACGATAAGGCGTTTGAGGGTATTGGCAGGCATCGTGGCCTCCAGAACAGAACGGTTGGACGAGTAAGCGACCGGCGCAGCGCGATGGCCGCAGCCATGATCCCCCCTCCGATCCTGGCGGTGGCTTAGGGTTCCGTTTCGCTCAGGAAATCCTAAATATCTGCGCAATTCGGTCAGTTGGCCTGCGGTTGCAGGGCGATCACCGCCATGCCCGTCAGCGCAATGGCCGCGCCGCCGATGTCCCAGCGGGTGAGCGTCACGCCGTCGACCAGACGCAGCCACACGAGCGCCACGGCGATATACACGCCGCCGTATGCGGCATAGGTGCGGCCGGCCGCGGTCGGGTGCAATGTCAGCAACCACGCAAACAGCGCCAGCGAGGCCGCCGCTGGCAGCAACAGCCAGATCGGCTTGCCTTGCCGCAACACGAGCCACGGCAGATAACAACCGACGATTTCCGCCACGGCGGTGACGGCAAACAGCAC
This sequence comes from Ralstonia sp. VS2407, assembly GCF_052950655.1. Classification (NCBI taxonomy): domain Bacteria; kingdom Pseudomonadati; phylum Pseudomonadota; class Betaproteobacteria; order Burkholderiales; family Burkholderiaceae; genus Ralstonia; species Ralstonia sp. VS2407. The sequence goes on from NZ_JBRFVG010000002.1 coordinate 41,326, forward strand.
GGCAATACGAAGCAGTTCCAACACGGGCCCCGGAGCAATCAAAACGTAGACGGCACCGATTGTGGCACGTGGGGCCGCGCTGCCGCGATGGCACGGCATCAGGTGTGCGCGGCGGAGTGCGCCTGCAGCAACGCATCGATTTCCGGCTGCGTGCCCGCATACGCGCCGGCGCGCGTGGCGGTGAGGGCGGCCGCCGCTGCGGCTTGGCGCAGATGCGCCTGCACGGGCGCGTTGGGCGACTGCAGCAGGCTTGCCAGCCAAGCGCCCATCGCGGCATCGCCGCAGCCGACGGTGTCTGCCACCGGCACGGCAAAGGCCGGTTGGGCGATACGCGCATCGTCTCGCCCGCCGTGCGCCGCTGACAGCCATTCCATGCCCTCGGCCCCGAGCGTGAGCAGGATGTCGGCCTGCGGCGCGAGGGTGCGCAGCGTGGTCAGCGGATCGGCATCGCCGGGAAACAGGTGGCGCAAGTCTTCATCCGACACCTTGATGACCGATGCGATGGCAGCCATGCGCAGCAGCAGCGGCGCGTAGTGCGGAGCGTTCATCGCCGTGCGCCAGTTCGGGTCGAAGGTGATGCGGGTGCCTTGCGCGGCCAGCGTTTCGGCCAGCGCCACGAGGCGGCTGCCCAACGGCTCGCGCGCCAGGCTGATGCAGCCGAAGTGGGCGATCTCCACGGCGGTTTGCCAGCCGGCGGGCAGGGCTTGCGCATCGAAATGCAGGTCGGCGCTGTCATCGCCCACGAAGAAATAGTGCGGCGGCTGGGTCGACGTGACCATCGCCAGCAACGGCGAGCGATCCACGCGCTGCAGATAGCGCAGGTCGAGCCCGGCGGCCTGGGAATCGGCGAAGAGCGCGTCGCCGAACACGTCGTTGCTGATGGCGCCCGCGTAACCCGTGGGCACGCCCAAGCGCGCCGCCACGCGCGCGACGTTCCAGCATGCGCCGCCTGGCCCGGCGAGCCATTGGCCGTTGCCTTGGTGCAGGAAATCGGTCAGCGCTTCGCCAAAGACGACGAGGCGGGGCAAGAGCAGGGCGTCGGTCATGCAGGCAAGGAAAGATCGGTGGTTTGGGCAGAAGGCGTGGCCGGCAGCGGCGAAGCGCGCCGATACAGCGCACGGAATGTCGACAGCCGTTCGGCAAGGCGCGCGTGGCGTGCGGCATCGGGCCGATACGTGGCCTGCACGGGGGGCTTGGCGCAGACGGCCGCTTCGACGCCGCCGTCGGCCATCCAGGCCAGGCGCGCGGCACCGAGCGCGCCGCCGGCTTCGCTGCCGACATGGGTCGTCAGTTCGGTGTTGAGCGTGTCGGCCAGCAATTGCGCCCAGAACGGACTGCGCGAGCCGCCGCCCACAAACGAGAGCGAGGCCACCTGCGTGCCGGCTGCGCGCAAGGCGTCCAGGCCATCTGCCATGCCGAAGGCGACGCCTTCGATCACGGCATAGCCGAGCGCGGCGCGGTCGCTGGCATGCGTGAGGTTGTGGAAATGGCCTTGCGCAAACGCGTCGTTGTGCGGCGTGCGCTCGCCGCTGAGGTAGGGCAGGAAGAACGGCGCTGACTGGCGTTCGGATTCGGCCAGCGCGGCAATTTCGGGCAGCAGCGTGGCTTCGGGCACGCTCGTCAGCCGGCAGAACCAGCGCAGGCAGCTTGCGGCGGACAGCATCACGCTCATCTGGTGCCAGCGTCCCGGCAGCGCATGGCAGAACGCGTGCACGGCTTGGGCCGGGTTCGGGCGGAAGCGGTCATTGACGACAAAGATCACGCCTGATGTGCCGAGCGACAAAAAGCCATCGCCCGGCTGGGTCGCGCCGATGCCCACGGCGCTGGCCGCGCCGTCGCCACCGCCGCCGGCAACCACGACGCCACGTGCCAGGCCCCATGCCTCGGCCACCTCGGGCAGCAGCGTGCCGCTGGGTGCGCTGCCTTCCACCAGGCGCGGCATCTGGCTGCGTGACAAGCCCGTCGCGGCGAGCAGTTCGTCAGACCACGTGCGCCGCGCAACATCCAGCCACAGGGTGCCGCCCGCATCCGATGGATCGGATGCCCGCTCGCCCGTCAGGCGCAGGCGCAGGTAGTCCTTGGGCAGCAGCACGCAATCGATGGCGCTGAACACATCAGGTTCATGGTGTGCGCTCCACAGCAGCTTCGGCGCGGTGAAACCCGGCATCGCCAGGTTGCCGGCAACGGCGTGAAGGTCGGGCACGCGGCGGGTGAGTTCCAGGCATTCGGCGGTGCTGCGCGTGTCGTTCCACAGCATGGCGGGGCGCAACACGCGGTTGCGCGCGTCGAGAAGCACCGCGCCGTGCATCTGGCCCGACAGGCCGATGGCGCGCGTGGCCGCGAAGGCTTCTGGCGCCGCATCACGCAGTTTGCCGATGGCGGCACAGGTGGCCTGCCACCAGTCTTCCGGCGTTTGCTCGGCCCAGCCCGGATGCAGTCGCGATACGGTGAGCGGCTCGCCCGCCGTGCCGACGATGGTGCCCGCCGCGTTCAGCAACAGCACTTTGACTTCCGAGGTTCCGAGATCGATGCCGAGGTACATGAGGCCGCCGGGTCCGGTTGCTTGAACCGTGGATTGTCGCGCGAATCCGCCGTTGCGTTTGTTGATGACTAGCCGGCAGTGGCGGCTTGTTCGACTGCCAGCCACGCCCGCACACGCTCGATGGCGTCGCGAACAAGGCCGGTGAGTGCTTCCGTGCCCGCGAGGCTGCCCCACAGCGCGGTGTTCCGGCAGTACACGGCAACCGGGTCATCGGCCTCAAGCATGGCGTGCGCGGCAACCGGATCGAACTGGCCATCCTGGTAGGCATACGGCAGCGTGCCCGCGTGCCAGCGCTCCAGGAAGACGAAGAACAGCGCCGGCAGCATCGCCGTGGCAAGGGGCACATGCCCGCGCGCAAAGCATTCCGCCAGCGTGGGTGTGATGAACCCGGGAATTTTAGAAAAGCCGTCTGCCGCCACGCGCTGGTTGGTGTCAAGGATGTGCGGATTGGCGAAACGGTCGAGCACGGTGTCGCGGTAGGCGGCCAGGTCGATGGGGCTGGGCTGGTTGGCCGTGAGACACGGGATGACATCGTCGGTCACGTAGGCGCTCGCCATGCGGTGGATGGACGGCACGGCCACGCTTTCATCGATGGTGTGCAGCCCCAGGAGCGTGCCGGCCCACGCGATGCAGCTATGGCTGGCGTTGAGCACGCGGATCTTCGCTTCCTCGTACGGCAGCACCGAGGCGACGAACTCCACGCCCACGCGTTCCAGCGCGGGCCGCCCGGCGCGGAAGTCGTCTTCCACCACCCATTGCGCAAAGGTCTCGGCCATCACGGGGCAGCGGTCTGGCCAGCCGGTTTGTGCGGCCACCCGTTGGCGCAAGGCGTCGGTGGGGCGCGGCGTGATGCGGTCGACCATCGTGTTGGGCGTGCTGGCGTGTGCGTCGAGCCATGCGATGAGGTCGCTGTCGCCGGGCTCGCCCCGCAGCGTGAGGAACTGGCGCACGCCGCTTCGGAAGCGCTCGCCGTTGTGGCGCAGGTTGTCGCAATTGAGCAGCGTGAGGGGAGCGCCGCCGCGCTGCAAACGCAGGCGCAGCAGGCGCGCCAGTGCGCCATAGAGCGTGCTGGCACCGCTGCGCAGGTCGGCGGCGATGTCCGGCTGCGTGGCGTCGAGCTGATGCTGCTGGTCGAGGTAATAGCCGCCTTCCGTCACGGTGAACGAGATCACGCGCGTGTCGGGTGCCGCGCCGATCTCGCACAATGCCGCCAGTTCGGCATCCCATGGCACGACCGCATCGATGGACTCGATGCGCGTGTATTGGCGATGACCGGCGGTGTCGACTGTCTCCAGTGTGTAGGCGCCGTGCTGGGCGGCGAGGTCATGCAGCAGCGTGCCGGCATCGTCGCGGATGTTGGCAAGCGCCAGGCGCCACGATGTGTCGCCGGTCTCGCGAAGGCGATGCAGATACCACGCCTGGTGCGCGCGGTGGAAGGAGCCGGCACCCAGGTGCAGCCAGGTGGAAGAAGCGTTGGGGGAAGGCATGGTCGGGGCGTGCAACGTTGGGCGGTGTGAACCTCAGGCGGCCTGTTGGGCTTGGGGCGCTTGCAGGCGCGGCAGCGCGCGGCCTTCGGCGTCGAACAGATGGCAGTGCGCGGCGTCGGCAGACAACGTGATGGCGCTGCCGTGCGCGAGCCGGGTCGATTCCGGCACGCGCAGCACAAGGCCGTCGGGTGCGGCTTCGCAGTCGGCATGCAGATACGCCACGTCGCCCAGGGACTCGATATGCGTGACGGTGCCCCGCAGGCTGCCGGCCGCGTCGAGATGCAGATGCTCCGGGCGGATGCCGAGCGTGACGGCATCCCCCGCACGCAGCTCGCCCGGGGACACGGCGACCGGCTGTTGGCCCCCCGCGAGCGCCACGGAGACGCCCGACGCATCGGCACGATCGACGACGCCACGCAGGAAGTTCATCTTGGGCGAGCCGATGAAGCCCGCCACAAACTGGCTGGCCGGATGGTGATACAGCGTCTGCGGAGAGCCGACCTGCTCGATGCGTCCGTCACGGAGCACGACGATCTTGTCGGCCAGCGTCATGGCTTCCACCTGATCGTGCGTGACGTAGATCATGGTGGTCTTCAATGCGTCGTGCAGGCGGGCAAACTCCAGGCGCATCTTCACGCGCAGCGCGGCATCGAGGTTGGAGAGCGGCTCGTCAAACAGGAAGACCTTGGGCTCGCGGGTGATGGCGCGACCGATGGCCACGCGCTGGCGTTGGCCGCCGGAGAGCTGGCGCGGCTTGCGATCGAGCAGCGCATCGATGTGCAGGACCTCGGCGGCGCGACGTACGGCGGTGTCGATGGCATCGCGCTTCATGCCCGAGAGCTTCAGCCCGAAGGCCATGTTGTCGTACACGCTCATGTGCGGGTACAGCGCGTACGACTGGAACACCATCGCAATGCCGCGCTTGGCGGGTACCACGTCGTTCACGCGCGTATCGCCGATCAGCAGGTCGCCGGCATCGATGCCCTCCAGGCCTGCAATCGTGCGCAGCAATGTCGACTTGCCGCAGCCCGATGGGCCGACGAAGACGACGAATTCGCCATCGGCAATGTCGAGGTTGATGTCGTGCAGGACGGTGTTCTGCTCGTAACGCTTCTGCAGATTGCGCAGGGTCAGGCTGGCCATGGCGAGGTCTCCTTGGGCGTGTTCTGTATGCGGATCAGGCGGGCGTGGCGAGGGTCGACGAAAGCGCGTCGGCCAGTGCCCGCATGTCGGTAAAGACGTGGCGCGCGCCGGCGGCCAGCAGACGTTGTGTGGCGACTGCCGGCATATGCGCCACGCCGGCAAAGCCGAATACGGTCAGGCCGGCGGCTCGGGCGGCGCGCACGCCGGTGTCACTGTCTTCAATGACGAGGCATTGCGCGGGGCTGGCGCCCAGGCCCGCGCAGGCTGCGAGGTACACATCCGGTGCCGGCTTGGGTCGCGGTGTTTCGTAGGCGCTATAGATGTGTGGGCCAAATACGTCGAGCAGGCCTGCTCTGCGCAGGCTTGCTTCAATGCGCGGGCGGCTGCTGTTGCTGGCGACCGCCTTGGGCTGCGGCAACGTGGCGAGCAGGTTGGCAATGCCGGGCACCGGCTGCGATTGCGTGGCGCAGTCGTGTTCGACGTCGGCCAGCACGCCGGCCAGTTGTGTGTCGGACAGATGAAAGCCGATGCTGCTCTGCAACTCGCTCAGCAGTGCCATCGTGTTCATGCCCAGGCGCGGTTCAAGCATCTCTTCCAGCGCGGCGGACGAAAGATGCGGCACGTGCGGACCGAGCGTGCGGATCAGCGCGCGCAGCGCCACCGACTCGCTGTCGATCAGCACGCCGTCGCAATCGCAGATGAGGTAGGCGGGGGCGCGCGCGTTGGCATATTCGTTGGCATGTGGCGTCATTTCACGGCCCCGAACGTCAGGCCGCGCACCAGTTGCCGTTGTGCCAGCCAACCCAACACGAGGATCGGCGCAATCGCCAGGACCGACGCCGCCGACAATTTCGCCCAGAACAGCCCCTCCGGGTTGGAGTACGACGCAATGAAGACGGTGAGCGGCGCCGCATCGATGCTGGTCAGGTTCAGGCTCCAGAAGGCTTCGTTCCACGACAGGATGAGCAGGAGCAGCGCGGTGGAGGCCAGGCCCGGCAGCATCGTCGGCAGCAGCACGTAGACGAGTTCCTGCCAGAGGTTGGCGCCGTCCATGCGCGCGGCTTCCAGAATCTCGCGCGGCACGTCGTTGCAGTAGGTGAAGACCATCCACACGGCAATCGGCAGGTTGGCGAGCGTGTAGACGATGACGAGCGCCGTGATGGAGTCCAGCAGCCCCGCCGTCTTGGCAAGCAGGTACACCGGTAGCAGCACGCCCACGGCGGGCATCATCTTGGTCGACAGCATCCACAGCAGGACCTGCTGCGTGCGCTTGTTCGGGAAGAACGCCATCGCATAGCCCGCCGGGATGGCAATCGCCAGCGCCAGCAGCGTAGAGATGATCGACACCGCCAGCGAGTTTCCGAGAAAGCTCGGGTAATGCGCGCGCTCCAGCACCTCGCGGAAGCTGTTGAGCGTGGGCGTGAACCAGAGCGTGGGCGTATAGGCGTCCTGCTCGGTCTTGAAGGCGGTCAGCGTTGCCCAGGCGATGGGGAAGAACAGCACCAGGGCGATCGCCCACGCCAGCACTCCGGCCAGCCGCGTGCGCCAGGTTGCGGTGAGGGTGCTCATTGCTCGTGCACTCCCTTCAGGTTGCGAGCCAGCATGCGAACGAGGAAGAACGCCACCACGTTTGCCAGCACCACGGCCACGATGCCGCCCGCCGACGCAATGCCGATATCGAACTGCTGCAAGCCGAGGCTGTAGACAAAGTAGGCGAGGTTGGTGGTGGCTGTGCCGGGGCCGCCGGCGGTGGTGGTGTGGATCTCGGCAAAGATCGAGAGCAGGAAGATGGTTTCGATCATCACCACCACGGCAATCGCGCGCTTCAGGTGCGGCAGCACGATGTGCCAGAAGATGCGCTCGGGGCTCGCGCCGTCGAGCTGCGCGGCTTCCTTCTGCTCGGGGTCGAGCGATTGCAGCGCCGTCAGCAGGATCAGGAAGGCAAACGGCGTCCACTGCCACGCCACGATGATGATCACGGAGAGCATCGGCTGCGTCGCGAGCCAATCCACCGGCTCGGCACCGAACAGGCGCGCCACCCAGGCTGCCAGGCCGTACACGGGGTGCAGCATCATGTTCTTCCAGATGAGCGCCGCCACCGTCGGCATGACAAAAAACGGGCTGATCACGAGAATGCGCGCCACACCGCGCCCCGCAAACGGCTGGTCGAACAGCACCGCCAGCAGCGTGCCGGCCACGACGCTGATCACCAGCACCGAGCCGATCAGCACCAGCGTGTTGCCGATGGCCGGCCAGAAGGCGGGGTCTTCGATCAAGAAGCGGTAGTTGTCGAGCCCCGCCAGGCCGGTCTGATCGGGGTTGAGCAGGTTGTAGCGGCTGACGGAGAAGTACAGCGTCATCGCCAGCGGCACCGTCATCCACAGCAGCAGGACCAGCACCGACGGCGACACCAGCAGCGTCGGCAGCCAGCGCCGCGCGCCGTTTTGTGGTTGTACGGGCTGTGCGGGTGACGGTGTACCGCCCATGCCGTTCACCCGCGACTCCAATACATGTTCCATGACACCTCCCGGCGCAGCTGCGGCTGCATCACTTCAGATAGCCGCCCTGGCGCATCGCACGCTGTGCCTGCGATTGCGAGACGCGGAGTGCGTCGTCCACCGTCGTCTTGCCTGTGAGCGCGCCGGCAATCGCCTGGCCAACCACCGTGCCCAGCGACTGGAACTCCGGAATCGTCACGAACTGCACGCCGGTGTAGGGCACTTTCTGTGCGGACGGATCGTTCGGGTTGGCGGTCTCGATGGCGTGGCGCACGAAGCTCGAGAACGGCGCGGCTTTCTGGTAGGCCGGGTCGTCATACGTCGATGCGCGCGTGCCCGGCGGCACCTCGCCCCAGCCCTGCGCCTTGGCCACGGCGCGGATGTACTCCTTCGATGTCGCCCACGCCGCAAATGTCTTGGCAGCCTCCGGCGATTTCGACGACTTCGGCACCGCGAGCGCCCAGATCCACAGCCAGTGCGAGCCCTTCGGTGTGCTGGCGATGGGTGCATTCGCAAAGCCCACCTTGTCGGCCACCTTGGAATCCTTCGCGCTGCTGACCATGCCGGCCGCGACGGTGGCGTCGATCCACATGCCGCACTTGCCGCCCGAGAACAGCACCAGGTTTTCGTTGAAGCCGTTGCTGCTTGCCCCCGGCGGGCCGTATTTCTTCAGCAGGTCGACATACGTGTTGACCGCCTGTTTCCATTGCGGCGTGTCGATGGTCGGTTGCCATTTCTCGTCGAACCAGCGGCCGCCGAACGTATTGACCATGGTGGATACCAGCGCCATGTTTTCGCCCCAGCCCGCGCGGCCGCGCAAGCAGATGCCGTACACACCCTTGGCCGGGTCGTGCAGCTTGGCGGCGAACTTGGCGATGTCGTCATACGTCGGCTGCTCGGGCATCTTCAGGCCCGCCGCGTTGAACAGATCGCGCCGGTAGTACGTCATCGAGCTTTCGGCATAGAACGGCACGGCGAACAGCTTGCCGCCCTGCGAGAGGCCATCGCGCACTGTCGGCAGCAGATCGGCCGCGTCATAGCTGCCGGGCATGTCCAGCGGTGTGAGCCAGCCTTTCTTGGCCCACAGCGGGGCTTCATAGCCGCCGATGGTCATCAGGTCGAACTGGCCGCTGCCGGTGGCGATGTCGGTGGTCACGCGCTGGCGCAGCACGCCTTCTTCCAGCGTGACCCAGCGCAGTTTGATGTCGGGGTGCGCCTGCTCGAACTGGCTCGACAGTTTCTGCAGCACGATCATGTCGGGGTTGTTGATCGTGGCGATCGTGAGCGTCGTGGGCGCGGCATGCGCGGAAATGGCGGTAAAAGCCGGGAGGGCAGCGAGGGCGGTCAGCTTGAGTAGCCGGGATGGGCGGGCCATCCCGCGCAGCAGCGTGCGGAACATGCAGTCGTCTCCTTTCTTGGAATGTGGCGATGCGGGCGCACCGCCTGGACTTGCTTCGGGATTTGAGCAATTGTCCGTGTTGTGAGCAAATAATCGGATGCGATGTTGCGCTTGTCAAGCAAATGCTCGTTGAAAGAGCAAAAGCACGCTACGATGCATCCCATATCGCCGAGGTTCTAGAGGAGGCGCTGCGTGTCCAAGCAGCAGGAAAAACGAGACCAGGCTGCGCGTGCAGCGTGGCTTTACTACGTGGGCAACCACACGCAACACGACATCGCCGAGCAACTGGGCGTGTCGCGCCAGATCGCCCAGCGGTTGATCGCCTATGCGGTGGAGCACGGGCTGGTGAAGGTGCGTGTGACGCACCCGGTGTCAGCGTGTCTGGAGTTGGCGGAGAGCCTGCGCAGCCGTTTCCGGCTGGAGACCTGCCATGTGGTGCCGGCCAGTGCCGACGATGCAGACGCTGCCCAACGCATGATTGCCGTGGCCGCCGCGGAAATCATGGAGCGCCACCTGCTGGCTGATGCGCCGCGCGTGGTGAACGTCGGCTCGGGCCGCACGCTGCGCGCCGCGATCGATCAACTTCCAGATATTGACCGGCCGCAGCATCGCATCGTCTCGATGGTCGGGGCGATTGCAGCGGACGGCTCGTCCAACCGTTACGACGTCGCGCTTGCCGCGGCGGAGAAAACCCGCAGCCGCTATTACCTGCTCCCTGCGCCGCTTGTTGCCGACAACGCCGAAGACACGAGGCAGTGGTGCCAGCACCGGCTCTACGGCGTGGTGGCCGATCTGGCAGCGCAGGCGGATGTCACGTTCATTGGGGTCGGCACGATCGGGCCCGGTTGCGCATTGCAGGTCGATGGCTTCATCAGCGCGAAGGATGTGGATGATCTGCTCGCCCATGGCGCAGCCGGCGAGTTGATCGGCAGGCCGATCGATGCCCAGGGTCGTTTGCTGGAGGCGCCGCTGCAGACCCGCATCACGAGCTTGCCGCTCAGGCCGATGCCCTCTCGCCCCGTCATCGCCATTGCTGGCGGTGTGGCCAAGGCGGGCGCGATCGGGGCGGCCTTGCGAGGCGGCTGGCTGACCGGCCTTGTGACCGACGAAGCCTGTGCGCAGCAGATCCTGGCTGCATTGGACTGAACCCACCACACCGACGACGCAATGCTCGAACTCCGCCCGACCTGCGAACACTGCAACACGGCGCTGCCGCCCGATGCGACCCACGCGCGCATCTGTTCATTCGAATGTACGTTCTGCGCGACGTGTGCAGACGGCGTGTTCGGCAATGTCTGCCCGAACTGCGGCGGCGGTTTTACGGCGCGGCCGATCCGCCCGTCGAAGGATTGGAAGAACGGCAACTTCCTGGGCAAGCACCCGGCCAGCACGACAGTCAAGCATCGTCGCGCAGACTTGGCCGCGCATGCCGAATTGGCGGCGGCTGTCGGCGCCACGCCGCCGGAAAAGCGCTGATGGTCTAACGCGGTGCAGGCGCCGGTAACACCGGCGTGACCTTGTAGCCGCGCGCCGCCAGCAGCGCCGGAATCCCCTTGGGCCCGATCATGTGCAACGCGCCCACGGCGCCAAACACGCGCTGGCCGCTGTTGTGCACGCGCGCAATGTTTTCGGCCATGGCGCGGTTGCGATTCGTCACGAGGCGTTGGAAGGCGCGTTTGTCCGACGCCGTTTTCAGGCAATCGCACCACTGGGGGTAGTGCTCCAGCGTACTGATGTCGCTGTCGGCCCAGGCATTGGCGAGCGTGAGCGTCTGCGTGCGCGCCTCGCCCGATTCAATCGCGTCGAGCACGGTATCGAATTGCTGAGCGACCTCGTTCTTCGGCACGATCTCGTTGAGCACGCGCACCTGCTGCGCCAGCGTTTCGAGCGGCACGATGGGCAAATGCACGCTCTTGGCGTAAGTCGTCAGAAACAGGTCGATACCGAAATCCGGATAGAGCCCGTCCGTGCGCACCCCCAGCACCGCCAGCGAGGCCAGTTGCATGGTCGGCTGAAACTTGCGGATCTGTGTGAGCGCCGTGTCGGGCAGGCACGCCGCGGAGAGCAGCTTGTTGAAGCGTTCACCGCGCCGGCCTGCCATGAGGCGGCGATCTTCGGCGGTGTTGTGGGCGATGAGCGGTTTGCGGTCGGTGCCCTTGTCGAGCAGGTCGAGTTCGAGCGCGATGCTGTCCACCTGCTGAAGCGCGCTGCGCACGGCGGGGCCGGGCAGCATCCAGTCGGCCCGCGCAACGTGGATCGTCCCGTAGAGCCACGAGGTGTGACCGTTCTTTTCGATACGCCAGAGCAGGCCGTGGTCGGTCGCGCGCTGCGCGGCGGCGGCCCAGCCGTCCTTGGGGATGAAGCTGGAGGCCGGGGGCGGACAGTTCGTGGCCGGGGCCTGTGCCTGTGCTGGCGTTGCATCTTGCGCGACAGCGGCGCCCGCGCTCGTCAGCAGAAAAAACGCGGCCGCCAGCGCGCGCCACGTGGTGCGATTGCGTGCCATTTGGCTGCTCCCCGAATATTGTTGTGGTCGTCTGTGCAGTTTAGCGGGCGCGGGCCATTGCGTCCCACGCGGCCATCGCGCAATCGACGGTGGCGATCAATGCTTCACGTGGTGCGCCGTCGCGCGCCTGGATCGACAGGCCATTGAGCACGGTCGCGTAGTAGCCGCCAAGTGCATCGGCGTCGGCCGAGGCGGGCACATCGCCCTCAGCAATGCCGCGGCGGATGCGCGTTCGGATGGCCTCGATGGTTTCCAGCCGGATCGCGCGCAAGTCCTCCTGCACCTGCTGATTGGGCGCCGAGCACAACAGCGCGCCCAGCACGACCATGCATCCGCGCGGCGCGTCGGGTTGGCTGAAGGCAAGGGCATTGCTGCGCAACAGCGCGTCAATGGATTCGCGCGCGGTCGCCGGTTCGGTCAGGGCGATGACCGTGGTGCTGCCTGCCGTCTGCCGGTAGAGCGCAACGGCTTCACGAAAGAGCGCTTCCTTCGAGCCGAATGCCGCGTAGAAGCTCGGCGCGGTGATGCCGCCCATCGCCAGCTTGAGTTCGTCGAGCGTGGTGCCCTCGTAGCCGCGCGCCCAGAACACGGTCATGGCCTGGCGCAAGGCTTCGTCGCGGTCAAAGGTGCGGGGGCGTCCTCGTGTCGCCATGATGAAGTCCTGAAATCCTTATTTATGTACTGGTCAATATATTAATCCTTGACGTCAGCCGTGTCGCCTCGTTAATTTGTATACCAATCGATACAAAAATAAGAGGCTCCCTTGAACACGACGATTTCACACTGCCCCGCGCATGCTGGGCGCTGGCTGGTGCTGGCAGCGGTTTGCATGGCGGGGCTGGTCCTGCCGCTATCTTTTACCGGTGCGGCGGTGGCCACGCCGGCCATCGGACGTGCGCTGGGCGGCAGTGCCACGGCGCTCAACTGGGTGGTCAACGGCTTCATGCTCGCCTTCGGCAGTTGCCTGATGGTGGCTGGCGCGATGGCCGATTCGTATGGCCGCAAGCGCGTGTTCGCCAGCGGGATCGCGTTGTTCGTGCTGGCATCGATTGGTGTCGCGCTGGCGCCCAGCGTGAACGCCATCGGGTGGCTGCGCGCGCTGCAAGGCGTGGCGGCGGCGATGTCGCTGGCGGGTGGCTCGGCTGCGCTGGCACAGGAGTTTGACGGGCATGCGCGCATTCGCGCCTTCAGCCTGCTGGGGACGACATTTGGCGTGGGCTTGGCCTTCGGGCCACTGATTGCAGGCGCGCTGATACAGACGCAGGGCTGGCGTGCCATCTTCGTGCTGTGCGCGATGATGGGCGCGCTGGCTTTTGTGTTTGGCGTGCCGCGCATGCGGGAAACGCGCGACCCCGATGCGCGCGGCGTGGACTGGGCCGGTGCCGCAAGTTTTACGGCGACGCTTGTCCTGCTCACCTGGGCCCTGATGGAGGTGCCCGAGCGCGGTTGGAGGGATGGCGTGGTGCTGGCGTTGTTCACTGCGTCAGCGCTTGGGCTGACCGTGTTCGTCGCCATCGAGCAGCGCGTGGTCAGGCCGATGCTCGATCTCTCGCTCTTCCGCTTTCGTCGTTTTGTCGGCGTGCAGTTCCTGCCGCTTGCCACGGCGTGCTATGTGGCGATGCTGGTGTTGCTGCCCGCGCGCCTTATCGGCATCGAGGGGCAGGGCGAAACGGAGGCAGGTGTCACGATGATTGCCTTGTCGCTCCCGTTGCTGGTCGTGCCGCTGCTGGCGGTGCAACTCGCGCATCGGTGGTCCGCTGCGGCGCTGACGTGTGGCGGGCTGCTGGTGGCGGCGATGGGTTTCTGGTGGCTGGGCGATGTTGCGCCAGGCCAGCCTGCTGCCGCATGGATTCTGCCGATGCTGCTAACAGGCTTCGGTACCGGTTTCGCGTGGGGGCTGATGGATGGCCTGTCCGTGAGCGTGGTGCCCAAGGAGCGCGCGGGTATGGCCACCGGCATCTTCAGCACCACGCGCGTGGCTGGCGAGGCGGTTACGCTGGCCGTGGTGGGCGCGGTGCTGACGGCGCTCATCGTTTCGCAGGCCCGCGCGTCCGGCGGCGCGAACGTGGCGACCTGGATGGAGGCCGCACACCGCACCGCCATGGGCAACGTGCCCGCAGCGTTGGCGCTGCTGCCTGCCGCTTCGGCGCCGACGCTCATCTCGGCCTACGTTGCCGCGTTTGCGCAGATTGCCCATGCGCTGGCCGTCGTATCGGTGGTGTCGGCGGCGGTGGTGTGGGGCCTGCTCGGCCGAACGCAGGCTGTGCCGGTGGCGGCTGTTTGACGATCAGCGTCGCTACTTGCTCAACCGCGGCGGCACGGCATGCGCGCCCCGCGTCTCGCGAAACCACAGCGCCAGGCTTTCGTCTTCGAGCGCGTAGGCGCCGCGTGACTCCTTCCAGATCAGGTTCTTGTCGCGCAGCGCATCAAGCGCGGCTTGCACCGTGGCGGTGGAAAACTCGCTGTGGCCGAGCTTGGCCGCATACGCCTTCATCGAGTCTTCCGAAAACGGCGAGTAGCCTTGCCCGCGCTCGATCAGCACCGCGAGCACGGCGCGCTGGATTTCGGTCAGCGCGCTGTAATCGCTCTCGATCTCGCCCCAGATGCGGTCGCGAAACCCCTGCGCGCCGCGCTTGAGCAGCTCGCCCAGGCTGGCGGCTTCGCCCAGCTCCAGGGCGATCTCGCTGACGATGCCTTTGAGCATCTCCGGCCGGTGGCCGACCAACTGGAAGGCGGCAAACATGTCGTCTTCCTTGAACTGGTTGTTCGGCGCCAGGTGCTGGTTGACCCACGCCGTGTACGCCGACACATACGGCCGGCCCAGCAGCGGGAAGTTGGTCACGCGCGAGCCGAAGAACGGCTGTGTGCGATTGAGCAGCAGGTTGGCGAGCTTGTCGCGGTTCGATCCCGTAAAGACGAGGAAGAGGCGCGGTTCTTCCACCCCCTGGTTCATCTGGTCCCGCGCGGCCTTGAGCGCGAACATGGCGTTGGTGCCGGCCTCGGTGGACAGCGCGTGCTGCGCCTCGTCGATGATCAGCACGACGGGCCGCTGCACTGCTTTGTAAAGCACATCCAGCGCATCGGCCAGGGTGATGCCCGGCGGCAGCCCGATCTTGCCGAGGTTGAACGTGAAGGTGCGTAACACGTCGACCTTCTCCATGCCGGCCTGCTTGGCGAGCTTGGCGATCGGCCCGTCGAACTGGGCCAGCTTCGATTTGATGGCGTCGGCGATCAGCAGGCCGGGGTCGCGGGCGCGGTCGGCCCACAAGTCCACGTAGATGGCGATCCACTTGCGGCGTTCGACCTCCGGCACCAGGTCTTCGCGCAGGAACGTGCTTTTGCCGGTGCGCCGGGGCGCCGCCAGGAACAGGCCGGAGCGCGCATCGGCCAAGCCCTTGCCTTCCAGGCTGTCACACAGCGTGTTGGCAAGGTCCTGGCGGTGGAAGTTGAAGCGGCTGGTATCAGTGTCGGAATCCATGGAAAGCCCTGTTTTAGACCTGATTATGGGGGTTGGTATAAATTATAGTTGATCCAATAATTAAGGCTAATTCCACTCCAAGCGCCAGTCGATTTCCGCCGATTTTGCCTATGCGCGGCACTGTGCCGCAGGCAATTCGGGGAACCGTGTGCAGCGCTATACTCGCCACATTCTGACGTTGTCCATCCATGCTCCATCGCCGTTGGCTCTTCCTCGTCTGGCTTGCGATCGTACTGAACGTACTGTCGCCGGTGCTCGCTTCCGCACGAGCGGCAGCCACGGGCACGCTGGCCGTCGAGCTGTGCAGCGCAACGGCACCGCATGGCAGCACCGTGCAGGTCGCCATCGACGTGCAAGGCGATGGCTCCGCCGACGATTCGGCCGCCCACCACAGCGTGGCGCACTGTCTGTATTGCCCGGGGTTTGCTGCCGGGCTGGCGCTGGCCTCGTTGCCGGCGCTCGATGTTCCTTCCGCCCATTTCGTCTATCGCGTGCGGCAGCCGGCCACCCCGGCGCCCGTCTACGCGCGCAGTGCGCTGCGCGTGGCCGAGTCGCGCGCGCCTCCTGTGTCTGCGTCGTTGTCGATCTGACGCGCCTGCGGACGTAGCTCCGTGGCGCCTTTGCGTTCGGCCCTGCTTGGGCCGACGCCATCGCAATCCGGAGACCTTCCGATGTCATTCCACAAGCGCGCCGGGGCCGCCGCCCCTAGGCGCACGCTGGTGTGCCGTGCTGCGCTCGCGCTGAGTGCAGCGGCACCACTGTCTGCTTTTGCCGCCGAGGACGCGGCGTCTGCGCCCGTGCCTGTCATGCAGGAGCTCGCGCCCACCGTGGTGCGGGCCAACGCCAACCCCGCGCCGTTCGCTCGCAATACGCCGGCGGTCGTGCAGAGCGTCACAGCCGATCAACTGGCCGACCGCAACGTCGTCACCACCGAAGACGCCGTCAAATACCAGCCCAACGTGATGGTGCGCCGCCGCTTCATTGGCGATCGCAACTCCATCTTCGCCGGCCGCGATTTCAACGAGATCCAAAGCGCACGGGGCCTGCTGTATGCCGACGGCATCCTGCTCTCGAACCTGCTGGGCTCCAGTTACAGCTACCCGCCGCGCTGGTCGATGGTCGGGCCGGATGACCTGGCGCGCGTCGATATCTTGTATGGGCCGTTCTCGGCGCTGCTGCCGGGTAACTCGAT
Source organism: Ralstonia sp. VS2407 (assembly GCF_052950655.1). Lineage (NCBI taxonomy): Bacteria > Pseudomonadati > Pseudomonadota > Betaproteobacteria > Burkholderiales > Burkholderiaceae > Ralstonia > Ralstonia sp. VS2407. Next base: position 57,568 of record NZ_JBRFVG010000002.1, read on the forward strand.
GGGCACGACCATCGCGATGACGTTGCGCCGGCCCGAAAAATTCGAGGCCGCCGCGCAGACGCAAGTGATGAGCCAGCACTACAACGATGCATATGGCTTCTCGCGCAACGTCACCGGCAACCACGAGAGCGCATCGCTGGGCGACCGGATCGGCAAGTTCTGGTATGCGCTGTCGGTCGACCGGCTGGAGAACGACAGCCAGCCGATGCAATACGCTACGCCCAACTCCAGGTTCACCGCTGGCGGTACGCCGGTGCCGGTCACGGGTGCTCGGCAGGATCTGGGCCCCAACGGACAGCCGCGCGTGATTCTCGGGCCGCAGATGCTCGAGCGCACGCAGCAGCTGCAAGAGACGCTGCGATTCGGCTACGTGTTCAGCGACAGCCTGGAGGCATCGCTCACGCTGGGCCATTGGGAGAACCATTACAACGATCAGGCGCTCAGCTTCCTGCGCGATGCCGCCGGCAACGTCGTCACGGGCGGTAATGTGCTGATCAACGGCACGCCATACACGATTGCCCCGAACACCTTCGCCCCACAAAACGGCGATCAGGAAAACTGGCTCTACGGCCTGGGCGTGAAGGGCAAGATCGGTGGCTGGAAGATCGAGACCAACGCGTCGGCCTACAACGTCTCGCGCGACATCCTGCGCGCGTCGAACACGGCGGCCGGCAATGGACCCGGCACGGTGTTTTATGGCGACGGCACGGGCTGGTCCAACTTCGACATCAAGGCGACGTCGCCCACGGTGTCCGGCCATACCTTCACGACCGGCTACCACTACGACCAATATCACCTGCGCAACCAGACCTTCAACGCGACCAACTGGTCAACGGAAGCGCTCTCCACGCTCAAATCCAGCTACCAGGGCGACACGCAAACGCAGGCCGTCTTCCTGCAGGACGCCTGGGCGTTTGCGCCGCGATGGCTGGCCACGCTGGGCCTGCGCTATGAAAGCTGGCGTGCCTACAACGGCCAGCTCGGCAACGGCACGAGCACGTTGGGCTACGCTAGCCGCACCGAAGACGCGTTCTCGCCCAAGGCGGCCATCCAATGGCAGGCCACGCAAGACACGCTGCTGCGCCTGTCGTACGGCCGTGCGGTGCGCTTTCCGACGGTGGCGGAGCTGTTCCAGGGCACGATCAGCGGCAACACGATCGTCAACAACGATCCGAACCTCAAGCCGGAACGCGCCAACGATTTCGACTTCACCGTCGAGCAGGCCGTGCCTTACGGCGTGCTGCGTACCAGCCTGTTCCAGAGCGACGTGCGCGACAGCATCTACACGCAGACCAACATCACCGTCACGCCCAACGTGACGAACGTGCAGAACGTCGATCGCGTGCGCACGCGCGGCATCGAACTGGCGTACTCGGGGCAGGACGTTTTGCAGGATGCGGGCGTGCGTGGCGTGGACGTCGAAGCCAACGTCGCCTTCACGCAATCGAAGACGCTGGCCGACGCCGCGAACCCGACCTACGTCGACAAGACCTGGCCGCGCATGCCCCGCGTGCGCGCCAATCTCTTTGCGAGCTGGCATGCCACGCCCGACTGGACGGTCGGCGCGGGCGTGCGGTACTCCGGCCGGCAATACGGCACGCTCGACAACACCGATGTGCTGCCGAATGTCTACGGTGGCACCAGCAGCTTCTTCACCGTGGATCTCAAGGCCAGCTACCGCATCGACAAGCACGTCACGCTGGCGCTGGGCGTCGACAACCTGACCGACCGGCGGTATTTCGTGTACCACCCGTATCCGTCGCGCACCTTCTATGGACAACTGAAATGGCGTCTGTAATGCAGTCGATTCCTCGATTCCTGGCCGGTGCGCTGCTGGCTTTTGCGGCAACGCTGGCGCTCGCGCACGAAGGTCATGATCACGGCGCCATGGCAGGCAAAGCTGCCGCCAAACCGCAGCTCGCCACGTCGGCGGCGTTCGACAAGGCAGGGCGCTTGTGGGTGACGTGGGCGGAAGGGCCGCATGTGGTGGTCGCCTCGTCCAACGATCTCGGCAAGACGCTGTCCACGCCGCAGCGCGTGAACCCGCAACCCGAGCCGATCTATACCGACGGCGAGAACCGCCCCAAGGTCATCGCCAGCCCGGACGGTGCGCTGTATCTGAGCTGGTCGCGCCCGCTCGATGCGCCGTACACGGGTTTCGTGCGTTTCTCGCGCTCGCTTGACGGCGGCAAGACGTGGAGCGCACCGGTCACCGTGCACCACGACCGCCAGCCGATTACGCACCGCTTCGATTCGATTGCGGTCGATGGCGCCGGCCGCATCTTCGTCACGTGGATCGACAAGCGTGACCTGCTGCGCGCGCAGGCAGCCAAACAGCCGTACGACGGCGCGGCAGTGTATTACACCGTGTCGACCGACCGTGGCGCCACCTTCGCGCCCGAGCGCAAGATCATCGACCAGACCTGCGAATGCTGCCGCATTGCGCTGGCGCCCGATGCCGCCGGCCACATGCTCGCGCTGTGGCGCAACGTGTTTGCCGGGCAGATTCGTGACCACGCATTGGCGACATTACCGATCGATAACACGCCGCTTGCCGTCACGCGGGCAACGTTCTCGGAGTGGCGCGTCGATGCGTGTCCGCACCATGGTCCCGCGTTGGTCGTGACGGCCGATGGTGTGCGGCACATGGCGTGGTTTTCCGTACTGCACGACAAGCCGGGGCTGTTCTACAGCCGGCTTTCGGCCGACGGCAAACCGATCGGCGAGGCTTGGGGTTTTGCCGGTTCGCCACAAGCCGGCGCGCAGGCATCGCACCCCGCATTGCTCGCCGCGGACGGCGCGCTGTGGCTGGTCTGGAAGCAGTTTGCCGACGACCGCATGCAGATTCTGCTGCGCAAATCCACGGACGGCGGCGCGCACTGGACAGCGCCCGCCAGCCTGGCAAGCACCAATGGCGGAAGCGATCACCCGCAACTGCTGGCGCGCGATGGCCATGTCTACCTGTCGTGGCGCACGCAGGCCGAGGGCTATCGGCTGATCGATATCGGCAATGTCACTCCGTCCAATCCATCGTTGGAGGCATCGGAATGAAGATTCGATGGAAATCGTTTGCGGTGGGCGTGGCGTTATCCGCCGCCGCCTTCACCACCACCTTCGCCGCCCAGGCCGCAGGTGCGCTGCAGTTCCAACCGTTGCATGCCCGCGATGTGCCGGCACTGCTGCAGACGCCACAGGCGCGCCCGCTGATCGTCGAAATCTGGTCACTGGATTGCAGCTATTGCCGCGAGAACATCGCCCGTATCGCGCAATGGCGGCGCACCGCCAAGCAAGATGTGGATGTGGTGATGGTGTCGATGGACGGTCCCGACCAGGCCGAGATGCTGAACCGTGCGCTGGCACCACTGGCCCGCGACGGAAAGATCGGCATTGCACGTGTGCCGCAATACGCCAATGCCGAAGACATGCCGGAGCGCCTGCGCGCCGCGCTTGATCCCGGCTGGCAGGGCGAGATGCCGCGCACGATCATCCTGCGTCCTGACGGCAAGCGTCATGCATCGAGCGGGTTGCTGACACCGCAGGCGCTGGACACGGCGCTCAGGGATTAATCAGAAATGACACGGACCCCCCTCGTTGTTGGGGTATGGCGGGGGGCGCGCACTTTTTATAATGGCCTCGCTTTGTGAATTCCGGCGCATTGCTCGTTCACAAAGCACACCCGACCATCTTTCGTCGTCAAAGGCTGAAGATGTTAAGCCCGCCCGCCCCCCGGCCCGCGGGCTTTTTCTTTGCCCGCTCGATACTGGATTGGTATTGAACGGGCCTATGCAGCGGGGGGCGGATGATAACGCGCCGTCAGCGCGCTGTCGCCTGCGAAGAAGAGGGGTATGCCGTGGAAGGTTGCTCTGCGTCGTTGGATGCGGCTCCCAGGCCCACCGATAGGGCGGCCAGCAAGACCGCAACACCACGCGCGATATAAAACACCGCTTGCGCCCCCGCCATTTCCGGCTCGGTAGAGGCGGTTTCAATGTGGGCGTGCCAGGCACCGCGCGTCGCGCGGTGGGCCAGCGGATCGCGATTGGCGCGTGGCGCGGCCGTGCGGTGTGCGGGATGAGGTTGCATGTGGGACATGGCGGTTCTCCTCATGCTAAACGTGCGACCAGGCGCGCCAGAACAGCAGCGCCGTCATCGAAAAACCGAAGGTGGAAATCAACGCCCGCACAACCGGCACCGGCAAGCGCTTGCCGACATGCGCGCCAAGATAACCGCCCAGCGCGGCTGCTACCAGCATGACCAGCGTCTGTGGCCACCACACCATCCTGGCAAGTGCAAAACAGGCTACGGCGACGAGGTTGGTCGCGCCCACCAGCAGCGTGCGCGAGGCGTTCAATGCTTTGATGTCGTCGTGGCCGAACAGTGCCCAGACCGCCATCATCATGATCCCCACTGCGCCGCCAAAATAGCCGCCATAGATGGCCAACGCACCTTGCGCGACCAGCAGCGTTGTCCGCCCGATCTGCATGCGCTGGCGCAGCCACACACCGGCCTGTTTGCCGAAGGTAAATGCCAGCGAGCCGACCAGTAGCAGCCACGGCACGATGAAATCGAACGCGCGGGACGACGTGTTCATCAGTAGCAGCGCGCCGAGCAGTCCGCCCACAAGGCTGATCGCGACCATGGCCCGCATCGAGACCTGCCTGAACCCGCGATAGTCCCCGCGATACGCCCACGCCGATGTGGCCGCGCCGGGCAGCAGCGCCACCGTGCTCGACGCATTGGCAAACACCGACGGCACACCCGCGAACATCAGCGCGGGCAGGGTGACAAACGAGCCACCGCCCGCCAGCGCATTCATCATGCCGGCGAGCAGGCCCGCGCCAAAAAGCAGCAGCGTGGCGGATTCCATTGGGCGCGATGTCTGGGATGTTCTGTTTTTAGGTGCCTCAGTTTCGGACACTGGCGACCCCGCCACAATGTGCGATACATTGACCTAGCCTCAGTGCAAGACTGAGGCTGGCGATAATTTTGAGATGCATCGTGCGCTTTGACCTCACCGACCTCCGACTCTTCCTCCATACCGCCGAAGCCGGCAGCATCACGGCGGGTGCCGAGCGTGCGCACCTGACATTGGCGTCGGCGAGCGCGCGCATCCGCGGGATGGAAGACACGCTCGGCGTCCCGCTGCTCACGCGCAACCGGCGCGGTGTGGAAACGACCGCAGCCGGCCGCACGCTCGTCCACCACGCCCGCGTCGTCTTGCAACAGATGGATCGCATGCGCGGCGAGCTGGGCGAATACGCGCGCGGTCTCAAGGGCTACGTGCGGCTGCTCTCCAACACGGCGGCCATGACCGAGTTCTTGCCGGAAACGCTCAGCGCGTTTCTGGCCGCACACCCTGAAGTCGATGTCGATCTGGAAGAGCTGGTCAGCCACGAGATTGTCGAAGCGATTGCGCAGGGGCGCGCCGACATCGGCATCGTCAACGACGCGGTCGACCTGTCCGGGCTGGAGACCTTTCCGTTCCGCCACGATCGCCTTGTGCTGGTGACCGCGCGCGACCACCCGCTGGCCGAGCGCCGCGAACTGGCCTTCGTCGAAACCTTGCAGGAGGATTTTGTCGGCCTGACGGGCGACAACGCATTGCAGGCCTATCTGGCGGGGCACGCCGCCCGCGCCGGTCACCGGCTCAAATACCGCGTGCGGCTGCGCAGCTTCGACGCCGTCTGCCGCATGGTGGAACGCAACGTGGGCGTGGGCGTCATTCCCGAGCATGCGGCGATCCGGCTGCAGCGCTCCATGGGCATCCGCCGTGTGCGCCTGACCGACGCCTGGGCGACGCGCCTGCTGCGCATCTGCGTGCGCCATTTCGATGATCTGCCTGTCTTCGCACGCCAGTTGATCGAGCATTTGCGCGAGGCCTGAGTGCGTTGCGCGTCCGTCATTTGGCGGAGGGATGTTGTTTGAACTCGCGCCGGTGAAAACCGGTCGGTACACTGCAAGCAGTTGCGGGCTGCCCAGCTACAGACGTGCGGCGCCGCACCAACCTTCCGCTCATGGAGCACATCATGGCGTCTGCCGGTGTTCCCCCAGGTGTTCCGCCGATCGGCCTGCTGCACGCGGCGCGTGCACTGCGCATCTATCGGCGCCACGAGATCCATGCGCTGGCGTGGATCGCGCTGGGCGTGTGCCTGCGCACTCCGGCGCCTATGGCCGCCATCAGCGTAGCGTTGCTCATCGTGTGCGCGTGGTCGCTCACACGGCACATCCAATATATGAAGCCCCTGTATGAACTGCCGGTGTTCAGCCGCCTGCTGGCACACAGCGGCATGGCATTCGCGGCCATCAATGCGGCGCTGTTGGCGGTGGAACTGGCCACGGGCGCCGGACGCGGCGCATGGTTCGACGCCGACGGCTGGCTTGCGCCGGCCTGGCCGCAGATACTGCCCGACATGGCCGGCACGATCGAGCTGATGCTGGTCAGCGCTCAGTGGATCGTCGTGCTGGGTGCCGTGGTTGCCGCAGCGGCCTGGGCGTGGCTGAGCCTGGGCGGCGGCCGCTCGCTGCGTTTTCCGCCGCGCTCGCAATGAGCGCATGGCTCGGGAGAATCCGGGCTGGTCTGGCGGAGGAATTCCTCCTATAAGTGGCGATGTTGGTTGCAGGTGCGTTTCCGTAGCGCCCGGACGAGGCGCGTGCAGTTGGAGCGTGCATAACGCCGCGCTCCGAACCCAAGGAGACAGGCATGACATCGCTGGACGCTTTCCTGCGGTGCCGCGACTTTCTGCTCGCGCACCGTGAGGATTACGACACCGCCGTGCGCGATTTTGTATGGCCCGAGTTGGATCGTTTCAACTGGGCGCTGGATTATTTCGACGCCATGGCGCGCGGCAACGACGCCATCGCCCTGTGGGTGGTCGACGATCAGGGAAACGAGACGCGGCTGTCGTTCGCACAGATGGCGGAGCGCTCGGCGCGCGTGGCCAACCATTTGCGGGCGCTGGGCGTGCAGCGCGGTGATCGCATCCTGCTCATGCTCGGCAACGTGCCGGGGCTGTGGGATGTGATGCTCGCCAGCATCAAGATCGGCGCGGTCATCATTCCGGCCACGACGCTGCTCACGGCAGAAGACCTGCGCGAACGCATTGCCATGGGTGAGGTGAGCCACGTGGTGGTCGGCGGGGCAGATTGCGCCAAGCTGGACGCGGTCTCAGGCACATTCACACGCATCGCGGTCGGTACGGACAAGGCGCCGGCCGGCTGGCACCGTTTTGAAGACGCCTACGATGCCTCCGCTGAATTCAAGCCCGACGCACCAACGCAGGCCAGCGATCCGTTGTTGCTGTATTTCACGTCCGGCACCACGTCCAAACCCAAACTCGTGATGCATACGCATGCGAGCTATCCGGTGGGGCATCTGTCGACGCTGTACTGGATCGGCCTGCGCCCCGGTGATGTGCACTGGAACATCAGCTCGCCGGGCTGGGCCAAGCACGCGTGGAGCTGCTTCTTCGCGCCGTGGAATGCCGGCGCCACCGTCTTCATCTACAACTACGCGCGCTTCGAGCCCAAGGCGGCGCTTGATGTGCTGTGCCGAGCCAAGGTGACGACGCTGTGCGCACCGCCCACGGTGTGGCGCATGCTGATCCAGGAAGACCTGGCCGCGTGGAAACCCGCGCTGCGCGAACTCGTGGGTGCAGGCGAGCCGCTCAACCCCGAGGTGATCGAACGGGTGCGCGCCGCGTGGGGCATCACCATCCGAGACGGCTACGGCCAGACCGAAACCACGTGCCAGATCGGCAACAGCCCCGGGCAACCGGTCAAGGCGGGCTCGATGGGCCGGCCGCTGCCGGGCTACCGCATCACGCTGCGCGACCCCGACGGCCACGAGGCGGAAGAGGGCGAAATCTGCATCGAATTGAATGCCCGCCCGACAGGCCTGATGGAGGGCTACGCCGGTAACCCCGACAAAACCGCCGAGGCCATGCGCGGCGGCGTGTATCACACCTCCGACATTGCGGCGCGCGATGACAGCGGCTACCTGACTTACGTCGGCCGCGCCGATGACGTGTTCAAGGCATCGGATTACCGTGTCAGCCCATTCGAGCTGGAGAGTGTGCTGATCGAGCACCCGGCCATCGCCGAAGCCGCCGTTGTGCCGAGCCCGGACCCGCTCCGTCTGGCCGTGCCAAAAGCTTTCCTGGTGCTGCGCGCGGGGCACGAAGCCGGGCCAGAACTGGCGCGCGACATCCTCGGCTTTTGCCGTAGCCGATTGGCTTCGTACAAGCGCGTGCGCCGCATCGAGTTTGCCGATCTGCCCAAAACCATCTCAGGCAAGATCCGGCGCGTCGAATTGCGCATGCGTGAAGCCACGCGCAGCGAAAGCGCCGCGGGCGTACGCAACCTGCAGGAATATTGGGAAGAGGATTTCCCGGCCGATTAATCGTGCGTTGAGCTTTGGCACTCACGGAACGTGCGGCCCCCCGACCGCACGTTCCGCTGCGCCAGCGCTATCAGCGCGACGAGCGCGGGACCAGCCGCAGTTGACGCGCGCGATCCAGATCGTAGGCCGGCACGCCACCGTGCGGCAGCGAGGCACGAGAAGCGGCCAGGTCGCGGCCGCGCACGATGACCGGTGCGAGCGAGCCCGCGCGGATCAGGTCCGACGCAGCCAATTCGATCCAGTCGCGGTAATTGCGATAGACCTCTTCGGCCGTGATTTTTTGATGCGCGCAATCGCAAAGCGAGAGCGCTTCAGACGTGACGAAACAGCTCACGACCTTGCCGTCGACGATGGCTTGGAAGAACAGGTCGCCTACGGACCTGAAGGTCTTGCCGGTGAATGAAATGTTCATGATGCTCCCCCATTGATCAGGCGCGCCAGTTGAGCGGCGAGCCCCACATGCCGCTTTCGCGGCGCAATGGCCACATGCAGGAGCGTTGTTTCCGAATGGAGGGATGACGATGCTCCAGATGCTGAATCCATCCGGATGCGATTGACCCAGTGAAGCGGGTCGGACTATCCCTCGGTGCCGTTATACGGTCTGTCAATTCGGTGGTTGACTGCGGGTTCGCTCTCGCGCTGCGACCTTCCCCGTACAAAATTCCTTTATGTTTTTTTGGTTACCACAATTGGTGCATCAGCCCGACACCGACGGTAATCGAGATGGCCAGAATCCAAAGCAAAACGGTGGAGGTGCGCGTCGCCGGAAGGCGTGTTTGAAAAAGGCGCCGACGCGTAGGGATCACCTGCCAATTAGCAGGGTGACGTTCCCACCCCAGGCGAGCACTCAAGCTCGCTGTTCCCCGTTTGATTGTTCCCATGGCCCGCTCCCGAAAGCTCGCCGCTGCCGCGTATTTAGTTTTATTTAAATCTACTATTCTTCGGTTGCATTCTAGGACACTCTCTGCAGACCGCTAGCGCCCCTTGGCATGATTCTTATCCTCCATTTGGCTCATAAACGGGAGGTTTAGGACATATTGGGGGTTCGAATATGAAGTGATATTCATCACTCGCCAAGACGATTAATCGGCGCGCAAACGCTTACGTTTGAAACGCATACCGATGGGATGCCCGCAACCTGCCTGCAAGGTGCCGCCGATACAGTCATGCGCGTTCGCGGAGGACATGTTGCAAGACTGCACAGCAACAGGCACCCCTGCGTCAAAACAGCGGAATGCCACGCGTGCTGCGGTACAGTGCCGCCGGGCTGGCTAGGCATCAGAAAACGAGCAGGACATCGACATGACGCAAGCAAGACGCGCCGACGACAACAGGGCGTTCGCAGGGTTCGGACGAGGGGTGAGCGCCGCTTTGGTGGCATGGGCAGCGTTGGTGGCAACGGCCGCGGCGCACGCGGGTGCACCGAGCCTGGCAACGCGCCGTGCCGCCGTGGAATCCACACTCGCGAATGCCGGCAGTTGTCAGCGCTTGGGCGATTACTACTGGGAAATCGGTGACGCCCATGGCGAACTGATGCACGGTCAGCAGGGCCAGCGGATCGGGCCCAACAAGACGGTGCGTCTGGCATCGGCATCCAAATGGGTGTTTGGTGCCTACGTGGTGGAGCGTGCGCAAGGTAAGCCCACACCTGCCGAAATCGATGCGCTCACCATGCGCTCGGGCTACGACGGGCTCAATCCTCTGCTGTGCAATCGCAACGACACCGTGCAAAGCTGCTTTGCGCGCGGCCGTAACGCGACCTTCACGCCTGGGCACGTTGGCCGCTTCAGCTACAACGGCGGCCATGATCAGAAGCTGCTGATGGATCTCGGTCTGGGCCGTGCCGACGCCGAGGCGCTCAACAACGACCTCGACCGCCAGCTTGCCAATGCGCCGGGCCTGCGCGATTCCGGCCAGCCGCTCGGCATTCGCTACCTCGCACCCGAACCGGCCGGCGGAATGATCGCCACGCCGGCGGCTTATGGCCAGTTCTTGCGTCGTCTCATTCGCGGCGAATACCAGCTCGGCAAGATGCTCGGCCAGCATGCTGTTTGCACCGAGCCGGGCACGTGCCCAACCGCTGTCAGCACCCCGGCCGCACTGCCGTGGCATTACGCGCTCAACTACTGGATCGAGGACCAGCCCGGCGGCGACGGTGCGTTCAGCTCTGCCGGCGCCTTCGGCTTCTATCCGTGGATCACCGCTGACAGGCAGCACTACGGCATGCTCGTGCGCGAGACTCTGGCCCCCCGGGCCTATGTGCGCAGCGCGGCATGCGGCGCACTGATCCGCCGCGCCTTTGCCGAAGGCAAGCCGCAGCACGCAGCAGAAGGTGCCAGCAGCGCCGATTTTGCCGACTGACGAACGCTGTAGATCAAGCGGGCAAGCCATCGCCTAACGTGGTTGGAGGTGGCGCCGCATCCTGTCGGCACCCTCCATACCTCGGCACGCCGGTTGCGACGCACAGGCCACCTACCTACATGGAGATGGCCCATGGTCCGGCACCCCCTGCGCGGCAGCGAGCGCACCATTCCTGAAGACGCGCGCATCCTCGGCGATGCGCATCCGGCAGAGCAGATCCGGGCGCTCGTGCAATTGCGCCGCCCTAACGAGGCTGAGCTCGATGCGCGCCTGTCCGGATTTGTCCACGCGCATGCTGCCGGAACGCCACCGCCCACACCGCTGACCCGCGAAGAGTGGGCCGCCCAGTTTGGCGCTGCCACGGACGACATCGACGCCGTGCGCACCTTTGCCCGCGAACAGGGCCTGCAAGTGGTCGAAGTGAACGTGGCCGCCGCCACGGTCATGCTGGAAGGCTCCGTCGAACAGTTCTGCCGCGCGTTCGATACGCACCTGCACCGCGTGGCACACGGCGACTGCGAATACCGCGGGCGTTCGGGCCCGCTGCGGTTGCCGGAATCATTGCAGGACGTGGTGGTTGCCGTGCTGGGGCTCGACTCACGTCCGCAGGCGGCGCCGCACTTTCGCTTTGTGCCGTTGCCTACCGGATCGGTTGAGCCGGGAGGCATCCGGCCCGCCCGTGCGGCGCCCACCGCGTCGTACACGCCGGTGCAGCTCGCGCAGCTCTACGGCTTTCCGCAGGGCGATGGCGCCGGCCAGTGCATTGCGTTCGTTGAGCTTGGCGGCGGCTATCGGGAAGACGATCTGCGTGCGTACTTCCAGGAGGTGGGCGTGCCGATGCCGACGGTGACGGCCATACCGGTCGGGCCGGGCGCCAACCGCCCGACCGGCGACCCGAGCGGGCCCGACGGCGAAGTCATGCTCGACCTGGAAGTGGCAGGCGCTGCGGCGCCGGGCGCCACGCTGGCTGTGTACTTCACCGTCAATACCGACGCCGGTTTCGTGCAAGCCATCAACGCCGCCATCCATGACACCAAGCTGCGGCCCTCGGTGGTTTCCATCAGTTGGGGCGCGCCCGAAAACGCCTGGACGCCGCAGGCCATGCAAGCCGTCAACGCCGCGCTGCAGAGCGCCGCAACCATGGGCGTGACGGTGTGTGCGGCCTCGGGCGACAACGGCTCCAGTGATGGCATGCCGGATCGTGCAGAGCATGTCGACTTTCCCGCCTCCAGCCCGTACGCCCTGGCATGTGGCGGCACCAGCGTGCGTGCCAGCGGAAACCGCATCGAAGAGGAAACCGTCTGGAACGACGGCGCACGAGGCGGCGCGGGCGGCGGCGGGGTGAGCACCGTCTTTGCATTGCCGGGTTGGCAGCAGGGCCTGGCCGCGCAGCAGACCGGCGGCGAGAGTGTGCCGCTGGCGCGGCGCGGCGTGCCTGATGTCTCGGCCGATGCCGACCCGCTGACCGGCTATGTCGTCCGCGTGGATGGGGAGTCCGGCGTAGTGGGCGGCACCAGCGCCGCCGCACCGCTGTGGGCCGCGCTCATCGCGCGCATCAACGCCATCAAGGGGCGCCCGGCGGGTTATCTGCATGCGCGGCTGTATCAGAACCCCGCCGCGTTCAACGACATCAAGCAGGGCAACAACGGCACCTTTGCCGCCGCGCCCGGTTGGGACGCCTGCACAGGCTTGGGCAGCCCCAAGGGCGACGCAATCGCGAACCTTTTCTAGCAGCGAGGCACGCATGACCACCACCGACCAGCCGTTCTTCGACCCCACCGCTTACGGCAACGGCCCCGACGACAACGTGACCGACACCAGCGAGGGCATGGCGATCACGCATCACACCGTGCGCATCGGCGGACGCAATATCGCTTACACCGCGCATGCCGGCCACCTCGTCACGGTAGACCCGAGCAGTTCGCAGCCCGTGGCCAAGATGTTCCATGTGGCCTTTGTGGCGGATGCGCCAGCGGGCGGCGCGCACGCGCGGCCGGTGACGTTCTTCTATAACGGCGGGCCGGGGTCTTCGGCGGTATTTGTGCTGCTGGGGTCGTTCGCACCGCGCCGCATCGTGACATCGATGCCGTCGTTCACGCCGCCCGCGCCGTACCGCATGGAAGACAACCCGGACAGTCTGCTCGATCGCTCCGACCTGGTTTTCATCAACCCGGTCGGCACCGGCTATTCGACGGCCATCGCGCCCAAGCGCAACCTCGATTTCTGGGGCGTTGACCAGGACGCGCGCAGCATCGCGCAGTTCATCAAGCGTTGGCTGACGGCCAATGATCGATGGAATTCGCCGAAGTTTCTGTTTGGCGAGTCCTACGGCACGGCGCGTTCCTGCGTGCTGTCGTATGTGTTGCATGAAGACGGGGTCGACCTGAACGGCATCACGCTGCAGTCGTCCATCCTTGACTACACGCAGGCGGGCAACCCGGTGGGGCTGTTGCCGACCTGTGCGGCGGATGCGTGGTTCCACAAGCGAGCCACCTCGCCCAAGGGCGGGCCACTGCCCGCGGATGTGGGCGACTTTGCCGAAGCTGCCGCCGTATTTGCCAGCACCGATTACGAAAAAGCGCTCGCCAAACCCACGCATGCCGATCCGGCCGTGCTGAAAACGTTGTCTGCCTACACGGGCATCGAGGCGGCGACGTTGCAGGGCTGGCGGCTGGATGTGGCCGCGTATGACGGCGCGGGCACGTCGCTGTTCCTGACCACGCTGCTGGCCGACAAGGGCTTGTCGCTGGGGGCGTACGACGGCCGCGTCACGGGCATCCACACCGGCATTGCAGCCAGCGTAGATCCGAACTCCGGCGGCAATGATCCGACCATGACGGCAGTGTCGGGCGTCTACACCGCCATGTGGAACACCTACCTGAACGACGACCTGAAGTTCACGTCCAACTCCGCCTTCACGGATTTGAACGACCAGGCCTTCCGCCATTGGGACTTCCGTCACACCGACCCGACCGGCGCGCAGAAAGGGCTTGATGCCAACGGCAACGTCGCGCTCTACACCGCCGGCGACCTGGCGGCCACGATGAGCTTGAACGTGGATCTGAAAGTGTTCTCCGCCAACGGCTATTACGACTTCGTCACGCCGTTCTACCAGACCATGCTGGACCTGAAGGCGATGCCGTTGCTGGATGCGGGTGTGCGCAAGAACCTGTCGGCGGGGTTCTATCCGTCGGGGCACATGGTGTATCTGGACGGCGGTTCGCGCACGGCATTGAAGGCCGATCTGGCGCGCCTTTACGATGCCGCCACGACCGACCACCAGGCTGTCGCGCGCATCCGCATGCTGCAGGCGCGCAAGGCCTGAGCGGCGGGCTTGCAGGCCGCGCCGCGCAATGCGTGGATCAATAGCCGCGGTAGTACGGGCGGTAGTAATGCGGGCGGTCGTAATAGCCGCCTGCCGGCACCACTACGCACGCGCTCAGCGCAGAGGTGGCGGCAGCAGCAAGGATGAGGAGGGCGATGGTGCGTTTCATGATGAGGCTCCGTGGTGATCGTTGGACTTGGCCTCACTGTATGGACACCCCTCGAAACCGCGCTTTACCGTTTGTAAGAAAAACTGTGACGTTCAGGCCGGTAATCGACGGCCCGCCCCGTGCTGCCAACGCTTGCGTCACGGTTGCCGTAATTTGCCGTTACCTTTGCGATCAGACTGTGGAGCCGCTCGGGCCTGTTCAGGCACTGTCAGCACAGCGCCACAATGTTCCACGAACTTATCGCCACAGTATTGACAGATCCTCGAGATCGGCGGGAAATACAACAAACGGCAAACGTTGGGCTTCAAGTTTGAACGCACAGCGCCGATAGCCGTTCATATAGATGTCAGGGCGTCTCGGCTCCAGCCGAGGCAGCAAAGCCCTGCGGGGACCATGCGATGCGCGCCGCCCAACCGTGCGCATCGGCAACACATCGGGGGACGCATCATGACGAATCTTCTGGAATCCACCATCGCCTGGGCCGCACCGTGCTTGATCGCTACCGCGATCGTCGCGCCGGTCATGTGGAACAAGCTGCGTACGCGCCGGATGCTCGAAGCGATGCACGAGGCACGCGAACACCGCGACGAGTGATCTGCCGATCGGCCATCTGCGCCGATCCCATCTTCTTGCCACGCAAGTAAAAACGAAAACGGGCGCCGCATTGTGCTGCTGGCGCCCGTTTGGCATTCTGCGAGGCCGGTTGCGGCGCGTCCCGTTGCGCCGCAACCGTGTTCGCTCAGGCTGCCACGGCCTGGCTGACAACGTCGCGCATGGCGGCGTGTGCTGCTTCCAGGGCTTGTGCGCGGGCGTCCGGGCCCATCGCAAGGCGTTCTGCGCGCACGAATTGCACATCGGTGATGCCAAAGAAGCCGAAGACGGTCTTCAGATAGGCCTCCTGGAAATCCATGGCGGCTGCCGGGCCGGCGGAGTACATGCCGCCGCGTGTCGACGCAACGATCACCTTCTTGCCACCGGCCAGGCCAACCGGGCCGTTTTCCGTGTACTTGAATGTACGGCCGGCTTGCGCCACGCGGTCAATCCAGGCCTTGAGCTGGCTGGGCACCGAGAAGTTGTACATCGGTGCGCCCACCACGATTACGTCGCTGGCGAGCAGTTCATTCACGAGCGCTTCCGAGCGGGCATGCTCGGCGCGGGTGGCATCGTCAAAATCATCGGCGCCCGTGGCGCGAAAGCCGGCGGCAATGGCACCGTCCAGGTGCGGAATCGCTTCGACCGACAGGTCACGGTGGACAACGGTGGCGCTGGGGTTTTCGCGGCGCAGCTCGTCAACAATGGCGGCGCTCAGCAGGCGTGAGGCCGAGGCGTCGCCGAGGATGCTGGAATCAATGTGAAGGACTTGCATGGTGTCTCTCCAAGAAAAAGGTGGGTTGCCGCAAAGATAGTGCGATGCAGCGAGTTCCAGTAGTGGGTCGAATCGACACACATCGTTCTATGAGTGAGACAATGCGCCGGAGCTTTGGAGAACGGCCATGGAAGACCTGAACGACCTCGTCCTGTTTGCCAGTGTGGTGACGCACGGCAGTTTTTCCGGCGCCGCCCGGGCGCTGGGGATTCCCAAATCGCGCGTGAGCCGCCGCGTGGCCGATCTCGAGACACGTCTGGGTGTGCGGCTGCTGCAGCGCTCAACGCGGGCGGTGCATGTGACGGACGTGGGCTCGGCGTTCTTTACGCATTGCGAATCGATGACGCAGGCCGCCCGCGCCGCCTTCGAGGTGGCCGAGCATGCCAGCGAAAAACCTTCCGGCCGCCTGCGCGTGAGCTGTCCGGTGGGCGTGGCGCACGTCTTCATCGCACCCGTGCTGTCGAAATTCCTGCGTGCGCAGCCCGACGTGCGGCTGGAGCTGGACGTGACGAATCGCCGTGTCGACGTGATCGGCGACGGCTACGATGTCGCGTTGCGCGTGCGCTCGACGCTGGACGATTCCAACCTTGTCGTGCGCAGCTTTGGCGTGAGCGATCAGGTGCTCGTCGCCAGCCCGTCATTTGTTGCCGAGCATGGCCCGTTGGAGACGCCGGAATCGATGCGCGGCGTGATGGGCGTGGGCGTCGATGGTGCGACCGGCGAGCGGACGCGCTGGCGCCTGACCGCCCCCGAAGGCGGCGCGGTCGATATCGACTACACCCCCGCGCTGGTGACGGACGACTTGTACCTGATGGGGCAGACGGCGCTGGCCGGGATTGGCGTTGCGCAACTGCCGTTCAACCTGTGCGCTGAGCCAGTGCGCGATGGGCGGCTGGTCGTGCTGCTGCCGGAATACCGCTTGCCGGTGCACCAGTTTCACGCAGTGTTTCCGTCACGCCGCGGGCTGGTACCGGCCGTGCGCGCATTCATTGAATTTCTTGCAGAAGAGTTGCCCGGCATGACGGCAAATGTCAGCCGTTGTTATGAGGACATCGTCCGGCAACCCGATCGTTGACTCTGCAACGAATGCGAATCGGCAGTATCATCAACGGCTTCGCTTCTCCCATTGGCGCGGGTGCCTTGAGCGGCATTCGCGCACATTCCCATGTCCTCCCGCCCGAGCATCGAACCGCCCAAGCCAGACACGCCTACCGCGCCCATCGGGACGGTATCCAGCCCGCTGGATACGCCCCCGGTGGCCGAAATTCCGGTGATGGCGGTGATGGGCGGGCTGATGCTTGCCATTTTGCTGGGCGCGCTGGAGCAAACCATCGTTGCGGTGGCGTTGCCCGTGATCGCGGGCGAATTCAACGGCTTTGCGCTGATGGCGTGGCTGGTGTCGGCGTACCTGGTGGCGTCCACGGTCGTGACGCCGATCTACGGCAAGTTGAGCGACCTCTACGGCCGCCGCACCATGTTGACGACGGCCATCGTCCTGTTCGTGCTGGCTTCCGTAGCGTGTGCACTGGCCACGAGCATGCCGATGCTGCTGCTCGCACGCGTGCTGCAGGGCCTCGGCGGCGGCGGCCTGATTTCGGTATCGCAGGCCACGATTGCCGACGTGGTGCCGCTGCGCGAGCGTGGCCGCTACCAGGGCTACGTGAGCGGCATGTGGGCCATGGCCAGCCTCGCGGGACCAGTGATCGGCGGTTATCTGACGCATTACCTGTCGTGGCGGTGGATCTTCTGGATCAATCTGCCGCTGGGCATCGTCGCGCTGCTGGTCGTACGCCGCACGCTGCGGCATCTGCCGGTGGCGCATCAGCGTCGGCCCATCGACGTGCCGGGCGTGGTGCTGTTTGCCGGCGGGCTGACCGCGCTGTTGTTGATGATCACCCGTGTGGGGCAGGGCACGCCGCTCACGCAGCCCGAGAACCTTGGCCTGCTGGCGGGTGCCGTGCTGCTGCTGGGCGCGTTTGTGTGGCAAGAGAACCGTGCCGTCGAGCCGATCATTCCCCTGTCGATGTTCCGTGTGCGCACGGTCACGATCTGCTGCCTGGCGCTGTTCCTCTGCTTCTTCCAACTGATTGCCACGTCGGTGCTGATGCCGCTGCGCTTCCAGATGGTGGCGGGTGCCAGCCCCGATGCTGCGGCACTGCGCCTCGTGCCGCTCACGCTCTCCATTCCGCTTGGCGCCTTTATTGCCGGAAAGTGGATGACGCACAGCGGCCGCTACAAGCCCCTCATGCTGGGGGGCGCGTGCGTGGTGCCGTTTGCCGTGGCGTCGCTGGGTTTGTTGGACCCGCACAGCGTACTGGCGCTGACCCTGGCGATGATCGTGCTCGGCCTGGCGATTGGTGTGCAGTTCCCGACCGGCCTGGTCGCCACGCAAAACGCCGTGCCGCCGCAAACGGTGGGCCTGGCCACAGCGTTGACGGCGTTCTCGCGCCTGCTGGGTGGCGCGGTGGGTGTGGCGGTGCTGACGTCCGTGCTGATTGCGCTGCTGCGTCAGGCTGCACCTGAAGCGCAGGTAGCGGCCGGCGGCGATGTGCTGATGGACCTCTTCCACGCCGCGCTTGCCAGCAGCGGCGCCGATGCCGAGGCCCTGCAGCGCGCAGGCGAGAGCGCCTTCAGGCATCTGTTCTTCTTTGCGGCTGCCGTGTCGGTGATCTCGCCGCTGCTGATCATCCGGCTGGAAGAGAAGGTGCTGCGCGGCAAGGTGTCGCTTGCCGAAGCCATCGAGTAACGCGCGGACGCACTATGTCGTTGCGGGCGCCAGTGCGCGGTGCCTGGCCCGGCGCGCGACGCTGCCCTCGTATAGCGCCCAGCGCAGCGTGGGCGCCACGGTGCGCATGGCCGCCGACGCAAACGCTGCCTGCAGCGGCGGCTGCTTGAGATCGAGCATCTGTATTGCCCACGGCGGCAGCAGCTGGATGCCCGCGTCCAGGAAGAGGCGTACCGCCGGGCGCAACCCCGGGCGCGGCGCCTGCCACGTCATCAACACCTCCACCACCGTGCGCGTGCGATCGCTGGCCACCAGCTCGGCGCGCATTGCATTCAGATAGGTTTGCACAGCCGCCCGCGATTTCGGCACGTCGCGCGCGCCGAGCATCTCGGCCACCAGCGCGGTCTCTTCAAAGTAACGATCCTGCTGGGCGCCGCCGAGGTTGCCGTCTACGTAGCGCAGATAGCCTGCCAGGAAGCTGGACATCTCAGCCACATGCACCCAGGTAAGCAGGTCTGGGTCGTTGGCTGAATATGGCCGGCCATCGGGCGCGATGCCCTGCACGCGGTCGTGGATGGTCTTCACGCGCTCGATGAGCGCCAGTGCATCATGCCGGCTGCCGTACGTGGTGCCGGCCACGAACTGTGCGGTGCGGCCCAGGCGCCCTTGCAGGTCTTCCCGGAAGTTGGAGTGGTCCCATACGCCGGCCAGCGCGCGGGGGTGCAGCGCCTGCAGCAACAGCGCGCTGATGCCGCCGGCCATCATCGCCGGGAAATCGGCATGCACCTTCCAGCAGACCGCGTCGGGGCCGAACAGCCCAGGGTCGCCCGGTGGCGAGGCAATGTCGAGGGTGAGGCTGCCGGTCGCGCGCGTAAGGCCGCGGACCTGGTTGGCGATGCGTTCGCGAATGGCGACGAGGGGCGAGGGCATGGTGCCGGAAGTGCCGGGAAGCACGAGGCGAAGAAGCATTCATTTTAGCGAGCCGCATCGGAGCACGCCTTGGCTGTCGTGATGACAGAACGCCGCATGGTCGATGTGCATCCGCAGGCCCATTTGTTGCGAGACTGTGGGCGTTAGCGCCTCCTAGAATGAAGACCAATTCCACAAGAACGCCGTTTATGACCTTGCATCGACATCCCGCCTGGCTGCGCCCCATTGCCCTGCTTGCGCTGGTGGCCGGCCTATGCCTGAGCCCCGCCTTGCGCGCGGCAGACAATGCGCAGGGCCTGCGCGACAAATATCAGAGCGTGGCGCCCCAGTTGGCTGACAACCCGTTCCACCGTCCGCTGGTGTTGGAATCCACCGAGACGCCCAACATGCTCCAGGGCGACATCTACAGCGTGGTCGATTACCCGTTCGCTACGGTGAGCGGCGCGTTGAGTGACGCAACGCAAGGCCCCGGCAACTGGTGCGACGTGCTGATCCTCCACCTCAACATCAAGTATTGCCGCGCCGGGTCCGGGCCCCGTGGCACCGTGCTCGACGTGAATCTGGGCCGCAAGGTTGAGCAGAGCTTGTCCAGCAGCTATCGGCTGGAATTCAACTACCGCCCCGTTGCCAGCAGCGCGGGCTACTTCCGCGTGGAACTGAATGCTGAGTCCGGGCCGTTCAGCACGAAGGATTACCGCATCATGCTGGAGGCGATTCCGGCCCCGGCCGGCGGCAATCACACCTTTCTGCATCTGACGTACGCGTACGGTTATGGCACCGCAGGGCGGCTGGCCATGCGCACGTATCTGGGCACGGTCGGCAGCGACAAGGTGGGTTTTACAAAGACGGCAGAATCCTCAGCCGCCGCACCGGAATATGTGGGCGGTGTGCGAGGCTTGCTCGAGCGCAACACGATGCGCTACTACCTCGCCATCGATGCCTATCTGAAGGCGTTGGCGGCGCCGCCGGACAAGCGTTTGCAGCAGCGGCTGAATACGTGGTTCAACGCCACCGAGCAGTACCCGCGCCAGTTGCACGAAGTAGAGCGCCAGGACTACCTGCAGATGAAGCGCCACGAGACTGAGCGCCAGCAGACGGCGCAGTAGCGCTTCAGGCGGGCCGGTAGACCTTGGCGAAGCGCTGCGCCTGGACGACGCCGTAGTCGCCGGGGGCGTACTGGAGCACCCAGTCGCCGGCCTGGCCGTGCAGCACGTCGCCGGCCTCGGAGCGCGCCATCGAGAACGCTTCGTTCATCTGCCTGGCAAGCACCACGCTCGGGCGGTTGCGATAAGCGCCTGCCTGCCCATGCTCGAGCGCCGCATCGGCAGGGCCGTACTTCGCATCGAAACGCTCGCGCGAGACCACCCAGCGGTCGCCCGTTGAACCGGTGATCAGCGCATCGCCAGGGGCGTAGCGGTTGGGGCCTTCCAGACTCATCAGCTCGCCGGCTTCGGCGGCAAAGTCGACGTGGACGGTCTCGTCCTTGACGAAGGGTCGGGCGGCGGGGTCCGTGCGCAGGTCGACGTGTTGCAGCGTGGGCATGAGGTGACGCGAAAGCGATGAAAGCGAGGTCGGGCGAAAGGCCGTAAGCGTAGCGCAAATAGCACCGCTACAGCGTGGTGGCCTTGCCGTTGCGGTCGCGTTCGAACACCTTGTGGCGGATACGCAATGCGGTTTCTGAAGGAGATGCCTTACCGGTTTGGGCTCGACGACGTCGCGCACCACCATCATCTGTCGTCCAAGTTGATGTCGTGGGGGGCGTGCTTCCGCGGTGGTCCGTAACGCGTTGTAGGCCTATGTAACCAACGGCGATAGAGCGATGGTGCGTTCGCGCGCACAATACCGCAGCTCAATTTTGCGGAGTGCGCATGCTGATCGATTGGTCCCTCATCGCCACGCGCGAGGCTGACACGCTTCACGACACGTTTGTCGATATGGAAGGCTGGGCGATGCCGCTGGACGCTGCCGCGCGGTCTGCCGACTACTTCCTGCTGAGCGCCGAAGCGCCATGCTGCGGCGGTTGCATGCCGCGCAACCCTGCCACCAGCATCGAAGTGCTGGCAGCCGCCCCTTTGCCGGTGGGCGACATGACGCGCGTGCGTGGCCGGCTGATCCGTTTGCAGGACGACCCCGCGGGCTGGCGCTATCAATTGGTGGATGCATCTCTTGCACCCGTGCAATCCACTGCCAGATCGCCCCGCGTCAGCCGTCGCGTGTTTCTGGCCGCAGGTGCCGCAATGGGCTTGGCGGCCTGCGCGCCGGGACGCTTTGCCAATTACACCGACGCACCGTCCGACACAGCTTCCAAGTGGACACCGCCACCCGGCGCACTGACCATCGACATGCATTCCCACGCCGGGCGCGTCATCATCTCTCGCGACCCCGGGATCGGGGCCGATCGGCCATTTTTGCCAGCGGCCGAGTCGATGCGCGCCGGGGGCATGAACGTCATTTGCCTGGCCATCGTGACGGACACCACGGTCGTGCACGTGGGCGCTGGCGGCCACCGCTTCGAGGCTTTTCGCAGCCCCGAGCCAGGTGAGCTGTATCGACTTGGCATGACGGAATTCGCCCGCGCACAGCGGCTGATCGAGCGCGAACAACTGCATGTGGTGACCGACGCTGCGTCGCTTGCCGCCATGGGCACGCAGGGGCCGAGCGTCATCATCGCGTCGGAAGGTGCAGATTTTCTGGAGGGCCGCATCGAGCGCGTGGACGACGCCTACACGCAGCACCGTCTGCGGCACCTGCAGCTCACGCATTACCGCGTGAACGAACTGGGCGATATCCAGACCGAGCCGCCAGTGCATGGCGGCTTGACCAATTTTGGCGCAGACGTGGTGCGCCGCTGCAATGCGCTGGGCATTGTGGTGGACGTAGCTCACGGCACGTATGACCTCGTCAAGCGTGCAGCGGCGACGACCACCAAACCGCTGGTGCTGTCGCACACGGCGTTGTCGGGGGCGCTCCGGGCGCGCAGCCGGTTGATTTCGGCCGACCATGCACGCGCGGTGGCGGACACTGGCGGCGTGATTGGCGTGTGGCCCAATGCGGCAGATTTCCCCAATCTCGATGCCATGGCGATGGGCATCAAGCGCATGGCCGATGTGGTGGGCGTGGCGCACGTGGGGCTGGGCACCGACATGCTCGGTTTTATCCGGCCGCCGGTGTTCAGCAGTTATGCGCAGTTGCCGGCGCTGGCCGCGGCGCTGCAGAAAGCTGGATTCACGGCAGTGGAAGTTGGCCAGATTCTGGGCGGAAATTACCGGCGCGTGTTTGAGGCGACGGTGGGTTGATCGAGGCCCGCAAGGCAGGCAAACCTTGCGGGCCCGATCACCGCACTTCCCCGTGTGCCCTGCGCGTTAGCGGTCGTACTCGACCGACGTGGTGAAGTTCAGATCCAGCGGGTCTGCCCACGACATGTTGGTGAACGACATGTCCTGCGCGCCCGTCCAGCCCGTCACCGCAGGGAAGGCTGCCCCCTGGTCACCCGCCACGTTCAAGGTGATCGTGGTCCCGGGCGCAGCCGGCGATGCGCGGCCCGCACCGTTCACGAACACCGTCGGCTGGCCCGACATCGTGGAACGGATCTGCACGTTGACGCGCTTCACGAATGGCACGCCGGCCTTGGTCGTCCAGGTGACAGGCAGGGTGGGGCCGCCCGCAAACGTCGATGCCGTGCCCGGGGTGAGGATGTCGCGCGTGGCCTGTGAGATGTCCTGCCACGTGTACTGGCGCAGCGCATCCGGCGAGGGCGACGGCGTGCGCAGCCGCACCGTGTAGGTCTTGGATGGCTGGCTGGTCACGCCCCCCTGATAGATGGCGATCGTGTAGGCGCTGAACGGCGTGATGGTCGCCAGCTCAGGCGCTGTCAGTTGCGGCTTGGCCCATGCCGTGTTGTTGCGCGGTGCATCGCCGGGCCACGTGAAGCTGCCCTGGTTGGCCGGGTCTTGTGCCACGCCTGCCAGTCGGAAATTATTGCGGCAGGCGCTTTGCTTGGCCAGCAGGGCGAGCTGCGCCGGGGTCTGGCCTGCGCCAACCTGGGCGCGGATGTTGAGCGTGTCGCAGGTGCCGGAAGACGGCTGTAGGAACACGCCATTGCGCAGGCCCGGGCCGGTCACGATCGCAAAGTCGACCGGCGTGCCGGCGGCGTCCGCGATGCCCACCTGCATGTTGATCGAATCGACAAACGCGTTGGTGCCCGTCATTGCGGTGGCGCTGTTCAGCCAGTCCCACTTCTGCGCGTTGGCGTTGACCTTGGTGAACACGGCGCGTTGGTTGCCGACGATACGCCAGCCGTTGTCGCCGCTGGCGCGGGAGGCGGGCTGCACCGCCACTTGCACGTGCTGCTGCATGCCGTCGCGGAGGCCGTCGGCGCGGGTCCAGGCGAGCTTGATCCACAGCGTGTCACCGCTGCTGGACGTCACGCGGATGATCTCCGGCAGGCTGAAGCTGGCGTTGTTCATCGCGTCGTCGGCAAACAGGCCTGGGTTGCCCCCGCCCGATGCCGGCCCGAATTCCTGGTCAGCCGTCAGGCCGTTATTCAGGTAGGCCGAGGGCACGCCGTTGATGAGCGCGCCGCTGGTCACGTCGTCCACGAAAATTTGACCGCAAACGGGCACGCTTCCACCTGTGCGCGCCGCACCTGTAGAGCCGGCAAAACACTGGTTGAGCGCCGTTTGCAATGCGGCCAGGTCCGAGGCGGTTGGCAGGTTGGCGACGGGGTTGCCATTGATGGTCGCCACGCTTGGCAGGCTCGCCTTGTCGCTGGGCTGGGGCGCTACGCCGGGCAAGAGCTGCAACTGCGCGGGCGTATCGCTCGACGCGCCGGCGACGGAGCTGATCTGCACGCTGCCGTCCGGCAGCACGTTCACTTTTAACTGATCGAGCAGGCGGTCGAGCCCGGGGGCGCCTGCGGTCAGCGGGCCCGAGATCAGATCTACCCCGGTGTTGCCGGTGGCGGCCAGCAGGTCGGCCAGCGCGGCGGCGTAGGCGGCGACGGTGCTGGAGACGGTTTGTGCAGTCACCTTGCTTTGCAGCAGGCCCGTGTTGCCCAGCAGTTTGCTCGGGTTGTCACCCACGATGGTCGCGGCAATGGCGTTGGTGATGGGCGTGATGTTGATCGTCTGGCTGCCCGCACTGGCGGACAGCGCGATCAGCGTGGCTTGCGAGTCGGCAACGTTGCCCGATGCCGACAGCACGAACGGCGCGGTAAGGCCTGTGACCGTGCACTGGAAGGCCCCCGTGGTCGCGTTGGCCGGGCAGTCGACCGACTTGCCGGTCGCGTCCATCAGGGTCACCGTGGCGCCCTGCATGGCCGCACCCGAGGCGGCGACGCCGCTGACGGTCTGTGCTGGCGGAACGTTGGTGCCGGGCGCTGTGCTGGCGCTGCTGCCGGAATCGCCGCCGCCGCAGGCCGAGACGGCAAGCGTGATCAGTGCGATTGCAATGGGGGCAAGTTTCATGGAGTCCTCCCTGGATCGTGGGTGCGCCGTGCGTGCGACGCCGTTATTCCGTTATTCGCACGGAGATTCTCAAAGCGCGCCCTAAGCGTCCGCATCATTCATTTGGAGGAAAGCGCCGCCAAATGAACGATGTTGATCGGCGCACGCGCGTGCTACGTTTGCGCACACAACATGTCCGCTGCCACTTCGATTGCATCGGGTGAGCACGGCGGGCGCCATGGCCAGACAGCCATCCTTCGGGGGAGGGAAGTGTGCTCAAAGACCAGCTCATCGGTGATCTGTACGAAGCTGCGGTGACGCAGGATGGCTTCCTGGAAATGTTTCACGACGTCACCGAAGCGCTAGGCGCCAACGTGTTCCACATGTTCAGTTGGGACCCCGTTCGCAACGCACCCCACCTCTCGACTTACTCCCCAGGGCGGGGATGGGACGACATCATTGCCCGCTACGACCAGTACTACGGTGCGCTCGATCCGCGCCGGGAGCATGTCGCACGCGCCGCGCTAGGTGAATTTGCCTTTTGCCAGGACTACGTGTCCGACGCCTACGTCGAGCGCAGCGAGTTCTACCAGGACTATCAACTTCCCTCGGGATTTCGCTACCTGATGGGCGTGCGGCTGGCGCGCCCCGGCGGCAGCGACATCCTGCTCGGTATGCTGCGCGCGAACGGGCGCACACCGTTTTCGGACGAGGAGCGCGCCACGGCCGCCGGCATGACCGGTCACCTGCAGCGCACCATCAATCTCTGGCAGGACACGCGCGTGCTGCATCGCGATGCGGCCCTCGGCGCCGAATTGATGGAGCAGCTTGGCCTGGCCGTGTTTGCACTCGGGCGGGATCAGCGTGTGCTGTTTGCCAACGCACAGGCCGAAGCGTTGCTGCGCGCATCGACTTGCCTGCGGCTGGAGCACGGCCGACTGACTGCAGCGTTTGCTGCCGACAACGATGGGTTGCAAGCCGCGCTGGCGCGGGTGGCGAAGTCCCGCAAGGGCGAGAGCTTTGCCGTGCGGCCGGCACTGGGGGCGCCGCACGAAGTCTTTCTCGGTATTTCGCAATTGCCCGCCAATGCCGCGCATGCCGCGTTTGGCAATGCGGCCATGTTGGTCACGGCACGCCGCAAGGGCGATGGCCCTCCGGTGACGGCCATGCAGTTGCGCCAGGCGTTTGGTTTATCAGCGGCAGAGGCGGCGGTGGGCGAAGCGCTGATCGCCGGCAAGACGCCCGACGAATACGCGGCCGACGCCAACGTCGCCATGTCGACCGTACGCTCGCAACTACGGGCTATCTTCGAGAAGACCTGCACGCGCTCGCAGGCGGAAGCCGTGGGCGCTATGTTGTGGGTGCTGTCGCAGCGCAGGCCTCAGGGCTAAGCAGGCGTCAGGAAAGAACCGGGCGAAAGAAGCTGCGCTCGTAGCTGACAAAGCAGCCGGTGTCGTCTGCATACTGGAATGCAGCGATGCAATCGGGGTCGCTCTTCGAGCGTTCCCGATAGACCTCATAGGCCGCCAGACTCGGGAACGAGAACAATGCCAGCGCGACATTGCTGGCACCTTCCGACGGCAGGAAGTAGCCGTGGTGTTTGCCGCCGAACTTCTCGACCAATGGAATCCACATCTTGCCGTAGGTCTCGAACTCGCGGAGTCGGGCGGGGTTGACGATGTAGCGGATATAGCAGGTGATCATGTTGTTTGCGGGCGGGTGACTGAGCCGATGAGCCTAAACGCCTGCCCGCTACCTGGTCAATCTCAGTAGTACCGCAGCTCCGTCGCCTTGCCGTGGAACACCTTGTACGAGTAGATCGTGTAGCCGACGATGGTTGGCAGCACGATGGCCACGCCCACCAGCATGAACTCGAGCGATTCCGGCGCGCTGGCGGCCTGCCAGATGTCGAGCCTGTCCACCACAAGATAGGGGAAGAGGCTGTAGGCCAGGCCGTTGAAGGCCAGCAGAAAGATGGCGCCGGTGCCGACGAACGGCGCCCAGATCAGATGTTCATCGCCCTTGGCAATCTGCTGCGGCAGGCGGCGCAGTACCCAGTCGATCAGCAGGAACAGCACGATGGTCACCAGCGGCACGGGCGCCAGCAGGATGATGTTCGGCAGCGCAAACCACTTGTCGAACACGCGTGTGCTGACCCACGGCGTTGCGAGCGACACGGCGGCCACGCCCAGCGCGGTGAACCACAGGCTGCCGCGTGCCCACTGCACCGCGCGCAATTGCAGCGCGCCTTCCGTCTTCATGATGAGCCACGTTGCGCCTAGCAGCAGGTAGCCGGCAATGAGGCCGCCCGCCGTGCAGATCGCAAAGACGACGTTGGCGGCGTCGTACTGGAAGCCCGTGATGTACAGCCCGAGCATGAGGCCCTGCGCAGCGGTGGCAATGACGGAGCCCGCATAGAACGCGCGGTTCCACCACGGCTTGTGGTGCGCGCGCGCCTTGACGCGAAAATCGAATGCCACGCCACGCAGGATGAGGCCGAACAGCATCAGCGCCACCGGCAGATACAGCGCGCCCAGGATCTCTCCATGTGCGGCGGGAAACGCCACGAGCAACAGCCCGACCCCGAGCACGAGCCAGGTTTCGTTGGCGTCCCAGAACGGGCCGATGGAGGCGATCATGGTGTCCTTCTCGGCGTCATCGGCGCGGCGCAGCAGGATGCCGACGCCCAGGTCGTAGCCGTCGAGCACGACGTAGGCCAGCACGGCAATCCCCATCAGGGCCATGAAGACCACCGGCAGCCAGCCGGCGGGTTGGGTGAGGTCAGGGATGGTGCTCATGCGTGGCTCGCGAGGGTCGCAGAAAATTGAGTGGTGTGCTTGCCGGGAATGTCGGCGTCCGTCGGGTCGATGGCGCCACCGGCCTTGCGGGCCAGATAGAAGACCACGCCGATGTAGGAGGCGATGAGGAACGCGTACAGCGCGAGATACATCGCCAGCGTGCTGCCGATCATCCGCGCGGGCACGGAAGACGCAGCCTGCGCGGTGGTCAGCACGCCATAGACAAGCCACGGCTGGCGGCCAATCTCGGTCACGTACCAGCCGGCCACCACGGCCGCCCAGCCCGAGAACGTCATGGCGACGAGCGCGCGTGCCAGCCAGTTCGGCAGTTCACCATTGCGGCGAAGGCGCCAGGCGCTGGTCCATGACACTGCCAGCATCAGCAGCCCCACGCCCACCATCAGGCGGAAGGCAAAGAACACCGGCAGCACGGGCGGATGCTGGTCGAACTGGTCGAGCCCTCGCACTTCGCCATCAAGCGAATGCGTGAGATACAGCGACGCCAGCTTCGGCACCGCGATCTCATAGCGGTTGCTGTGCGAAGCCGCATCGGGAATACCGAACAGGACGGCCGGCACGCCCCGTTCGGTTTGCCAGATGCCCTCCATCGCGGCCAGCTTGGCCGGTTGATGCTCCAGTGTGTTGAGACCGTGCGCATCGCCGGCGGCAATCTGCAACGGGATCAACATGGCGGCAAGCACTACGCCCGTCTTGAGCGCCGCACGCACATCGCCACCGCGGTCGTTGCGCAGCCAGCGGTAGGCCGATACCCCGGCCAACAGGAACGACACCGTCAGCCCCGAGGCCAGCAGCATGTGCGTGAACCGGTACGGAAACGACGGGTTGAAGATGATCGCCAGCCAGCTTTGCGGATGCGCGCGGCCGTCGATCATCACGTAGCCGGCGGGCGTCTGCATCCACGAGTTGAGCGCGATGATCCAGAACACCGAGATGGTCGTGCCGAGCGCCACCAGGAACGTCGCGAATGTGTGGATGCGCGGGCTTACGCGGCCCGTGCCGAACAGCATGATCCCGAGGAAGCTGGCCTCCAGAAAGAACGCCGTCAGCACCTCATACGCCAGCAGCGGCCCGGCGATGTTGCCGACGGTATTCATGTAGCCCGGCCAGTTCGTGCCGAACTGAAAGCTCATCGTCACGCCGGACACCACGCCCAGCGCGAACGTCAATGCAAAGACCTTCACCCAAAGGCGATAAGCGGCCATCCACGCTTCGTCACCGGTCTTCCGATAGCGCAGCTTGAAGAACAGCAGCACCCACGCAAGCGCGATGCTGATGGTGGGAAAGAGGATGTGGAACGTGATGTTGGCGCCAAACTGGATGCGCGCCAGGACAACGGGATCGAGCGACATGGTTTTTCTGGATACGGGCTACTTCGATTTGCCGCCAACGACGACGGCAAGCTTGTTCTTCATTTCCAGCAGCTTGTGCACCTTGGCACCCATCTTCATGAGTTGCTGCAACGATTCGGCGTCAAGCTTCTGCACGTCGTCAAACCAGGTGGTCATGAGCGTGATGAGCTGATACATCTCTTTCATGCGCGCCTGGGCGTGGCGGTCATCCGGGTCGGTGGGGGATTCGAGCATCACGTCGCGCAGCAGCGAGAGCGTGGGGTCGATCTCGCGCTTGCGGCGCTCTTCGGCCAGTGTGCGGAAGATGGTCCAGATGTCGTCCGGGGCGGAGAAGTATTCGCGCCGGTCGCCCGGCTTGTGCGACAGCCGCACGAGCTTCCAAGACTCCAGTTCCTTCAGCCCGATGCTCACGTTCGAACGGGAGAAGCCCAGCGCCTCGGCGATCTCGTCCGCGTTGATCGGCTCGCGCGCGGCGTAGAGCAGCGCGTAGATCTGCCCGACGGTGCGATTGATGCCCCAGCGGCTGCCCATCTCGCCGAAATGCAGGACGAAGCGCTGTTTCAAGGGAGAGAGTTGCATTGTTTTGATCTTTCTCAATTTTTAGGAATTTCTGAAAGTTTAGCCTCCGTTGCCGCCCTTGGGATGTGACGCGCTGTCGCGGCGGGCGTGGGACGCTGCCCGCGGCCGAAGATGCTTCAAGTGTGAGATGGATTCACAAGAAAACGTGTGTCGCCTCAATATCACGCTTTTATCTCATTTATCCGCCAATAATTAACGCAGATAAGGTATTGCCGGGCTGGGTGTACGAAATTTCGTTCGCATCGTTTGCCGAGAATGACGAGCAAGAGCGAGGGCAAAGCAGATAAGAATCATTTTCAATGAAGCAGTATCTGCTCGGGCAGGTGTATGGGTGTGGGCTGCAGAACGGGGTTATCGGGTCTTAATAAATCCAGCTATGTGCCGATAATCCCTTGCGAAGTAAATCATCAAAGGAGATGCCCCATGCGTGTCAACGAACCAGTTACCCAGCGCGAATACGAGTTCCCGGACAACGCCACGCTCATGTCGACCACCGACACCCAGAGCTACATCGCCTATGCGAATGCAGCGTTTGTGGAGGTGAGCGGTTTTTCCCGCGAAGAGATCGAGGGCCAGCCACATAACATCGTGCGTCACCCCGATATGCCAACCGAGGCATTTGCCGATATGTGGGCCACGCTCAAGGCGGGGCAGCCATGGACGGCGCTGGTCAAGAACCGCCGCAAGAATGGCGATCATTATTGGGTGCGTGCCAACGCCACGCCCGTGGTGCGTAACGGACGGGTCAGCGGCTATATGTCGGTGCGCACCAAGCCCACGCGCGAGGAAATCGCCGCGGCCGAAGCGCTCTACAAGGATTTCCGCACTGGTCAGGCGGGCAGCCGCAAGTTTCACAAGGGCCTGATTGTGCGAACGGGCTTGATGGCCTGGCGTTCGGTGTTCCAGCTGATGCCGGTGCGCTGGCGCATACGGCTCACCTTTCTCACATTGCTGCCCGCGCTGCTGGCGGTAGCGTGGGCGTTTGGCCTCTCCGGCGCGGCGCTCGGTGGTTTTGCCGGCGCGTTGCTCGTGGCCTTGGCGCTGGCGTCGTGGTCATTGAAGGTGCAGATCGCTACGCCACTCGAAAAGCTGCAGGAGCTGGCGCTGAGCGTGGCCTCGGGGGAGAGCCGGAAAGTCGCCATCGCAGACCGCGTGGACGAGATCGGCATGACGTTGCGCACGGTCAGCCAGCTCGGGCTGATGTTCCGCTGGTTGATCGATGATGTGGCCGAGCAGGTCGTCAACGTGCAGTCGGCCAGCCAGGAGATCGCTGAGGGCAACGGCAACATCAACACCCGCACCGAGCAGGCTGCTGCGAGCCTGGAAGAAACCTCCAGCTCGATGACGCAGATGACGGCCACGGTGGCCAGCAATGCCGAGACGGCGGGGCAGGCGAATACGCTGTCGGGCGCGGCCACGCAGGCGGCGGTCAACGGCGGCCGTGCCATGGAGCAGGTGGTGGCCACCATGAGCGCCATCACGCAAAGTGCCAAGCAGATTGCCGACATCATCGGCGTGATCGACAGCATTGCCTTCCAGACCAACATCCTGGCACTCAATGCCGCCGTGGAAGCCGCGCGTGCTGGCGAACAAGGGCGGGGCTTTGCTGTCGTGGCGGGCGAGGTGCGCGCGCTTGCGCAGCGCAGCGCCGGCGCTGCCAAGGAGATCAAGGAGCTGATCGGCACCAGCGTTGACAAGGTCGAATCGGGAGCGCGGCTGGTGGACGATGCAGGCAAGACCATGGACGACATCGTCGAGCAGGTCAAAAAGGTCTCCGCCATGATCGCCGACATCAGCCTGGCGACGGCGCAGCAGACCGACGGCATCACGCAGGTCAGCCAGGCGGTCAATCATCTGGATCAGGTCACGCAGGAGAACGCCACGCTGGTCGGCCAGAGCGCGGCGGCGGCCGAGGGCTTGCGCATCCAGGCGACACGGCTGGTGGAGGCGGTCAACGTGTTCCGTTGAGCACGGTGCAATTGCAAAAACCGTGTGAACGCCGCATCGCGATTGTGCGGTCTTCGCCTACTATGCCTGTGCGGTAACGTCCCTCAAAACGCACATTCATTGGAGCGCGAACATGGCCTCACACGGTTTGATTGCCTGGTTGATCATCGGCGCGGTAGCGGGTTGGCTGGCCGGCATCCTGGTCAAGGGCGGCGGTTTCGGCATCTTTGTCGACATCGTGGTCGGCATCGTCGGTGCGTTCATCGGCGGATGGCTGGCGGGGGTGCTTGGCATCTCGCTGGGCGGCGGGTGGATCGGCTCGATCATCACGGCGGTGATCGGCGCGGTGATCCTGCTGTTCATCATCCGGCTCATCAAGCGCGCATAGCGCAAGGCAGCACCAGTCCCACGAACGGCGGTGGATGGCAGAGTCATCCAACCGCCGGATTTCAACATGCATCCCATCACCTAGACTGGTTGAACCAAGGGCAGCTGTGCCGCGCCACAAGCGCCGGCCCGGCAGGTACACGCTAACCCAGCGAGGCCACCATGTCTGACCAGCTCACCACCGCACCGCAAGAACTCTACGAAGGGTTCGAGATTCACGTGTCGCCCAGCCCGATCCGGGCCGACAGTGGTTGTTACACCTACACCGGCTACGTTTGTCACCCCGGCGCGAATCCTCAACAGCCGGGACGCGCCGTGCCATTCCATGCTGACGGCAACGACAGTTTCGGCAGCCCCGAAGCGGCCGTGGAAGACGCCGTCCATGTGGCGCGCAGCATCATCGACGGCACGCACCCAGATCTGTCGGTGCTGTCCATCGTGACGAACGGCTACTGACGCCGATACCTGCCGATACCAGCGCCGGCGGCTTCCCTTCCGATCAGTCCTGCACGTGATGCTCTGGTCGCCATTGGCGGCGGCCGACGCATTTGCTGTGCCGCACCATCACGAATCGTATCTGCACCGAAACCGTGCGATGCGGTGCTCGCGCATGAGGCACGCGCGCCGGCCGGTTCTTGGTCAATTTCCCGCAAACGCAGACAGCACAAGGCTTTGCCCGCCTGGCATACCTGTTGCATAGCACCATTGCGCGGGTCAAAGGCGATTCGTGCTCTTCGTGGTGAAGGCCCTGGTGCTCAGGGCTACTTGGACAACGGCGTCCCAGACCTTGGCTAATGCAGCCGGGCTCTCGGACGCCTTTCTTTTTTTTGGCCCCTGATTGGGATTCGACATGACCGGCAAAGCCACCCGAATCGATCTGTTCAGCCTGCGCACGCCGCAGATGCGCGCCTTTCATCTGACGTGGCTGGCGTTCTTCGTCTGCTTCTACGCGTGGTTTGCCTGCGCACCCCTCATGCCGGTGCTCAAGGGCGAGTTCCACCTCACGCCCGGGCAGATTGCCAACATCAACATCGCCGCCGTGGCGGTGACGATTCTGGTGCGGCTGATCGTCGGCCCGCTGTGCGACCGCTTCGGCCCGCGCAAGACCTATACCGGCCTGCTTGCGCTGGGTGCGATCCCGGTGCTGGGCGTGGCGCTCGCGCAGAGCTACGAAGCGTTCCTGTTCTTCCGCCTGGCGATCGGCGCGGTTGGCGCGAGCTTCGTCATCACGCAGTACCACACGTCCGTCATGTTCGCGCCCAACGTGGTGGGCACGGCCAATGCGGCTTCCGCCGGCTGGGGCAATGCTGGCGGAGGCGTGGCGCAAGGCACGATGCCGCTGCTGCTGACGGCCATCGTGATGATGGGTGCCACGCAGAGCCTGGGCTGGCGCGTGGCGATGATCGTGCCGGGCGCGGCCATGCTGATCGTCGCAGCGCTCTACTGGCGTTACACGCAGGACTGCCCCGAAGGCAACTTCAGTGATCTGCGTGCCGCAGGCAAGACGATCGACGGCGGCAAGAAGGGCGGCTGGGGCAGCTTCGTGGCGGCTGCTGGTAACTATCGCGTGTGGCTGCTGTTCATCACCTACGGCGCGTGCTTTGGCGTGGAAATCTTCATCCACAACATCGCCGCCACCTACTACGTCGACCACTTCGGCTTGTCGCTGTCGGCCGCCGGCATGGCGGCGGCGAGCTTCGGCCTGCTGGCGCTGTTTGCCCGGGCACTCGGCGGCATCGTGTCGGACCGCGTGGCCGCCAAGCGTGGCCTGGATGCGCGTACCCAACTGCTGTGCGTGCTGATGGTGGGCGAGGGCCTGGGCCTGTTCGGCTTTGCCCACGCAGGCAGCGTCACGGTGGCCATCCTGGCGATGCTCGGCTTTGGCCTGTTCACCCACATGGCATGCGGCGCGACGTATGCGCTGGTGCCGTTCATTGACCGCCGCGCGCTGGGCGGCGTGGCCGGCATCATCGGCGCGGGCGGCAACGCCGGCGCGGTGGCGGCGGGCTTC
This sequence comes from Ralstonia sp. VS2407, assembly GCF_052950655.1. NCBI lineage: Bacteria > Pseudomonadati > Pseudomonadota > Betaproteobacteria > Burkholderiales > Burkholderiaceae > Ralstonia > Ralstonia sp. VS2407. Next base: position 91,375 of record NZ_JBRFVG010000002.1, read on the forward strand.
CTGCTCAAGGGCATGGCCGATACGCAGGCCACGCTCTCGGTGCTGGGCGCGCTGGTCGGGCTGTCCGCCATCTGTGCGATTGCCGTGCGTTTCTCGCCGGAACACAAGGCGCGCGAACAAGCGCTGTACGACAACACGCTGGCCGCCGCCGGCAACGCCTGAAAGAGGACATCACCATGACCATGAAGATCGTCGTCATTGGCCACGGAATGGTGGGCCACAAGTTTCTGGAAAGCCTGCTGCACGCGCCGGGCCATCACCTTGAGGTGACGGTGCTGTGCGAAGAGCCGCGCCCCGCCTACGACCGCGTGCACCTGTCGGAATTCTTCACGGGCAAGTCGGCGGAAGACCTTTCGCTCGTCGCCCCGGGCTTTTTTGACCGCGATGACGTGGTGCTCAAGCTCAACGCCCGCGCCACGGCCATCGACACTACCGCCAAAACGGTGACGGCCTCGACCGGCGAGGTGCTGCCGTACGACAAGCTCGTCATCGCGTCGGGCTCGTCGCCGTTTGTGCCGCCGGTGCCGGGCAAAGACCGCAAGGACTGTTTCGTCTATCGCACCATCGAAGACCTCGAAGCGATGGCCGAGTGCGGCCAGCGCGCCAAGACCGGCGTCGTCATCGGCGGCGGGCTGCTCGGGCTGGAATGCGCCAAGGCGCTGCGCGACATGAACCTGCAAACGCACGTGGTCGAGTTTGCCGGCCGCCTGATGGCCATGCAGGTGGACGACGGCGGCGGCCGCATGCTGCGCCGGAAGATCGAAGACCTTGGCGTGACCGTTCACACGCAGAAGAACACCTCGGAGATCATCGACGGCGAAACGGCGACGCACCGCTTGAACTTTGCCGACGGCACGCACCTGGAAGCCGACATGGTCGTCTTCTCGGCCGGCATCCGCCCGCGCGATGAACTGGCGCGCGCCTGCGGGCTGGAAGTGGGCGAGCGCGGCGGCATCGTGATCGACTCCGAGTGCCGTACCTCCGCGCCCGACGTGTACGCGATTGGCGAATGCGCGCTGTGGGGCGGCAAGGTCTACGGGCTGGTTGCGCCGGGTTATGAGATGGCACGCATCACCGCCAAGCAGATCCTGGCGGCGGACGACGCGGCAGAGTTCAGCGGCGCCGACATGAGCACCAAGCTCAAGCTGATGGGCGTGGACGTGGCCAGCCTGGGCGATGCGCAGGGCGTGACGCCGGGCAGCCGCAGCGTGCAGTTCACCGACGAGCGCAAGCAGATCTACAAGAAGCTGGTGGTGTCGGAAGACGGCAAGTACCTGCTGGGCGGCGTGCTGGTGGGGGATGCGGCCGAATACGGCACGCTGCTGCAGATGATGCTCAACCGCATCGAGCTGCCGGAAGCACCGGAATTCCTGATCCTCCCGCAGGCCGATGGCAATGCGCGCCCGGCACTGGGCGTGGATGCGCTGCCGGATAGCGCGCAGATCTGCTCGTGCAACGATGTATCGAAGGGCGCGCTGTGCCAGGCCGTGTGTGCCGGCGCCACCACCGTGGGCGCCCTCAAGGATGCGACCAGGGCCGGCACCTCGTGCGGCGGCTGTGTACCGCTCATGACGCAGGTGATGAAGGCCGAGATGAAGAAGCAGGGCCTGGCCGTCAACAACCACATCTGCGAGCACTTTCCGTATTCGCGCCAGGAGCTGTATCACCTGGTGCGCGTGGGCCGCATCGAGTCGTTCGAGGCGCTGCTGGAAGCGCACGGCAGCGGCATCGGCTGCGACATCTGCAAGCCCGCCGTGGCGAGCATCCTCGCTTCGTGCTGGAACGACTTCGTGCTCAAGAAGGAGCACGCCAGCCTGCAGGATTCCAACGACTACTTCCTCGCCAACATCCAGAAGGACGGGACGTACTCCGTGGTGCCGCGCATGCCCGGCGGCGAGGTCACGGCAGACGGCCTGATCGCCGTGGGCCAGGTCGCCAAGAAGTACGGCCTGTACACCAAGATCACCGGCGGCCAGCGTGTCGACCTGTTCGGCGCGCGCGTTGAGCAACTGCCGCTGATCTGGGAAGAGCTGATCGCGGCAGGCTTCGAGTCGGGTCACGCGTATGGCAAATCGCTTCGCACAGTGAAGTCGTGCGTGGGTTCCACCTGGTGCCGCTACGGCGTGGGCGATTCGGTGGGTTTTGCGGTGGCGCTGGAGAACCGCTACAAGGGCCTGCGCTCGCCGCACAAGCTGAAGTTTGGCGTGTCGGGGTGCACGCGTGAATGCGCCGAGGCGCAAGGCAAGGACGTTGGCATCATCGCCACCGAGAAGGGCTGGAACCTGTATGTGTGCGGCAACGGCGGCATGAAGCCCCGCCATGCCGAACTGCTGGCGGCAGACCTCGACCAGGAAACGCTCATCAAGTATGTCGACCGTTTCCTGATGTTCTACGTGCGCACGGCTGATCGCCTGCAACGCACCAGCACATGGCGCGACAACCTCGAAGGCGGTCTCGACTATCTGAAGGATGTGGTGATCAACGACAAGCTGGGCATCGTGGCCGAACTCGAAGCCGAGATGCAGCACGTGGTCGACACCTACCAGGACGAATGGAAGACGGCCGTGACCAACCCCGACGTGCGCAAGCGCTTCCGCCACTTCGTCAACAGCGAGGCGAAGGACGCGAATGTGGTCTTCGTCGAAGAGCGCGGCCAGATCCGCCCAGCCACGGTGGAAGAGCGCGCCAAGACCCGGCCCGTGCGCATTCCCGTTGTTGCTGAAGCTGCTTGAGCTTGATAGAGGAAGAGGAGGACGCCATGCAAGCATCCCGTTGGACCCCGATCTGTGCCCTGGACGACATCGTTCCCAACACCGGCGTCTGTGCGCTGGTGGAAGGTGACCAGGTCGCCGTTTTCCGTGTGGGCGGCAACACACCGCAGGGCGTGTACGCCATCGGCAACTACGATCCAAACTCCGATGCCGCCGTGCTCTCGCGCGGGCTGGTCGGCAACCTGGGCGAACGCATCGTCGTCGCCTCGCCGATTTACAAGCAGCATTTCGACCTGACCACCGGCGAGTGCCTGGAAGCGCCGGCCAACTCCGTGCACGCGTACGCGACCAAGGTGGAAGACGGCAAGGTGTGGGTAGCGGCATGAGCCGCAAGCCGTAAGCAGTGAAGCCGGGGCCATGGCCGCCGGCACTGAGTGAATCAATGACCGACAACCTTCAGGAGAGGGCAGCATGAACGCCAAGACCGTACGCCCCAAGCTGGTCGTCATCGGCAACGGCATGGCCGGCATGCGCACGGTCGAAGAATTGCTCAAGCTGGCGCCGGACCTGTACGACGTGACCGTGTTTGGCGAAGAGCCGCACGGCAACTACAACCGCATCCTGCTCTCGCCCGTGCTGGCGGGCGATAAGCAGGTTGACGACATCATGCTCAACACGCGTGAGTGGTACGAGCAGAACCACATCACGCTGCACGCCGGCGACCCGGTGGTCGCCATCGACCGCCCGCGCCGCACGCTGCGCTCGCGCGACGGCGTGGAGATGCGTTACGACCGCCTGCTGATCGCCACGGGCTCGCGGCCGTTCATCCTGCCGGTGCCGGGGCACCTGCTGCCGGGCGTGATCGCCTTTCGCGACATTCAAGACGTGGAGACGATGCTGGAAGCGGCCCGCAACCACCGTCACGCGGTCGTCATCGGCGGTGGTTTGCTTGGGCTTGAGGCCGCGAACGGCCTGATGCGCCAGGGCATGGACGTGACCGTGGTGCACCTGCCCGACAGCCTGATGGAGCGCCAGCTCGACAAGCCGGCCGCCAAGCTGCTGCAGAAGGCGCTGGAAGCCAAGGGCCTGCGCTTCCTGCTGGGCGCACACACGGCGGAGCTGCTGGGCACCGACCGCGTGACCGCTGTGCGCTTCAAGGACGGCACCGAGATTCCCGCCGACCTCGTCGTCATGACTGCCGGCGTACGCCCGAACATTGAGCTTGCCAAGGCGGCCGGCCTGCATTGCGAACGCGCCATCATCGTTGACGACACGCTGCAGACCTACGACCCGCGCATCTACGCCGTGGGCGAATGCGTGCAACACCGCAGCGCAACGTTCGGCCTCGTCGCGCCCATCTGGGACCAGGCCCGCGTGTGCGCCGCGCACCTGGCCGGCGCCGGGCACCGCCGCTATGTCCAGCAGGCCACGGCCACCAAGCTGAAGGTCACGGGCGTGGACTTGTATTCGGCGGGCGACTTCATTGGCGGCGACGGCACCGAAGACATCGTGCTGCGCGACCCGCGCCGCGGCGTCTACAAGCGGCTCGTCCTGAAGGAAGACCGCATCGTCGGCGCGGTGCTGTACGGCGATGTGGCCGATGGCCCGTGGTACTTCGACATGATCCAGCGCCAGACCCCGATCACACCGATTCGCCAGCGCCTGTTGTTTGGCCGCGCGCTGTGCGAAGCCGAAGCCGCGTAATGAACACAGGTAAGACGCGAAACCGGCAACACCGCTTGCACGCTGTCGGTGTGGCCGTTGAAGCCCTAGATGGCGCCTTGAATTTCTGTTGCAGAGAGGAAAAAGGAAGGGAAACTGTTTGAGCGAAGCGAGTTTTTTCCTTCCCCTCTCTGCAACAGAAATTCAAGGGATGGGTCGCCATCTCGGGCGCGCCTTTCTTTGCTTACTTTCTTTGGCAAGACAAAGAAAGTGAGTCGCCCCCGGCAGGGGGTGAAACCAGGGATGCACCAATCACGCAAAGCAATACAGAGATGACGATGACCACCATCCCCATCCACCCGGTAGCCGATACGGTTGCCAAGACAGTGCGCACAACGTGCCCGTACTGCGGCGTCGGCTGCGGCGTGCTCGCGACCCCACAGGCGGATGGCAGCATCGGCATTGCCGGGGACCCGGCGCATCCGTCCAACGCCGGGCGCCTGTGCGTGAAAGGCTCGGCCCTGGGCGAGACCGTGAGCCTGGACGGCCGGCTGCTCTTCCCAGCCATGCGCGAGCGTTCGCGCGACGCTGGCGCTCCGCAACTGGCCAAACCTGCGCCATTACAGCGCGTCTCGTGGGACACCGCTCTCGACGCCGTCGCGCAAGGCTTTCGCCGCATCGCCGAAGAGCACGGCCCGGACTCCGTCGCGCTCTACGTCTCCGGCCAGCTGCTGACCGAGGATTATTACGTCGCCAACAAGCTGATGAAGGGCTTCATCGGCACGGCCAACATCGATACCAATTCGCGGCTCTGCATGTCGTCGGCCGTGGCAGGGCACAAGCGCGCGTTTGGCGAAGACCTCGTGCCCGTCTGCTATGACGATCTGGAAATGGCGGACCTCATCGTGCTGGTCGGCTCCAACACCGCGTGGTGCCACCCGATCCTGTTCCAGCGCATCGTGCGCGCCAAGGAAGCGCGGCCCGAGATGAAGGTGGTGGTGGTCGACCCGCGCCACACGGCCACGTGCGAACTGGCCGATCTGCATCTGCCCATCAAGCCCGGTACCGATGTGCGGCTTTTCAACGGCCTGCTGTCATTCCTCTCGCGGCGTGGCGTGGTGGACAGGAATTTCGTCACGCTGCATACCAACGGCCCCGACGCCGCACTGGAAGCTGCCGGCACCGAGAGCGAGGACGTTGAGGCCGTCGCCAAGGCGTGCAAGCTCAAACTCGACGATCTGCTGACCTTCTACAGCTGGTTTGCCGACACCGAGCGCACCATTACCGCGTTCTCGATGGGCGTCAATCAGTCGACGGCGGGCACGGACAAGGTCAACAGCATCATCAACTGCCACTTGCTCACCGGCCGCATCGGCCGCGCGGGCATGGGGCCGTTTTCGATTACCGGCCAGCCGAATGCCATGGGCGGCCGCGAGGTGGGCGGGTTGGCCAACATGCTGGCCGCACACATGGAACTGAACGAGCCGTCGCATCGCGACCTCGTGCAGACGTTCTGGGGCGCGCCGCGCATGGCCGACAAGGTGGGCCTCAAGGCGGTCGACCTGTTCAACGCCATTGAAGACGGGCGCGTGAAGGCCGTGTGGATCATGGGCACCAACCCCGTGGTCAGCCTGCCCGATGCGGACCAGGCGCGCCGTGCGCTCGCCAAGTGCGAACTCGTCGTCGCTTCCGACATCGTTGAAGCCACCGACACGACCGAGCTGGCCGACATCCTGCTGCCCGCGCTCGGCTGGGGCGAGAAGGATGGCACGGTGACGAATTCGGAGCGCCGCATCTCGCGCCAGCGAGCCTTCCTGCCCGCACCCGGCGAGGCACGCGCCGACTGGGACATCATCGCCGACGTCGCCCGCCGCATGGGTTACGACGGCTTCGACTTCAAGAGCGCGCGCGATGTGTTCGACGAACATGCGCGCCTGTCCGCTTACGCCAACGGTGCGAGCGGCATTCGCCGTGCCTTCCACCTCGGTGGCCTGGCGGGGCTCGATGCTGAGGCATATGACGGCATGTCGCCGGTGCAATGGCCCATCGCAACATCGGGCAACGGCGAAGCGCGCCTCTTCAGCGATGGCCGCTTCGCCCACGCCGATGGCCGCGCGCGCTTCGTACCGACGCCCGCCCGCGCACCCGCGCATGCGGCGGACGGTGAATATCCGCTCATCCTCAACACGGGCCGCGTGCGCGACCAATGGCACACCATGACGCGCACCGGCCGCGCGCCCAAGCTGGCGGACCACATACCCGAACCGTTCGTCGATCTGCACCCGCACGATGCGCTGCTGGCCGGCGTGCGCGAGGGTGGCCTGGCGCGCGTGTCGTCGCGCTGGGGCAGCGTGGTGGCGCGTGTGCGCATGACGGGCGGCATCGCGCGTGGCAGCGTGTTCGTGCCGATCCACTGGAACGGCCAGTTTGCATCCGATGCGCGCGTGGGCGCGGTCGTCAATCCCGTGGTCGACCCGGTGTCCGGTGAGCCCGAGTTCAAGCACACACCGGTGATGGTCGAGCCGTTCGATGTGGCATGGCACGGCTTTGTGCTCTCGCGCCGCGCACTCGACACCGACGATGCAACGTGGTGGACGCGCATTCAAGGCAAGCAGTTCGTGCGCTATGAACTGGCCGGCCGCCAGCAGCTTGGTTCCGTGCACGATTGGGCGCGCGCGCTGCTGGGCGTAACCGACCCACACGCCGACTGGCTCGAATACGAAGACACCACCGCGCGTGTCTATCGCGCTGTGCACGTGGTGGATGACCGCATCGAAGCCTGCGTGTTTTTGTCACCGCGTCCGGATCTGCCGTCGCGCAACTGGCTCGCGGGCCTGTTCACGCAAGAGCGTCTCGAAGACCTCGACCGTGCGGGCGTGCTGCTCGGCCAGCCGATCGAGGCGGGTGTCGATGTGGGGCCGACCGTCTGCTCGTGCTTTGGCGTGGGCCGAAACACCATCTGCGATGCCATCTGCACCAAGGGCCTGCAAACCACCGGCGAGATCACGGCGTGCCTGAAGGCGGGCGGCAATTGCGGCTCGTGCGTGCCGGAACTCAAACGGCTGCTTGTGGAGGCGCGCGTGCAGCAGGCGGCGTGACCTTTGCGTCGCGTTACACGCAATATCGCTTTTATGCCCGGGTAATATTGACATCCAATTAAACCCGGGTAGAATGCGTTCCTGTTGAAACTTCAGCAGGAGCGCTTCTCATGGATGCCGCAACAATCCACGCGTGCACGGCCTTTGCCGGCACCCAACGCCTGGCCGGCGGACCCGTCCGCGATGTCGCACGCGCCGTCAAAACGCACCTCGATGCCCACCCCGAATCGCAGGTCCTGGTGTTCGACAACACGAGCGCGCACCCGGTGGAATTCGATTTGCGCGGCACGGTTGAAGACGTGGTTGCGCGCATCGATCAAGCCGCCCCATCTGCCGCTGAACCTGCTGAATCTGAAAGCCGCCCGCGCGGCCCTGGCCGCCCCAAGCTGGGCGTGATTGCCCGCGAGGTGACCTTGCTACCGCGCCACTGGGATTGGCTGGCCGCGCAGCCGGGCGGGGCGTCGGTTACGCTGCGCAAGCTGGTGGAAGACGCGCGCCGCGCCGCCGAAGGCGCCGACCGCCGTCGCGTTGCGCAAGAAGCGGCGTACCGCTTCATGTCAGCCATGGCGGGCAACGCCGCGGGCTTTGAAGAGGCCACGCGCGCCTTGTTTGCCGCAGATGCCGCGGCGTTCGAATCCCTCACACACACCTGGCCCGCCGACGTGCGCGACTTTGCGCGCGAACTGGCGAGCCAGGCATTCAATCCTCAACAGGAGGCTGCATGACAGCGCCTGCTGCTCGCCCGTTGTGGCGAACATTCATCGCATTCCTCGGCCCGCTGATCCTGGCCAACATCCTGCAATCGTTGTCGGGCACGCTCAACAACGTCTATGTCGGACACATGCTGGGCGTGAAGGCGCTCGCTGCGGTGTCGGCGTTCTTCCCGATCCTGTTCTTCTTCATCGCCTTCATCATCGGGCTGGGCTCCGGGGCGGCGGTGTTGATTGGGCAGGCCTGGGGCGCCAAGAAGCCCGAGGCGGTCAAGACCGTTGCGGGTACCACGCTGTCGGTGGGCTTCATCGTCGGGCTGGCGGTGGCGCTGCTGGGCGGGCCGTTTGCCAACGCGCTGCTGGGTTGGCTCGGCACGCCGGCCGACATCCTGCAAGACGCCACGCTCTACGCCAGCGTCATGCTCTATGCCATGCCGGGCCTGTTCGTTTATCTGCTCGCCACGGCGATGATGCGCGGCGTGGGCGACACGCGCACGCCGTTGCGCACGCTCGCGCTGTCGACGGCGATCGGGCTGGTGCTGACGCCGACCTTCATTCGGGGCTGGTTCGGCTTGCCGCAACTGGGCGTCGCAAGCGGCGCCGCGGCCACCATCATCTCGTTCACGATCGCGCTGGTGTGGCTCGCATTCTTCCTGCGCCGCCGCAATCATCCGCTCGCCCCCGATGCCGTGCTGGCGCGGCACCTCTGGGTCGATGTTGGTGTGCTCAAGACCGTGCTGAAGATTGGCGTGCCGACGGGCGTGCAGCTCGTGGTGATCTCGATTGCCGAGCTGGCGCTGCTGTCATTCGTCAACGGCTTCGGGTCGGATGCGACGGCAGCTTACGGCGCCGGCACGCAGATCATCAGCTACGTGCAGTTTCCCGCCATGTCGATTGCAATCACGGCGTCGATCCTCGGTGCGCAAGCCATCGGCTCGGGCAATACAGAGCGGCTCGACGCCATCACGCGCACCGGCTTGTGGCTGAACGTGGCCATTACCGGCGTGCTGGTGGTGATGGCGTTGCTGTTCTCGCGCGCCGTCATCGGCTGGTTCACAACCAACACGGAAGTGATGAGCCTTGCCCAGAGCCTGCTGCATATCTCGCTGTGGAGCTCGGTCATCTTCGGCATGGCGAGCGTCTTCTCGGGCGTGATGCGCTCAAGCGGCACGGTGATGGCGCCCACGGCCATTTCCATCCTCGCCATTGCGGCGGTGGAAGTGCCGGTGGCCTGGGTGCTGAGCCGGCATATCGGCACCGATGGCATCTGGGCTGCGTACCCGGCCGCCTTCCTCGCCATGTTCGTGATGCAGGGGCTGTATTACGCGCTCGTGTGGCGCCGCCGGGCGCAGCGGTTCGGCATCCGCCGGATGGTTTGACGACATCCACGCCGGCAGCCGCCGTGCTGCCGGCGATGAAACGCCCGCGAGTCTTACGCCACGTTCTCGCGCAAGGCCTTCTTGTTGATCTTGCCAACGCTCGTTTTGGGCATCTCTGCAACGAAGGCGATACGGTCCAGCCCTGGCACGGCGTATTTGCTGATGCGTTTGGCGTCGGCGTGTGCCAGCAGGCAATCGCGGATAGCCTCCGCCTTCAGGCGCGCCCCCGGCTTGCCAACGACAAACGCCATTGGCCGTTCGCCCCACTTGGCGTCGCGCACGCCGATGACGGCGCTCTCCTGCACGCCCGGTACCTGGGCAATCAGGCTTTCCACTTCAATGGACGACACCCACTCGCCGCCGGTCTTGATGACGTCCTTGATGCGGTCGACGATCTGCACGAAACCATCGGGCGTCATGACGGCGATGTCCTGCGTGTGCAGGTAGCCGCCCGCCCACAGCTCTTCCGACGCTTCCGGCTTGTTGAAATAGGCCTGCGTGAGGTAGGGCGTGCGCAAAACGATCTCGCCCTGGTGCTTGCCGTCGTGCGGCACATCGCGCAATTGTTCGTCGACGATGCGCAACTCGGCCAGCGGCACGGGGCGCCCAGTGGCGCAGCGCATGCGGATCTCCTCCTGCCGGTCTGTCGGCTTGCGGCCCGCCGGCAGTTGTGCGAGCGCCACCACGGGGCCGGTTTCGGACATGCCATAACCGGCAAACACGTCAATGCCGCGATCAAGCGCCGCCTCGCACAGGGCCGGAGACAATGCCGAGCCGCCGATCAGCACCTTCCACCCCGACAGGTCATGCATGCCGCCTTCCGACGCTTGCAGCAGCATCTGCAGCAGCGTCGGCACGCAATGCGAGAAGGTCACGCGCTCCGTGTCGTGCAGCTTGAGGAGAAGGTCAGCTGCGTAACGGCCCGGCAGCACGATCTTCAAACCGAGCATGACGGCGATGTACGGCATGCCCCACGCCAGCACATGGAACATCGGCGTGATCGGCATGTAGACATCTTCTCGGTGCAGGCGCTGGCCATCGCGCGGTGCGCACAGCGTCGTGGCAGTTGCCATGGTATGCAGCACGATGTCGCGGTGGCTGTAGCTCACGCCTTTCGGGTCGCCGGTCGTGCCGGTCGTATAGAACGTTGCGGCCCGCGTGCGTTCATCGAAGTCGGCAAATGCGAAGTCGGGCGAGGCATGGGCGAGCAGCGCCTCGTACTCGCCCGCCACCGGCAGCGGGGTGTGCGGCATGGGGGCGTTGTCGGCCAGCACCACAACGTGGCGCACGCTCGTCAGGCCGTCCCAGATCTCTTCCAGCAGTGGCACGAAGTCGGCTTGCACGAGCACGACTTCGGCCCGCGCATCGTTGAGCGTGTAGAGGATCTGCTGAGCTGACAGCCGCACGTTCACGGTGAACAGCGTCGCGCCCATCATCGGCACGCCGAAGTAGCACTCGAGGTAGCGGTGGCTGTCCCAATCCATGACAGCCACGGTTGAGCCGTGTTGAACTTCCAGCGTGCTCAGTGCCGACGCAAGCCGGCCGATGCGTTCGCGAAACGTGCGATAGCTGTAGCGCAGCGCACCGCGATAGGTGATTTCCTGCTCGCCGTAGAGGCATTGCGCATTGGTCAGCAGGTGCTTGACGAGCAGCGGATAGGTGTACGCCGAAGGTGTCGGGGTGATGAGGTTCGCGTGCATGATCGGGAAGGCGTTGTTCGGTATGCAGGTTCGTACGGGCGTGGCGGTTCAGGCAGCGTCTTCCAGCTGGATGACGATGTGCCCGTCGGTCTCGTGAATGGCGTAGGTCTTCAGACACAGGCCACCGGCGCCGGGCATGCAGCCGGTGGCGAGATCGAAGCGCAGGCCGTGCGCCGGACACTGCAATACGTTGCCATCCAGGCGCCCCGAGGCCAGCGAAGCCCCGTTGTGCGGGCAACTGTTGTCGACGGCATGAAGCCGGCCTTCGATGTTGAGCAGGACGATGCTGCGACCGTTGACGAAGACGAGCTTGCGGTCTCCGGCGCCTAGTTCGCCGGACAAGGCCACGGTGACATTGGATGCCATGGTGCTCACTGCGCTTCCTCTTGCGATTGCAGTGGCGATTGCGACAGCGCGTTCTGCATGGCGTGCACGAGCGTGCTTGCCGGATGCGCACCCGAGAGCGCGACGTTCGAGTTGAAGATGAAATGCGGCACCCCGGAAACGGTCACGCCGCGACCGATTGGCTTGCAGACGCTGGGTGGGCCCGCATCGAGCACCATGGCCCGGGCGATGGTGTGCTCGACCTCCAGGCGTTGCAGCACGTCTTCGTTACCGATGTCTGCGCCTTCCACAAAATAGGCGCTGAAGATGCGTTCGATAAGCTGGGCCGGATGTCCGCCCGCGTCGACCCGGCGATATTTCCGAACTACACCGTGCGCGCGCTCGGTATTGGGCAGGACGTTGATGCGCGTGAAATCGAAGTCGATGCCGGCGGCTTGCCCGGCGCACTGCACCTCAGCGCGCCGCATCGAAACGGCAGTGGGGCTGCCGAGGCGGCTGAGGTAGAACGCCTGGTAGGGCAGGCCTTCGAGCGGAGTGTCCGGCAACAGCGGATACGGGCGCCATCGCACCTTGGTCTTCACCTCCGGATGCAGCGTTGCGAGCATGCGCAGCGCGCTGGCCAGATGGCGCGTACCGATCCAGCACCACGGACAGATGAAGTCGAAGAAGACATCGATCGTGAGCGTTGCGCGCCGACCGTTCGCGCCGGCCGGCATTCCCCGCACGGGTGGGTCAAACGAGTTCATGGATCAGCGCTTCCGCCATGGGCCAGGGGCCAAATCCCGCGGCGGGGTTCAAATGGCCGACATCTCCCAGATCGACCAGGCGGCTGCCCCAGTCGGCGGCCATACCGGCCACGCGCTCGAACGATGCCAGCGGATCGTTCCGGCTGGCCGCGACGATGCTCGGAAACGGCAACGGGCGCCGCGGGCAGGGCAGCCAGCCATTTTTCTGCAGCACATCCTGCGTGGGGTAGCCCGACGGCAACTGCGTCTCGAGATCGGCCGGGGTGGCCAGCAGTGCGCCGTGGATCTTGCGCGCGTGCCGTTTCGCCCAGTGCACGGTGATCATCACGCCCGCGCTATGCGCCACCAGGATCACCGGCCCGTCGATGGCGGTGATGGCTTTGTCCAATGCTGCCACCCGTGCCGCGCAGCTCAGTCGGTCGACTTCCAGAGGCGGGACTGAGGCAGCCTTGTGGCCTGCAGCCCGGAGTTTGGCTTCGAGCAACGTCTGCCAGTGTTCGGCCACGTGGTCGCGTAGGCCGGGCACCATGAGGATGGTGGGAGAAGTGTTGGACAACGTCATGATGAAATGCCATGAAGAAAAAACGAGGAGGTCACCCTCCTCGAATGCCGACCGGGGAGACGGCGGAGCCCGCCTCCCGAGGTGCTTTTGGGTACCGGCCGCTCAGAACTTGTGGCGGATGCCGACGGCCGCGCCGAGCATGCTGGTCTTGCCGGCACCCAGGCCGTAGCCGGTGGCGTTAAGGTCCACCGTGGCTTGGTCGAGCGCCAGGCCCGCGTTGCGCGCATAGGCCGTGGTCAGGTACAGGTCGGTGCGCTTGGAAAGCGTGTAGTCGGCAATGAACGCGACCTGCCACGGGTTGGCCTGTGTGGACGGGGCGCTGTTGATGGTCTTGATCTTCTGGTACGAGTATTCGAGCGAGAGCATCAGTGCGTTCGTTGCCTGGTAGTTCGCGCCGGCCCAGAAGTAATCGTCGCGCAGCGCCACGCTGCCGTTGGCGTTCTTGTTCTGGCCCCAGCGGTAGCCGCCCATGATCTTGAGCACGTCGCCAAAGAGGTAGCTGCCCGCCAGCGCTGCCTTGCGCACCGTGCCGGAGCTGAATGCGCCGCCACCGAGCGGGGTGCTCGGGTTGTACTGGTCATACGCAAACGTAACGCCCAGCGGCCCGCCCGAGTAAGCCACCCCCGCGCCATAGCCGCTGTCGCGCCGTGCTTGGCCCGGCACTTCGCCGTTGCCGCCGCCCGTTGGGTTGGCGCTCGGCGCGCCGGTGCCGAACGACCAATGGGCCTGCGCAGTCACCGGGCCGAAGTTGCCGGTGTACATGGCCGTGTTGTCGGAGCGAAAATTCACGCCGGTCTGTACGGCCGCCGGTTCGTACTGCGTGGAATACGCCATCGGCTCGAAGTTGGCCAGCAACTGGAACAGCGTCGTGTACTGGCGGCCGAAGGTGAACTGCCCGATCGAACTGCTCTTGAGCCCAACGTAGGCCTGACGCCCGAACAACCGGCCGCCTTGTTGCGATTGGCCCGTGTCGCTCGCAAAGCCGCTTTCGAGCACGAACAGCGCGCTCAGTCCGCCGCCAAGATCCTCCACGCCGCGCAGGCCCCAGCGCGAACCCGACAGCCCGCCGCTTTGCATCGACACGCGGTTGCCAGAGCTGCCCGGCGTGGCGCCCGCCAGGTTGGTCGCGTATTCGATATTGGTATCCACCACGCCGTACAGCGTGACGCCGGATTGCGCGCAGGCCGCGCCGGCGCAGGCCAGCAGTGCCGCAGGGGCGATGTGCTTCGTCTTCATGTTGCAGGGTCTCCTCTTGGTGTTGTCGCCGACGGGTCCGATGTGTCCCGACGGTCGTTAGAACGGCTTGCCGCCGATGATGCCGGCGCGTTCCATCTTGCGATGGCACGGCGCGTAATCCATAACCGCGTAGTGCTGCGTGGCGGTGTTGTCCCAGATGGCCACGCTGTTGGGCCTCCAGCGCCAGCGCACCTGGTATTCAGGAATGTAGGCCTGGCTGATGAGGTAGCGCAGCAGTTCAGACGCGCCGCCGGTAGCGTCCTGCCCAAAACGCACGCGCGCGGGTGTGTGGTAGTTCGTGAAGTGCGTCGTGAAGCCGTTCACGTACAGCACCTTTTCGTCGGTCTCGGGGTGTGTGCGCACCACGGGATGTTCCGGATCGGGGTACTGCGCCTTGAGTGCGAGACGCTTTTCGATCGGCATGACCGCGCCAAAGCTGGCTTCGATGCTGTGGCGGGCACGCAGGCCGGCAATGTCGCGCTTGACGTCGTCGGGCAGCTTCTCGTACGCCAGCACCATGTTGGCCCACATGGTGTCGCCGCCAACGGGCGGGCATTCCACGCAGCGCAGCACGGCACCAAACTGTGGTGCCTCGCGCCACGTGGTGTCGGCGTGCCAGCAGTTTTCGTAGCGGTCGTTCGGGTGTTCGGGCGTCTTGTAGATGCGCACGAGGCCGGGGTGCTCGGGGTCGCTGCCGGCCACCGGATGGTCTTCCAGATCGCCAAAGCGGCGGGCAAACGCGACGTGCTGCGCGCGGGTCAAGTCCTGATCGCGCAGGAAGATCACGCGGTGCTTGAGCAGCGCTGTGCGGATTTCGCCAAACAGGCCTTCGTCTTCGATCGCGTCAGCCAGTTGCACGCCGGTCAGCTCGGCACCCAGGGCGTTGGTCAGTTGTTCGATGCGCATGACGGCCCCCTCAGATGACGAACACGGACGAGCCCGTCGTCTTGCGCGATTCAAGATCGCGGTGGGCCTGCACGGCGTCTTCCAATGCGTAGCGCTGGTGGATCTCGATCTTGATGCGACCGGCGGCTACATGGTCGAACAGCTCGCCGGCAAGCTCGGCTTTCTCGGCTGGGTCAGCGATGTAGTCGGCCAGGGCCGGGCGCGTGAGGTAAAGCGATCCCTTCATCGCCAGCAATTGCGGGTTGAACGGCGGGATCGGCCCCGACGCCGTGCCGACGCACACCATCAGGCCGCGTCGCTTGAGCGAATCGAGCGAGGCATCGAAGGTGGCCTTGCCCACGCTGTCGAACACCACGTTCACGCCCACGCCATCGGTGAGTTCGCGCACGCGCTTTGCAACGTCTTCGTGCGCGTAGTTGATGACGTGGTCGCAACCATGTGCACGGGCGATATCCGCCTTGGCTTCGCTCGATACCGTGCCAATCACGGTTAGCCCAAGCAACTTGGCCCACTGCGAGACGATGAGCCCCACACCGCCGGCGGCCGCATGCAGCAGGATCGTGTTGCCCTTCGCGAACGGGTAGATGCGGCGCAGCAGGTAGGCCGACGTCAGGCCCCGCATGGTCATGGCGGCGGCGGTTTCGCAGGCAATGGCGGCGGGCAGCTTGATCAGCGGTGCGGCCGGGATCAGTCGCTCGGTGCTGTATGCGCCCAGCGTGTTGATGAAGCCGGTGTAGGTCACGCGATCGCCCACGGCGACGTTGCTCACGCCATCACCCACGGCTTCAACGATGCCTGCCGCTTCAACGCCCATGCCGGCGGGGCGGGGTACGGGGTAGAGCCCCGAGCGGAAGTACGTATCGGCAAAGTTCAGGCCGACGGCCTCGTGGCGCAGACGGACCTGCCCCGGGCCGGGCTTGCCGACTTCGACGGTCTCGCAGCGCAAGACCTCGGGGCCGCCGGTTTCATGAAAGCGGACTGCGGTTGCCATGGGTATCTCCTTGGTTCTTTTCGGATGTTCGGGGTGCGCGCCGCCCGCGCGCCTCGCTTAGGAGACGCGGTCAAAGCGGAGAGGGGATGGGTGCCTTGAGGGCGGCGCGCGGTTAGCGGAGCAAGGCCGTCATGCGGAAGCCACGGCAGTGGGTGCGGCGGCGGGTGCTGCGTCGATCGGCACGTTGGCCACGCGCTTGAGTTCGGCTTCGTAGCTGCGTGCGGCCAGCAGGAAGCAGCCCGCTGCAACCACACCGAAAATCGGCATCACGGCCAGGGCGGTCTGCAGGCCCCACGCATCGGACATGGCGCCGCCCACAAACGGCCCGATGGCCAGGCCGAACAGGTTCTGGAACAGTGACAGCACCGCGGCGCCCGTTGAGCGCACGCCGGGGTGCACCACGTCGAACACCACGCTCGAAGCCGGTGCCACCGTGCACGTCATCAAGAAGCCGCCAAAGGCGATCATGAGGAACTGCTGGTTGGCGGGCATGGTGGTACCGAACGCCGTCATGAACACGAGCAGCGTGACCACGGCCAGCACCGCCACGGCAATCAGCCGGTTGCGCTGGCGGCGTGCTGCAACCAGATCGGCCACCACACCCCATACGAAGGCGCCCAGCGCGCCGCACAGAACCACCAGCGCGGCTTGCATGGCGGCACGGTCCGGCGGCGTGCCGTGATAGCGATTCAGGTAGCTCGGCAGCCACGACCAGATGGTCGACACGACGATCAGCTGGAACGCAGCGCCCAGGCAGGTCCACCACAGGGTGCGCGAGCTGGTGAGCGCCCCTGCCACGCGCTGCAGGAGCGTGCCAGCGGGCTGCCGCGCTTGCGTGCTACCCGGTGCCATCGCCACCGTTTTGTAGTCCGGCACGAACACATAGAGCAGTGCCAGCAGCAGGCCTGGGACACCCACCACGCCAAACGCCGCCTGCCAGCCCCAGCGCGCTGCGATCACGCCACCGAGCAACACGCCCAACACCGACCCGACGGATGCCGCGGCAAAGAAGGCGCCCATCAACGTGGCGCGCAGGCGCTTGGGAAACAGGCTGGCAATGAGCGCCGCGCCCACCGAGCCGTAGCCGGTTTCACCCACGCCCACGATGGCGCGCGCGGTGAAGAGCTGTCCGTAATTGCGCGTGAACATGCAGGAGATCGTTGCCAGGCTCCATACCGTGGCCATCACGACGATGCTCTTGACGCGGCTGAAGCGGTCGGCCAGCAGCGCTACCGGCAAGCCGCCCACCGCCACCACGATCGAGATGACCGAGACGAGCGCGCCAAGTTGCTTGTCGGACAGTGCCCAAGCGGTTTTCAGATGCGGAAACAGCGACACGATGACTTGCCGGTCGATGTAATCGAACAGCATCAGTGCAAAGGTCATCGCAAATGCAAACCACGCCTGGGGGCGGCTGACGAGGTAACCGTCTTCGTGGTCTGCGCGCAGGTCGGCGGCATGCAGATTCATGGTTGTCTCCGAGTGGCGGCGCTTGCGTTGAGCGCCGTCTGTGTTGGCCCGGTGATACTGCGGCTTCTAGTTTAGGCCGCGCGCAGCGGCAGGTTTTTCACGTTCGGGGCACGGTTGGGGGACATGCCGTTCTTCGCCAGCGTTTCTTCCACGCTGTCATATTGCACGCCGATGCGGTAGATGGCGCGAGCCTCCTTGCCGCTGGCAATCTCGCGGCCCAGTTCATGCGCCACGCGCACGCACTGCTTGATCTGCTGTACGGATGTCATGCGGTTGCCGTGCTGATCGATGATCGTGTCTTCAATGCCGCAGCGCGGGTGCAGGCCCATTGCCATGGCCATCATGTTGAAGGGCAGCACGTTCTTGAGCAGCGACTCGGCCGTCAGCGTGCAGCCATCCGGCGCGCGGTGGATGAAGTTGAAGAAGTTGAACGGGTTGGGGCCGTCGAAGCCGCCGCCAATGCCGATCCACGTCAGGTTGAGCGGGCCCTTGTAGACGCCTTTGCGCACCACCCGTTCGAGCGTTTCCAGCGCGTGGATGCCGGTCAACTGGAAGTGCGGTTGCACGCCGGCGGCCTGCAGACGGCGCAGGTGTTCCTCCAGCCAGGCGGGGCCGGCGGGCACGGTCATTTCGGCATAGGCTGCGGCCAGCGCGGGATTGGCCAGCGAGGTGCCTTCCAGATACGCCGGATACAGCAGCTCCATGATGTTCATCTGCGTGGTGTTGACCGCCACCGTCACCTGGTCGGGCGACGGCGTCAGGTCGGCCAGCATGTGGCGGGTGTCGTCCGACAGCCACTTGGCGGCTTGCCCTTCGTCTTCCGGCGCAAACGAAATCGAGCCGCCCACCTGGATGATCATGTCGGGCACCGCCGCGCGCACGCCGGCAATCAGCTCGTTGAATTTCGACAGCCGCTTGGAGCCCTTGCCGTCCAGCTCGCGCACATGCAGGTGCAGGACCGTGGCGCCAGCGTTGTAGCAATCGACGGCCTTCTGCACCTGTTCTTCCATTGTCACCGGGATGTCTTCTGGAAAATCTTCCGGCATCCATTCCGGGCCGTACGGCGCAACGGTAATGACGACCTTGTCCTGGTTTTCGGGGTGCAGCGAATCATCAAGGAATTGCATGTGGGGGCTCCTGTAGGGGATGTCTCGGCTGGACTTCACTATAAGGAAGCGGTAGCTTTGAATTTCTCATTTGGCGCCAAGTTTTTTTCTTTTGGTGCCATTCCGTGTAAACACCAAGACGGTTCAAAGCCCACAGAAACCTATGGAAACGATGGTGCGTGCCCGGTCGCTCAACGGCTACTTCCAGGTCGTGCGGCGGCTCGGTTTCAACCCGCAGGAGGCACTGCGTCAGGTGGGGCTGGATCCGGCCAGACTGACCGATCCCGAGCAGCTCGTCTCGGTCGTGGCGACATGCCAGTTGATGGAGATCACCGCCGTCAACGCCCCGTGCCCGACGCTCGGGCTGCAGATGGCCGAGGCGCGTCAGGAACTGGATTTCGGTGTGCTCGGGTTGTTGCTGGCGCACAAGCGAACGCTGCGCGAAGCGCTGCAGGCCATCATCCAGTACCGCCACCTGCTGAACGAGGCGCTGGCGATCTACCTGGAATCCGACGGCGACATGGTGGTCATTCGCGAAGAGGTCATCACCGAGACGCCCGTGCCGCTGCGGCAGGCCAACGAGCTGGCCGTTGGCGTGCTCGCCCGGACGTGCAGTGCGCTGCTGGGCGTGCACTGGAAGCCGCGCAGCATTCACTTCTCGCATACCGCCCCCGGTGACCTCAGCTTGCACAGGCGCGTGTTCGGCTGCCCGATTGTGTTCGGCAGCGACTTCAACGGCATCGTCTGTTCGGCTGCCGATCTGGACAGGCCCAATCCCGCTGCGGATCCGGCGCTCGTACGCTATGCGGAAAGCCTTGCGGAGCCGCTCAATGTATCGGCGCAGGAGGCGGTGGTACAGGATGTGCGCCGTGCGATCTACCTGCTGCTGCCGCTGGAGCGTGCGTCTGTCGAGCAGGTGGCGGACCACCTCCACCTGAGCGTGCGGACCTTGCAACGGCAGCTAGAACTGGCCGGCATGACGTTCTCTGACCTGGTGGAAGAGGTGCGGCACAACCTTGCCGTCCGCTACATGGCCAACCCCAGCTATCGGATCGGGCGGGTGGCTGCGCTGCTCGGCTATACGCGGCAGGCGTCGTTCACGCGCTGGTTCATCGCCCACTTTGGCATGACGCCGCGTGCGTGGCGCGATGCCCAGCGCGGTGACCGGACTGGCGATGCGGCTCAGGCAGGTTCGAGCCCGGCCGACGTATCGTCCGCACGCGGCTGACGCGCCAGGCGCACCGCCGGCGATTGCAGAATGCACAGCAACTGCAGTGCAAAGCCCGCCACCGCCATCAGCAGGCACGCCCCCGCACCAGCGTGTGCGGCAACCCACGCGGCCATTGCCGCGCCCACCGGCCGAGCGCCATACGACATCACATTCACTGCGGATACACGCGCCAGCAGCGCGGGCGGCGTCACCGTTTGCCGAAGCGTGGTGGTGCTCACCACCCAAAGAATCGGCCCGCAACCCAGCAGGAAGAAGCCGGCCTGTGCCAGCGCCGGCCACGGCTGCCAGAGGGTGGCCGCAAGCAGCACACCGCCCGCCAGTCCGCACACGGGGCCAGTTGCCACCACATGACCGAAGCGCCAGCGCGCGAGAATCCGCGCGGCCAGCAGCGCGCCGACCACCATGCCCGCGCCGTACATGCCGAGCGTCAGCCCGATCGCCTGCGCAGAGAGGTTCAAGCGATGCGCCGCATACGGAACGAAGATGGCAAACACCATGAAGAACGCCATGGTGAAGAGGCATTGCGTGATGAACGCCGGCCGCAGCAGCGGGTGTTGAAACACGAAGCGCGCGCCTTCGGCGATGTCCCGCAGCGGGTGCGCCGCGCGCCGTGCCACGGGCTCCGGAGCCGTCACACCTGCCAGTAGTGCCGCAGCCATGGCGGACAACGCCGCCGCCAGCGCGAATGCTGTCATCGAGCTGGTCCAGCCGATCAACGCACCGCCGATAGCCGGCCCGCACGCAAATGCAATCGTACGCGCCAGCTCGATGCGGCCGTTCGCGCGCGCAAGCATCGCTGCCGGCACAAGCGCGGGCACCAGCGCTGGCGCCGCCACGCTGAACACCACCGTGCCGCACACGGCAATAAAGCCCAGCACCCCCAACGTGGCCAGGTTCAGCCGCCCGGCCACCAGCAGGCCCGCCACAACAAACAACGCCAGCGCGCGCACCGCCTCTGCACCGGCCATCAATGCGCGTTTGGGCCAACGGTCCGCCAGCATGCCCACGGGAATGGCAAACAGCACGAACGGCAGCGTGAGGGCCACTTGCAGCCAGCTTGCAGTGCTGGCGTCGGCATGCAGGGTAAGCACCGCAACCATTGGCATGGCGGCCAGCGCAATCTGTTCGGCCGACTGCGCGGCCAGGTTGGAGCCCGCCAGCCGGTTGAAGCCCGGCGGCAGGCGGTCGACAGCAGAGTCATGGGGATCGAACATCGCATACTCCTGAAAATGTTCACTTCAGGGTAGGGATGGCGATGTCTGGATGCGCTCCGCTTCTTGCGGGCAAATTCCGGAGCGCGGTCGTGGCTACAAGATGGGAGCGAACAGCTTGGCCACGTGCATGATCACGCGGCGCAGCGGGTGTGCACGTTCGTATTCGTCGCGGCCAACGCGGGCAGCTTCGGCAAAGTCGACTTCGAGCATCTGTGCGACGTCATTGGCGAAGCGCGGGTCGGCGGTCATGATCATCAGCTCGAAGTTCAGGCGGAACGAGCGGTTGTCGAGGTTGGCACTGCCCACGGCGGCAGCTTCGTCGTCGATCAGCACGACCTTCTGGTGCAGGAAGCCGGGCAGGTAGCGGTAGATTTTCACGCCTGCGCGGATCGCCTGATATGCGTACAGCGTGGAGGCCAGGAACACCATGTGATGGTCCGGCCGCGAAGGGATCAGGATGCGCACATCAACCCCGCGCAGCACGGCCAGGCGTAGCGCGGCAAACACGGCTTCGTCTGGTATGAAGTACGGCGACGTAATCCACAGCCGCTTGCGCGCCGACTGAATGGCTTCCATGAAGAACAGCGAGCAGGTTTCCTGCTTGTCTGCGGGGCCACTGGCGACCACCTGGCAGACCATGTCTTCTTCGGGCCGCAGTTCGGGCACGATCAGTTGCGGCACTTCGCGCGCAGCCCAGTACCAGTCTTCGGCAAAGGTGAGCTGCAAGTCCATCACCGCGGCACCGACAATCTCGATATGCGTGTCGCGCCACGGTGCAAGCGGCGGCTTTTCCCCCATGTATTCGTTGCCGACGTTGTGGCCGCCAACGTAAGCGCGCTCACCATCCACCACCACGAGCTTGCGGTGGTTGCGGAAGTTGAGCTGGAAACGGTTGACGAACCCGGCGTGCGTGGAGAACGGCTTGGCCAGCACGCCGCCTTCAATGAGGCGCTGCACATAGCGGCGGGGCAGCGCATGGCAGCCGATGCTATCGAAGAGAAAGTACACCCGCACCCCGGCACGTGCGCGCTCGAGCAGCAGTTCGGCCAGGCGGCGGCCGAGCGTGTCGTCATGCACGATGAAGAACTGTACGATCAGCACGCGCCGCGCCTGTGCAATCGCCGCAAAGATGGCATCGAAGGTTTCCGCGCCGTTGATGAGCAGACGCACGCGATTGCGCGCCAGGCACGGCGTGCCGGTCAGGCGCGGCAAGGCCTGCATGCAGGTGTGCTGCGGGGCGACCACGCTGGATTCATGGTCGCGCAGGCGGCGCCAGTCGTCGGAGAGGGTGATTTCTCGCAGGCGGGCGTTGTGAAAGCGTCGCGCATCCACATA
Source organism: Ralstonia sp. VS2407 (assembly GCF_052950655.1). Taxonomy (NCBI): domain Bacteria; kingdom Pseudomonadati; phylum Pseudomonadota; class Betaproteobacteria; order Burkholderiales; family Burkholderiaceae; genus Ralstonia; species Ralstonia sp. VS2407. The sequence goes on from NZ_JBRFVG010000002.1 coordinate 113,777, forward strand.
GCCGGCAAAGGTGCTTCGCCCAAAGATCAGATAGGGGATCAGCGTGAATTCGGGCAGCGTGACGAGCGAAATGGCCCACGCGATGGCACCCTGTGACGTGCGCACGGTCAGCACGGCATGCATGGCCGCGAGCACGCCCACGCAGTGCACAAAAAAGAGGAAAGTGGCAAATGCCGTGGTGTTGGTCAGCATTGAAGGCAGCAGGGGGGGAACAGCACACCGTTGGGCATTTTGACACGCCCGGGGTGGCGTCGGACAAACACGGATACTGCCCCGGCTGATATCTCGCGTAGTCTGACCGTGGCGTCGGTTCAGGCACGCCGCATGCTGGTGTGAAGTCAACGTCCTCTCGACCTGCCGTAACCAACACGACATCGAACATGCACGGGCACCCGAGGAACCTCCCGATCGCGTATCTGCGCGCCTGGTTTGCGTGTCTGGCCATCGCGCTGGTGACGGGCTGCGCAAGCCTGCCCGACCACGTCGATCGCCCCGTGACAACGGCGCTGCCCAATGCCGAATCGGCCACCTCGCTCGGGCGCCTGGCGCAGTCGAATGCGCCCTCGGCGGATGTGTCCGGCTTCCGGCTGATCCCGTCGGGCGAAGAGGCCTATGCCACGTTGCTCACGCTGGCCGACCGGGCCGAGCGTACGCTGGACTTGCAGTACTTCATCATTGCCAGCGACAACAGCGTGCGCGAGCTGATGCGCCATGTGCGGGCCGCTGCCGACCGCGGGGTGCGCGTGCGCATGCTCGTCGACGATCTTCACAGCGATGGGCGCGATCTCGCTTTTCTGAAATTCTCGTCACACAAGAATATCGACGTACGGCTGTTCAACCCGTTTCCAGGCGGGCGGATGTCGAACGTCACACGGTACTTGAGCGGCGCGGCTGAGTTCCGCCGCGTCAATCGGCGCATGCACAACAAGGCTTTCATTGCTGACAACGCGCTGGCTGTCACGGGCGGGCGCAATCTGGGCGCTGAATATTTCACGCAGAACCAGACCACCAACTTCGTCGATCTGGACGTGCTGGCCGCAGGGCCGGCGGTGCGTCAGCTGTCGTCGGCGTTCGATGCGTACTGGAACAGCGAATTCTCCTATCCGGTGCAGGCACTGGCGCCCGAGCCTAGCAAGGCGCGTCCGCCCGAGCCGAAGGAGGGCAACTATCCGCCGCCGGTGACGATGCCGCATCGCCCGGAAGGGCCGCCGCAGCATATCGATGTGCCGACCCGGCCGATCGACATGGGCTCCGGTTCGGCCAAGCCGGCATCCGATCAGACGATCTCGCAGCTCGAGCAACGCCGCAACCAGACCGATCTCGCCAGCCCGGCGCCGGAGCAGCCCTTGCCGCTCAAGCCCGCTCCGCGCGATTGGTTCCTGGCCGATCAGATCGCCCGTGGCCGCCTGCGCCTGGAGTGGGCCCCCGCGCAAGTGATCGTCGATCGTCCGGCCAAGGTATCGGGTGACGAGGTGGAACCTGGCGGCGAGCGTCTCGCCCAGACTTTGCTGCGTTTGATTGACGAGGCCAAGCGCGAGGTGGTGCTGATTTCGCCGTACTTCGTGCCGGGCAAGCGCGGCGTCGAGGTGGCCAAGCGCCTGCAGGATCGGGGCGTGCGGTTGCGTGTGCTGACCAACTCGCTGGCAGCGACCGACGCGCCCATCGTGCATGTGGGCTACGCGAAATATCGCGGGGCGCTGATCGACGACGGTGTCGAACTGTACGAACTGCGCCCGACGCTGGGCGATCGCCCGAAGATGATCGGCACGTTCCGTTCGTCGCAGGCGAGCCTGCATGTGAAATCGATCGTGGTGGATCGCACCACGCTGTTTGTCGGCTCGATGAACATCGACCCACGCTCCATCGGCCTGAATACCGAAACGGGGTTGATCATCCGCAGCCCGGTGCTGTCGGATGCGGTCGCCAAGCTGTTTGACGAGTCGGTGCGCGACAGCGCCTACCGGGTGACCAACGACGACGGCCATCTGCGCTGGACCACCCACGAGAACGGCAAGGAGGTCGTTGTCGATCACGAACCGGAAGTGGGCCTGGGCCGCCGGACGTGGATCCAGATGTTGGCGCCGTTTACCCCGGAAGAGCTGCTGTAGCGGCTCCAAAAGAAAAACGCCGCGAACTTGCGGCGTTTCTTAACTCAAGCCAGGGGTTCCCCCCGGCTGTCCCTTCATTACATCTTCTGCTTGGTGTTGTCAGCAGCGTTTTCCAGTTTCTGGCCGCCCGTCTGAATATCCTTGCCCATGCCGGCCATCGTGTTGCAGCCTGCCAGGACGACGCAGCCCAGGGCCAGCAGCGCGATCAGTTTCTTCATCTCGATCCCCTAGTGAGCCGTGCGGTATCCCGCACGATGTTTGCGTAATTGCCACCCCAACGGTGGCGCAACCCGCATTTTAGTGCCACCTCGCGCACGCGGGGTGCGTGGGCCGCATCTTTTTTACTCCTTGCATATCACTTGCGGCGCATTCCGGACATTCGTGGTGATGCCCTCTATTTCTGGCGTCGCCTGCCGTTAGCACCTTTGGGAGTGAACAGGGTGCCTGAAGAGGGGCGCCGGAAGAGGATCTCGGCGCCGCACGGCCCAACCATGCAGGGGAAAACATATGTGGAAGTGGATGGATACGAGCATTCGCACGCGGCTGACGTTCCTGGTCGCGGTATTTGCAGTCATGATCGCCGTGGTGGGTTTCGCCGGTATCACGACTGGCCGGGCCACCAATGAAGATTTGCGCGCCGTGTATCTGGAAGATGCCAAGGGCCTGGACCTGCTGGCAAAAGACACTATCAACCTGCTGTGGGCGCGCATCCACCTGACCAATTTCGATGCGGTCTCGTCGCCTGAGGAACTCAAGAAGCTGCTGTCCGATGCGCACACGATGGTCAACACAGCCAACGATGCCTGGGCGCAGTTCATGAAGCTGCCGATTGCCGATGCGGATCGCGCCCAACTGCAAGCCGCCGACGCGGCACGCACCAAGTTCGTCAAGACGGCGCTGGAGCCGGCCATTGCCGCCCTTGAGCGCAGTGACCTCACCACGTACCGTGAGCTGAACACGAACCTGGTGCCGAAGCTCTTTGTTGACTACGACTCGGCGCTCGGCCCCCTGGTCGGGGCGCGCTTCAAGTACGGCCAGCAACGCTTTGATCATTCCCAATCGCGCTACGCGATGAGCATCTGGATTTCGGGTGGTTTGCTGGCCGCCGCGCTGGTGCTGTCGGTGGTGGCGCGCGGCGTGCTCGGCCGCACGGTGGTGCGTCCGCTGGAGCGCGCCATTCAGGTGTTCGAGCGCATGGCATCGGGCGACCTCGCCACGCGCATGGAAGGCCAGACCGCCGCGGGGCGCCGCGACGAAACTGCACGCCTGATGCACGCCGTATCGTCCATGCAAACGAGCCTGCAGCAGATCATCGGGCAGGTGCGCACGGGCTCGGATTCGATCGCCAGCGCCACCAAGCAGATCGCCGCGGGCAATGCCGACCTGTCGCAGCGTACAGAGCAACAGGCTTCGTCGCTGGAAGAAACGGCGTCGAGCATGGAAGAGTTGACGAGCATCGTGAAGCAGAACGCCGACAACGCGCGTCAGGCAAGCACGCTGGCCGTCAATGCGTCAGATATTGCGGTCAAGGGCGGGGAAGTCGTAGGCCGCGTGGTGGACACGATGGCCGGCATCAACGAAAGCAGCCGAAAAATTGCCGACATCATCGGCGTGATCGAGGGCATTGCGTTCCAGACCAACATCCTCGCGTTGAATGCCGCGGTGGAAGCCGCACGCGCGGGCGAGCAGGGCCGCGGCTTTGCTGTTGTTGCCGGTGAAGTGCGCAGCCTTGCACAGCGCAGCGCCACGGCTGCCAAGGAGATCAAGGAACTGATTGGCGATTCGGTGGGCCGCGTGCAAAACGGGTCGACTCTGGTGGCTGAAGCCGGCACGGTGATCGACGAGGTGGTGGTGGCCGTGCGCCGTGTGACCGACATCATGGGCGAGATCAGCGCTGCGTCGGAAGAGCAGAGCAGCGGCATCGAACAGGTCAACCAGGCCGTCACACAGATGGATCAGGTGACGCAGCAGAATGCAGCGCTGGTCGAACAGGCTGCGGCTGCGGCGGAATCGCTGGAAGAGCAGGCTGAAGCGCTGCGCAGCGCGGTGGCGGTCTTCCGCGTCGAGCACGTTTAAACCGCTCAGATACACTCAATAGCGCCCTTCCGCTTTGCAGGCGGGAGGGCGTTTTCTTTTACGGCATCAGATCGCGTGCGCGCTCGGCAATCACGTCTTGTGTGTCGTCGATCCAGCGGGCAGGGAAGGGCTGCGAGAGCAGGTAGCCCTGGATGACGTCGCACCGGCAGGCACGCAAGGCATGGAGCTGCGCGGCGGTTTCCACGCGCGTGGCGGTGACGGGCACGCCCGCGCCATGCGCGGCAGTCACCAGGCGTTGCAGCACCGCGTGATCGCTCGCGTTGGTCACTGCGTTGACGATGGCCTGATCGAGCTTGACCTGATCGGGGCGGAACGTTGCCAGGCAATCAAGGCTGTGCGCGGTGGCACCAAAATCTTCCACAGCCACGCGTGCACCGCAGGCGTGCAGGGCTTCCACGGCCTTTTGCGCGGAGCCGTTGGCACGGTGCAGCGTGTGTTCCGATATTTCGAAGACGAGGCGTGTGGCCGGCACCGCGTGGCGTGCGGCAATCTCGCGCACCACGTCGCTCAATTGCGGATCGAGCAACTGCGCAACCGACAAATTGACGGCCGCATGCACGCCCGGCTGGTGCCGGCTGTTGCGTCCCGCGCGCTGGGATTCCTCGCGCAGCAGCCCGGCCAGCATCTGGGCGGCGTTGTCGAGCACCCAGTGGCCCACCTCGCGAATGTCGCCCGTCTGCTCCAGGATCGGCAGAAAATCGGCAGGCGCCACGACGCCCAGTTCCGGTGAAATCCAGCGCAGCAAAAATTCGTAGCCGACGATCCGCCCGTCGGTGAGGCTCAGTTGCGGCTGCAGGTTCAGGCTGAACTGGCGGCGCGCTAGCGCATGGCGCAGCCGGGCGGCCAGGCGTGGATGCTCGGCGGCGGCGTCGTATCGGTCAATGGCGGCGGTGTTCCCGCCTGAGACCGGAGGCATGGCCGCCGGCGCATACAGCGCCGGGCTTTGCTCGGCACCATGCTGGACCCCGTAGAGCGCCCGGTCGGCCTGTTCAATCAGCCGCGCTGCATCGGAAGGCATGGTCTCGAAAAGCGTCATGCCGATGCTGCACGAGCAGACCAGCTCGTAACCATGCGTGATGAAAGGTCGCGTGAGTGCCGCGGAAATCCGCCGCGCGAGGTCGTGCACGTCTTGTGCCGAGACGAAATCTGCGCAGGCAACGGCAAAGGTCTCGGGGCCGACGCGCCCGACGATGGGTGCGATGCCATCCGCCGGCGGCACGCTCAACGCTTCAAGCCGCGATGCACATTCGACGATGACCTCTCGCGCGGCCAGGGGTCCGAGCGTGTTGGTCGCCTCGGCAAAATGGTCGAAGCCGATCAGCAACAGTGCGCCAACTGCGTCCTGGCGCGTGGATTGCGGCATGGCAGCCAGCAGCCGGACGAATTGTTCGCGGTCCGGCAATCCGGAGATCGGATCCAGACTCGATGGCGCGGCAGACCTTGCGCGGCTCATAAATGGGGATCGTCCTGCAAATGCCTTTAAAACGGAAATACGTGCACTCGGCGCACTTTCAATTGTATAGCTTTGTCACAAACACGCGTACGGCATCATAAGCTGAAAACCGGCCATGGTGGCCGCTTCCAGGCATGTTTTCGGGTCGGTCCGGCGAGTGGTTTTAACGTTTAACAGCAATGAATTCTGATCAAAGAAAGTTGAATATCAGGGCTGTCTGCACGTTACACCATACGCTGGCCGCCCCAAAGCAACTGTTCATAGATAAAGCACTGCAGCAGCATCTTTTGAGCAGCGACCAACTCGATGAATTCCACGCCGTATTGATAAACGTTGGGCAGGTCGGCCGGCTTCTCACTGCGCACCAGGGCCGCGGCCACCAGCTCGGAGTGGTAGTCGCGCGTTTTCACGCGAAAGCGCAGACGCGCCGGCGCGCCGCTCACTTCCAGCCGATGCGCGGAGCGGAATGACGCGCCCGTGGTGCTGATGTCGGAGATATGGATCATGCGCGGCGGGTCGCCGCTCACCAGCATCTTGCCGACCACGTTGGCACGCACGCGCAGCGATTTGCGCAACGTGCGGTTCTTGATCCGCCGCGGCGGTGACAACACGACGTATTCGAACGGGATGCGGCACACCCCCATCACCGTGCATTCGAAACTGGCAATGCCCTCGCCCGAGAAGGCGTGGACTTCCACCAGCTCGTCCTTGACCGGCATGACCGTGCGGCCGTTGTCGGTGGGCATGGTGATGAGCAGATGGCGTTGCGGGCTGTAGCCCATCACGCGCGCGGCACCTTTGGTCTGGCCGGCGCCGGCGGTCAGGCGCACGGTCAGCATGCCGCCGGGGCGCAGGCCCAGCAGCTCCATGGCGATCGTGCGTTCGCCGTCAGGGTCGTCGCCCATGTCGGGGAACATCGTGTTCGGGAACTGCGTATTTGCAAACGCGGGCGCAGGCGCGGGCGTTCCGTCGGCCAGGCGATGCGGGCGGTGCAGCGTGCACAGCAGGTCGATCTCCTCCGGGGAGTGGATGACGTCGCCCTTCGGGACGAGCAACTGCCCGTCGGCGTCAAGCATCGGCCACGGCAGGGGGATCGCAAGCGGAATGTCGAGAGGTTGAAGTTCGAGCATGGCAATAGGGGAGCCAACAGCCGCGCAAGGCCCCACCGGTTTTATACGGCCAAATGTTGCATAACTTTAAGCGCACTTATTGTGCGGGGTGCGTGGCACGCTAGTTGCGGCCCCGCAGCCATGATCGAGCACAATGTCGGTTCCAAAGTGGATGGGGTGAGCACGCGCATGGCGTCTCGGCAGCATTTCTGGGCGGCGGTGGAGCAGTTTGCGCGCTATGTCGTGATCGGCGGGGGCGCGACGCTGGCGCACTATGTGGTGCTCTTCGGGCTGGTGCAGGTGGGCGTCTCGCCTTGGCGGGCGTCGGTGGCGGGCAGCGTGATCGGCGCCACGCTCAACTACTTCATCAGCCGGCAGGCTGTCTTCAACAGCACACGCGGGCACGTCGGCGCGATGGTGCGGTTCGGCCTGGTGGCCTTTCTGGCGCTGGGTTGTAACGCGACCATCATGGCCATCGGCCTGGGGATTGGCCTGTATTACCTGATCGCGCAGGTGTTCGCCTCGGCCATCACGGCGATCTTCAACTTCCTGGTGCACCGTTACTGGACGTTTCGTGACGCCGATGCCGTCGGTGCGCCAACTGAGCCGCAGCCGGCCATCGTGCCAGAGCGGCCACGCACAACGGGCCCTGAGCGGTTCGGCCGGCGTTAATGCCGGCTTGCCACGCTGTGCAGGCCAGCCGTGGTTTCCGTAACAAACGTCACTTCGCCGATGCCGTCGGCAGGCGGGGTGGGGGCATCGTCACGCAAGCGCTCCACCACGAGGTGTACATCGATGACATCGGCCACTCCGGATGCCTCCAGCGACACAAGTGCGGCCAGCTGCGCTATCGCAAACGTATCCGCGAGCAGCGGCGTATCGTCGTGGAGATCGCCGGCAACGCGTGCGGGTGAGGAGTTGCCCGCCGCGCGCGTGCGCTGCTGTGCCGTCTCACGTGCGCGATAGGCAAAGTAGGCGTCGGCAAAGTGAACGCGGTGCGCGTCGAATACGCGCACGGCGGCGGTAAGGGCATCGTCCACCCAGGCTGGATCGACTGACGCCGTGCCGGGTTCCGTCCCTTCGGGTAGGCCCGCGAGCTTGAGCGCATATCGATGCGTCTGGGTGCCGGGGGCGACAAAACTCAATTCCATACAACCTCCCACAACCGCGTGCGCTTGTGCCGCGGCTCGCCATGTTTGAATTCGCCCCCCCGAGCGATATTGAAGAATAGTAACGGAGCCGGCCGTTTGCGCGTTTCGTCCTTCCGGATGAGGTCGAGCGGCCTTGTCTTCACCTTAAGACATTCACAATGTGGAGATTGGGTGCCACCTGCGTGGCAAACGGTTGCGTGGCGGCAGCGTCTACGCGACCTAACCGAACGGCTAACTGCCTCGCCCAGGGGGGCCGTGTACAGTGATCAGATGTCTGGCGACGCCGGGCAACTGTCGACAATCGACGTCGACAAACGCAGACGGGAATGACGCGGGGCGCGTTTCCTTCGCGTCATCTCGCGCACGAGGGGACCCAAAGCGCGCACGCGGTCCATGTCCCCTCGCGGGAAGGGATTGCCCCGTTAACTCGCGGCTTCTATAGTCCGCCTCGATTCGTGCGCTCGCAACGCACCAAGGTCTGTCACGCAGACCACGAGACCGGTTACGGGGATCACGCCAGCCGCCACCGCGCGCGCCTAACGCAGACATTGCGTCAATGGGCACCCGGCGGCGCGATGGCCACCATGTCAGCCACACCCCCGGGACTGCCGCATTCGCGAAACAGCATCGCCATGCTTGAGGACCACCACTTGTACAAGGCTGCGATCGAACATTCGCCGATAGGAATCGGCCTGTGCGCGCCGGAGGGTCGCTTCCTCGACGTGAACCGTGCGCTGTGCGCGCTGACCGGCCACGAAGCACAGGCGCTGCGCGCGCGCGATCTGTTCGACCTGTGCCACCCTGACCACACTGAACGCACGCGACATGGCGTCGAATCGCTGCTCGCCGGTCAGCGCGATGCGCTGTCGATGGAAACGCGCCTGGTCCGCCAGGACGGCACCACCGTGTGGGTGCAGACCGACGTAGCGGTGGCACGCGATGACGGCAACGAGCACCTTGTCGTGCAGATGCAGGACGTGACTGCGCGGCGCCTGGCGCTGGAATCGCTGCGCGCGTCGGAGCAACGGCTGGCCTATGTGCTGGACGGCGCGGGGCTGGGTACGTTCGACTGGTCCACGCGTGCGCGGCATGTGTCGTTCAACCGCCGGACGGCCGACATGCTCGGCTACGAGCCGGCGGACCTGCCCAACGATCCGGATGCATGGTTCGCCATGGTGCATCCGCAAGATGCCGCGTTGAGCGCGCGACGCATTTATCGCCATATGCGCGGCGATGCCGACAGCTTTGAAGTCGAACAGCGCATGCGCGCGCGCCATGGCCAATGGATCTGGGTGGCTGCGCGCGGTCGTGTGACCGAGCGCGATGCCCGGGGCATGGCCACCCGCGTGAGCGGCACGCTGCTCGATGTGACACAGCGGCGCACGGCACTGGACCGAGCGCACCACCTCGCACTGCATGATCCGCTGACGGATCTGCCCAATGCACGTTTGTTGCGCGATCGCCTGTTCGTCGCCATTCAGGCGGCACGTCGCGCGCGCGGCCAGGTTGCGGTCGTGTTCATCGATCTCGATCGCTTCAAGCCCGTCAACGATGAATACGGCCACGGGGTTGGCGATCTCGTCCTGAAGGCTACGGCCATGCGGCTGCGCAGCGGGTTGCGTGCCTCGGACACGGTGGCGCGCCTGGGCGGCGACGAGTTTGTCGCCGTGCTTACGCATTGCGCCACGCGCGACGATGTGACGCTAACCGTGGAACGCCTGATCGAACAATTGCAGACGCCGTTCCGTGTGGAAGGCCATGTGCTGTCGATGGGTGTGAGCGCCGGCGTGGCGCTGTATCCGACCGACGGGCATGACGCGCAGACGCTCATCCGCAATGCTGACGCTGCGATGTATGAGGTCAAACGTGCCGGCGGCAACGGCCTGGGTTTCCACGCCTCGCTCAATTACGAGCGGCTGATGGGCATGCGATCGCGCGATCGCAATCTCGACGGAGACGCCGACGCGCGTTAATCCACCGGCGCACGCAAAAACAAAACGGCCCGCCGCATGGCAGGCCGTCTTTCTTCAAGCGTCGCAAACGTTCGGGCTTTAGAACGTGTAACGCAGGTACAGCTCGTTCAGGTCCGTGCCCGGGTTGGGGCGCTTGATCGACGCGTTTGACAGGTGTTCGAAGCGGTAGCCCATCTGGAATTGCTGCTTGCTGCCGAAGGCCACACCGACGCCGATCATGTCGGAGAACTGGAAGGCCGTGCTGAAATAGTGCTCGTTGGACGTGCTCACGTGCGACAGCAAGCGCGGGCCGACGCCGGCCTCGATGAACGGTACCCATGAGCCGCCGCGCTTTTCAAGGCGGAACAGCGGCGTCACGCCGAATTCTGTGATGTTTTGGCGGTTGGTGCCCTTCGTCGAGCGCCATTGGCCCAGCGCCACTTCCCAATCCAGGTTCACGAACCAGCCTTGCGGGTTGCCCCAGTGGAAGCCCGAATCGAAGTCGAGGTCGACGCCGTATTTCTCGATGCCGTGCTTGTTGTCTTTGCCGTAGATGGCGCGCACGGACGGGTCAGCTTGGGCAGGCAGGGCGGCGAACAGCGTGGCGGCGCCCAGGGCGGTGGCCAGCAGCTTGGCAGAACGGGGAAGCGCGGATCGGATCATCAGAGAGAGCAGAGTCAGTTGAGCGGCGCGCGTGAATCGGGGCAACTGCGTCGGCAACCACGCGCGCGGCGGACATGGCGGCAGGCAAACAGACGGTCGGGATGGCACCGGGCGGGCTTGCAAGGCATTGGGCGACGCAATTTGCGCGCCCGTTGCCGCGTCAGCCGGCCCGGATGATCGGGGCGGTCTGAAATAAATTCCGACGATTATAGGGGGAACTATCCGACAGCGTGCGGGCTTACGCACAAGGGACCATTGCCGGTGGCGAAACGCCGTCGGCCACCGGCAACGGGAGGAGGGTTATTGCGCGGCCGACGCGGACGCGGGCTGCAGCGCCGCCTGGCCAACCACCGGCACTTCGCCGTGCCACCCGCCGCCCAGCGCCTTGACCAGCAGCACCGCTGCCGAATACTGCTTGCCCTGCAGCGTGAGCAGGGTTCGCTCGGCATTGTAGGCCGTGGCTTGCGCGGTGATGACTTCCAGGAAGCTCACCGTGCCGGCGCGATAGCGGTTCAGATTGAGTTGCGCAGCTTCCTGCGCGGCTGTGACGGCATCGGCCTGTACGCCAAATTCCTGCGTCTGCCAGCGAAGGGCGGCGAGGTTGTCTTCGACATCCTGAAACGCGCCCAGCACGGTCTGGCGGTACGTGGCGACCGACGCATCGTAAGCAGCGCCGGCCTTGTCGACGGCGGCTGCACGCGCGCCGCCATCAAACAGCGTGGCGGCCAGCGTCGGGCCGATCGACCAGACGCGGCTCGGCAGCGTTGCCAGGCGCGTGAGCGTGTTGGCTGCCAAACCGGCCGATGCGCCCAGCGTGAGCGTCGGGAAGTATGCCGCCTTGGCCACGCCGATCTGCGCGTTGGCAGCGGCCATGCGGCGCTCGGCGGCGGCGATGTCTGGGCGGCGTTCCAGCACGGCCGATGGCACTTCCAGCGGAATGGCGGGCAGGGCGGGCAAGTCGGCCGCGCTGGCAGCGGTGGCCGGGGCCAGCGAGAATTCCGCCGGCGGTTTGCCGATCAGCACCGCAATGGCGTGCTCAAGCTGCGCGCGGGTGACTTCGGTATCCAGCAGCAGCGCCTGCGACTGCTTGAGCTGCGTCTGCGCGGTCAGCACATCGGAGCGCTGTGCCACGCCCACTGCGTACTGGTTTTGCGTGAGCTTCAGGAAGCGTTCGTAGTCTGCAACCGTGCGTTGCAGGACGGCCTTCTGGGTATCCGTGACACGCAATTGAAAATAGTTCTGCGCAAGCGTCGCCTGTGCCGACAGCAAAGCGGACGATAAATCGCCTGCGCTGGCTTGCGCGCTAGCCTTGTTCGACTCAACCGATCGGCGGATGCGGCCCCACAGGTCCAGCTCCCAACTGGCGTTGAGCGACAGGCTTTGCGAGTTCAGCAGGCTGGGGTTGCCGGTCGACAGGCTGCCATCGGGGTTGACCGAGGTGCGCACTGAACGGCTCCGCGTGGCCGACGCACTGGCTCCCAGCGTCGGGAAGAACGAAGCCTGCGCCGATTGCACCAGCGCCTGGGCCTGCCGGTATTGCGCCTCGGCCACCAGGATGTTCTGGTTGGCGGCGGCCACCTGTTCTTCCAGCGCGTTCAGTTGCGGGTCGTTGAAGATCTCCCACCACTTGCCGCGAGCCATGGCGTCGCTCGGGTCGGCGACTTTCCAGTCGCCGGCTTCCTTGTATTGCTGCGGCACTTCGGCGTCGGGGCGCTTGTAGTCGGGCCCGACCGCGCAGGCCGAGACGAGCGCGCACGCGGCCAGCGCGAGCAATGTGGTACGAAGGGCTTGAGTGCCTCTTGTCATGTTCAGCTTCCTTGCGAATCCAATGCGGGCAGCGGAGTGTCCTTGCTGCGGCCGGCGCGACGCAGGCGCAGCCGGTCGAGCGCCAGGTAGACCACCGGCGTGGTGTAGAGCGTGAGGATCTGGCTGACCAGCAGCCCGCCGACGATGGAGATGCCCAGCGGCGTGCGCAGTTCCGCACCGTCGCCACGGCCAAGTGCCAGGGGCAGGGCGCCCAGCAGCGCGGCCATCGTCGTCATCAAGATCGGCCGGAAGCGCAACACGCAGGCGTGGAAGATTGCATCCGCCGGGCTCATGCCCTGGCTGCGCTCCGCCTCCAGCGCGAAGTCGATCATCATGATCGCGTTCTTCTTGACGATGCCGATGAGCAGAATCACGCCGATCAACGCGATGATCGAAAAATCCGTGTCCGTGATGATCAGCGCCAGCAGCGCGCCCACACCGGCCGAGGGCAGCGTCGACAGAATCGTGATCGGGTGCACGTAGCTCTCGTACAGCACGCCCAGCACGATGTAGATGGTGATGAGCGCAAACAGGATCAGCACGGGCTGGCTGGAGAGCGAATCCTGGAACGCCTTGGCGGTGCCCTGGAAGCTGCCATGCACGGAGGATGGCACGCCGATGCGGTTCATCGCGTCCTGGATATCCTGCGTGGCACCCGACAGCGATGCCCCTGGCGCCAGGTTGAACGAGATCGTGCTCGCCGCGAACTGGCCCTGGTGGTTGACTGCCAGCGCCGTGTTCGTCGGTTCGTAGTGCGAGAAGGTCGACAGCGGCACCTGCGCGCCCGTCGATGTGATGAGGTAGATGTCCCGCAGGCCGTCAGGGTTCTGCCAGTATTGCGGCGCTGCCTCCATCACCACGCGGTACTGGTTGAGCGGGTTGTAGATGGTCGACACCTGGCGCTGTCCGAACGCGTTGTTCAGCGCGTTGTCGACATCGCTCGGGTTGATGCCGAGCGACTTTGCCTTGTCGCGGTCAATGACGAGGGACGTCTGCAAGCCCTTGTCCTGCGTATCGGTGTTGACGTCTGTCAGCGACTTCACCTGCGTGAGGGCCTGCTTGATCTTCGGGTCCCACGCGCGCAGCTCGTTCAGGTCATCGGCCTGCAACGTGTATTGGTACTGCGCATTGCTGGCCCGGCCGCCCACGCGGATGTCCTGTACCGATTGCAGGAACAGGCTCGCGCCTGGCTCGCGTGCCAGCTTGCCCCGCAGCCGATTGATCACCTGGTCGGCGGAGAGCTTTCGCTCGGCCAATGGCTTGAGCTGGATGAACATGAAGCCGCTGTTGCGCTGGCTGCCGCCCGTGAAGCCGACCACGTTTTCAACCGCAGGGTCCTGCTGGATGATGTGGATGAAATCGGTCACCTTCGTGCGCATGGCCTGGAACGAGATGGCCTGGTCCGCCTGGATGTTGCCGATCACGCGGCCTGTGTCCTGTTGTGGGAAGAACCCCTTGGGCACGATGATGTACAGGTAGACGTTCAGGCAAACCGTGGCCAGCAGGATCAGCAGCGTGAGCCAGCTGTGCCGCAGCGCCCACGCCAGCGAGTTGCGGTAGATGTCGAGCAGGAAGGTGAAGAAGCCTTCGGTCTTGCGGTGGAACCAGCCATGCTCTTCCTCGGCGGCGGGCTTGAGCATGCGCGCGCACATCATCGGCGTGGTGGTGAGCGACACCACCAGCGACACCAGGATGGCTACCGACAGCGTCACTGCAAACTCACGGAACAGCCGCCCGACGATGCCGCCCATCATCAGCAGCGGGATGAATACGGCAATCAGCGACAGGCTCATCGACACCACGGTGAAGCCGACCTCGCGCGCGCCCTTGAGCGCGGCCTGCATGGGCCGCATGCCGTTTTCGATGTGGCGCGAGACGTTTTCCAGCACGACGATGGCATCGTCCACCACAAAGCCTGTCGCCACGGTCAACGCCATCAGCGAGAGGTTGTCGAGGCTATACCCGCACAGGTACATCACCCCGAATGTGCCGATGAGCGAGACCGGCACGGCCACGCTCGGAATGAGCGTTGCCCGCACGTTGCGCAGGAACAAAAACACCACCATGATCACCAGCGCGATCGACAGCACCAGCGTGCGCTCCACATCTCTGAGCGAGGCGCGGATGGTGGGCGTGCGGTCCATCATCACATCGAGGTTGATCTGCGCGGGAATGGTATTGCGCAGGTACGGCAGGATGTCGTTGATGCGGTCGACCGTGTCGATGATGTTGGCGCCAGGCTGCCGGCTGATGATGAGCAACACCGACGGCTTGCCGTTGGCCGAGCCGTAGTTGCGGATGTCCTGAACGCTGTCGCTGACGTCTGCCACGTCGGCCAGCCGCACCGGCGAGCCGTTGCGCCAGGCGACGATGAGCGACTGGTATTCAGCAGCCTTCTTGGCCTGGTCGTTGGCGTAGATGGTCCAGACGCGTTCGCCGGATTCCATCATGCCTTTGGGCTTGTTTGCGTTGGTGCTGGCGATGACGGTGCGCACGGTCTCCATCGAGATGCCGTACTTGTTCAGCGCCATCGGGTTCAGCTCTACCCGCACCGCCGGCAGCGACGCACCGCCGATGGTGACCTGACCCACGCCGTTCACTTGCGACAGCTTCTGCGCGAGGATGGTCGAGGCCGCGTCGTACAGCTCGCCGCGCGACTTGGTGTCGGACGTCAGCCCCACAATCATGATCGGAGCATCGGCCGGATTGACCTTGCGATACGTCGGGTTGCTCGGCAAGCCGGAGGGCAGCAGGCTGCGCGACGCATTGATGGCGGCCTGCACGTCGCGTGCGGCGCCGTCGATGTCGCGCGACAGATCAAACTGCAGCGTGATTCGTGACGAACCGAGCGAGCTGGACGAGGTCATCTCGGTAATGCCCGCGATGCGGCCGAGCGAGCGTTCCAGCGGCGTTGCCACGGTAGCCGCCATGGTTTCGGGACTGGCGCCCGGCAGCGATGCGTTGACGGAGATGGTTGGAAAGTCCACCTGCGGCAGCGGCGATACCGGCAGCAAGCGGAACGCTGCGATACCGGCCAACGCCACGCCGATGGTCAGCAGCGCCGTGGCAACAGGCCGGGCGATGAAGGTCGCGGACAGATTCATCGCGGTCCGCCAGACTGGTTGGGGCCCGCAGCGCCGTGGCGTCGGGCAGCGCGGCGAGCGCGCCAGTCACGCAGGCGTTCACCCAGGTTGTCGAAGGCCAGATAGATGACCGGCGTGGTGAACAGCGTCAGCACCTGACTGACCAGCAGGCCGCCCACCATCGTGATCCCCAGCGGCTGACGCAGCTCGGAGCCCACGCCGGTGCCCAGCATCAGCGGCAGGGCACCCAGCAGGGCGGCCATCGTCGTCATCAGAATCGGGCGGAAGCGCAGCAGACATGCCTGGTAGATGGCGTCGCGCGGGGCCATGCCCTGTTCGCGCTCGGCCTCCAGCGCGAAGTCGATCATCATGATCGCGTTCTTCTTGACGATACCGATCAGCAGGATGATCCCGATGATGGCGATGATGCCCATGTCCTTGCCCGACACCAGCAGCGACAGCAGGGCACCTACGCCGGCCGACGGCAGCGTCGACAGAATCGTCACCGGGTGGATCGTGCTTTCGTACAACACGCCCAGGACGATGTACATCGTGATGACAGCGGCCAGGATCAGCCACAACTGATTCGACAGCGACGCACGGAACGCCAGCGCCGCGCCCTGGAAACTGGTCTGCATGCTGGCCGGCAGGCCGATTTCCTGTTCGACGGCATTGATCGTGTCGACCGCTGCACCCAGCGATGCATGCGGCGCCAGGTTGAACGAAATGGTGGCCGCCGGGAATTGCCCCTGGTGATTCACTACCAGCGAGCCCGGTTGTTCCACCACCGTGGCAAACGCGCCCAACGGAATCTGTTGGCCACTGCTCGATGCCACGTGCAGGTCATACAACGATTGCGGCCCAAGCTGCATCTTCGGGTCCGTTTCGAGCACCACGCGGTATTGGTTCGATTGCGTGAAGATGGTCGACACCAGGCGCTGGCCGTAGGCGCTGTACAGCACGCTGTCCACCGCAGCCATCGTGATGCCGTACACCGCCGCCTTGTCGCGGTCGACCTGTACGTAGGCACGCAAGCCGTTGTCCTGCAGGTCACTCGCCACGTCGCGCAGTTCGTTGGTCTGCTGCAGGCGTTCAACGAGTTTCGGCACCCACTTCGAAAGGTTGTTCGGGTCCGGATCTTCCACCGTGAATTGGTACTGCGTGCGGCTCACGCGGTCTTCAATCGTCAGGTCCTGCACCGGCTGCATGTACAGCGAGATACCCGCCACCTTGGCCAATTCGGGCTGCAGGCGCTGAATGATCTCGGTGGCGTCGGCGTCGCGCTTGTCCTTCGGCTTGAGGTTGATCAGCATGCGGCCGCTGTTGAGCGTGGTGTTCACACCATCCACGCCGATGAACGACGACAGGCTCTCCACCGCCGGGTCTTTCAGCACGACTTCGGCTAGCTTCTGCTGCCGCTCGGCCATGGCCGAGAACGAGATCGACTGCGACGCATCCGAAATGCCCTGGATCACGCCGGTGTCCTGCACCGGGAAGAAACCCTTGGGCACCACCACATAGAGCAGGGCCGTCAGGACCAGCGTGCCGATGGCCACCAGCAGCGTGGTCTTCTGCCGATCAAGCACCCATTGCAGCATGCGGCCGTACCGCGCGATGACGTTGTCGAAGAACGCGCCCGCAGCGTGATAGAAGCGCGATTGCTCGGCTTCGGGAATGTGCTTGAGCAAGCGTGCGCACATCATCGGCGTGAGCGTGAGCGACACCACGGCCGAGATCAGGATCGATACCGCCAGCGTGATGGCGAACTCGCGGAACAGCCGGCCCACCACATCGCCCATGAACAGCAGCGGAATCAGCACGGCGATGAGCGAGAACGTGAGCGAGATGATCGTGAAACCGATCTGCTTGGAACCCTTGAGCGCGGCCTCCATTGGCGGGTCGCCCTCTTCGATGTAGCGGGCGATGTTTTCGATCATGACGATGGCATCGTCGACCACGAAACCGGTGGCGATGGTCAGCGCCATCAGCGTGAGGTTGTTGATTGAAAAACCCGCCAGGTACATGACGCCGAACGTACCCACCAGTGACAGTGGCACCGCCACCGCCGGAATGACCGTGGCCGGCACATTGCGCAGGAACAGGAAGATCACCATCACGACCAGCGCAACGGCCAGCATCAGCTCGAACTGCACATCCGATACCGAGGCGCGAATCGTGGTGGTGCGGTCGGTCAGCAGCGACACCTCAACGTTGCCGGGCAGCGTGTCCTTGAGTTGCGGCAACAACGCCTTGGCGCGATTCACCACCTCGATCACATTGGCGCCAGGCTGGCGCTGCACGTTCAGGATGATGGCGGGGGTGGTGTTGGACCACGCGGCCAGCTTGCGGTTTTCAGCGCCGTCAACGATCTGCGCCACATCGGTCAGGCGAATGGGCGCGCCGTTCTTGTAGGCGACGATCATCTTGCCGTACTCGGCGGCCGACTTGAGCTGGTCGTTGGCATCGATGGTGGAGGCGCGCATCGGGCCGTCGAAGCTGCCCTTGGCGCCGTTCACGTTGGCGGTGCCGATGGCAGTGCGGATGTCGTCGATCGACAGCCCGAGCGCCGCCAGCGCCGACGTGTTCGCCTGGATGCGTACGGCCGGCCGCTGCCCGCCGCTGATGCTGACCAGGCCAATGCCCGGCAACTGCGACAGCTTTTGCGCGATGCGCGTGTCGACCAGGTCTTCCAGCTTGGGCAACGGCATCGTGTTGGAGGTGATCGCCAGCGTGAGGATCGGCGCGTCGGCCGGGTTCACCTTGCTGTAGATCGGTGGCATCGGCAGGTCGTTCGGCAGCAGGTTGCCGGCCGCGTTGATGGCCGCCTGTACCTCCTGCTCCGCAATGTCGAGCGAAAGCGACAGGTCAAACTGCAGCGTGATGACCGACGCGCCGCCCGAGCTGGACGACGTCATCTGCTTCAGGCCCGGCATCTGCCCAAACTGCCGCTCCAGCGGCGCGGTGATGGACGATGTCATCACGTCGGGGCTGGCACCCGGGTACAGCGTCGTGACCTGGATGGTCGGGTAGTCGACCTCGGGCAGCGCAGAGAGCGGCAGCATCCGGTACGCCACCAGGCCCGAGAGCAGGATGGCGACCATCAACAGCGTGGTCGCCACGGGCCGGAGGATGAAGATTCGGGAGGGATTCATGCCAGCTCGGAACAGAAGACTTCGTCAGGCGCGTGCACGCAATGCACGACTCAGGGCTTACGGCTTGGCAGCCGGCGCACTTGCGGCGGGTGCCGAAGCGCCACCCTGGCCACGGCGATGACGCCCGCCCTGATGGGGTTGGCCGGCGGCAGGAGCGCTTGCGGCTGCGCCCGGCTGGATCACCTCGACCGGCGAACCGTCGCGCAGCTTGTCGGCGCCGTCGATCACCACGCGCTCGCCCGGCTGCAGGCCTTGCGCTACCGACACGCGTTCCCCTTCGGTCACGCCCAGCTTGACCACGCGCAGCGCCACCTTGTTGTCGTCGCCCACCACGTAGACGAAGGTGCCCTGCGTGCCGCGCTGGATAGCGGCGCCCGGCACGATCACCACGTCGCGCAGCGTATCCACCCGCATGCGCACGTTCACGAACTGGTTCGGGAACAGCATGGCGTTCTGGTTCGGAAACTGCGCACGCAGCTTCACCGTACCGGTGGTGTTGTCGATGGTGTTATCTACCGTCATGAGCACGCCGCGCGCGAGCTGCGTGGTCTGGCCGCGGTCCCAGGCTTCCACCTGCAGCTTGTCGCCGGACTGCAGGCGCGGCATGACCTTGGGCAGGTTGTCTTCAGGAATGGAATAGATGACGGTGATCGGGTCGATCTGCGTGATGACCACGATGCCGTTGGTGTCCGACGCATGAATGATGTTGCCTGGATCGACTTGGCGCAGGCCAACCCGGCCAGACACCGGCGCGGTGATGCGCGTGTAGGAAAGCTGCACGCGGGCGTTGTCGACGTTGCCCTGATCCAGCTTGACCGTGCCGTCGTACTGACGCACCAGCGCTGCCTGCGTATCCACCTGCTGCTTGGAGATCGAATCCTGCGAGAGCAGCGTCTGGTAGCGCTGCAGGTCGAGTTTCGCGTTTTGCAGCAACGCCTGATCGCGCGCAAGCTGACCTTCCGCCTGGGCGAGCTGCGCCTGATAGGTGCGCGGGTCGACCTCGGCCAGCAGGTCTCCAGCCTTGACGGTCTGTCCTTCCGTAAACGCCAGGCGCACGAGCTGGCCGTCCACGCGCGTCTTGACCGTCACGTTGTTGACCGGCGTGACATTGCCCAGCGCCGACAGGACCACGTTGATGTCGCCCTTGACGGCCGTGCCGACCATCACGGGCATCGGCTTGCCGGCCATGGCCGCGCCGCGTCCACCGGGGCCACCTCGCCCACCGGGGCCGCCCGCGTTGCGGTACTTCGCGTGATAGACCGCATAGCCGATCAACACCAGGATGATGATCACCACCCAGATGCCCCAGCGGCGGCGCTTGCCACCTTCGCGCGGGGGCGGCAGCAGCGTCGAAGACACCTCGTTGGGCGTCTCTGTCCCCTCGTGCGTACGGCGGCCGGCGTCGTCAAACTGGCCGGGCTTCTGGTCCTTGGGATCGGACATGTTGGCGTTCCTGTTCTTAGCAATATGGGGACGAGCGCACATGATAGCTGGCGCCCGTGCCAGTCAAACCGCAGCTTAAAGGCAACGTCTTTGCGAAGAATGAGTCGCGCAGCGGGTTCTATTACGGCAGATTACAAACCCATCGCGGTGTTACCGGGCGAAACAATATGGTGAAAGTGCGCGCGATTCGTGGTGGCCACAATCGCTATCATGAGCACACCTTCCTGCGTCTACCAGACACTCCACCAGACAGATGAGCGGCACCAAGATCCTGGTCGTCGATGACGACGTCGAACTGCGCGACCTTCTGCGCGAATACCTGACCCAGCAGGGTTTTGCCGTTTCCGTGCTGCACGACGGCGATGGGCTGGGCGCCCGGCTCGAACGGGAGCGCCCGGCCCTTGTCGTGCTCGACCTGATGATGCCCAAGGTGGATGGCCTGTCCGCCCTGCGCGACCTGCGCGCTCGCAATGACGACGTGCCTGTCATCCTGCTCACCGCCCGCAGCGATGAGATCGATCGCATCATCGGCCTGGAAATCGGCGCCGACGACTATCTCGGCAAGCCGTTCTCGCCGCGCGAGCTGCTCGCCCGTATCAACGCGGTGCTGCGCCGGCGCCTTTCCGTGCCGGCCTCCGCACCGGAAGACCGCGACAGCTTCAGCTTCGGCCCGTTCAAGCTCAACTTCCGCATGCGCACGCTGTTTCGCGGCGACACCGCACTGTCGATCAGCGATACCGAATTCGCGCTGCTCAAGCTGCTGATCGGGCATGCGATGCAGGTGCTCACGCGCGAGCACATCGTCGAGCTGATGTACGGACCGGGCAGCGGTGTGTCCGATCGGGGCATCGACGTACAGATCTGGCGCCTGCGTCGCGTGCTGGAAGAAGACGCCCAGCGCCCGCGATACATCCAGACCGTGCGCGGCCGCGGCTACACCTTTGTGCCGGACGAGCGGGAAGAGGCCAATGAAGTTCAAGGCTAGATTCGACACGCTGTTCGGCCGGCTGGCGGTGCTGATCGTGGTGGTGCTTGTGCTGAGCCACTTCTCGTGGCTGGGCGTGCTGCGCGCCGAGCGCCGCGAGCGACAGTTCCAGGCTTCGGTAGATCAGATGGCGTTCCAGTTGCAGGCCTTCCAGGCAGCGATGGACGGCCATCTGCATGTGAAGCTGCCCGATCTCGTGACCGAAACCGATGAGCCGCCCTCGGGCGACGCGTCTGCGGCATCGGACAAGTCTGCGGAGTTGGTGCGACAACTGGCGCGCCGTTTGCCATCCGACACACAGTTGCGGCTCGAAGCAGGCCCCACGCCACGCGTGTTCGTGCGTTTTTCGCAGCGCAACAAGTGGATTGCCATGCCCCTGGTGTGGGTGCATGCGCCGCCCACTATCTCGGCTGTGGTGCCGGGCGTGATGGTGGTGCTGGCGATTGCCATCGCGTTCTCGCTGTTTGCGGCGTGGCAGATCCAGCGCCCCGTGCGCGAGCTGGCCGATGCTGCGGGTGCGCTGGCCCGGCGCCGCTACGTGGCACCGCTCAAGGAGCGCGGCCCGTACGAACTCCGCCAGTTGACCGACCAGTTCAACCATATGGCTGCTGACCTGTCGGCTGCCGACGAAGAGCGCAACACCATGCTGGCCGGCATTGCGCACGACCTGAAGACGCCGCTGTCGCGCCTGCGCCTGCGTGCCGAAATGCTGGCTGACCAGAAAGCCGGCGCCGGTATCGAACGCGATGTCGAATCCATGTCGGCCATCGTCGAGCAGTTCCTCGCCTATGCGCAGAGCGGCGACAGCGAGGCGCGCGAGGTGTCGGTCGACCGCCATCTGCGCGGCCTGGTGCAGCCCTTTGCCGAGCAGGGCAAACATGTCGCGCTCGATCTGCATGCTGGGGATCGCTTCCGCCTCAAGCCGACGCATCTTGAGCGCATCGTCGTCAATCTGCTCGACAACGCGTTTGCGTATGGCGCCGAGCCGGTCAACGTGCGCACCGCGGCGGACGAAACCGGCTATACGCTGACGGTGGAAGACCACGGTGCTGGCATCCCCGCTGCCGACTTTGACCGCGTCATGCGGCCTTTTGTGCGCCTGGATCCGGCGCGCGGCGGCAATGCGCATTGCGGGCTGGGGCTGGCAATCGTCGATCGGCTGGTGCGCCACCTGGGCGGGGATCTCGCGGTCGGCCCGTCGGCCGCGGACGCGCCGTCGCCGGGGTTTCGCGTCACCATGCGGTTTCCGGCCTCAACAGCGGCGGCTTGATCGCCCGATCGCCCGACTGATTGCCCGACTGACACACGGGCAAGCGATTGCGTGAGCTATCCTAGGCGAGGCAAGCACGCTTGTTGCGTGCGTTCACCAGAACTCCGGGAGGAAAACGCATGAATCGCGCTGTCTGTCTCGTCAAGGATGCCGGCCAAGCCCGCATAACCGCCGCCGTTGCCGCGTGTGTGCTGGCGATGGGCCTGGCGGCCTGCTCGTCGCCGATGCCTCCGTGGCAGCCGCCGCGCATGACCATCCAGCCTGCGCCACCGCCCGCACCCGCACCCGCACCCGTTACGACGCTGCCGCCTTCACCGGCCGTGCAGCCGGTACCGGCGCAACCGCCGGCTGACGCGTCACCGCCCGCCGCGGACACCGAACCCCCGCGCGCAACGCCGGGCATGGCGAATCCAGCATCCACGTATTGTCTGCAGCGCGGCGGTCAACTTGAGTTTTCCACGCGTGCCAACGGGGCTGACGTGGGAACCTGCGTCAGCCCAGGCGGAGATGAATGCGAGGAATGGGCGTTCCTGCGCGGCAGTTGCACGTGGTAAGTGGCGGCAGTTGCCGCAGGCAATAAAAAGGGCCGCTGATGTTGCGGCCCTTTCGTTTGGAGGGTGCGATTGTTTGGAGATGCGTCTACCGCCGCGCCACCACAACCTTGTCGGCAGATTCGGCCACCAGGCGCATCGGCACGCCGGCGTCATGCAATTTCTGCCATGTCGTGCGACGCATGAATGCGTAGGCAGGAGGGCCATCGGTCCAACGCTTGATCCATTCGTCCGTGGTGGCAATGACCTTGCTCGGCTCCAAGCCGGCGCCCATCTCCAATTCGTCAAAGCCCGAGACCAGCGTCATCGGTCGACCTAGGTAGTAGATGGCCGTCTGATCTAGCCACTCGACCGAGTAGAAAGGGGTTTCGTCGGGAATCGGGCCCGTTGCGTTCAAGGTTTTTTCAATGACGTCGCGGGCGGACAGTGCATCGCGGAAGATCTCGCTGGCGTTGAGCACGCGGTCCCAGCAGAGCAGGGCCGAGATCGACAGCACGATCACGGCCACGGTGCGCTTCTGCCAGCGCAGCGCCATGAGAGCGGCCAGCGTACCGACGGCCAGCATGACCATCACCTCGCGCAACGCAGGCATGGCCACCGCAACCTGCTGGGCGGGCATTTTCGCGCCGGCCTTGGCGCCGATCATTGGCACCGCAAACCACAGGCCGACGGCGATCAGCAGATTGACGCCCAGCGACCACGCAACAGCGCGCGTGGGCATCTTCTCCAGCGCCAGGGCCAGCACAATCGCCAGTGCGGGGAAGGCCGGCACGATGTAGCCCGGCAGCTTCGAGTTGGATATCGAGAAGAACAGGAAAATCATTCCCGCCCACGCAATCGACCAGCGCATCAGGTCAAATTGTCGCGTGCCGACGAACAGATCCGCCGCGCGCCCCATGCGCCGGCCGATGGCCGCAAACAGCAGCGGCGTCCACGGCAGCAGCCCAGCCAGGCCCACCGCTATGAAGTACCACCACTTGCCGCTGCGATGGTGCTCGTTGGTCAGGAAGCGCTCGAAATGCTCGTGGATGAAGAAGAAGTGGAAGAACTCCGGGTTGCGCTCCTGCACGACGACGAACCACGGCACCGTGGCGATCAGGTACAGCGCAAGGCCGGGTAGCCAATGCATTCGGCGGATCAGTGCCCAGTCGCGCGTCATCAGCAGGTAGGCCACGCCGATCAAGCCCGGGACGACCAGCCCGATCAGGCCCTTGGTGAGTGTCGCGCCTGCCAGCGCCAGCCAGACCACCAGCATCCACGCGAGCTGCCCGCGACGCGATGCACCGGGCCGCTGCGCCAGCGCAAAGCCGCACGCACCGACCGTCAGGAAAAAACCCACGCCCATGTCGAGGGTGATGACCTGTCCGAACAGCAGATACAACAGAGACGAGGCGAGAATCGCCGCGCCCGTTGCCGCCGTGCGCCCGCCGCGATAGGCCGCCAGCGTCCAGGCCGTCATCAGGATCCCACCCAGGCCGAACAGCACTGGCCACAGGCGCGCGCCCCAGGCATTGACGCCGAACGCCTGGAACGTGGCGGCCGTCGTCCAGTACTGCAGGGGCGGCTTCTCGAAATATTTGAGATCGTTCAGGCGGGGCGTCACCCAGTCACCGGAAGCCACCATCTCGCGCGGGATCTCCGCATAGCGCCCTTCATCTGGCCGGAAGAGGGTGGATCGCTGGAACAGGTCGTCCGTCCACAGCGCGAGGAATACGGCGACGAGCGCGACGACAAGCAACGCCATCCATGGCGAGCGGCGGGAGGAGACTGGGCGGGATTCCATGCGGGGGGCGATAGCAAGCACGGTCGGAAAGGCTTGGATTCTAGTCGATGCAGGGTTAGCGGATCGTCAGCCTGGCTAAATGTCTTGCCCTGGCCTCTCGCATGCATGGATAAAGCCCCGGTCGACGCCTACCTCCACGAGTGCCTCGGCCGGAATCCGCGACGCACACTTTTCGCCGTTGGCCTTCAGCGCCTGTCTCCGTAGCGACGGAATGCACGCTTTACGCCAGCAGTATTTGCCTGACTTATAGGCCGAATAAACATTCGCAATTTGACGCGCATTTTGCGATTGCCAGATAAAGACGGCTGAATGCGCCGAGCCGGTCGGCGTGCGTGCAAAGGAATGGAGACATGTTGAAGGTCAACGGGGCGCGGCTGTGGTCGAGCCTGATGGAAATGGCGGCGGTCGGTGCCACGCCAAAAGGCGGTGTGCGGCGCTTGGCGCTCACGGAAGAAGACGTGGCCGGCCGCGCGTTGTTCGCGCGCTGGTGCGAAGACGCGGGCATGACGCTCAGCACCGACCGCGTCGGCAATCTGTTTGCGCGCCGCGCGGGCAAATCGGCGCAAGCCCGCCCCGTGGCGAGCGGCAGCCATCTCGACACGCAGCCCGAAGGCGGGCGCTTCGATGGTGTCTACGGTGTGCTGGCCGCGCTGGAAGTCGTGCGCACGCTCAACGACGCGGGCATCGAAACCGATAAGCCCATCGAGATTGTTGTGTGGACCAACGAAGAGGGGGCACGCTTCACGCCCGCCATGTTGGGTTCTGCTGCATTTGCGGGCGTGATGCCGCTGGAACAGGCACTGGCCTCGCGCGATGGGCAAGGCGTTTCTGTGGCCGATGCGCTGGTGGCGAGCGGCTACGCAGGCGAACGCGCCATCCCCGGTACGCCGTTCGATGCGTATTTCGAGGCGCATATCGAGCAAGGGCCGATCCTGGAAGAGAACGGCGTGCCGATTGGCGTCGTCACGGGTGGGCAGGCGATCCGTTGGCTTGATGTGCGCGTGCAGGGCCAGGCGGCGCATGCGGGCACCACGCCAATGCGCTTCCGGCGCGATGCGATGTTCGCGGCAGCGGAGATGGCCGCGTCGCTGGAAACGCTGGTCGAGATGTTTGCCCCGCACGGTTTGGTGACCATTGGCGAACTCGGCATCCGCAATGCTTCGCGCAACACCATCGCCGCCGATCTGACTTTCACGGTGGACTTGCGCCACCACGAAGACGCGCGCATCGCCGAGATGGAGTCGACGCTGCGGGAGCGCTTTGCCGACATTGCCGAGCGCCGTGGCCTAACCGTGCAGATCGACCAGCATTGGGGCAGCCCGGCCACGCCGTTCGACCCCGTTTGCGTGAAGGCGGTGGCCGATGCGGTGGAAGCCCTCGACTACCGGCATCAGCGCATCGTGAGCGGCGCGGGGCACGACGCCATCCACATCGCCAAGCATTGCCCGACGGCGATGATCTTCATCCCGTGCGTCAACGGTCTGAGCCACAACGAAGCCGAAGATGCGTTGCCCGAAGATGTGACGCGCGGCGCCGATGTGCTGCTGCACGCCATGTTGGCTCGGGCACAGAGAGCGAGCTAGCGAGATAGCGCTTTGCCCGACCCGTCAGTAGGGTCGAATCGTTGCAACCTGTTGCGGTAGCATTGCGCTTGCCGGCGATCCTGCCGGTTCAGTACGTCTTCAGGGCGGGGTGGAATTCCCCACCGGCGGTATGCGGACACATGTGTCCGTGAGCCCGCGAGCGCCTTCCATGCGCCTGCATGGGAGGGTCAGCAGATCCGGTGAGATGCCGGGGCCGACGGTCAGAGTCCGGATGGAAGAAGATGTGCGGAACAACACGCCCGTGCTACAGGCGCGCGCCTGGCCTTGTGCCGGGCTGCGCCGCTGTATGGCTCGCGCGTGTTTGTCTGCTTGCCCTGGAACGTCTTGTCGCCAATCTTGCGAGGAGCGTTTCCATGTTGTCCACTCAGCAATCCCCTGCGGTTCACCCGCCCGCATTGCCTGTCAGCAATGTGATTCTTGATGCCTTCGACGCCCGCTTCGACCCGGCCGACATGCCTGCGCGCATGGCCGCCGCCCTCGATGCCGTGCGCCTCGGCGTGCCCGTTGTCGTGCTCGACGATGCCGATCGCGAGAACGAGGCCGACCTCATCGTCGCTGCCGACAAGCTCACGCAGGCCAGCATGGCCATGCTGATTCGCGAGTGCAGCGGCATCGTCTGCCTGTGCCTGACGGCAGAGAAGAGCGCATCGCTCGGCTTGCGCCCGATGGTGGAAGACAACCGCAGCCAATACGGCACGGCGTTCACGGTGTCGATCGAGGCACGCACAGGCGTGAGCACCGGCGTATCGGCGGCGGATCGCATCACGACCATCCGCGCGGCCATCGCGGCAGATGCCGATACGCAATCGGTCGTCAGCCCGGGGCACGTGTTTCCGCTGGTGGCAAGGGAGGGCGGGGTGCTGGCGCGGCGTGGCCATACCGAAGGCTCGGTCGACCTGGCACGCTTGGCAGGCTTGCCGCCGGCCGCCGTGCTGTGCGAATTGATGCTGCCCGACGGCACCATGGCGCGCCGTGACGACGCGGTGCGCTTCGCCGATCAGCACAACCTGCCGGTGCTGACCATTGAAGACATCGTTCAATATCGGGAGCAGATGGACCGCGCGGTCAGCTTCGTCTAAAGCCAAAGCCGGCCGCGCGAGAGGTGACGTTGATTACCGCTTGAGCGCGGCCGCTTCCTTGGCGAGTGCCGTGATGCCTGCCCAGTCGCCGGCCGCGACCTTGTCCTTGGGCACCATCCACGAGCCGCCGACACACACCACGTTGGGCAGGGCGAGGTACTCGGGCGCGCTTTGCGGTGTGATGCCGCCGGTCGGGCAGAAACGCACATCGCCAAACGGCCCGTAAATCGACTTGAGCATCGGGATGCCGCCAGCCGCTTCGGCCGGGAAGAACTTCAGCGTGGTCAGGCCGAACTCCAGCGCAGTGATCAGTTCTGAGGGCGTGATGATGCCCGGTAGCCAGTCCAGTCCCGACTCTGCCTGCGCCAGCGCGAGTGCCGTCGTGATGCCGGGCGACACGGCAAACACGGCTCCGGCATCGCGCGCCTGCACAAAGTGCTCCGGCCGCGTGAGCGTGCCGGCGCCGACGATGGCATCGCTGCCCAGGTCCTTCACCACCGCACGGATCACATCCAGCGCTACCGGCGTGCGCATCGTGATCTCGAACGTGCGGATACCGCCCTCGTACAGCGCGCGGCACACCTTGACGCCTTCATCGACAGATTGGAACTGCAGCACCGGGATGACCGGGCCGGCCTTGACGACGGAATCGATACCCACAACGTTCTCCTAGATCAACTTCAACGGAACAAGCTTAAACGACGGTCGCCAGCGCAAGCGTGAGCAGCAGCGCGACGATCGAGATGATGGTTTCCAGTACCGTCCACGTCTTGAAAGTCTGCGGCACGGTCAGGTTGAAATACTCCTTCACCAGCCAGAAGCCGCCGTCGTTCACGTGCGACAGGATCAGCGACCCGGCGCCGGTGGCCAGCACCATCAGCTCCGGCTTGACGGCGGCGCCCGAGGCTGCGGCGATCGGGGCGACGATGCCACAGGCGGTCGTCATGGCAACGGTGGCCGAACCCGTGGCAATACGGATCAGCACAGCCACCACCCAACCGAGCAGCAACGGCGACAGATGGGCATCGGTGGCGACAGCCACGATGGCCTTCGACACGCCCGAGTCACGCAGGATCTGACCGAAGCCGCCGCCTGCGCCCACCACCAGCGTGATCGTGGCGATCGGTGCCAGACACTCGTTGGTGAACTTGAGGATGGTCTCGCGGTTGAAGCCCCGTGCCTTGCCGAACGTGTAGAAGCTGACGATAGCGGCAATCAGCAGGGCCATCACGGAGTTGCCGGCCAGCTTGAGGATGTCGTTCGCCAGCGTCTTGGGCGCGGCGATCAGGTCGGCCCAACTGCCGATCAGCATCAGCACCACCGGCAGCAGGATCGTGAACAGCGTCACGCCAAAGCCCGGCAGTTCGCGCTTCTGGTCGGATTCAACAAATTGTGCGGCCAGCGGGTTGTTCTCGTCCGGCTTGACGTAGCGCGAGACCAGCATCGCCCAAAGCGGACCGGCCAGGATGGCGGTCGGCAGACCGACGATCAGCGCATACATGATGGTCTTGCCGATGTCCGCCTGATAAGCCGTCACCGCCAGCAGCGCGGCCGGGTGCGGGGGGATCAGACCGTGCACCACCGACAGGCCGGCCACCATCGGCAGGCCGACCATCAGGATCGGCGTGCCCGTGCGCTTGGCCACGTTGAAGGCAATCGGGATCAGCAGCACGAAACCGACTTCAAAGAACACCGGCAGGCCGATGATGAACGCGACGACCATCATGGCCCAGTGCGCGTTCTTCTCGCCAAAGGCACTGATGAGCGTTTTGGCGATGCGCTCGGCGCCACCGGATTCCGCCATCATCTTGCCGAGCATCGTTCCGAGGCCCACCACCAGCGCAATGTGGCCGAGCGTGCCGCCCACGCCGGTTTCGAACGCCTTGACGATATTGCCCATCGGCATGCCGACCACCACGCCCAGCGCGAGCGAGACGACGATCAGCGTGACGAACGGGTTCAGTTTCTGGACAGCAATCAGGTAGATCAGCGCCACCACCGCCAGCGCGGCGGTCAGCAATAGCGAGTTGCCTTGCATCGGGACCATCGGGTTTCCTCCTCGGGAATATTCACGGCTCTTGTTTTGATGGGTGCCCCGTCGTGCAGGGCGCCCCTTTCTGGACTACGGATTACGGCTTCTTGTACGCCACGCAATCGACTTCGACCTTGCAGTCGATGACCATGCTCGACACCACGCACGCCCGCGCGGGCGGGTTGGCGCCGAAGTACTCCTTGAATACCTTGTTGAACGACTGGAAATCACGCGGATCATCCAGCCACACGCCGCAGCGCACGACGTGCTCGGGGCCGTAGCCCGCTTCAGCCAGGATGGCCAGCACGTTCTTGATGGTCTGGTGCGATTGCTCGACGATGCCGTTGCCGACAACCTCGCCGTTCACCATGGGCGTCTGGCCCGAAACGAACAGCCAGCCGTCTGCGCCGGCCGCGCGGGCAAAGGGCAGGTGCTGGCCACCGGTGCCGGTGCCGCCTTCAACGCCAATTCGGGTAATCGTCATCGCTACGTTCCTTCTTTCAAAACTCTCAAACAAACTCGGATTTCAGTGGACTTCCGGGGCTGCAACTGCCTGCGCACGCGGCCCGCGCCTAAGGAAGCGCCCGGCACGATGCGGCTGCACGGCGCCATCCTGATACGACAGATGGCCGTTGACCCACACTGCCGCAATACCCGCCGCGGGTTGCTGCGGATCCGTAAATGTGGCGACATCGCGTACCGTTTCGGGGTCGAACAAAACGAGATCAGCCCAGTAGCCCTCGCGTACCAGGCCGCGTTCGGTCAGGCCGAAGCGCTCGGCGGACTGGCCTGTCATCTTGCGGATGGCGGCCGAAAGCGAGAGCAGCTTGCGCTCGCGGCTGTAGTAGCCGAGCACGCGCGGGAAGGCGCCCCACAGACGCGGATGTGGCTTCGGATCGTTCGGCAGGCCGTCTGAGCCAATCACCGTGGCGGGGTGCGTGATGATGCGGTCTAGATCCTGCGCCGACATGTTGTGGTACACGGCGCCGGCCGGCTGCAGGCGGCGCGCGGCGTCCATCAGGTCGGTGCCCCACGCGGCGGCAATCTCCTTGAGCGTCTGTCCGGCCATGCCCGGCTCCGGCTCCGACCACGTGATGAAGATGTCGAACTCATCCGTCACCTGCTTCAAGTCCAGCGTGGACGAGCTTGCGGTGTACGGATAGCAGTCGCACCCTACGGGCTGATAGCGCTGCGCCCCTTCGATGGATTCCAGCACCTCGCCCGCGCGTCCCCAGTTGGCCGCGCCCGCGCACTTCAGGTGCGAGATCACGATCGGCACGCGCGCATGTTTGCCGACACGGTACGCCTCGTCCATTGCATCGAGAATCGCGGCAAATTCGGTACGCAGATGCGTTGTGTAGATGGCGCCGGCCTCGGCCAGCGGCTCGGCCAGGCCCATCACTTCTTCGGTAGTGGAAGCAAAGGCGTTGGCGTAGGCCAGGCCGGTCGACAGGCCCAGTGCGCCGTGATCGAGTGCCTCGCGCAACTGTGCGCGCATGCCTTCGACTTCATCGGCAGTGGCAGGGCGGTCGAGGCGGTCCAGGTGATTGTTGCGCAGCGCAGTGTGGCCGATCAGCGCGGCCACGTTCACGGCCGGGTGTGCGCGCTCCACGGCTTCCACGTACGCCGAGAAGGTCGGGTACGCAAATGCGCTGGCGGGCCCCAGCAGGTTCATCGGGTCGGGCGGTTCACCCTTGAGCGTGGCCGGCGACGCGCTGATGCCGCAGTTGCCCACGATGACGGTCGTAATGCCCTGCGACACCTTGCACAGCATGTCGGGCGTGCGGATCACGTTGGTGTCGTCGTGCGTGTGCACGTCGATGAAGCCGGGGGCAAGGACGCGGCCCTCGCCGGCGATTTCCTCGTCCCCCAGCCAGGCGGTGGAGTCCGATGTGGCGATGGCGGCGATGCGACCGTCGGTGATGGCCACGTCGAACAGCGTGGCCTCGGGTTCGTGGCCGCTGCCGTCCACAATGCGGACCTGACGGATGACGGTGTCGTACTGCTGCATGTGCTGCTCCTGCTCAATCTCCGAGCGGCTGGCGATTGCCGCCGCCGCGATGCGCATCGAGCACGTACTTGATGCGCCGTAAGAGCTCCTTGCTGCGATCGGCCTGCTGCAATGCGACCTCGGTGGCCAGCAGGTCAATCATCATCATCATGGCGTAGCGCGATGACGACGGCTTGAAGATGAAATCGGTTTCCATGGCTTGGATCGGCAGCAAGACATCGGCCAGCGCAGCCAGCGGTGAGCCGATGGCCGTGATGGCGACGATCCGGGCGCCGTACTCGCGCGCGATGGTCACGCTGTCGATCACCTCCGGCACGTGGCCGGTCACGGAGAACACGACCACCACATCGTCCGGACTGAGCGTGGCCGCAACCATCCGCTGCAGCATCGAATCATGATAGGTGGTGACCGGCCGTCCCAAGCGGGCGAGGCGGTAGCGCATTTCGTCGGCCATGGTGGTCGAGCCGCCACCCATGCCGAATACGGCAATCATGCGCGCCGCCACCAACGCCACTGCCGCGGCGCGAAACGCCTCGGGCTGCACCAGCGCGCGGTTGGCCTCCAGCACATTGCTGATGTCGGCCAGGATGCCGTCGGCGCTCGAAGGTGGGCGGTCCGCGCCGCCATCCAGAAAGCGCTGGCCGACTGCGGCCGCCTGCGCTAGCTTGAGCTTGAGTTCACGCACGTCGCGGCAACCCATCGCCTTGGCAAAACGGGTGACGCTGGCCTCACTCACGCCGGCGCGCTCGGCGAGCGTCTGGATGCTGCCGGCGGCGGCTTCTGCAATGTCGCTCAGGACGGTCTGCGCGACCTTCTGCTCGGCGGGGCGCAGTTCAGCGGCACGCTGGGAGAGTCGGGTCACGATGTCCATCGGTTCACGCATGGGGTCGGGCTTAGGGTCGCGCATTCTGGCCCCCGGTAGTCGTCCGGATAGCGGCTTGAAGAGTGCTTTGGTACTTTGTAACAGGCTGGCCCGGAGAATAATTTCGCCGCTATCATTGTGTCAACCCGATGTTTACCCCCAAAGGAACGCGAGCCGATTCCCATGAGTGATACAAAGTACCAAGGAGATGCCAGCGCCGTCGTCAACCCGCTCGACAAGGGCTTGGGTGCGTTGGAAACCGCATGCGCGCCGGAGCAGATTGCTGCCCAGCGCTGGAATGTATTGAACGAAGACCTGAACCTGCCTGCGGCAGTGCTTTCGCAATCGCGCGTGGAGCACAACCTGGCCTGGATGCAGCGCTTCGTGAGCGAATACGGTGCCAAGCTCGCCCCGCATGGCAAGACGACGATGGCCCCGCGCCTGTTCCAGCGTCAGTTGGCAGGCGGTGCATGGGGCATCACGCTCGCAACGGCGCACCAGACACGCATTGCGTATGCCCACGGCGTGCGTCGCGTGTTGATGGCCAACCAGTTGGTCGGTAAGCGCAACATGGCCATCCTGGCCGAGCTGCTGGCTGATCCGACGTTCGAGTTCTTCTGTCTGGTGGATGCGGCGGACCAGGTCGATCAGCTTGCCGCCTTCTTCGGCAAGGCGGGGCGCCCGATCCAGGTGCTGATCGAACTGGGCGTGCAGGGCGGCCGCACCGGCGTGCGCGACGACGCGCAACTTCAAATGGTGCTCGATGCGCTCACGCGTGCCAATGGCGCCGTCAAGCTCGCGGGCGTGGAAGTCTATGAAGGCGTGATCAAGGAGGAGGCGGATATCCGCGCGTTCCTGCAGCGCGCGGTAAAGGTGATGGGTGACCTTGCAAAGGACGAGCGTCTGCAACGCACGCCTGCC
This sequence comes from Ralstonia sp. VS2407, assembly GCF_052950655.1. Taxonomy (NCBI): domain Bacteria; kingdom Pseudomonadati; phylum Pseudomonadota; class Betaproteobacteria; order Burkholderiales; family Burkholderiaceae; genus Ralstonia; species Ralstonia sp. VS2407. The sequence continues at coordinate 146,892 of NZ_JBRFVG010000002.1, forward strand.
GTGCTGACCGGCGCGGGATCGGCCTGGTACGACGTCGTGGCCGAAGAGTTCGCCAAGGCCAATATCGGCCAACCGCTGGATGTCGTGCTGCGCCCGGGTTGCTATCTGACGCACGACGTGGGCATCTACCGTGCGGCGCAGGCTCGTATCGACGCCAACAACCCCATCGCGCACAAGATGCGTTCGAGCCTGCTACCGGCGCTCCAGCTTTGGGCCTATGTGCAATCCGTGCCCGAGGCTGAGCGCGCCATCATTGCCATGGGCAAGCGTGATGCCGCATTCGACGCGGGCCTGCCGCTGCCGGTGCTGCATTTCCGCCCGGGCGACAAGGCGCCGTCAGCCACACCCGCGCATTGGGAAGTCACCGGCATGATGGATCAGCACGCCTACCTGAAGATCGCCCCGGGTGACGACATCAAGGTGGGCGACATGATCGCCTTCGATATCTCGCACCCGTGCCTCACGTTCGACAAGTGGCGCCAGATTTCTGTCGTTGACGACGCCTACAACGTGGTCGACGTTGTGCAGACCTACTTCTGAGCGGGGCGCCCATGGCAGACATCCTCGCCTATGGCGAAGCGCTGATCGAGTTCAACCAGGCGGATCCCGGCAGCACGTCGTGGAATTTCGGCTTCGGTGGCGACACGTCGAACTTCTGCATTGCTGCGGCACGGCAGGGCGCACGCACGGGCTACATCAGCGCGGTGGGTGCTGATCGATTCGGCCAGGCGTTGCGCGCGCTATGGCAGGACGAAGGCGTGGACCATACCTACGTGCACACTGATGCGCAGGCGCCCACAGGCCTGTACTTCGTTTCGCACGATGCGCGAGGTCACCATTTCGACTACCTGCGTGCAGGCTCTGCGGCGAGCCGTTTCCAGACGGCGCAACTGCCGCTGCAGGCCATTGCGGCGGCCAAGGCGTTTCACCTGTCGGGGATCAGCCTGGCGATCAGCGACACCGCGTGCGACGCGGGTTTGGCAGCGATGGCGCATGCGCGCGCGGCGGGTGTGCTCGTCTCGTTCGACACCAACCTGCGCTTGCGCCTTTGGCCGCTTGCGCGTGCCCGAGCCGTGATGCAGGAAGCCATGCGCACGTGCGATCTGTGCCTGCCGAGTTGGGATGACGTGACGGTGCTGCTCGATTGTCATGACCGTGACGGCATTGTCGATACGCTGCTCGGCTGGGGCGTGAAACTGGTGGCGCTCAAGATGGGCGCGGAAGGTTGCTACGTGGCCACGCCCGACGCGCGTACGCTGGTGCCGCGTCATACGGTCAATGCGATTGATGCGACCGGCGCGGGTGATTGCTTTGGCGGGTCGTTTGTGGCGCGGATTGTTGCCGGGGATTCGCCGGTAGAGGCGGCGCGGTATGCGAATGTGGCGGCTGCGATTTCGACGACGGGGTATAGCGCTGTGGCGCCGATTCCGCGGGTGGAGGTTGTGCGGGCGGTGTTGGCGTCCACGCAGACTGCCTGAATGGATGTTGTTGGTGCGCTGGTGTTTCATCCCCTGCCGGGGCCGACTCACTTTCTTTGTCTTGCCAAAGAAAGTAAGCAAAGAAAGGCGCGCCCGAGATGGCGACTCCCCCTTGAATTTATGTGACCGTGCGGGGAAGGAGGCAAACTCGCTGCGCTCAAACAGGCCTCCTTCCTTTTTCCGCCCGCTCACAGAAATTCAAGGCGCCATCTAGGGCAGGGTACGGCCACACCATCGCGGATCGCTTGCTAGCGTCGATGTTTGAGCTGTTGGAAGAAAACGCCACCGAGTATTTGCGGTGGCGTTTTCTTTTTGCGCATCGTGCGCTTACTTCCCAGGCACCAGACGCACGCGCGACTCGGTTGCCGCTTCCACCGCCTTGCGCGAATACAGCAGCGGGAAGTACTCGCCCTTGAGCCACAGCGGTGCCAGGTCGCGGTAGTGCGGGCTGTCGGGGTTGCCGGACTGGCCGGGCAGGTTGACGGCGCGCGAGTTGTCCCAGTTGCCGACGTCCACCACTGTGCGGAACGACGGGCCGTTGGTCTGCAGGAAATCGGTCGCGCGATATGTCGATTGGTTTGGCGTGTAGGGGCTGCCGCCTTCCGGCGTGGGGCCGACGTTGAGCTTGGCGCGCGTTGCCTCGTCGACGATGGCTGCGAACGGATGGGCGTTCAGGTTGTGGTGCAACTGGCCCCAGTTCCACGCTTGCGGGTTCGGGCCTTGGCGCTTGACCATATCGGTCCACGCATTCTTCAGACTGTCGAGCAGCACGGCATCGCGCTTGGCTGCGGCTTGCTGCGGGTCTTCTCCGAACTTGCGTTCGCTGCCCTGCGGATGTTCCAGCGTGTCGAGCATGACGGCGGTATCGGGCGCGGCCATCGCTTCGGCGCCGGCCTTGGAAAGCACGGCATTCTTGAACGCGCGGCCAAGGTGATGCGTGAACCAGACCTCATGCAGCGCGGCCTGCGGAGAATCCGCCAGCATGGTCGCGTTCCAGCCCTTGAACAGATTGAGCGCGGCCTGCGTGTCGGCGTCGTTGGACGATAGCGGCGCCAGCAGGGCCATCAGTCTGCGCGCCGGGATCGACACCATGTCGTTCTGCAAGCGCATCGAATCTTCGATCGACACCTTGTCCAGTTTGGCCAGCACTTCGTCAATGCGTGCGTGGCGCGAGCCGTTGGTCCACTCGAAGCCGAGTTTTCGCTCTCGGTATGGGTAATCCGGCGGCAGGTTCATCTCGTTGGAGGAGGTGAAATAGCCCGACTTCGGATTGTAGCTGCTGGGCAGTTGATCGCCGCGCCAGAAGCCGGCCCATTCGAAGCGGCCGTCGCCGGGCACGGGCAGCAGGCCGTCCCAGTTCGGGCGGATGGGGGCGAGGCCGCCCGGCACCCAGCCGATGTTGCCCTTGGTGTCGGCATAGACCTGGTTTTCGGTGGGCGCGCCCCAGTTCATCATCGACTGCTTGAACTGCGCGAAGCTGCGGGCGCGCATGTAGCCGACCGAGCCGAAATACGGCGACATGCCCGGCGACAGCCATGCCGAGCGCACCGCATACGCGCGGTGCTTCTCGGCATCGATGTAGATGACCGGGCCGTGCCGCGTGAAGGTCAGGTCGACGGGGCGGGACTCACCGCCGCGCACCTTCACGGTTTCGTGCAGCACGGTGAAGGGCTCCCAGCCGCCGTTGTAGCGGTATTCGCTGTTGTTGGCCGGATTCAACTCGTAGACGTAAAGGTCTTCCTGGTCGATGTTGAAGATGGTCAGGCCGAACGCGACGTGCCCGTTATGCCCGATCGACACGGCGGGCAGTGATGGCTCACCGGCGCCGATGATGTCCAGCGTGGGTGTGCTGACGTGGGCGATGTAGCGCAGGCTCGGTGCCGAATACGCGCGGTGCGGGTCGTTGGCCATCACGGCGCGGCCGGTGGTGGATTTGCCCGGCGCGATCACCCAGTTGTTGCTGCCCTCCATGGTCTCTTCAAGGTTGGCAGCGGCGGCCACGCGCGTGCCGTCGACGTCTACACCCTTGAGCGATTCGGGCGTGAGTTTCACGCCTTGCGTGGCCAGCGTGAAGACCTTCAGCAAGTCCTTCGGCAGGCATGGGTCGAGGCCTTCGGGCAACTGGGTTTGCCAGGCAGGCTGGAGGCCGAAGCGGATGGTGTCGTCGGCAAGGTTGGCTTTGCACGCCACGTTGGCACGAGCGACTTCCGATTGCAGATTGCGCGTCAGGCCATGGCTGCGGATGCGCACCACGTCTTCCGGCGCCCAGTGCGCGGGCGTGTAGTTCAGCTTGCGGAACTCGAACGGCATCTGCTCCGGATGCCTGGCCAGCCAGTCGACGTACGCGTTGATGCCGGCCACGAAGCGCGTGGCAATGCGCTGTGCGTCAGGGCTGTAATGATTCCATTCGACCTGCATGTCACCGCGATAGAGGAACAGCCGCGTGGCGCGATCCTGTTCCACATACGCCGGTCCGAACACTTCCGAAAGCTGCCCCAGGCCCCGGCGGCGCCACAAGTCAATCTGGAACAGGCGGTCGCGCGCCGCGTTGAAGCCTTGCGCGAAGAAGCCGTCGTCTTCGCTCTTGGCGTAGATATGTGGCACGCCCCAGCGGTCAATCAGGATGTCGGCGGGCTTTTGCAGGCCGGGTACCGCAATAGTCTGGGTGGCCGCCTTGGACGCGTCTTTGGCAACCGCCTGCGCGGAAATGCCGAGCGCAACGGCAGACAACAGCATGGGAAGCGAACGGATAAGCATGGCGATGCAGTCTCCTCTCTGAGCCCGGAATGCCAGCGCAGCCCAAATGGGCACGGAGGGTTCAGGCGTTCTTATGGATACGGCAGACAACCGCGAACGCGGCTGATGGGAAGGGCAAGCTGGCCGATCGAGCGAGCGGGTGCTGGCAACTGCTTGGGGAGAGATGCCCACCGATCGGCACAGACGGCAGAGTATGCGGATGCGCCGCCACTGGCGCCAATGACTTTTGTTCGGTCAACCATTCCGTCAAGGCATGGTTGACCATGTGTCACACCAGCGTCTCCGGCCCGGTCTTGCGATGCACATTGGCGGCCAGCACGTGGCCCAGCTCTCCCGGGAAGATCGGCTTGGTAATGACGGACTGGTAACCCGCTTCCTTCGCAGCCTTCAGGCGGATCGGGTCCGCAAACGCCGTCACGGCGATGGCGGGCAGGTCGGTCAAACCACGTTCGCGCACGGCCCGTACCAGCTGCATGCCGTCCATGCCCGGCATGGCGAGATCGCTGACCAGCGCATCGAACGGGTAGGCGTTGGCGGCTGCCTGTTCCAGCGCATCGAGCGCGGCAGCCCCACTGGATACGGTGACAACCTCGGCGCCGTAGCGCTCCAGCATCAGCGCGATCACGCCGAGCGATTCGGGGTTGTCATCCACCGCCAGCACGCGGATGCCGTCCAGCGTCGGCATGCCCGTGCCCGCGACGAGGCCCGGCGTTCGGTTGGCCTGTTCGCCCGGTTGCGCTGCATGCAGGGGTAGCGACACGGCCATGGTGGTGCCACGGTCCGCACCGCTGCTGGCCGCGGTGATGCGGCCGTGGTGCAGCTCGACGAGCTGCTTGGCAATCGCCAGCCCGAGGCCGAGCCCGCCGTGGCGGCGCGTGCTCGACAGATCCGCCTGCTGGAAGCGGTCAAAGATATGCGGCAGGAAGGCCGGCTCGATGCCGATGCCGGTGTCGCGCACGGTGGCGACCACGCCTTCGGGCGCCGGATGTACCGAGAGCCGGATGTGCCCGCCCTCGGGCGTGAACTTGACGGCGTTGGCCAGCAGGTTCCAGAACACCTGCTTCAGGCGCCCGGCGTCGCCTTGCAGCATCGGCACCGGCAGGAACTCAGTCTCGATGGTGATGTTCTTCTGGCGCGCCATCGGTTCGATGGTCTCACGCGCGCGCTCCAGCACGTCGGGCAGGTCCACGGGGCCGATCTCCAGCGGGACCTTGCCCGAGAGGATGGCCGACATGTCGAGCAAATCGTCGATCAGGTGGACTTGCGTGCGGGCGCTGCGCTCGATGGCTTCAATGCCGCGCTTGAACATCGCTTCATCGTAGGCGCGCATGTTCAGCAATTGCGCCCAGCCGAGCACCGCGTTGAGCGGCGTGCGCAGCTCGTGGCTGACGGTCGCCAGGAAATCGTCTTTCAGGCGGCTGGCGCGCTCGGCTTCTTCGCGGGCGCGGGATTCGGCTTCGAGCAACTGCGTGCGGCGAGCCTCTGCCTGGCGGCGCTCGCTGATGTCGATCACGGCGTTGGTCAGGCCGATGATCTCGCCCGTGTCGTCGCGCAGCGGCATGACCACCACGTCGTAGACCACCCGCTGCGTGTGGCGACGCCGGAAGGCAAATTCCACGCGCGTCGGTGTGCCGGTTGCGATGACGCGCTGGCCCGCCTCGGTCAGGCGCGATGCTGCGCGGCGTCCGAACACTTCGCGCACCGTCCGCCCCAGCAGCTGTTCGGGCTGCAGGCCGAACACGGGGTTGTGCACCCACGTGAAGTGCATCGTGTTGTCGACGTCGTAGAGGGAAATGGGCGAAGCCTGCAGAGCCGCCAGCAGGCGTTGCTGCGACAGGCGTTGCTGGGTTTCGGCCCGCGCGCGCCGTTCGGCCCCGGCACGGGCCCGGCGCAACTGCTCACACAAGGCGCAGATGAGCAGCGCACCCACCCCAAACACCGTCATCTGGATTGGCGTGAGCGGCACGGCGGCGGGCCAGCTTTGCAGCGCGGCCAGTCCCATGAACAGCCCCGCATAGCAGACGATGGCCAGCATCCCCGGCCAGAAGCCGCCGTACCACGCGGCAATCGTCACCACCGGAAAAGCAAGGTAGAAGGGCAAATGGATGCCCATCGCCGATTCGAGCAGCACCCGGCCGATCGTGCCGACTGCGGCCGCACCGATCGCCACCAGCCACGCCGATGGGCGAATGGCCGGCGCACCGTTGAACCCGCTGGTGCTGAAAGGCCCGGGATCCGGCAGCCGGGCAGCGCCGGCAGCGCGCGCGTCCGACGGGCGGGACGAAGAGGGCAGGATGGACGTCACAGTCGGGCGCAATACCGGGCGTGGAACAAGGCAGCCAAAGGTGACTCAGGATACGAATTGGCCACCGTCGATGCCATCGGGGTTTCGCTGACACGCTTGCAAGACACTGCCCGATTCTTGCTCAAGCCACCAGCGGCGCGGGTCTGCGGGTTTATCCCCCTGAAGAGGGGTGTCCGGTGTGCTCGGGATGCGGATCGCGCATGCGGTCGCGGTGCGTCAGGGCCGGAAACAGCCGCATCCAGGCTGCCACCACCAAGAGCGTGCCCAGGCCACCAATCACCACCGAGGCCACGGGCCCCAGCAGCCCGGCCAACATGCCCGATTCGAATTCGCCCAACTGGTTGGACGCGCCCACGAACACTGAATTGACCGCGCTCACCCGCCCGCGCATGGCATCGGGCGTGTCGAGCTGCACCAGCGACGTCCGGATCACCACGCTGATCATGTCCGACGCGCCCAGCAGCACCAGCGCCAACATCGACACCGGCAGCCAGCGCGACACCCCGAACACTAGCGTTGCCAGCCCAAACACCGCCACGGCGGCAAACATCACCCGGCCAACGTGCCGATCCAGCGGGCGGTGCGCCAGGAAGAGCGCCATGCCCAGCGCCCCCACAGCCGGCGCCGAGCGCAGCAGCCCCAGCCCCCATGCGCCTGTGCCCAGGATGTCGCGCGCGTAGATCGGCAGCAGCGCCGTCGCCCCGCCCAGCAGCACGGCAAACAGGTCGAGCGAGATGGCGCCCAGCACCACCGGCCGCCCCTTGATGAAGGCGATGCCCGCAAACAGCGATTCGAGGCTCACCGGCGTGCTGACCGGCGCCGCGCGCTCCATCCGCACCCGCGCCAGCAATACGTGCGCGAGCAAAAAGAGCCCGGCTGCCGTGGCATACACCACCGGCGCGCCGGCCACGTACAGAAAGCCACCCAGCGCCGGCCCCAGGATGACGCCGGTCTGCCCGGCCGAACTGGACAGGGCCACCGCGCGCGGCAATGCCTGCAGGGGCACCAGCGTCGGCAATAACGCTTGCAGCGTCGGCGTCTCGAATGCACGCATTGCGCCAATGACGACCACGCACAGGAAGATGGGCTGCACGCCGGTGTGCCCATTGGCCGCCAAGACGGCCAGCGCGAGCGCAACCAGGGCTTCGACGGCCTGGCAGGCGCGCACGACATACCGCCGGTCGTAGCGGTCCGCAATATGGCCGGAGGCCAGCACCAACACCACCGACGGCAGGAACTGCGCCAGCCCGACCAGCCCAAGCACATAGGCACTGCGCGTCAGGTCGTAGATCTGCCAGCCGACGGCCACGCCGAACATCTGGTACGCGAACGTGGTGGATAGCCGAGCGAACCAGAACAGTCGGAAGGCGGGGTAGGAGAACGGCGCATCTGACGGCGTTTGCGCGGATGCGGAAGAGGAGGCGGGAGAAAGACCGGCGTCGCCAGACACGTTGGATGTGCGCCGGAGCCCGGCGATCAATGAAGGAGGCGGAAAAGAGGCGTGAAGCGTCCGTCATCGTAACGGAAGTCGCCCCGTTGTAGCCGCCCGCGCGGGTATGCGGCTTGCGGAACTGCCAGTACATCATTACAGGAGATTTCATGATGGCCACGCACCACGCCAGGTCGAAGCCGGCGACCGCCAAATCATCGAAGGCCAAGGCGAAGAGCCGCCGCTGGTCGCACCATGTGATGGAGACCAGCGACGCGCTGGACATCGAACCCGACATCTTCAAGGCGCGCAGCCCTGCGCGGATTGCGGCGTCGCTCAAGGCTTCGGCCGAGCACAGCCGGCGGCGCAAGGGGACGGCATTCCAGTCGGCCATGTCAATGCTGACGTTCTATATCAATCGGGCGGGGCACAACCTGGGCGCCGGGCGGCGCCGGATTCTGGAGCGTGCCAAGGATGCGCTGCGTACCGAGTTCGGCCGCCCTGCGCACAGCACTGCCAAGGCCCGGCACTGATGAAAGTGCGGCGGCGCTCAGATGGTCAGCATGACGCTGAGCAGTTGGCGGGCGACTGCCTTGTAGTCGGCTTCGTCACCCTGCGGCGAATACGTGGACAGGGTCTTGCCGCGGTATTTGACCGTCACGATGCCGTTGCGGGTCGAATAGGTGGCTTCGATGCTCCGGCCGTTGCGCTCGAGATTGAAGGGGATGGTCTCTGCGACCAGTCGCGCGGTTTCCTGTGTCGCCCGCGGCGTCGGCGCTACGGCCGACAGCGGCGAGTATGAGGCGGGGGCTTGTTGTTCTGGGTGGCGCATGGCGCCTCCTCTTCGGGGAAACGGGTGTGCACTCCAACGCAGGTTCCGTACCAGCCCCGTCCGGCACGGGCATGCCGTGCGACCGCCCGAAAAATGGCAGCTCCACCGCCATCAGGGGTTTGTCCCGCGCGCGGGTTTGACGCCCCGCGTCGGTCCGTTGACGAGATTTGTCAGATTTGTAAACGCAATTAACCGCCAGAATTTTTTGGCCCCGTGCAAATCCGGGCTATCAAGGTGGAGGGACAGGTGCCATTCTGGTAAATGCAATGGCGCGCGCATCGCATGCCAGCCGCATGCGTATCGCGCCTTGCAGGCACCCTGCCGACGTTCCAACCATGCCAACAAGGAGGCGATATGGGTTCCCATACGTACAAGATGATCGAGCTGGTCGGCTCTTCACCCGACTCCAGCGATGCAGCCGTCCGCAACGCCATCGCGCGAGCGGGCGAGACGCTCAAGTATCTGGACTGGTTTGAAGTGCTGGAAACGCGCGGCCACCTGGTCGACGGCAGGATCGCCCACTGGCAGGTGACGATCAAGGTGGGCATGCGGCTCGAAACGCTGGAAAGCGAAAAGCCCGCAGGCAAGAAGAAGGGGAAATAGCGGGTAAAGAAAAGGCGGCCAGGATTGCTCCGGGCCGCCTTTTTCTCAGGACTGCGCTGCTGCTTTATTGCGCTTGCGTGAAGTCCAGCGCGTTGGTCAGGTCGCCCATCGGCTTGTTGCCGTTGGAGACGAGGGCCGCGTCACGTTGCTTGATACCCGGCAGCGTCGGCAGGTCGAAGCGGTGCGTGATCAGGCGCAGGACCGAAGCCGTGTCGTACTGGGTGTGGTCAACGAAACCCTTCTTGGCGAACGGCGAGACGATGATCGCCGGGATACGCGTGCCCGGGCCCCAACGGTCAGCCTTCGGCACCGTGGCGTGGTCGTAGAAGCCACCGTTTTCGTCATACGTCACGACGATCACCATGTTCTTCCACTGCGGGCTCTTCTGCAGTTGAGCGATCACGTTGGCGATGTGCGCGTCGCCGTCAGCCACGTTGGCATAGCCCGGGTGCTGGTTCAGGTTGCCTTGCGGCTTGTAGAACGTGACAGCGGGCAGCTTGCCGGCGGCTGCGTCTTGCAGGAAGGCGGCGTCGTAGTCGCGCAGGTGAGCAGCACGTTCAGCAGCGCCGGTCGCCGTCGCCGGGTCGAAGCGGCTGAAGTAGTTGAACGGCTGGTGGTGCGGCTGGAACTGGATCGAGCCGCTGTAGATCACGCTGCGCGTGGCGTTCGGAGCGTCGGCAAGGGCCGCGTTCCAGGCGCCGGCGTACCAGGCCCAGTCCACGCCACGGGCGGTCAGCAGGTCACCGATGTTGGTGGTGGACTGCTTCGGCAGCGTGGTGGCCTTGGTCGGATCGGCGTAGGCCGTGTTGCCGCTGGCCACGGCGTTGCCAGACGGCTGGTACGGTGGCTGCATCGTGTTGACGGCGTATGAGTTGCCGTTGCTGTCGACCGGCGTCAGGTTGCCGTCCTTCGTGGCGTTGCCATCATCGGCGGCGCCGGCGTACGAGGTCGGGGCACCAGCCATCACCGAGCTTGCAGCCGGGATGAGGGTCGGGGTGCCGTCTGCATTCGTCTTGACGTTGGCGATGCTATTGACCGCCGGCGACGCCTTTGCGTTCGGATAGATCGGTGCGCACGCGCAGATCAGGTATTGGTGGTTCAGGAACGAACCGCCGAAGGCGCCCATGAAGAAGTTGTCCGCCAGCGTGTATTGCTTGGCGATGTTCCACATGGCCATCTTGCTGCCGTCGTAGTAGCCCATGGTCAGGCCGCCGGCATCGGCAAAGGCGGCGAACTTGTCGTTCTTGCCGCCGTTGATCTGCATCTGGTTCTGGTAGAAGCGGTGCCAGAGGTCGCGCGTGATGACGTTCTGGCCGACCACCGTGCCCGTGCTGCCGAAGCCCGAGGCGCTGTCGATCTGGAACATCTGGTTGGGCATATTGGCGGTGGACGCCTGCGTGATCTGCACGCTTTGACCGGCTGCGGTCACGCCGCCCCAGGTGGGCGGCAGCGTCGGCAGCACGGAGCCGTCGAAGTCCTTCTGCGCCACAGCGGTGCCGGTCGAGGTGGGGTTCACGCCGGGGATGCCGTTGGCGCCCGGGAACAGGCCGTACAGGTTGTCGAAGCCGCGGTTTTCTGCGTAGATCACCACGATCGTCTTGACGTTGTTGGCCAGCGCCACGCGCTTGGCCACGCCGTCGCGCAGGCTCTTGCCGATGTCGCCGCCATTGGCAACGGCGTCGGCGATCAGATCGATGGCCTGGTCGATTTCAGCCTGCAGCGCAGCCTTCGTGCCGGCGTCGGCTTCCTTGTTGTGGTCTTCCAGCAGCTTGTCGACCGTCACGCCCAGGCGGGCGGCGAGTGCCGTCTTGGCAGCGTTGATATCGCCGCCGTTGCTGTCCATCAGCACAGCCAGCTCGGTCGAGATGGCGCTGACAACAGCGTTGGCGCCGGCCGGTGCGCGGAACACCAACGGTCGCGTGATCGCCGTGTGTGCACCGGTGTCCGGATCGTTGCGGAAGGCGTCCGTGCCAATTTCAACGGTAACGGGGCCGGAGCCTGCCAGCGTGTAGGCGCCGTTCGCATCGGTATAGGTGCTGGTTTCACCCGAATCGCACTTGCCGTTGTTGTTGGCGTCGATACAGACCTTGGCATGCTCGAAGTAGCTGCCGGTCACCACGCCCGAGGTGGACGCGGAGGCGGTGCTGCTCGAATCACTGCCACCACAGGCAGACATGCTGGCCGCAACCAACGCGGTCAGCGGCAAAAGACGAAGCGCTCGGCTCATGATTTCCCTGGATTGTTGTGTGGGGGACGAAAGCGAGCGGGAGTCTGTGCTTCGTGTGTGACAAGTTGATGATGAAAACGCAGGCGTAGCCCCGATTTCGGCCCAGTTCAGCGTGATCACCATCATCAGGATGAGCAGCGGCACCACCGAACGTTTGAAGACATTTGCCACCATGGGACCTCTCCAAGGGCTGACGTGACACACGTTTGACGACATCAAAGTGTCATGGGAGCCATGCTAAGTTGCAAGGCTCCCAACATTTCGCCTATCGCAAATGCGCCGCCTTCTGCCTGTTGCAACTCATCGCGTGACCGCCGTTTCTGCGCTTGTGCTTGTTGGGCTGGCGGCCGGACTGAGCGGTTGCGGCCGCGGCGAAGCAGCGGTGGCCCATGCCGCAACCGTGGGAGCTTCGGCACCGGCAGCAGCGGCTGCTGCAGCAACATCCGCCAAGCCCGCAGCGGCGCCGGCATACGAAAAAGCCTTCTACACGATCATGGCCACGCGCCGCCCATCGGTGCCGGCGATGACGGCATTGGGCAAGGCGCTGTTTTTTGATCCTGCCCTGTCTGCTTCGGGCAAGCAGTCCTGCGCAAGCTGCCATAGCCCGACGCACGCCTACGGCCCGCCGAATGATCTGTCAGTGCAGCTGGGTGGCGCAGACATGCGCAAGACCGGCGTACGTGCCGCGCCGTCATTGCGCTATATCCAGAACGTGCCTGCGTTCACCGAGCATTTCTACGAGAACGACGGTAACGACTCGGAAGACCAGGGCCCGACCGGGGGCTACACCTGGGACGGCCGCGTGTCGTCCACACACGACCAGGCACGCATCCCGCTGTTGTCTGCGCACGAGATGGCCAACGGCACGCAGGCCGCCGTGGTGGCCAAGCTGCGCAATGGCCGCCACGCGCAGGTCTTCCGCCAAGTGTTTGGCAACGACATCCTGGACAACGAAGACACAGCCTTCCGCGCGGCGCTGATGGTGCTTGAGGTCTTCCAGCAGACGCCGTCCGAGTTCTACCCGTATGACAGCAAATACGACGCGTTTTTGCGCAAACAGGTGAAGCTGTCGCCGCAGGAGATGCGCGGGCTGCAGGTCTTTGCCGATCCGGCCAAGGGCAACTGCGCGTCCTGCCATGTGAGCGCCATCAAACAGGACGGGGCGTTTCCGGCCTTCACCGATTTCGGCCACATTGCCGTGGGCGTGCCGCGTAACCGCACGCTCGCAGCCAATGCCGATCCGAAGTTCTTCGATCTGGGCCTGTGCGGGCCTGACCGGACCGACCTGAAAGACCGCGCCGACTATTGCGGCCGCTTCCGCACGCCGTCGCTGCGCAACGTGGCGCTGCGCAAAACGTTCTTCCACAACGGTGCCATCCATTCGCTGGAAGACGCGGTGCGCTTCTACGCCCAGCGCGACACCCAGCCGCAGAAGTGGTATCCGCGCAAGGCGGACGGCACGGTCGACAAGTTCGATGACCTGCCCGCCCAATACCGCGCCAACGTCAACATGGAGCGGCCGTTTGGCGGCAAGCCGGGTGACAAGCCTGTGTTGTCCGAGGCCGACGTGCGCGACATCGTTGCCTTCCTCAAGACGCTTACCGACGGCTATCGGCCAGTGCGGGCAACGCAAGCCGGCGCGCAAAGCGCCAGCCGCGTTGCACAGCGCTGAGCGCCAGGCTCCACGCGCCGCGGCCCGTTTGTTGCAACACCGTGCGCGGGATTCGCGCAAGGCCGCGCGTGCGCTGCGGTTATCATCGGCGGATCGTCTTTCTGCTGTCTTCTATTTCCCGCTATGACCTGGCTTGCTGACCCGTCCATCTGGATTGGCCTGTTCACCCTGGTGGTGCTCGAGATTGTTCTCGGCATCGACAACCTCGTTTTCATTGCCATCCTGGTCAACAAGCTGCCGCCGGCGCTGCGCGACCGCGCCCGGATGATCGGGCTGGGCCTGGCTTTGCTGATGCGCATGGTGCTGTTGGCCGCCATGTCGTGGCTGATCGGGCTCACCAAGCCGTTGCTCACGCTTGGGCCGGTCGATCTGTCGGGCCGATCAATCATCCTGCTGCTGGGCGGTTTCTTCCTGCTGTTCAAGGCCACCTCCGAGTTGCACGAGCGTCTGGACGGCGAACCGCAGGACGAAAGCCACGGCACCGGTCACGGCAAGTTCTGGAATGTGATTGCGCAGGTGGTGATTCTCGATGCGGTGTTCTCCATCGACTCCGTCATCACCGCCGTGGGCATGGTCAACGACCTGCCGGTGATGATGGCGGCCGTGGTGATCGCCATGGGCGCCATGCTGTTTGCCTCGCGCCCGCTGACGGAGTTCGTCAACGCGCATCGCACGGTGGTGGTGCTGTGCCTGAGCTTCCTGCTGATGATCGGCTTCTCGCTCGTTGCCGAGGGCCTGGGCTTTCATATTCCGAAGGGCTATCTGTATGCGGCCATCGGCTTCTCGATCCTGATCGAGTTCTTCAACCAGGTGGCCCAGCGCAATACCGTGCGCTACGATCGCCGCCGCCCGCTGCGTGAGCGCACCGCCGATGCGGTGCTGAGCCTGCTGGGCGACCGCCGTGGCGCGCCGGCAGAGTCCGAATCGCACGAGACCGCCTCGCACGATGCTGGCCAGCCCGTGCCCGAGACCGTGTTCCGCCCCGAAGAGCGCAGCATGGTCAGCGGCGTGCTGGACTTGGCCGAGCGCTCGGTGCGCTCGATCATGACGCCGCGCCATGATATTTCGTGGGTGGATCTGGACGCCGATGCGGCCGTCACGCGCAAATTGCTGCTGGCCGTGCCGCATAACCAGTTTCCGGTCTGCCGTGGCGGCCTGGATGACCTCTTGGGTGTGGCGCGCGCCAAAGACCTGATGGGCGATCTCGACACCCGTGGCTCCATCGACGTAGACCGCAGCGTAAAGCCTGCGCTCAAGGTGTCCGACAACATCGGCATCCTGCGCCTGATGGATCAGCTCAAGCGTGCGCGCGGGCGCATGCTGGTGGTGACCGATCCGCTGGACGTGGTGCAAGGCGTGGTCACGCCCATCGACGTGCTCGAGGCCATTGCGGGTGAATTCCCTGATGAAGACGAACGCCTGGGCGTGGTGGAAGTCAGCGATGGCTGCTGGGAAGTGGCCGGCGAGGCTGACCTGCGCCAGCTCGAAGATGTCCTGCACGTCGACTGGCTGCTAGACGAAGGCGGCGGTGCCACGAGCCTGGGTGGCTACCTCTTCAACCAGTGGGACCGCCTGCCCGAAGTGGGCGACACGCTGGTGCGCCACGACCTCCGTTTCGTGATCCTCGAAGCCGGCAGCCGCCGCATCGTGCGCGTGCGCATCGAGCGTATGGAAGATGTGACAGCCCCCGAGGCTGAAGCTTAAGACGTCGTCGATGTGGCCGGCCGTGGTGCACGCGCCAGGCCAAGGCTAATCACTGCTGCCAGCACGCAAGCAATGCCACCCACCTGGCGCGCGCTGACGGCCTCGTCGAGCAGCGTTGCTGCAAATACCACGGCTGCTACAGGGGCCAGCGCGGTAAACAACGATGCCTCCGCACCGCTTACGCGCGCGGCCCCGGCATACCAGAGCACAAAACCACCGACGGTCGGCACGATGGCGTAATACGCCACGGCCATCAGCGCGTGTGTTGCCTGCGTCGATGCGTGCAACTGCCACGGCGCTTCCCATAGCGCGGGCAGTAGCGCCGTCAGCAAGCCGAATGCACTCATCAGCGCCGACAGCGCAAGCGGCGGCACCGGCGTGCGCAGCCGCTTGTTGAGCAGGATGAAAAGCCCCTCGCACACCACGGCGCCCATCACCAGCAGGTTGCCGAGCAGCGGATGTGTCGCGTTGCCGCGCGGCTGCAGGGCGATGGCCAGCACCCCGGCGGTGGCCAGCCCAATCGCCCCGAGCACCGCGCGCCCGGGTCGTTCGCCCAGCAGCACGATCGCGATCAGCGCAGACATGACCGGCAGCGTGCCGATGATGACGCCCGCGTCTGCGGCCGACGTGTGCCGTAACCCGGAAATGAGCAGCGTCGTATAGCCCACGCTGCCGGCACCCGCCTGCACGAAAAGCAGTGCCCAATCCCGGCGTGCGAGCACGGGCCAGCGCGTGCGCGTCATACGCATGATGAACAGGAAGAGCGGCAGCGCCATCGCAAAGCGCAACGCTGTCGCCGTAAATGGCGGCAGGCCCGCCGCGATGATCTTGCTGGCCGCCACGGTGCTGCCCACCAGCACCATCGCCAGCGCAAGGTAGAGACAACCTTCAAGTCGATTGGACAGTTTTGGCATATCGCATCCTGCGTGTGTGGATGCCGCAGGATGGGCCCACGCGATGCGCGCGTCTTGAACGAAATTGCAGCGAGGGCAGGGTGAGGAAGATGTGGCTAGCGCGCCGCCGCCACCATGCCCGGCGATACGCCGTACTTGCGCACGAACTGCCGCGTCATGTGGCTTTGATCGGCAAAGCCGCAGGCGGCCGCCACTTCCGCCAAGGGCTGGCCTTGGGCGATCAGCCGGCGCGCCAGGGCCACGCGACGCTGCACCTGATAGGCGTGCGGCGTAAGACCGGTCACGCGGGCAAAGCCGCGCAACACCTGGAAGCGGCTCAGGCCCGTTTCGTGTGCGAGGTCGAGCAGGGAGATAGCGGCAGCCGGGTCATCGTCGATGCGCGTGCGGGCAAGCCGAATGGCATCGGGCGCTGCGTCGGCGTGGTGGCTGGCGCGGTGGCTGGCGGCGTGCAGGGCGTCTGCCAGTACGGACAGCAGCAGTTGCTCGCGCAGCAGTGCATCGCTTTGTGCGGCGGGCACCGTCATCTGCGCAAACAGCAGGCGCATGCGCGGGGCGAGGTCTGCGTCGTGGATGACCGGGCGGTCAAATTCAGCGTCGCCGTAGTGGCTGGGGTGCAGATCCGTCGCCAGTTCGGCGACCACGCCGGGGTCGAGGTAAAGCATGCGCCATGCGCGGCCGGCATCGCCGATGGGTGTGCCATCGTGCACTTCAAACGGATTGACCGTGATGACGTCGCCTGCGCCGGCTTCCACCATGCCGCGTCCGCTGAACGACTTCTGTGCCCCGCGATCGACGATGCCGATGCCAAACTGGCCATGCGTGTGGCGCGGGAAGGTGTGGCCGGAATCTGCGGCGACCGCTTCCACGCCGCGCATGGCGCAGCGACGCATCGAAAACGCGGGGTTGGCCGGCCGGCTGGGCAAGGGCGGTTCCTTGTAAGGGGATACGCGAATCTACGGGTGTGCAGCGTGGCAGCAGCATACGCTTTCTTCGCATTTCGCTCATTTTTTGCCCACAGGCGGTTGGTATGCTGGGGCTTTCTGCGGCAGCGCGCCCGGTAAGATGAGGCCGTGCCTGCTGCCGGGCAGCGCGGGAACCGCTCCAGCCGGGGCGCCCCGGCAGCCTCTGACTCATCCATGCGCCCGTCTTTCGGTATTACCTCCAAGCTGTTCGTTGCGTTGTTCATGCTGAGCATCGTTGTTGCGCTCGCCATGGGCGCGGCGGTGCGCTGGCGCTTTGACGCCAACTTTCTCGACTACGTGAACGCGCGCGAATCCGAGCGCATGGCCGTGCTCGCGCAGGGCGTGGAAGCCGCCTACACGCAGCACGGCAACTGGGATTTCCTGCGCAACGATCGCATGGCGTGGTTTCGCCTGCTGCGCCGCGAGGGTGCCCGGGCTCGCGCCAACGGCATGGGCGGCGACCGCTTCGACCTGCCACCGGGCCATCGCTTCGATCCACTGCCACCCGGCCCGGACCGCGGCATGGACAGAGACATGCCGCCGCCCGGCCCGCCTCCCGCAGGGAGCCTGCCGCCGCATCCGCCCGGCGAGCCGCCCGTGCCGCACTCGCCGATCTGGCTGCTAGATGCGCAGCGCAACGTCATCATTGGCGACGGGCCACCGCTCGGGCCGAACGCCCGATGGCACGAACTGCACCACAACGGCCAGACCGTCGGCTGGCTGGCCATGCCGCCGCGCGTGCGGGTGCCCGAAGGCGCCGACCAGGCATTCCAGGCGCAGCAGCTGCGCGCTACGTGGATCATCGCGGGGCTGTCGGTCCTGCTGGCGGCGCTGGTGGCGGTGCTGCTCGCACGCGGTCTGCTGGCCCCGATGCGCCGGCTGACCGATGCCGCACGCCGCATGGCCGACGGCGACTACGCCACCCGTGTCGACGTGCATTCGCGCGATGAACTCGGCGAGTTAGCTGCAGATTTCAACCATCTTGCCGCCTCGCTGGAGGCCAACCAGAAGATGCGCCGTCAGCTCACGGCCGACATCTCGCACGAACTGCGCACGCCCCTGGCGGTGCTGCGCGGCGAACTGGAAGCACTGGAAGACGGCGTGCGCCCGCTGACGGCTACCTCGCTCGCGTCATTGCAGGCGGAGGTGTCGACGCTCAGCAAGCTCATCGACGATTTGTACGAGCTCTCGCTGGCCGATGTGGGCGCGCTCGCCTTCCACATGGAGCCGCTCGACCTGGCCGATACCGTGTGCAGCGCCGTGCAGGGCTTTACGTCACGCCTGATGGAAAAGGGCATTGCGCTGCAGCTGGACGTGCCGGCAGCGCCGTCGCATGCAACGATGGTCAAGGGCGACGCGCAGCGCCTGCGTCAGGTCATGCAGAACCTGCTGGAGAACACGCTGCGCTACACCGATGCCGGCGGCACGCTGCGCGTGCATGTCCATCAGGACAGTGACTGGCAGCAGATCGACGTGCAGGACAGCGCGCCGGGCGTGCCCGAGGCGATGCTGCCGCGCATCTTCGACCGCCTGTTCCGCGTGGATGCCTCACGCAGCCGGGCGCAGGGCGGGGCCGGTCTGGGCCTGAGCCTGTGCCAGACCATTGTCGCCGCACACGGCGGCACCATTGACGCCAGACATTCGCCGTTGGACGGGCTGTGGATCGCCATTCGCCTGCCGATTCTTGATGTGCTTGATCCGCTAGCCGACCATGATTCTGATCATTGAAGACGAACCCAAGCTGGCCGCATTGATGACCGACTATTTGCGCGCCGCTCACTACGAGACCGAGTGGCTGGCCGATGGCACGCATGCCACGCAGCGCGTTCGCGAAACCTCACCCGAACTCGTGCTGCTCGACCTGATGCTGCCCGGTAAGGACGGCCTGGAAATCTGCCGTGAGGTGCGCGCCTTCAGCGAAGTGCCGATCGTCATGGTGACGGCGCGGGTGGAAGAAATCGACCGCCTGCTCGGCCTCGAGCTTGGCGCTGACGACTACGTCTGCAAGCCCTTCAGCCCGCGCGAACTGGTGGCGCGCATCAAGACCATCCTGCGCCGCGTACAGCGCGCCGGTGGCGTGCCGGAGAGCGCCTTGCAGATCGACGGTGCCGCCTATGCCGCCACGCTGCGCGGCCAGCGCCTCGACCTCACGCCGGTGGAATTTCGCTTGCTGGCCGCACTGGCGGGCGCACCGGGGCGCATTCTGTCGCGCTCGAACCTGCTCGAGCAGATCTACGACGACCACCGCATCGTGACCGACCGCACGGTCGACACGCACATCAAGAATCTGCGCCGCAAAATGGAGCAGGTGAGCCCGGGCACGGACATGATCCATTCCGTCTATGGTGTGGGTTACCGCCTCGACGCCTGAGGTTCAAGAAAACTCCTCGGTTTGCCCACCTTTTGTGCAGGGTCGATGGCTACAGTGAACGTATGGCCGGCTTGCTCGGCCGACGATCTCATGAGGAGCTTCAACATGACCGCTGTGACTTCCCGCGTGGCAGGTTTTGCTGCCGGACTTTTGCTTTCGTGCGCCGCACTGGCCCAGACCGCCGGGCCCGGCGCTGTTCCGCTCTCGCCCATGCCACCCATGGCACCTCATGGTCCGGGCATGATGGAGCGCGGGCCAGGCATGGGCCCCGGCGGCCCGCGTGGCATGGGCCCGCATCATGGCGGCGCGCCCTTTCTGCGTGGCCTGAGGCTGAGCGAAGAGCAGCGCGACAAGATTTTCGCCATCGAATATGCGCAGATGCCGGATGCGCGAGAGCAGCGCAAGGCTATCGAGCATGCCCGCCGCGACTTGCACCAGATGGTGGCGTCAGGCCAGTATGACGAAGCGCGTGCACGTGCCCTGACTGAATCGCTCGGCCGCGCTGTTGCCCGCGAAGCGCAATTGCGCGCGCAGGCCGGCGCCAAGATCATGCAGGTGCTTACGCCGGAACAGCGCAAACAGGTGAGCGAGCGTGAAGCCCAGCGCGTGGCGGAACTCGAGTCCGGCGAAGGCGGGCCGGAACCGGTGCCGATGATGTAATTCGCGGCTGCCCAAAGATGGAATCGGTTCTCGGTCTGCAGCGGAGCCCGAGAACGGATTTCTAGCGGTAAACCACCACCGGCACGTGCGCGTAGGTCAGCACCTTGCGCGTCTCGTTGCCGATCAACAGTCGCCCCATCAGGCTGCGGTGCCCGTGCGATGCCATGAAGATGACGTCGCATGCGTGCCGCTTTGCCGCATCGAGGATGCCCAGATAGGGCTCGGCAAACTGCGACACATCGCTGTCGAACTGCACGCCTTCTTCGCGGGCACGCTCTGCGATGCGGTCAATGCAGTCCTTCGCGTAGCCCTGCACCGTTTCCATGTAATGCGCATGCGGACACTCGCCCACGCCGGCCGAATAGGCCATGTTGGGGAATTCTTCAATGCACGTGTAGGCGGTGAGACGGCAACCGGTGGCGCGCGCCAGCTTGAGCGCGCCGTCGATGGCCTTGCGGCATTGCTCGGAGCCGTCGGTCGGCAGGAGGATATGGGTAAACATGGCGGTCTCCATGGGGAACCCATCTCCACGTTACTGCGCGCACCGATGCGCCTCTATCGTGGAAAACGCTAGTCCAGCGCAGCTTTTCAGCCGATACCGACGATCGGCTGGTCGCAATGCACGGTCGTTCGCATATTGACGAGGCAGGTTAAGGCTTAGCCCCGTTGCCACGCCTGCCGGTAGCGCGACGGCGACGCGCCGAGCTGCAGAGAAAATCGCCGGCTGAAATGACTGGCGCTGGCAAAGCCGCAGCGCTCGGCAATCGTCGCCAGCGCAAGGGTGGTTGTGCGCAGCAGCGTCTGCGCGCGCGCCATGCGTTGCTGCATCACCCACTCATGCGGCGCCACCCCGAACGATGCCCGAAACATCCGCGCGAAATGGAATTCCGACAGATTCGCTTCTGCCGCCAATTGCCCGAGTGACAGGGGCAGGTGCAGTTCTGCGTCGATGCGTGCCGCAATGCGCCGGCATACGTGCGGCGCCAGCCCGCCGCGCACAGCCAGCGCCCGCGTGCGGCCCTGTGTCTGCACGAGATACGACAGCGTGTCATTGGCCAGCGCGTTGGCGCGCATGCGGTCGTCCAGGTCGGTCCAATCGAGCTGGGCGATGTTCGCGCAAGCCTGTGCGAGATGGGCGTCTTCAATGAAGGTGCGGTCGTGCAGCGTGAACAGGCGGGGCTCTGCGTCGAGCAGGCGCACAGCGTGACCAGCCAGCGCGTCGGGCGGGAAATACAGGTGAACGAAGCGCATGGGCTGCTCGATCACCCAGCTCGATTGGTGTTCAGCCGGCAGCATGCACACGCGCCCTGGCGCGCCGAACAGGTGCGGTAGATCTTGCCGGTGCGTGGTATAGCCGCCTTGCAAATAGACCGACAGCGTGTGGTGCTCGGGCTGGATGTAGCGCGCCTCGTCGTGCTCGTTGCGCCAGATGGCGGCGGTCACGCCGTCGCCCAGATTCGTCACGCGCTCAAGCGATGCGCGCGAGCCGCGTGCAAGCGTGCCGAAGACGCTCGCGTCTGCGGTGACGCGAGGGTCCGCGGGCTGGGACGAAGGGGATGTGGGGGCAGGGCGCACGCGTTGATGTTACCAACGATGGCACCGCGATGCGATGCAAAGAGCAGGGGCGCTATCCGCCGCAGAGCTGGCGCGCCACCTCGCCTGCCAGGCCGACGGCGTCTACGCGTTGCCAGCCCGCATCGTTGGCGAGCTGCCTTTCGCTGACGGTCAGCGCGCCTTGATACAGCTTGGCTTGCGACACCGAAAACTGCCGGCTGCGGCAATCGACGGTGTACAGAAAATCGGCCATGTCGCCGCGAAAGGCGCCGAACATGCGCTGCAGCGAACGCATGCCCGCACGGTTGGACGCTTCTACGCGCACCCATGCACTGACCGGGCCGCTGGGCATGCGCTGGATGCTGCCAACGTCAAGCGACGCGTAACTGTCCGGTTGATCGGGCAGCTGGATCCAGCGCTCCGCACCGGCCACCGGCATGGACAGCGCCGCCAGCGCTGCCAGCATGCCGGCCATGGCGCGGTGTGCGAAGGCGAAGGGCGTCATCGGGGCTTGCCGCCCGGTACGGGGATGGCAATCGAGTCGGAATGACTGCAGGCCATCATCACGCCGGCCTTGTCGACGTCGATCATTACGGTGCCAGGCTTGTCGGCTGTGCTGGGCGTGGCCGCCAAGCTGCCCGACAGGCGCTGCATGATCGCCTGGCAGGTCGGGGCCGTGGAGGCAACAGTCGTGGATTTGGCTGTCTTGGCCGCCGGGATGGGGGTGGGCGCGGCGGCAGCAACAGCGGGTCGGGTCGGGGCAGGCGCGGTGCCGGCCGTGGGTGGCGTAGAAGCGTGCGCGCGAGGCAACGCAACAAGTGCGGCCAGCACGCTCACGGCAATCAACAACCGCGTGGTGCGCCGTGAAAGCGATCGATTGGGGGGAGACAGAGACGGCATGACAGTCCAGACACGTGCATCCAATTTGCGCCTGCTAGGTCACGGGGCAGACGCGCTCTTTCGACCAGTAACGGCACGCCGCGCGCGAACTTAACGCGGCAATCTGCCTCATGGGTCACTCCAGCGTGATTTTGCCTGCGCAAAATACTTCATGTGAACGACATAATCGGGCAGGTTGGAACATTCTCATCAATGTAGCGACCAACCAATATGCCGGGGAGATTTTTTCCGGCGTCGTCGGCATCGTGAAACGTACCGCACACAAGGCTCGCACATGCAGGCGATGTAAGCAGACGGGACAAGCAGCAACGGGGTTCATGCAGTGCCAAAACAAATGGGTCGGCGGAAATGAAAATGCGATGGAATATCCGGCCTTTTCCGCCCTTTGTTTTTCCAAGGGGACCACTATGATTCATAACATGGTGATGCGACGGAACTTTGCGTCGCTTGCCTCATGGGTCAGTTCTCCTCTCTGGAACAGATCGACACGGTCCAGAGATTTCAACCCGCGCCTCGTCAACTGAGCGCGGGTTTTTTCTTGGGTCATGCCAACGTAGGGTGGCCACCACACGCCCCTCAGGGGTATCACACGCTGCACCCTTCAGTTTTCCACCGGCGCGCCGTTGTGGTTAGGGGCGAGACACGTGTAGTCTGCCTCTCGCTTTCCCATTGCCGTCGCTGTTGCTGTTATCGCTCAAGCCATCGCATTGCCCATGACCCAGTTTCTTCCGGCGCAGGCCGGAGCCTCTCCTACAGACGTTGCGCCGCGCTCCGAGGCCGCGCAACGTCCGGTGGCGGCCATGGCGGGGGCGATGACTGAACTGCGCGGTACCGATTTCGACGCGCTGTCCCGGCTGTCGTCCGACGCGGTATTGCTGACCGTGGACGGGCGGCTGGTGCGAGCCAACCCGGCCGCCGCCCGCTTGCTGGGCGCGCAAGATGCAGCGCAACTGACGGGCCTGCAACTCGCCGGCCTGATTCATCCCGATGACGTTGCCCAGGTGATTCCGCGCCTGGCAGGCATGGTGAGCAGCGGCCTTTCTGCCCAGCCGGTCGAACACCGTCTGGTGCGCGCCGACTACACGCATGTGCTGGTTGCCAGCGAAGCCGCTGCGTGCGAGCACGAAGGTCAGCCCGCCGTCATGCTCGTGCTGCGCGAGGCCGTGTCGCGCCATGCGCTGGAGCGCCACGCCGTACAGGCTCGCGCCGAAGCGCTGCATGCGCGCCGTCTGCTCGCTTCGGAGAACGCCGTGCTTGCGCAACTTGCCTCCAATGCGACGCTGTCGACCGTGCTGCGCCACCTGTGCCTGTACGTCGAGCAGGTCTATCCGAATGCCATGTCGGCGCTGTTGTTGCTGGACGCCGACTCCCAGACCATGAGTGTGGCCGCTGCGCCCACGCTGCCTGCGGCCTATGCCGCCACGCTGGAGAACACGCCAGTCGGTCCCGATGCCGGCGCATGCGGTTGTGCCGTGTACCTGGGTGACGCCGTCTTCATCGAAAACATTGCGACCGACCCGCGCTGGCAACACGAGCGCACGGCAGCATTGGCAGCGGGCTTTGTCTCCGCATGGGCGTTGCCGATCCGCTCATCGCGTGGCGACAAGCTTGGCGTGCTGGGACTGTTCTATCGGCAACCGTGCATGCCCGCGGAAGAGGAGCAGCATTTCCTCGACGACGTTACGCACCTGGCGGGCGTTGCCATTCAGAAGGACAACGTCGAACGGGGCCTGGCCGAAAGCGAGGAGCGCTATCGGCTGGCGATCTCGAACCTGCACGAAGGCGTTGTCATCATGTCGCCGGACGGCGTGGTGCAGGCTGCCAACGCCAGCGCCGAGCGCATCTTGCGCGTGCGCCCGGGGCAGCTCGTCGGGCGAAACCGGCTCGACCCGATTCAACGCGTGGTGGACGAAGACGGCAAGGAAGTCGGTGCGACCATGATGCCGTCCGGGCAGGTGCTGCGCACTGGCGAACCCATCTTCGGCCGTGTGTACGGGCTGTTGCTCAAGACCGGTGAGCTGATGTGGGTGCGGCAGAACATCATCCCCATCCGTCGCCATGCCGAGCCGGCACCCAGCAGCGTGATGTTGTCGTTTGCCGATATCACCGATATCAAGCGCGCGGAGCAGCGCCTTCGCCATCTGGCGGCGCACGATGCGCTCACGGGGTTGACCAACCGCAGCTTCTTCATCGCGCACCTGGAAAGCACCATTGAGAGCGCCCGCGACGAGAGCCGCGAGCTAGCGTTGTTCTTCCTCGACCTTGACCGCTTCAAGAGCGTGAACGATACCGCCGGCCATGCCTGCGGCGACACGCTGCTGCAAAGCGCCGCCGCACGCCTGACCGATTGCATTGGCCCCGGCGACGTGATCGCCCGTCTTGGTGGCGACGAGTTCGTCATCCTGATCGACCAGCGTGTCGAAGGAAAGCGCATTGCGTTGCTGGCTGAACGTCTGCTGCAGGCCATGCGCGAACCGTTCGACACCGTCAACGGGCGGTACTACCTGGGCGTGTCGATTGGCGTGGCGCTGTATCCGCACGACGGCATTTCGGGTTCCGACCTGCTGCGTTCGGCCGACGCCGCCATGTACCGCGCCAAGCAGAACGGCCGCAACCGTGCCCAGTTCTATACGGCCGAGCTCAACGCCCGGCTGCAACGCCGCTACATGCTGGAAAACGCGCTGCGCGATGCACGCGAGAACAACGAACTGCAGCTCGTCTATCAACCCAAGTACGACCTGGCCAGCCATCGCATCGTCGGGGCCGAGGCGCTGCTGCGCTGGAACAGCGCCAAGCTTGGTGCGATCTCGCCGGTGGAGTTCATCCCGGTGGCGGAAGAGACGGGCCTGATCGTGCCGATCGGCGCGTGGGTCTTACGGCGCGCCTGCGAACAGGCTGTGATCTGGTACGAGGCGCTGGGCTATGACTTCCGCATGGCGGTCAACCTGTCGGCGCGCCAGTTCCAGGCCGGCGATGTGGTCCCGATGATCGAGCAGACGCTGGCCGACACCGGCCTGCCGCCCACCGCGCTCGAAGTCGAAATTACTGAAAGCCTGCTGATGGGCGGTGCGGATGAAGTCCGCCCGATGTTCGATGCGCTCACCGCGCAGGGCATCCGGATCTCGATCGACGATTTCGGTACCGGGTATTCATCGCTGTCGTATCTGCAGCGCTTCCCGATCAGCAACGTGAAGATCGACCGCTCGTTCATCACCGGCATTCCGGGCGATCCGGATTCCGTGGCGCTGACGGAGGCCATCGTCGCCATGGCGCGCGCCCTGGGCATGACCGTCACCGCCGAAGGTGTGGAAGACGCCGACCAGGTGGAGTTCCTCGCCAAGGCGGGCTGCCAGGAAATCCAGGGTTATTACATCGGCAAGCCTGTCACGGCCGAAGGGTTCGATCGCTTGCTGCGGGCGCACCTGTCGGTGGTGGATGCCGGCGTGCGCGCCGCGCTGGGCTGACTGCCCGACCCGAATCGCATCTTTCCCGCCATTCACACCGGCGTTTCTGCCGTTCGTCGCAATCCGCTCCCGCGTGCGGGGGGCCGGCACCTAAGCTGGCGTCATTCCAACAGGGAGACCGCCATGCTCGAATCGATCACCTCCATCGTCTCGCATACGCCCACCTGGGTGTTCGTGGTGTTTGCCGTGCTGATTGGCATCGGGATGCGTCAGATGCAGTCCCGCATCGTGTCGCGCCGCCGTCTGATCGTGCTGCCGCTGGTGGTGGCCGCGTATTCGCTTTACGGAGTGTCGATGGCAAGCCATGGCAGCCCGCTTGCGCTCACGATGTGGCTGGTGGCCGTTCTGGTGGCGTTCCTGTTGACGTACATGTCGCCGCCCAACGGCGCCGTGTCTGAAACGGCCCACACCGTTCGCGTGCCCGGAAGCTGGGTGCCGATGGTGGTGATCGTGGGCCTGTTCGCCGCCCGCTATGCCTACAACGTGATGCTGGCGATGCACCCGGAAGTCTCGCACTCTGCCAGCTTCATGGCGATGTTCAGCGCGCTGTTCGGCTTCCTGGGCGGTCTGCTCCTCTCGCGCTCGGTGCTGCTGCATGTGCGTACGCCGCGCCTGGCGGCGGCTTGAGCCAGCGAACCGGCGTTAACACGTTAACATCCTGCATGTTGCAATCTCCATCCAAGACGAGACGACATGCTGGAACTCGACGGCACCATCTGGCTGCGCGCCGGTGAAGACAATTGGGGCGGACGCGGCCGAATCGAACTGCTGGCTGCCATCGGACAGACCGGCTCCATCACCGCAGGCGCGAAAGCCGTAGGTCTTTCCTACAAGGCCGCGTGGGACGCCATCGATACCATGAACAACCTGGCCGGCGAGCCGCTGGTGGTGCGCACCACGGGCGGCAAGGGCGGTGGCGGCAGTGTGCTGACGGCCCGCGCCCAACGGCTGATCGAGAGCTTCCGCGTGCTGGAAGCCGAGCACCGTCGCTTTGTCGATCGCCTGGATGCCGCCGCGCACGCTGCCAGCGAAGACGTCAACCTGCTACGCCGCCTCATGCTGCGCACGAGCGCGCGCAACACGCTGTTCGGCACGGTGGAATCGGTAGCGTCGGGTGCTGTCAATGATGTGGTGACGCTGCGCCTGCCCGGCGGGCAGGCGGTTGCCGCCACCATCACCCAGGAAAGTACGCGCGTGCTGCAGCTGGCGCCGGGCGTGCAGGCGGTGGCGCTCATCAAGGCGCCTGCCGTGATGCTGATGCGCGGCGCCGGCGAGTGGCGCGTCTCCGCAGAGAACCAATTGCCGTGCGTCGTTACGGAAATCCGCGATGGCGCGGTGCAGGCCGAAGTGCGCCTGCGCCTGCTGGACGCGAATGCCACGTCCGCGGGCGAGACCGTGCTGGTGGCCATGCTCTCGCGCACGGCTGTGGAAACCCTGGCACTGGCCGAAGGCGTGGAAGCGGTGGCGGTGTTCGAGGCATCGAGTGTGATTCTGGAATTGGCCTGAAGCGCCCATGACGCCCAAGACCCTGCTGATCGTCTACCACTCGATGACGGGCGGCGCGCGCCAGATGGCCGAGGCCGCGCGGGCGGGTGCCGCAGAAGAGGGCGGCGTTGCCGTGCGGTTGATGCACGCGGCGCAGGCCGGCCCCGACGATGTACTTGCGGCAGACGGCTATCTCTTCGCGACACCGGAAAACCTCGCGGCCATCAGCGGGCAGCTCAAGGATTTTTTCGACCGCTGCTATTACCCCGCGCTCGACCGTATCAACGGCCGGCCATACGCGTGCCTGATCTGTGCAGGCAGCGATGGCCAGAACGCGGTGCGCCAGATTGAGCGCATTGCCGCCGGCTGGCGGCTCAAGCCCGTGGCCGAGCCGATCATCGTCTGCACGCATGCGCAAACGCCCGAGGCCATCCTGGCCCCCAAGCAGATTGGCGCAGATGATCTGGAGCGCTGCCGCGTCCTGGGTCAGGCCGTGGCAACCGGGCTTGCGCTGGGCGTTTTCTAGCGCTTTACCACTGCCGTCAGATGCGGATACGGCGACAGCGGCGCCGCATCGTGTGCGCGCACGGCATCGGCCACGACGCGGCCATCGCGCAACTCGAATACGTGGTCTCCGAAGATCTCCACATCGGCCGGGTCGTGCGTGATCATCAGCATGGGTATCTGCAGCCGCGCTTGCAGGGCGGACAGCTCCGAACGCATGCGCGTGCGCAGTGCCGGGTCCAGTGCGGCAAAGGGCTCGTCCAACAGCAGCATGGAGGGCTCGGCGATCAGCGCGCGGGCCAGTGCCACACGCTGGCGCTGGCCGCCGGAAATCTGCGACGGGTAATTGGCGGCGACGGTGCCCAGCTCGAACGTGTCGATCCACTGCTGCACGCGTGGATCGCGTGTGCGGCGCGGCGGGTTGAACCACCCGCGCTTGAGCCCGAACGCAATGTTCTGCGCCACCGTCAGGTGGTTGAAGAGCGCGTAGTCCTGGAAGAGGTAGCCGACGCGGCGTTCCTGCGCGCTCAGGCTGATGCTCTCAGCGTGGTCGAACAGCGTGCGGCCGTTGAGCACGATGCGGCCGCGCTCGGGCGTCATGAGGCCCGCAATGGCGCGCAGCGTGAGGCTCTTGCCGGCGCCCGACGGGCCGTACAGCACCACGCGCCGGCTGTCCGAGCGCACGGCAACGTCGAGCGAGAACACGCGCGCTGCGCTGGTGAGCGTTTTCTGCACGACGAGATCGATCATGCCGCCGCTCATGCCAGTTGCTCCTGCAGGCTCGGCGCGCGCGCCTGCAGCAGGCGGCTGGCCACCACCAGTACCACGATGCAGGTGAGCGAGGTGATCAGCACCAGCGTGTTGGCCGTGGCGTCGTCGCCGGCCTGCACGGCTTCGTAGATGGCGACGGAAAGCGTCTGCGTACGGCCGGGCAGATTGCCGGCGATCATGAGCGTGGCACCAAACTCGCCCAATGCGCGCGCAAACGCCAGCAGAACGCCGGCGGCGATGCCGCGTGCAGCCAGCGGCAGCGTCACGCGGAAGAACACGGCGGCCTCCGGTAGGCCCAGTACACGCGCCGCGCTTTCCAGTTGATGATCGACACCTTCAAAGGCGGCGCGCGCGGATTTCATGACCAGCGGAAACGCCACCACGGTGGAGGCGATCACCGCGCCCTGCCACGTAAAGACGAGCTGGATACCCATGCTGTCGAGCCAGCCGCCGACCGTGCCGCGCCGGCCCAGCAACACCAGCAGGTAATAGCCGAGCACCGTTGGCGGCAGCACCAGGGGCAGGGTCAGGACGGAATCGATGACGTCGCGCAAGCGGCTGCGCGTGCGCGCGAGCGCGTAGGCCGCGCCGACGCCCAGCAGAAGGTTCAGGACGGTCGCCCAGCCGGCCACCTTGAGTGAAAGCAGCAGAGGCGTCCAGATGGAAGCGGACATGCGGATAGTGTGCGAAGGTGCCATCGGCCGGCCGGATGATTCTCGCGAACCGAGGTGACGCGTTGGGTGCCGGCGACAGATTGGAAACGTTATCCGCAATATAGGGTTGGATATAACGCACGGTCAATCCTGACACAGTGATGCCCGGCATGTGGCAAGGGGCATGGACGCGCGGCCCCCGAGCCATTGTCAGAGGCGTGGTTTGCTGCGTTGCGACATAAGCCGCGTCGATGGTGGGGCACTAAAAAGTTTTGTTGGACAACGTTGCCACCGGCTTGCAACAATGCGCCAAAACGTAGGCCGGACGTCGCTTTTCACGATCTGCGCCCAGCGGTGCTCAGGGTCACCGCGCAGCAAATGTCATCCCCCGGGGGGGAAACAGCCTTGGCCATGGCCGAAAACATTCCGGCGGCCAAGCAGGTGTTTCCAACATGACCGGAGGACGGCAATGGCCGCCGCACATCGCTCAGATGGTCTGCAGGCAGTACGTTTCCCCCGCGCCGAAGACCTGGCGCTGCTGATGGACATGCGCACCGCGCTCAAGGCGGCGGGCGCGCAGTCTGGCGTTTCCACCCACGCAAGCCCTTCCGTCCAGCTCGACCTGGATGCGCTGTCCGCGAAGGCGGACACCGCGCCGCTTCCAGGGCACGCCGATTCCCTGGCTGCGCGCACAGCCGCGGACGATGCCGCCAATGGCGACCGCTTTTTCGTACCGCTGCCGCCGGGCACGGACGTGATTTCCGTGGACGAGCACGCGCTGCTGTTCGAGCCCGCACCCGCGCAGCCGGGTCGACTGCGCCTGGCTGCCGAGCTGCAGGCCGCACGCGGGGTGGCCGAGCGTGCACGCATTGTGTCCGGGCTGATGGGGCTGATGGGTTTTTCGTCCCTCACATACGCGCTGACCGAACGCCACGAAAATGCCCCGCCTACGGTGGCCATGCTCAAGAACTACGTGGCGCCGCGGTTCCTGCACCGCTACTGCGACGAACGTCTGTTCACCGTCGACCCACGCCTGCCTGCGGTGTTTGCCACGGGCATGCCGCTGGTGTGGGATCTGGCATCGCTCGCGCGGGGCCAGGCGCGCATGGAGCCGGCGATGCGCGCGCTGCTGCAGACGATGGACGAACACGGCTTGCGCAGCGGCGTGATGTTCAGCCTGGGCGCGGGCAAGGGCATGAACCATGCGATTGTCAGCCTCAGTTCGCCGCATGCGGGGCGGGAATGGATCAGCGACAGCGTGCTCGGCCAGTCGATCCTCTTTGGCATGGCGCTGCATCAGGTCTGGCGGGCGCCGCTGCAAACGTTCACGCGCAACACGCGCGTATCCGGTGAAGACGCACCGCTCACCGTCATGCAA
Organism: Ralstonia sp. VS2407; assembly: GCF_052950655.1. Taxonomy (NCBI): domain Bacteria; kingdom Pseudomonadati; phylum Pseudomonadota; class Betaproteobacteria; order Burkholderiales; family Burkholderiaceae; genus Ralstonia; species Ralstonia sp. VS2407. The sequence continues at coordinate 177,515 of NZ_JBRFVG010000002.1, forward strand.
AGCCGAGTGCTGACGTGCCTGGCCGCCGGCATGAGCGATAAGGAAATCGCCATCAAGCTGCACACCACAGCGCACAACGTTGATTACCACCTGCGCCTGATCCGCCGCCGCTACGGCGCGACCAACCGCGCTCAGTTGGCCTACATTGCGGGCCGCCTGAACCTGATCTGACCGGGATGGGGATGTGGAAGCTGCCGCGCGGCGCTCAGCGCGGCAGCGCCACGCAGCGCAGGCACGATGTGCCGTCGGCGCGATTACACGCAAGGATCATCACCTGCCGGCCGGTCTGGCCGGTGCACGCGCTGCCGGTCAGCACGCGTGGCTGCGCGGGCGCAGATACCGGGCGTGGCGCCCCGGGAGCGGGTGTACCGCCGCCGGCGGGCACGACCGGAATCGGCTCGATCCGTCCACGGGCGGCGTCGGGCACGATGGCCGGCACGTCCCCAGCATTAGCGACAACCTTCTGCACATAGCCGTGGCGGAAGCCGGTCTCGAAATTGCCGCTGTAATAGCAAGACAGCGCCGCGCGCAACGCCTGTTGCTGATCTCCATAGCGCGGCAATGAACGTGCAAAGCATTCAGCCAGGATGGTGCCGCCTGCGCGCAGGTTGCGGCAGGCGTCGAACGCGGTTTCCAGCGTCTCGCCAAAGCGCGCGAGGTTGTAGCGGTTGACCTGCCCGAGTCCCACGCTGAAGTTGTAGCCCTGGCGCTCCAGTGAACGCGCGGTGGCCACGGCTTCTTCCAGCGTGGCAGGCTGGCGCACGAGCCTGCCGCCCACCACGCCGATCGCATAGGGGTTGTAGGCGGACTCCGTGCGCACCAGCGCTTCCAGCGTGACGCGGTCAACGTGCGGCGCGCACGTGGCGGCCAGCGTGGCGAAGGCCCGTGCATCAATACGCGGGCCTGCCGCGGCAGACGTGGCTGCCATGCAAGCGCCAAATGCCATGGCGGCAATGATGAAAGCACTGGCACGCATGGTCGCCACCTCTATCGATAAGACAGCACGAGCCCGTGCACGAGCACCGACCAGCCATCGAGCATCACGAACAGCAGCAGCTTGAACGGCACCGAGATGGTGGTCGGCGCAATCATCTGCATGCCCAGCGCCAGCAACAGGTTGGCCACCACCAGGTCGACCACCACGAAGATGATGTAAAGCACAAAGCCCACCTGGAACGCCTTGATCAGCTCGGTAAGGGTGAAGCTCGGCACGAGTACCGTCAGGTCGTCGTTCTTCAGGCCGGCGGCGCGCTCCTTGGGCCAGATGCTCGTGGCCGATTTGACGAAGAAATTGCGCTCCGATTCCAGCGTATGGGTCTGCAGGAATTTCTTCACCGGCGGCTGCGCGGCATCGAGAATGGCGATCACGTCATCCACGCTCATCTGGCTGCTCAGGTTGAAGTTGCGCCCGCGCAGGTTGTCGACCATGTCCATGCCGACCGGCGCCATGATGAACACCGTCAGGATCAGCGCGATGCCGTTGAGCACGATGTTGGGCGGCACCTGTTGAATGCCCAGCGCCGAGCGCAGCAGGCCAAACACCACCACCAGCTTGGTGTAGCTCGTGACCATGAGCGCGGCAAAGGGCGCGATGCCCAACGCCGCCACCACGGCGATCATCGCTACGGGATTGGGCAGGTTTCCCATGGTGCGTGTCGAGTGTGTCGATGCGTTGTTCTTGTTGGGGGAGAAGCGGGCCGGGCGTTATGCCTGCCCAGGTGCCGCCTGCCCGATGAAGCGCGATACGCGCACGCCGAGCCGGTTGCCGACAGCAATCAGGTGGCCTTCGCCGACCGGCATGCCATTGGCGAGGATGCGGATAACGGCCTGGTTGAGCGGCTGCGCCAGCTCCATCACCGTGCCGGGCCGCAGCGCGCGCAGCTCGGCTAGTGACAGGCGCCGCTCTTCCAGCTCGAAGGTGGTAACCAGTTCGATGTCGTCCAGGCTGTCGGTGGGAAGCGGGCGCGCCGTGGGCTCCGTGCCGGATGTCGCGGCGTTCGGGGCTGGGTTCTCGGTTGTCATTGGCTTTTCCTCCACGTTTTCCACGACGATGCGGTTGCCTTGCACTTGTCCGAACACACGCAGGTGCAGCCGCCCGCGCACGCGGGCCACGCAGCGCAATGCATCGCCAGCAGGCAGCCATTTTTCGATACGCACGATGTCGCCCAGCGCAATGCCGGCAAAGTCCCGGCGTGACAGAAAGGTGGCGCCCAGCTCGAAGCGCAGCGGCACGTGCGTGCCCATGAAGGCGGCCAGCGGTATGGGTTCCGCAGTCAGCTCTGTCGGGCACAGTTCGGGCAGGACGTGCGGCGCGTCGAACAGCAGTCCGGCGCGCGCCAGCCATGGCGCGGCACCGTCTTCGACGGGTGCGTCGTCGTGGCGGCTGATCATCATCTGCAGGACGTCTGGCCGGTCCAGCCGGACCTCTGGCGATGCGGCCTCCGGCAACCATGTAAGCGCACGTCCGCTGCGTTGTTCGATACCCCGTGCGAGTGGCGCCAAGGCATCGGCCAGCACCGCGCAGCGCAAGGCTTGCGGCACGTGGGCGTCTGCGGCGTCGGCCAGCCATGCGCGCTCAGCGGCGGCATCGAGCAGCAGCCAGCCCGGCGCATCGCCCAACGTGAAGCGGTAGGCTTTTGCCGCGGCTTGTACGGCATGCGCTTCGCAACGCGCTTCGTAGGGCGTGCTGCCTACGGAAAACGGTAGTGCTGCGCGCGCCAGATACAGGCGCGACAGCGTACGCGCCAGCGCCTGGTCCACGGCCGAAAGCATGCGGGCGTCGAGCGTATTCATGTCATGAACATGCGTCCGGCCATATAGGCAAGCTGCACGCGGTTCTGCGCACCGTATTTCTTCTTGAGCTGACGCAGGTGATAGTCGACGTTGTGCGGCGACATGTTGAGCTGCTCGGCAATCGCCTTGTCCGATAACCCGCTGGTGATGAATTCCAAAATCTGACGCTGTACCTGGCTGAGCGCACGCGCGTGCGTGTCTTCATGCAACGGTTTTGCGTGCTGCATGAGAAATTCATGCAGGCCCAGCCCCACTGCATAGGCTTGGCCGACCACGTTGTCGGCAATCCAGCCCTTGGCGTTATTGCCCGATCCAAAGCAGATGACGCTGTGCTCCAGGCTGCGTGGGCTCACGACACCGAAGCTGATGCCGCTGCGCAGGCCGGCGCGTTCGGCGTCTTGCAGCAGGCGGTGCAGGCGGTCCGCATCCGCCGGTGCGGTGAGCGTGGCTCCAAGGTCCGCCAAGTCCCACACCAGGGGCCATTCGTAGCGCAACGCAAAGGCCAGCCGCGGGTCGACTTCAAAGTAGCGTTCGTCGACGTAGCGCTTGGGCCAGTTCGGTGGGGAATACGCACGGAAGTACAGCACCCGCGTAATCGACTCCCCAATGCGTGTCAGCCGGTAGTAACAGAGCCAGTCGAAGCCGATGCTGCGCAAGACGGCGCGCAGCAGCAATTGCCGTTCCTGCGCACCGTGCGCGGCCCGCAGATCCTGCGCGGTTTCAGAGAAGGACTCGGCGCGCGCCGTCGCACCCAGGCGGATCGATTCCGCATCGACCACGATGTGTTCTTCGCCAAACAGGATCGGCGCGCGGACATCGCCGGCACCCACATTCGAAGCATTCAACCGTGGCCTCTCGCGTGGCAAGTGAATGCACTTACTGTAGTGGCGCGCACACGCTGCGATGAACTACCGAAAAGCGTAGTCCACCCCGAAACTTCGTCAGAGATTGACCGCACGACTACGAGTTTCAGCGTTGAGCGGACAGGCCCCCCACTTCTACACTTTTCGCAAGGGAAGCGGGTGCTGAACGGCGCCGGTCTTCTACGGACATTCGTGGGCTATGGCCCACACGGCCCAAAGGCGCTCCATGGCAAAGCCTCGCAATCTTGCTGCAGCGTTGGACGTTCCGCTCACCGGCTTGCGCTGGGCGCGGCTGGTGAACTACGACATTGCGATTGCCGTGTTCGTGGTGGCGGTCGTCGCGCTCTTTGTGCTGCCGTTACCCACCGTCGTGTTGGACGGGCTCATCTCGCTCAATCTGGCGGCCAGCATCGTGCTGCTGTGCGTGTCGATCTATCTGCCGTCGGCGCTTGCGTTCTCGTCGTTTCCGGCCGTGCTGCTGTTCACGACGCTGTTCCGGCTGTCGCTGAACATTGCGTCGTGCAAGCTGATCCTGCTGCAGGCCAATGCAGGTCACGTGATCGACACGTTCGGCAAGCTGGTGGTCGGCAACAACTTCGTCGTGGGCGGCGTGGTGTTCCTGGTGATCGCGGTGGTGCAGTTCATCGTGATCGCCAAGGGCTCGGAGCGCGTGGCTGAGGTCGGTGCGCGGTTTTCGCTGGATGCAATGCCCGGCAAGCAGATGAGTATCGACGCCGATCTGCGCGCCGGCATCATCACGTCGGACGAAGCCAAGCGCCGCCGTGAAGCGCTGGAGCAGGAATCGCAGCTGCACGGCGCAATGGACGGCGCAATGAAGTTCGTCAAGGGCGACGCCATTGCCGGCATCATCATCGCGGTCATCAACATCCTGGCCGGCATTGCCGTGGGCGCGTTGATGCACGGCATGTCGATTGGCGATGCGCTGCACCGGTACGCGATCCTGACGGTGGGCGACGGCATGGCTTCGCAGATTCCCTCGCTGCTGGTCTCCATTGCCGCCGGTATCGTCACCACCCGTGTGGCGACGCGGGACCGTGAAGCACGCCACCTTGGTCAGCAGATCGGCTCGCAGATCACTGCCCACCCGCGCGGCATGCTGATGGCCAGCGGCGTGCTGCTGGCGTTCCTGCTGGTGCCGGGGTTTCCGAAGTGGTCGTTCCTGCTGTTGGCCATCGGCACCGCGGCAGCCGCCTTCCTCCGCATGCGCCAGCGCCGGCAGGCGCCGCCGCTCGATCTGCTTGTGCTCGGCCCAGACGCACGGCGGTTGGCTGAACCCGAAGCAGGCTCGCCCGCGGAAGGCATCGCCGCACCCATCGCCGTGCGCCTGTCGGAAGACCTGCGCGGCGAAATCGAACTCGTTGCGCTGCAGACCCGCCTGGCAGAAGCCAAATCGCGCTTGCAGCGCAGACTCGGCGCCGTATTCCCGCGCGTGCAACTGAACTGGGACGCGACGTTACCGGCCCACGGCTACGCGCTGCTCGTACAGGACGTGCTGGCCGCCGAGGGCTCGCTGCCCGAGCGCGATGCGATTTCAGACACTGCCGTGCCCGCTGAAGACCGCCTGGCCGCCGAAGTCGAAACACTCATCGAACGCAACGCCGCTTCGCTCATCGGCATTCAGGAAACGCAGAACCTCATCCAGATCATGCGTCGCGAACACGGCGAGCTGGTGGCCGAACTCACGCGTCTGGTGCCCCCGCAGCGCATTACCGAAGTGCTGCGCCGGCTGGTGCAGGAGGGCGTGTCGATCCGCAACCTGCGCGCCATTTTCGAGAGCCTGATCACGTGGTCGCCCAAAGAGCCCGAAGACGTGATCGGCCTCGTGGAGTTGGTGCGCGTGGACTTGCACCGCCAGATCACCGAGCAGTTCTGTGGCACCAGCCGCGTGCTCGATGTGGTGCTGTTCGAACAATCCTTGCAGGAGCGCATCGAGCAGGCCGTCGTGCACACCAAGCAGGGCAGCGTGCTGAGCCTCACACGTGACGCCAAGCAGGCGATTACCGACCAGGTGGTGAAGATCCTTGGCGGCACCCGCCCGCTGGAGAAAGACCGCCATGGCCGCCCGCTGGCGGTGATGGTGTCGCTCAACTGCCGCCGCTACGTCAAGACGATGCTGCAGCCGGTGTTTGGCGATCTGCCGGTGCTGTCGTACCAGGAGATCGATGAAGCCATCGAACTCAACACCGTGGGCTGGGTGACGAACCCCGCCTGAACGCAGAACACACAGAGCGCACGGAACACGCAAGGAGACAGACCCATGAACATGAGCGCCACCATTCTCGAAGCCACACGCCAGGGCTTGCTGCTGGTGCTGCTGGTCTCGTTGCCGGTGGTGGCGGTGGCGACGGTATCGGCGTTGCTGATTGCCATCGCGCAGGCAGTGACGCAGATCCAGGATCAGAGCATCGGCCTGTCAGTGCGGCTGATTGCGGTGATGGTGACCATCGTGGTGCTGGCGGGGTGGGGCGGACGCGAAGTGCTGCGTTTTGCCCGCATGGCACTCGATCAGGTGTTTTACGGCGGTGTGGCGCCTTTCTAGCGGGGGGATCGCGAGATGGCGCCGAACGGACAACAACATAACCGAGCGAGAACACGCGTGAACAAACGCTATCGATTCCTGCAGTGGAGTGCATCAGCGGCGTGCCTGTGGCTGCTGACGACGGCGGCCGTGGTGCAGGCCGCCGAGCTGCGCTGGCGCAACCGGTCGTACACGCTGGTGGCCGAAGGCAAGAAGGTGGGGGATTTCATCCGCGAACTTGCGGCATCCCAGGGCGTGACGGCGGTGGTCGATCCAAAGGTGGAAGGCACCATCAACGGCAAGTTCTCTGGCCCGCCGGCCAGCACGCTCAACACCGTGTGCGCCACCTATGGGCTCACGTGGTACTACGACGGCTCGCTCATCTACGTAGACCGCGCGGACGATTCCCAGACGCAGGTCTTCCCGATCCCGAAGGGCAGCGGCCCGGAGCTTGCGCAGATCCTGCGCGCCATGCAGATCACTGATCAGCGCTTTCCGCTGGTTGTGAGCGACAAGGAAAACACCGTCTACGCGTCCGGCCCGAAGCGCTATGTGGAACTGGTGCGCCAGGCCATTGCATCGATTGCCGATCCGTCACGCGGCATGGATCGCGCCGAGATTCGCGCGTTCCCGCTCAAGTACGCCTGGGCGGGCGATGTGGAGATCAACCGGTCCGGCAAGCCCGTGACGATTCCCGGCATTGCCACCATGATGCGTCGCCTGCTGGGTGCGCCCAACCCGGGTGCCAGCAGCCCCGGCATGTCGCCCACGCGCGCCATGCGGCTGACTGGCCCGACGCGGCAGATGAAGCTCAGTTCCGGTGACAGCATCAACGTGCCGCGCATCGAGATTCCGCTGGCGGGCGCGCAAGGGGATTCCGGCTACGGCGCGCAGGCACCGGCAGCATCGGGCGGCGGTGCACCGCCTGACCTCCCGCGCATCGAAGCCGATGCCGGCATCAATGCCGTGCTCATCCGCGACGTGCCCGAGCACATGGCGCAATACGAGCGCTTGATTGCCTCGCTCGATACCAAGCCGCGGCTGGTGGAGATCAACCTCACCATCATCGACATCAGCACCGATTCGCTCGACAGCCTGGGCGTGGATTGGCGCCTGCATACCACGCACGGCGATTTCCAATCCGGCAACGGCAACAACCCGCCGCTCACGTTCAATCTTGGCACCACGGAAGACGGCCAGACCGGCGCCACAACGCCGATCGGCATGGCGCTCACCGCATCGATTGGCGGCAGCCTGCGCAACTACCTGCTGGCGCGCATCAATGCGCTGACGCAGAGCGGCAACGCGCAACTGCAGGCCAAGCCGAAGGTGCTGGCACTCGACAACACCGAGGCCATCCTTGAAAACCTCATCCACTTCTACGTGCCGGTGTCGGGCTTTCAGGATGCATCGCTGTACGGCATCACGACGGGCACGAGCGTGAAGGTCACGCCGCTCATCGTCAACGAGGCCGGGCAGATGAGCGTGATGATGTCGATCGACATCGACGACGGCAACCTGACCAACGACCGCGTCTCGCAGCTGCCGGTGGTGCAGGAGCGCTCGATCGTGACCAAGGCGATGATCGAAGAGGGCAAGAGCCTGCTGATTGCCGGCTTTAACTCCGACAGCCTGAACAACACCAAGTCGGGCATTCCGATCCTGTCAGACGTGCCCTTCATCGGCAACCTGTTCAAGTACACCAACAAGACCGGCCAGCACATGGAGCGTTTCTATCTGCTGACCCCGCGCATCCTGACCGCCGCCAGCACCAACCCGAACGACGTGCCCGCCGTGTCGATCCCGGGCGTTGGCATGCCGGTGCCGGGTTCGACCGATTGGAAACCGGGCCCGTTGCCCAACACGCCGGCACCCAACCAGCCGCCGGCCAGTGTCGGTGCCTTGCCCACGCCGACTGTTTCGCGACTGCATGAACCAGCCAGCCACACAACCCTCGCCGCACTCGGATAAATCGCCCTGGAAGCTGTGCTTCCTGAGCGGGCCGCTGTACGGCAGATCGATGCCGCTGCGCATGGGCGCCACCGTGGTCGGTTCGGCGCCCAGCTGCGAAATCATCGTGCCCGACAGCAGCGTCGCCGCGCGCGAGTTGATGTTCGAGGTGGGCGGCATCGCGGTGTCCGCACGGCGGCTGGACGACGCCGAGCCGACGCTCAACGGCCAGCCGTTCGGCCAGACGCGCCGCAGCGTGGTGCCGGGCGATGTGATTGCCATGGGCGACATTCGCGTCGGCATCGAGAAGGTCGGGACGATCCGCATGCCGGCCGCCGCGGTGGAAGGCGCTGGTGCCACGGTGCTGGCCGAACGCGTGCCGTCGTGGTTGCCGCTGGCGGCAGCGGTGTGGCTGTCGCGGGTGTCCACCAAGGCCGGGCGCGGGCGGACGTGGCTGGTGGCAGGCATCGGCCTGTGGCTTGCGGTCTTGCTGGCCGGTGGTGTGGTGGCGTTTGCCGGGCACGACGGCTGGTCGCTCTGGGGCCGCGACCCCGCAGCGCGTGCAGCGCAGGTCCGTCACGCATTGGGCGACCCGGCGGAGATCGTGGTGGCGCCCGCGTCGGACGGCACGTCGCGCGTTTCCGGCTACGTGCCGACCGAGGCCGACCACCAGGCGCTGCTGAGCCGTGCGCGCGGGTTGTCGGATGTGTCGATCGGCGAGGTGTATGTGGTGAGCGATCTGCTGGCCGCCGCGCAGCAGTACTTCAGCGCAGGCGGCACAAGCGGTACGGCCGCGCTGAACGTGGCCTACGACGGACATGGCCGCATCGTGGTGAGCGGCACGGCCGATCGCGCGCAGGCGTGGCAGCGCATCCGCAACTACGCGCGCGACGCCAAGCCCGCCGTCGAAGTGGTCGACCACGTGGCCTGGGACGGCCCGCCACCGCCGAACATCGTGGCGGACACGCCGCGCGCCGACGGCCTGCCGGCCATTGTGAGCACGTACGAAGACGAAGACGGCACGCGCTTTGTGCAGACGCGCGACGGCCAGTTGTATTTCGAGGGCGCCCGGCTCAAGGGCGGCCTCCAGGTGAAGAGCATCGCTTCAGATGGTGTGGTGCTCGACCGCGGCGGGCAGTCGGTCACGTGGCCGATCCAGCCGCAAACACCGTAGCGCAGCGGGTCCCCCTTTCCCGCGCGTGGGGTGTGTCGTACGGCGGCCAGCCGGCAGATGCGAGGTCGGCTGCCACCGCAAGCAGTTGCTAGTGAAGTTGTTCGTTCCTTTTGACCCTTTTGACTGACATCCAGGAGAGCACCATGGCAGGTACACCCACCACCGGCGTCGACGGCGCCATCGGCAGCATCAACCAGTCCGGCGATGACCAGCTGAAGATCGCCACGGCAGTGCAGGCCGCTGCAGCCAAGGGCGCAGCCGCCAGCGGCATCATCGGCGCGGCCCAGTCGCTGAGCAATACGGCGGCATCGGCAGCCGGTGCCGTCCGCGACGGCGCACGCGCGAGCTGACGCGCAACCCCAGCGGCGGCGGGCGCGGCCTGCCGCCGCTTCACCGAATTCAGGAGGGCACGATGTCGATCGAAGCGAATGCGATTGCGGCCGTTGCCGCGACTCAGGCCGCACAGGCGCAGGCCGGTGGCGCTGCCGGCGCCAGCCAGGCCGCACAGGTGAACCCGGCCGCGTATGCGGCTCAAGGCCCCGGGCAGGTCGAGCAGGGCATCGGCACTCCAGTTACGCAGGCCGCCATGCCCAACGAGGCACAGCAGTTCGGCGGCATGATGCGCCCGGTTGCCACCACGACGGTGCAGGCCGCCGCGCTGCCGGCGCAACCGATTCCGATGGCCTCCAACGCAACGCCATCGCCGGTGCCGGATGTGTCGTTCTCGTTCACGCGGGGGCCTGGCGCAGACGGTGCGATGGGCCAGTGGCGCGACTACGGCCATGATCTCAACGAGCGCTACACCAGTATCAACAGCAAGCGCCAGGAGATGCTCGATTCGCTCGACAGCATGGACGTGACCATGACGATGGTGAAGCTGGCCGACTTCAGCTACTTCGCCTCGATGACGCTGGCCGAGTACCAGATGGACATGAGCTTTGCGCAGGCCGCCAACGGCGTGAGCCACTCGCTGCTGAAGAACCAGGAAGGCTGACATGAACCGATTGCTGGGTGTGCTGATGGCGCTTGCCTGCCTCTTCGGCCTGGCTGGGTGCGAGCAGGAGCTGTACACCGGCCTGTCGGAGGTCGAGGTCAACGAGATGGTGGCCGCGCTGTCGTCAGCCGGCATCAGCGGGCAGAAGCTCGTGCAGGACGGCCAGGGGCAGGAGGGCCGCACCTGGACGCTCACCGTTGACCAAGCCGACATGGGCCCCTCGCTGGCCGTGCTGCGTGCGCAGGGCCTGCCTCGCCCGCGCCTGGCATCGCTCGGCCAGGTGTTCCAGAAGCAGGGGCTGGTGGCCACGCCCGCTGAAGAGCGCGTGCGCTACATCTACGGAGTATCGCAAGAGCTGTCGCGCACGCTGCTGGATGTGGACGGCGTGATGCTGGCGCACGTGCATGTCGTCATTCCCGAGAATGATCCGCTGGCCGACAAGGCCAAGCCTGCGTCGGCAGCCGTGTACATCCGCTATCGGCCCGGCGTGAACCTCACCGCCATGGCACCGATGGTGAAGGACCTCGTCGCGCACAGCATTGAAGGGTTGAGCTACGACAACGTATCGCTGTTCCTGCAGGGCGCGCAGCCCGTGCCCGTGGATGTGCGAAAGGGCGCGGCGTTGCTCGGCACATTCAGCACGCGCAACCCGCTGGTGTGGTTGCTCGGCTTGCTGATCATCGCAGCGCTTGTTGTGACAGGTCTTGTGGCATGGCGGCGGGGCGTGTTCGACAACCTCAGCGGACGCAGGCCGGAGCGCGCGTCATGACCACCGATGCCCGCCTGGCAGCGCTGGTTGCCACGTTCAACCTGCGGCCGGATCGCTATATCGATGCGTCGTGGCTGCCGGCGGACTGGCCCATTGCGCTGCGCGACCCCGCCCGTTACGGCGAGGCAGGGCGCGCCGTGCTGGCGCGGGCGCTGCTGCAAGCCCATCGGTTGCAGGGCGAATGGGACTACGACTTTGCTGCCGTGGAAAAGCGCATCGCCCTGTTGCCAGCCGACGCGCTGGAGCGCCTGGCCGTGTGCTGCGGCCTTTGCCTGCATCGCCAGTGGCTGCGCGAGGGCGAAGTCCCGCGCAAGACACGGCAGGCCATCGATCTGGCGCTCGGCGCACCGCTGGTGGCATTCGCACTGGAGCGCATGCCGGCCTTCGAAGCCGTCGCCGAAACCCTGCAGGCGCAGCGTCAGCACCCCCGCCTGGCGGTGGAGACGCTGCGTGCCCGTGGGCGCCGGATACTGATCGATTTTTTGGTGCCCTTTGGCCCGGCCATCATCCGCCGGCTGCCTTTGAAGTTTCCGCGCAACGCGGTCGATGCCGATCGTCCGCCCTATTTGCTGGGTCGCACGCAACGCGCAGAACTAGGTGAGCTGCTGCGGCTGAGCTTGATTCCTGAACAGGTGCCGGCATGGGACTGGCTTTTCTGATTACCACCGACAAGCTGCAGATCCTGAGCGAGCGCAAGGTGCTCAAACAGCACGAGTATGCAGCGCTGCTCGACGCCACGAGCATCCTCGGCAACGCCCAGGAAGAGCGCGAGAGGATGCTGGAAGATGCCGAAGCCCATTGTCAGCAACAACTCAAGGCCGGCTACGACGAAGGCTATGAAAAGGGTGAACGCGAGGCCGCCACGCGGCTGTATGCCGATGCGCTTGCCAACGCGCGCGCGCTGGCGGCCATGAAGCAATTGATGGCGGAGCTCGTCACGCGCACCGTGCGCGAGCTGGTGGCTGATCTGCCGCGCGAGGCCATCTATGCCAAGGCCTTCGCGCGCATTGAAACACTGGTCGAACACGAGCCTGTGCTGACGGTGCGCATCGCCCCGCAGCAGGTGGCCGATCTGGAACGCGTGCTGGGAACCATGACCGACGGTACCCGCCGCGTGCGCGTGGTGCCCGATGCCAGCCTGTCGGAAGAGGCGCTGGTGGTGGAGACCGCATCCGGCGTGGTGGAAGCGGGCATCGACACGCAACTGGCGGCGCTGCACGCTGCACTGGTGGGGAACGAAACATGACCGAACCCGCCGTCAGCCACATCATCGACGCAGGCGATCTGGAACGCAGCCTGCGCGACGTGCTGGAGCGCGCCGACGGTATGGCTGCGGGCGTGCAGATGCGTGGGCGCATTCACCGTGCGGTGGGGCTCATGCTCAATGCATCGGGCATCCAGGCGCGGCTGGGCGAGGTGTGCGAATTGCGTACGCCCGGCGAGCGCAGCGTCTATGCGGAAGTCGTCGGCTTCGAGCGGCAGTCGACCTTGCTGACCCCGCTTGGGAGCGTGCACGGGTTGTCGGCCGCCACGGAGGTGATCCCGTCCGGCAGCGCGCACCGTTTTGGCGTGGGCGATGCGCTGCTTGGCCGCGTGCTGGATGGGCTGGGCGCGCCCATGGATGACGGCGGCCCGCTCTTCACCAACGAGCGTGTTTCCACGCACGCAGAGCCGCCGAGCCCGCTATCGCGCCGCCGCATCGACGCGCCCCTCTCCACCGGCGTGCGTGCCATCGACGCCATGCTCACGGTGGGCATCGGCCAGCGGCTGGGCATCTTCGCACCGTCGGGCGTGGGCAAGAGCACGCTGCTCGGCATGATTGCGCGCGGCGCGCAGAGCGACGTCAACGTCATCGCGCTGATTGGTGAGCGCGGGCGCGAAGTGCGTGAATTTCTGGAGCTGTGCCTGCCCGAGGCGACCCGCCGCAAGACAGTGCTGGTGGTGTCCACCTCCGACCGCCCGGCCATGGAGCGTGTGAAGTGCGCGCTGGTGGCTACCGCTGTAGCTGAGTACTTCCGCGACCGCGGCAAGAACGTGCTGCTGCTGGTCGATTCGCTCACACGGTTTGCGCGGGCGCAGCGCGAGGTGGGCTTGGCGAGCGGCGAGCCGCCCACGCGGCGCAGTTTTCCGCCGTCGACATTCTCGGTGTTGCCGCAGTTGCTCGAGCGCGCAGGCGCCGGTGCACATGGCGTCATCACCGCGTTCTACACCGTGCTGGTGGAGGGCGATGAAGAGAGTGACCCGATTGCCGAAGAGGTGCGCTCCATCGTCGACGGGCACATCGTGCTCTCGCGCAAGCAGGCGCTGGCGGGACGCTATCCGGCCATCGATTTGCTGGCCAGCATCAGCCGCGTGATGCCGCAGGTGACCACGCCCGCGCACCGCGCCGCCGCGCAACGCGTGCGCGAGCTGCTGGCCAAATACCAGGAGATCGAATTGCTCGTGCAGATTGGCGAATACCGCGAGGGCAGCGATGCCTTGGGCGATACCGCATTGCGCGCCCATGCCGCGCTCACGCGCTTCTTTGAGCAGGACGCCGATGCGCGTGTGAAGCTGGAGCGCACCGTGGCCGATCTCGAAGCCGTGGTGGGGGCGCTATGAGCGATGTGCTCCGCCAACTCGCCCGCGTGCGCGAGGCGCGCAAGCTCGGTGCCGTAGCGCGCGCTCAGAAGCAGGCCGCCTTGGTCGCGCAGGCCGCAGCGCAGAACGCGGCAGCGCAACAGGGGCTGCAGCAGACGGTATCGGCGCGATCTGCGCACGACGCCGCCATTGAGCAAGCCGTGCGTGAAGATGCGCGCAGTGCCGTCGCGCTGCTGTGCGGCGCCAATGCCGCGCGGCTGGCGCTGGATCGTGCCATCTTGGACGCGCATGTCGAATCGCAGCACACCGGCACGGCGCTGGCGGCCGAGCAGGTCGCGCAGGCCCGTGCGCAGCGGCATGTGGCCCGCGCCAACGCAAAATGCGAAGCGGTGGACCGTGCCGAGCAGCGCGTGGTGGCCGCCCGGCGCCAAGCGACCGAATGGCAGGAAGAAGACGCCGCGCTCGAAGCCCAGCTCGCGCGCCAGTTCGCCGGCCAGAAGACCACCGCCTGATCCAATGCAAGGGTTCGATCCCCACTCCATGGAAGGCCTGTTCCGGCAGGCGCTGCTGGTAATGCCGCGTCTGCTGCCCATCATGTTTATCGTGCCGGTGTTCAGCGGACGGGTGGTGACCGGCATGGTGCGCAGCGGCTTGATTGCCATCCTCGCGGTGTTCGTGGCGCCCTCCATGGAGGGCGCGGCCATGAACGTGCAGGGCGGCGGGCTGTGGATGGCGCTCGCGCTCAAGGAAGCGCTGATCGGCGTTCTGCTCGGCATGGCCTTTGGCGCGCTGCTTTGGGCCATCGAGAACGTCGGCCACCTGATCGACTTCCAGACCGGCTCGGGCAACGCGTCCTTCTTCGATCCCGTGGCGGGGCACGAGAGCGGGCCGACCGCCAGCTTTCTCGGCTTCATGGCCGTCACGTTGTTCGTCACGGGCGGAGGACTGCACGTGATGCTTGGTGCGTTCTTCGAGTCGTACAAGCTTTGGCCGATCGAACGCATGCTACCCAGCGCGTCGGTCGCGCTGGAGCAGTTTGCCGTGCACGAGGCCGATAGCGTGCTCGGCTGGACCCTCAAACTGGCCGCACCGGTGATCATCGTGCTGGTGGTGGCGGAGCTGGGTATCGGGCTGATCAACCGCTCTGTGCCGCAGCTGAACGTGTTCCTGTTTGCTCAGCCGGTGAAGAGCCTGCTGGCCGTGCTGATGATGGTGCTGTTCCTCGGCTTTGTCTTTGAATCGCTGCGCACCTTCCTGGCCGGCAACGGCGAGATGGTCTGGCTGTTGCGCGCGCTGCTGCGCAGCCCCGGCGCATGAGCGAGAAACAGCACAAGCCTACCCAGCGCCGGCTGGAAGACGCACGGCGCGAAGGCGAAGTCGTTCGCAGTACGGACGTGACCAGCGCGCTTGTCTTTATCGGGATGCTCGTGCTGTTGTGGCAAGGCGGGCCGTGGTTGCTCGAACGCTTGCGCGGCCTGCTGGTACAAAACGTGACTGCCGTGGCGCTGGCCCGCGACCCCGCTGCCGCGGTGCGGCAGGCATTGGTATCGGCAGGGGCGGAATGGATTTTGTTGAGCGCAGCCGTGCTGATGCTGGTGACCGTGCTGGCGGTGCTGGGCGCGTTTGCCCAGGTGGGCGGCATGTTCGCGCCCAAACGCCTGACGCCGCAAATGTCACGGCTCAATCCTGGGGAAGGCATCCAGCGCATGTTCTCGGTGCGCAACCTGATCGGCCTGGCCATCATGCTGTTCAAGGTGGCTTGCCTGGCGCTGACGCTGTTCGTCGTGATTCGCGGGTCATTGGCGTTGCCGCTGCAGGCGGGCTACGGGCGGCCTGCGGCCATCCTGGCCGTGGTGGCGCATCTGGTTCTTGTGCTGTTCGGCTGGGCGGCGGTGGTGTACGTGCTGATGGCTGCGCTCGACTACTGGCACGTGCGTTTCGAATTCTTCAAAAAGAACCGCATGTCTACCGAAGAACTGCGCCGTGAGCACCGCGAGTTGCAGGGCGATCCGCATATCGTGGGGCGCCGCCGCCAGCTTGCATTGGAGGTGCAATACAGCGCGCTGGAAGATCGCATGCGCATTGCCACTGCCATCGTGTTCAGTGCGCGGCACGCGGTGGCGCTGTATTACCCCGGCGATGGCACGTTGCCGATGGTGATCGCCAAGGGCAGCGGCGAGTCCGTGCAGCGCATCCGGCAGATGGCCGAATACCACCTCGTCCCGACCGCAGCCAACGCCGGCCTGGCGGAGCGCCTGCACGACACCGTACCGATGGATACCACCATTGACCGCACGCTGTTCCGCGACGTGGCCGCGCTGCTGCGCTGGGCTGAAGGTGCGGATGCGGTGGGTAACCCGTACGTGTCGTCAACCTCCTGAACGCGCACAAAAAACAGCGGGCGCCTGACTGCTGCGCCCGCCGTAGGTGGCTTGCCTTTTCCGTTTATCCGATCCGCACGATGTCACCCGGGACGACAAGATCCGGATCCTGCCCCGTTGCGCCCTGTGTGTACGGATTGCCGTCCAGCGCGGCCCAGTCGAACTGGCTGTTCATCGGCGGCAGCTTGTCGAACGCGGCAAGCGTACGCGGCTCGGATGCCGGGCCCGTGGTGCCGAGCAGCTTGGCGGCATCGGCAGCGCTCAGTTGCCAGAGCGTGTCGCCAGGGCCAACGATCGCGTACTGCGGCGACGTGGCCGTGCCGATCGACGGTAACGCGTGCGGAGCGTTGGCGCGCAGCACGTCACCGCTCACGCCTTGCATGTCGGGCAGCGGGAACGCGGCAATGGGCTGATTGTTCTGATCCTGCCCGTTGCCATTGGCCTGCACTTGCGCAACGGCCGGCTTAGCCGCTTGGTTGGGCACGAACAGCTCGATGCCGAAGCGCGTGACCGCCGCCACACCCAGGATCACGCCGCCGGGCATCATGGGATTGCTTGGCAGGCGCTGGCCGACCTTGGGCATCAGGTCGCCGGCAATGCGCAGGGCGCCTGCCCCGAATGCCAGGTCCAACGCCGCCTTGGTGGCGCCCATGGCCGGGCTGTTCGTATGCATGAGCGCGTCGTTCATCGCCAGGGGCACGGAGCCGACCGTGTACAGCGACATCGTGAATGCCTGGGCACGGTTGAGCCACGGGCTCGTGTTGGTCGCCTTGTCGTTGAACGTGGCGCCCAGGCGGCCAGCAAAGTTGCGGCTGGATAGCGCCAGGTTGGCGCTCAGGAACAGCGCATTGCTCCAGAACGACGGTGTGTTCAGGTGGGCACCGTGCGTTGCAAACCAGTAGGCCGTGTTGCCGTTATTCAGCGCAAGCGTGAGCAGTTGCAGCGTGTCGTTGGCGCGGCCAATGGGGCTCTTCGGAGAGAGCAGTTTTGCCGGTGCGCTCGTGAGCGCTTGCAGGCGCTGCACGTCGCGGTCGGTCTGGGCGTCGGGGTTGTCTTTCTTGCTGAGCGCATCGGTGAGGGCGTCCGGGTTGGCCTGGAAGTGATCCAGCGCTTCACCGATGGCCGCGCGGTCTGTCTTTGAGAGCCCCCAGCGGCCCGCCTGATCGCGCACGTTGGCCTTGAGCCACGCCAGCGCCGAGGCGGAATCCTCGGTCCCCAGCTTGCCAAGCTGTTCGTTGATCGCGCGTGTCTTGTTGGCGCGCAGCGCCGCGATGCTGCCGCGATACATGAATGAAAGCGGACTCGTGACGGACGGGTCGAATACCGCGTGCGTAGCGGCGCTTCCGGTGAGTGTGGCGGAACTCGCAGCCGTGGAGAACGCCCCGGTGAGCGAGCCCGCGAAGATCCACCGGATCCACGGCTTGCGCTTGGGTTCTCCGGCGCTGGCGGCGCTGTTCGGCTCGGTGGGCGGGGTGCCGTTGCCATCGTCGCCGGCCTCGCCGGTCTTGATGGGCGGGGTGCTGGGCTCCGTGGGCTTGCTGTTGGAGGCCTGCGTGCCGAGGGCGGGCGTGTCCGGCGACGGACCATCCGGACCCTTCGGCCCCGTCGCGTTTGCTGCCGCGGGTGGGGGCACGTCAGGTTTCTTGCCGGCGGCCAGATTGATCATCTGCACAACGGTCTGGTAGGTGTTGCTGTCGTGTCCGCCCACAGTCGGATCGGCGCGGCCGGTGACGCCATCTACCGCCCCGGCGTTGGCACTGGCCTGGAGCGCGTCCATGTGCTGCTGGTGCGTGCTGAGCAAATCCGTGCGGCCGGCGGCCTTCAATGCAGATGCGGCAAGGCCGTGCGCGCCCCAGTTTGAGTTGGATGCGCTCACGTAGTGGTCGGCCGGTACCACCGAGCGGGGGTCGACCACGGTGCCGTCGGGCAGCGTCACCTGCGGGGCCGTGCGGCGCGTGTTGCCCATGCCGGCTTCATGCCCGCGCGAGCCTACACCGATGGTGGTCACGCCATCGGTCTTCCAGCCGGCTGCGACCACTTCGTCCAGCGGCACGGTCTGGTCAGTGACGTCGTTGCCGTTCTGGTCGATATACCGGCCATCGGCGTTGCGACCGTGAACGTTGATGGAGACGATCGTGTCGGGCGACTCCTGGTTGATGAGGTCTTGCGCGGTGGTGCGTGCCGGCTCGCCTGGCGCCGCATCGAACGGGACGATGCTGTAGTCGTTGACCGCTGCGCCGCGTGCCTGAAGCGCGGCATCGAGTGTGGGCACCGCTTCGTGCGGGACCACATAGACAACCTGCTTGCCCGAGGCCTGCATGTCATGACCAAACACGGCAGCGCCGGCAATGCCGTCGGTGTCGACAGCGCCATGCGCATTGCGGGCGCCGGCCAGTACCAGGATGCGGTTGCTGTCCTGTAGCGCGGCGGCGGCGTTGTCGACCCCCTTCGGGTTTTCAATGCGCGCCATGTCGGGGTTGAACATCGCCATCACGGCGTTGCTGATGGGCGTGGGCTCCATGCGCGGGTTCGGCGGGATGGTGCCGTCCAGCGTCTTGCCGGGGCCAAACCTGCGCACGCGCTGCACGGGCACATTGAGGCGCTCCATCAGGTTCTGCACCGATTCGCTCACGGGCCCGGTCTTGCCGGAGGTCACGACGTAAGGCTCGGTGGAATAGGCTGCGCTCGGCGTGTGCCATTCGCTCTTCCCGATTTCGTTGAGCAGTGCCTTGGCCTGGTACTCCATCGGGTCGATCACGGGAATATCCATGCCGCGCTTCTGCAGCGAGGTCACGAGAAAATCCTTCATGGCCGGGTAGTGCGTGCAGCACAGCCACAGCGACGTGGTGTTCGGGTCGAGTTCCTCCACATATTTGTCCGAGGCGGCTTGCAGCTCTGCCTTCACCGCCGGGTCATCGCTCTTGTGCTTGAGGTCGTTGACGAAATCCGCAAATTTGTGGGCTGCCACGGCCTGCGGGGTGATGTCGCCATTGGTCAGCTCAGCGACCCTGTTCTGGTATGCGCCGCTCTTGACGGTGCCCGCTGTGGCGATGACGGCCGGGCGGTCACCGCCGTGTTCGACCATGGCGCGCGAGGTCACGTCAATCAGGTTGATGACGGGCACATCCACGTTGTCCAGCGCTTTCGGGAACGCGGTACACGCGGTGTTGCACGCCATGGCCACCATGGCCGCCTTCAGGCGCTGTGCGGTCTGCAGGCCATTGCCCACCAGGCGGATAAGCGTGTCGGGGCTCTTGGGGCCGTAGGGCGCGTTGGCATGGTCCACCACCGGCACCATCTGCAGGTCTTCCCCCGTTTCGGCCTTGATGATTGCCAGCATGTTCTTGGCCGCGATCAGCCCGCCGTTGCTGGAGTCGAAGGCGGCAACGGTGAAGGGTTCGTTGGGCGTGGCCTCGTCAAACGTCTTGCCGTCGGGCATGTGGTTCATGGCGTTGCGCAACAGCACGAGCATGCCCTGGTGCACCTGCGAGGCGAAACCGTCGACGCTGGCTTCGCCCTTGCGGCTCACGCCATCCACCGCACCGGCATCCACCGAAGCCTTGATGGCCGCGTGCAGTTGCTCCGGCTTGGGCATGAGATCCAGCCGCCCCATGTTGCGCAGCATGTTGGCCAGGATGGCCTGCGCGCCAAAGTTGGAATTCCACGCCGTGACAGGAAAGTCCACCGGCACCGTCGAGGCAAAATCGACTGTGCTGCCGTCAGCCAGCGTGACCGGCGGAATCTTGCTGCGCAGGCTGCCCATGCCGGCTTCGTTGCCGCCGTCGCCCACGCCCACCGTAACGATGCCCTTGCGCTTGTTGGCTTCCAGAATGATCTGGTCTTTCGGCGCATTGACATCGGCAACCGAGATGCCGCGCATGTTCAGGTAGTCGCCATCGGCATTGCGCGCCGGCAGCTCGATGGCCACCACGGCTTCGGGCTGCACGCGGTCGAGCAGTTCGTTGGCCGCATCGCGCGCGGGCTGGCCGCGCTTGGCATCGAACAGCTCGAGCTTGACGAGGTGGCCGCCCGGATAGGTATCGAGCACCGACTGGAGCACGGGCATGTTGGCCGAATCGGTGGCAACGGTGATGTCGTAGCCGGCCTGCGCGAGCGTGGCGGCTTTCTCGCCTGTGCCGACGGGGCCATCGGTTTCCGGCAGCATGCGGCCTGTTGTGGGGTCGCGTCCCACCGTAAAGCCCGTCACCATCAGGATGCGCTTGCCCATCAGCGCGGCGGCGGCGTCTTCGGTGCCGCCCTTGACGAAGAAGTTGCGGATGCCGCGGTCGATGAACATGGCCTGGATGCGGTCCACCGGCGACATGATGCGATCGGCCGTGCGCCCGAACACCGACGACTTGCCGCGATAGAGCTGCATGCGCTGGCGCCAGCTCATGCGCACGGGGTCTTTGATGTTGGCGGTATCGTGCGCGAACTCGGCCTTGCTCAGGATGAGTTGCCGCTGCTCATCGCTCATCTTCGAAAGCGCGCTGGCCAGGCGCCGCACGCCAATGCCACGCGGATGACGGCCGGCGGTGGTCCCGCTGGTACGGTAATTTTCTGCGTCAAGCAGAAGGTCGGCATGCTGCGACAGCGCGTTCTGCGTGCCGGCGTCGAGTGCCTTTTGCGTGTCGGTAAAGTTCGTGAGCGTGACTTCCGGGTTGGCGAGGTCATCCAAAGCGCCGGGCAGCGGCCGCGAAGGGCGGGCAGGTCCCGTGTTGGTTGGATTGCCTTCGTCACCCGGTGTGCCCGTTTTGCCGGGTTCTGTGGTTGGGTCGCCTGCGGTCTTGGGCTTGCCGGTGGCGGGGTCGATCGGGTCGGTGCCCGGCTTGCCTGTCGTGCCGTCCTTGCCTTCGCTGCCGGCCGTGGTGTCGCCCGGCTCGTTGGTCTTGCCGCTGGTTTGCGTGATGACCGGCTCGGTGGTCGGGTCGGTTGTGGGCCGGCCGGCGTTGGCTGGGTCGTTGGCAGCCACCGTGGTGGGCTCGGACACCATCTCGGTGGGCCTGTAGCGGTCGGCGTTGTTCTTCAGGGCGTTGAGCAGGCCGACGCGCTCCGTGCCTTGCGACAGGCCAACACGTTCGAGCATGCGCGTGGCGCCCACCTGGCCCAGGCCAAGACCCAGGAACATGATCGATTCGGCTTTCTGCTCGCCCGACATCCGGTCGCCGTACATCAGCAGGTCCTTGACCTGCGCGCCCGTCATGACGATGCCGCCGCCACCGGCCACCAAATCCGAAGCCGAGCGCGTGAGCGTGAACATCTTTGAGGCCGCCGCCGCTTCCGACAGCGCGGACACGCCCTTGCCCGCCAAGCTGTACTCACCCGCTGCCGATGTGACGATGGCTAGCCAGTCGTTAAAGGCCTCGGGGTTGGTGGGCGACCACGAGCGGCCGTGGTCGGCCAGCGTGTTGAGGTGGTCGACCGACTCCCCAACGATCCACCCCGTGCCCACCGCCACCATGGCGCCGCCCACAATCGATGCGCCACCGAACGTGCCCACCGACAGGATCACCCCGCCCACCGCCGTGGCCACGCCGGCCACGATGTCGACAACGTGCCGGATCTTTTGCCCCGTTGTGGTGATGTGCGCACTGAAGTGATCGACGTCGGGAATGCCCTTGCTGTCGAGCGCCACAGTGCCTGCAAGGTTCTTCGGCACGTAGATCGTGCCGCCGTCAGACAGGGCGTTGTTATGGCGGTAGTCGTCGAGGTTTTCGTAGTCCCAGCCGCGATCGTCGATGTAGTGCGGCTTGCCCCCGTTCTTGTCGGTGACTTCGAACAACGCCGTCGGCATTACGCCTGCGCTCTTGTCCACGTAGGCAATCGGAATGGCTTTCACGGTCGGGTTATCGCCACCCACCTCGTGGATCTTCTTGTTGACCTCGTCGATGATCTTGGTGCTGTTGCCGCTGGTGAACCACGCTGTGCCGGTGGTGCCGCTGCTTTGCGCGCCGGCGTTGTCAGCCTGGATCATCAGCGCGCCGCCGATGTAGTTCTTGAGCTGCGTGTCGGCATCAGGGCCAGTGAAAGACTGCGCCTTGTCGTTGTAGAGCGGTGTGTCCTTGCCAAAGGTGGCCTTGGACATCTGCCCGAAGATGTTCTTCAGCCCCGTGTTCTGGTCGGACTGGAACGTCTTGTAGTCGGCTTCCGCCTGCTTTTGCTGGACCTTCTCGTTGCCGCGGTCAAAGGCGCGTTGCAGCATGTCGGCGTTGGGCAAGTCCTTGCCGTGCTGCTGGATCAGCGCGTTGGTGACGGTGGCGCCGTTGCCGTCGCCCACGGCGTTCTGCACCGGCACCCACGACGGCATGCTCCCCCCCGAGCCGGAGGTCTGCATGCTGTACAGGAACGATTTGGCATTGGAGTCGGTGGTCAGCCAGTTGGCAACCTGCTGGGCGTGATCGGTGCTTGGCTGGTCGCTGGCAAAGCGCGGCGAATCGGCCACGGCGGCCGTCAGGCTCAAGCCGCCGTAAAAGTCCGAGCCGTGGGGCACGAGTCCCGACGTGTCGGCGCCGGCGTTGCTCTGGAACCACTTGCCGTTGTCGTTGAAGCGATCCTCTACGGTGGTCAGCAGGTTGTTTGCCACCTCGGGTGGCGCCACCTTGGCCAGGTCCTTCATCCATTTGCCGACGGCGTCGTATTTGACCGTGCTGTCGGCCATCTTGCGATTGGCGTCCGGGTCGTCGGGGTTGTACTTGTAGACCTGGGTGAGGTCGCTGATCTGCTTGTTGAAGTAGTCGCTGTGTGCGTTGAAGAAGGGGGCGCCGGCCACCTGGTACAGATGGTCGCGCGCGTCGGGGTCGGCGCTGGTGACCGACACGTCGTTCATGTTGGTCGACAGGATCTTCAGCGCGCCCTGCGCATCGCCCGCCTTCATCTTGGCCGCGACCTGATCCTTGGTGTAGTTCACGCGCACGTCGTAGCTGGCTGCACCGATCTGCTCGTAGATCTGCTCGGCGTTCTTGTCATTGGCGTGCGGCCGCGCAAGCTGCACGCACGCGAACTGCACCGGATCGTTGGTGGCGAGCGCCTTGTCCTGCGCCGACAGCGTCGGGTCGTTCGGGTTGATGTGGTTGATCTGGTACTGGATCGCATCGGCTGTGGCGATGTTCCTGGCAAACGCGAGGCTGCCGTCGTCCCAATCGGGGTGGGCCTTTGCCAGCGCATCGGCGGCGTCGTTGGCCGCCTTCAGGTTATCGCCCGAGCCAAAGTTCTCGTAGCTTGAAAGCTCGCCGCCAATGGCGGTCTTGAAGTCCTGGATGGCCTTGTCCAGGTTGGCCTGCGCCGTGTTGATCGAGTCCTGCTTGTCTTCAGCAATGGTCCGATTGGTGACCTTGATGTTCTGCGCATCCTGCAGCTTGTCTTGCGCATCGAGCACGCCGTCGCGCGCTTCCGATGCGGTGCGCTGGCTCGGGTCTTGCTTCTCTACGGCGTCTTTTGCATCGTCGACGATCTTGTCGAGCCATTTGGCATCGGGATCGCGTTTCTTGATGGCGTCCGCTGCGTCTTCGATGGCTTTCTTCTCGCCGCCAGCGGGCGCTTCGTCGGCCTGCCGGCGCAACTCGTTCTGTACCGAGTTGATGACGTCCGAAAGCGGCTTGTCGAGCTTGGCCTGGGCGGCCTTGGAGTCGTCGCCGTTGTTGATGTAGTCGTTGACCGCCGTGTTGGCCGTCTGGATGGCCGCGTCGGTTTTGGTTTTGGCGTCGGCGGCGGACGGTAGTAGACGATGCGGCCGTTGATCTCGTCGATGGCGGGCATGGTGTTCTCCAGCGGCGCCCCATACGGGGTGGGCCTGATTGAAAGCAATCGGGTGATAGGGGCATTCTGGACGCCGGTTGTCAGCGCAGCTATTGGCGAATTACGTAGTGCGGCGCCGGTGTGGGCGCGCCCGCGTTGTAGAAACTACGAGGTTCCGTGGCAGTTTTGGCCGAGCGTTGGCAAAAACCGCCGAGCACGCATGCATGGGCGTGCGCCGCAGCACGAAAATCCGTAACCTGAGCGCGCTGCATGGGCCGATGGCGCAGCGAGTGCGCCGCAACCGGGCCGCATACAAAAACACGAGGGGCAGGGCATGAACCTACGTTTTCTGGAAACCTTTGTCTGGGTGGCGCGGCTGCGCAGTTTCCGCCTCACCGCAGACAAGCTGTTCACCACGCAGGCATCGATTTCTGCGCGCATTGCCGCGCTGGAAGAAGAGCTTGGCGTACGCCTGTTTGACCGCGACACACGCGGGGTGCAACTCACGCCCGATGGCCACAAGGTGCTGGAATATGCAGACCGCATGGTGAGCACGCTGCACCAGTTGCAGGCGGCGGTGGCACAGCGCCCGGGCTTTGAAGGGCGCGTGCGGGTCGGGGCGATGGACAGCGTCATCCATACGTGGCTCTCGCCCCTCATTGCGCGCACGGCCGAGATGTTTCCCGCGTTGGAAATCGAACTCGTGGCCGACAGCGCGATGCACCTCGTCGAGCAGCTACAGAAGGGCGCGCTCGACATTGCCTTCCAGACCGATCTGCTGCGCGCCGAAAGCGTGCGCAACGTGCAGCTCGCGCAGTACCCGATCCATTGGGTGGTGGCCACCAACTCGCGGTTGGCGCACCCATACGGCAGCCTGGGCGAACTTGCGCGCGAACGGCTCATCACCTTCGTGCGCAACTCCCGGCCGCATCAGGACATGCTCAACCTGCTGCACCTGAGCGGGGTGGAATCACCGCGCGTGAACTGCGTCAATTCGGTGGCCGCCATGACGCGCCTGGTGGGCGATGGCTTTGGCGTGGGCGCGTTGCCCACCGTGCTGGTGCGCGACCGCATTGAGAGCGGGGCGTTGACGGTGCTGGAAGTGGAGCCGGCGTTGCCCGCCCTGCCGATCATCGCGTCGTGGCGCGCGGGGGCGGGCCTGGAGGTGCACGAAGCCATCGTCGGCCTGGCGCGCACGATGGCGCGTGAGTTCTGCCTCTCGGTCGGGCCGCGCTACGCGATTGCCGAGGAAGTCGAGCGCAACACGGAAGCCGCCTAAGCCAACGCAGCGTGCCGTGGCGCCAGCGTCAGAATATCGAGCGGCCGGTCAGCGTCGTGAGCCACTCCAGCGCCTGCAGGCCGGCCAGCGAATTGCCGCTGACGTCCAGCCCCGGAGACCACACGCACACGCCAAATTCGCCCGGCAGCACGGCGACGATGCCGCCGCCCACGCCGCTCTTGGCGGGCAACCCTACGCGATAGACGAAGTCGCCCGCCGCGTCGTAGGTACCGCAGGTCAGCATCAGTGCAGACAGGCGCTTGGCAGGGCTGGCACCGACGATGTGCTCACCGCTCCACGGCACAACGCCGCCGTTGGCGAGAAACAGCACGGCGCGCGCGAGGTCGGTGCAGTCCATTTCGATGGCGCACTGGCGGCAGTACGCATCGATGACGGTTTCCACCGGCATGTGCAGGTTGCCGAAGCTCTTCATGAAGTGGGCCATCGCGCGGTTGCGGTCGGCATGGGCCAGTTCGGATTCGGCCACGCGCCGCACGTAGTCGATGCGTGGGTTGTCGACCAGCCGTCGCATGAACTGCACCAGCGCGGTTTCGGCCTGCACGAAGCGGCGGCACAGCACGTCGGTCACGACCAGCGCACCGGCATTGATGAACGGGTTGCGCGGGATGCCGTTCTCGTATTCGAGCTGCACCAGCGAGTTGAAAGCATTGCCGGAGGGTTCGCGGCCGACGCGCTGCCAGAGCGTTTCGCCTTCGAGCTGGAAGGCCAGCGTGCAGGCAAACAGTTTGGACACGCTCTGGATCGAGAACGGCACATCCGCCTTGCCCACCGTGTAGACATCGCCGCCCAGGGTGACGATGGCCATGCCGAAATCCGTCGCACTGGCGCCGGCCAGCTCGGGGATGTAATCGGCAACCCGCCCCTGGCCGAGGTACGGCTGGATGTCGCGGTGGATGGTGTCCAGGATCGCTTGGTAGTCCATGTCAGGCCAGGAGGGCAAAACGGTGGGGCGGCGATTTTACACGCGCGGGTGCTGCACCGGCCTCGGCAATCACCTTTTCCTATCGCCTGCAATCCGAAACTTTCGTTGGACCGCGTTTCATCACGCTTTCACAATCAGCCGCACAAACAACCTTGTGGAAGAGCTTGCATGACGACGGCAGTGGAGACAGCCCAGGCAAAAAGAATGCCGGAACAACCGGCACCGATGCCCTTACCCGCCCGCACGGGTGCCAGCGTGGCCTACGCAAATCCGTATTCCGCCCGCCTGGCGGCGCGCTCGGGCGTGCTGCGTGGCCATACCAGCGGCCTGTGCGATGGCTACGTGCAGGCCAACATCGTGATGCTGCGCGATACGTGGGCCAACGAGTTCCTGCGCTTCTGCCAGCTCAACCCGAAACCGTGCCCGCTGCTGGACGTGACCGAGCCCGGCGTGCCCGTATTTCGCCATCTGGGCCAGGACGTTGACGTGCGCCGCGACGTGCCGCGCTATCGCGTCTACCGCAACGGCGAGCTGGCCGACGAACCGGCCGACGTTGAAGCGCTGTGGACCGACGACATGGTTGCGTTTGCCATTGGCTGCTCTTTCTCGTTCGAGCATGCGTTGATGGAGGCGGGTGTGCCGCTGCGCCATATCGCCATGTCGCGCAACGTGGCGATGTATCGCACGTCGGTCGACACGATCGGTACGTCCCGCCTGGCGGGCAAGCTCGTGGTGTCGATGCGGCCGATGTCGGTGCCCAACGCCATCCGCGCGATCGAGATCACCTCGCGCATGCCGCGTGCGCACGGCGCGCCGGTGCATTTTGGTGACCCTGCGGCCATCGGCATTGCTGATCTGGCGCAGCCCGATTGGGGGGATGCCGTGCCCGTGCAGCCTGGCGAGGTGCCGGTGTTCTGGGCCTGTGGCGTGACACCCCAGGCGGTGGTGCAGCAAGCGCGGCCCGAGCTGTGCATCACGCATGCGCCGGGGCACATGCTGATCACAGACCTGCGCACCGCAGCGCTGACCTGAGCACGCAGTCGCAAGAGCGAGAGAGCGAAAGACGGACGGGTACCGGGGTTCCAGCCGGCGCACGCAGAGGCGCTGGTTTATAGCAAGCCATAAGCGATAGACGCATCGAGACAGCATCAGTAACAAGGAGGAAACACCATGACAACCGAAGCAACGGTTGCGCGAGCGCCCGCCGGGACGGACGCCACGGCCGCAGCCAATTCCGGCGGTTTGTTCCGCTGGTACCGAGAGATATCCACGCAGGAGCGGCGCACGTTCTGGAGCTGCAAGGTGGGCTACGCGCTCGACGCGATGGACACGCAGATCCTGAGCTTCGTCATCCCCACGTTGATCGGCGTGTGGGGCTTGTCCAAGGCCGATGCGGGGTTGATCGGCACATGCACGTTGCTGGCATCGGCGGCGGGGGGCTGGGTGGCTGGCATCCTGTCGGATCGCATCGGGCGCGTGCGCGCGTTGCAGATCACCATCCTGTGGTTTGCGGTGTTTACCTTCCTGTGCGGCCTTGCGCAGAACTACGAACAACTGCTGATTGCGCGCACGCTCATGGGCTTCGGCTTTGGCGGCGAATGGACGGCCGGCGCGGTGCTGATCGGCGAGGCCATCCGCTCGCAGGATCGCGGCAAGGCCGTTGGCATGGTGCAAGCGGGGTGGGCGCTGGGTTGGGGCGCATCGGCATTGCTGTATGCGTGGTTCTTCAGCGTGATGCCGCCCGAGACCGCATGGCGCGCGTTGTTCCTCGTGGGGATCGTGCCGGCGGTGTTCGTGTTCTTCCTGCGCAGGCTGGTGAAAGAGCCGGAGGTGTTTCAGGAAGCCAAGTCACAAGCCGCCGAGCGCACGAGCTTCTTCGAGATTTTCTCTCCGCGGCTATTGAGCACCACGCTGCGTGCCGCTGTGCTGACCACCGGCGCGCAAGGCGGCTACTACGCCATCACCACGTGGCTGCCGACGTTCCTGAAAACCGAGCGCCATCTGACCGTGCTGGGCACCGGCGGCTATCTGGCCGTGGTGATCATTGGTTCGTACATCGGCTACCTGACCAGCGCGGTGCTGACTGACCGCCTGGGCCGCAAGCGCAACTTCATCCTGTTTGCGGTGGGCTCGATGGTGGTGGCGCTGGCCTACACGCAACTGGAGGTGACCGACAACACAATGCTGCTGCTCGGCCTGCCGCTGGGCTTCTTTGCCTCGGGCATCTTTGCCGGCATGGGTGCGTTCCTGACCGAGTTGTTCCCGACGGCGGTGCGCGGCTCGGGCCAGGGCTTTTGCTACAACGTGGGCCGGGCGGTTGGCGCATGCTTTCCGTTCCTGATCGGGCAGGTGAGTGCGCATTCGTCCCTCGGGCATGCCATCGGCATCTTCGCGGCGGGCGCCTATGGGCTGCTCATCGTGGCGGCGCTCACCTTGCCGGAAACGCGCGGCCGAGAACTCGAATCGATTTAACTCCAGTGCTTCCCCCAAAAGTGCACAGCGCGCGGCGTTTGGAAGACGCCGCGCTTTTTTTTGTGCATCGATATGCCTCGGCGGTTTCAAGACACGCCGGACATGAAGCACTGATCTATCCGCCGGTCAATCACGTTCAGGCAGTCGACCGAGGAAGAGCCCGCCGACAATCTGCAGACGCGCTTGGGGCCACGTTGAAGGTGTTCGACGCGTGAATGCAGGGAGTCCGGCGCGCGGGATTGGCGTTGGTTTTTTATCAATCGTTAATCTTGGCGTGGCCCTGCGCCAATCAAGTGCACGCATACCGACTTGGCCCAGCGCAATTAGCCCGCGTTAAACCAGAATTCAATAACTTTCAGGCTCCAAGTAACGGAACGCTCATCTGAAAAACGCACGCTTCCACTAGCATGCGAGCCATCGCCTGTCGACAACGTATCGGCGGGCATGCCGGGGGGATTCCGGCTGAAGGCAACGAGTCTGCGTAGTTGGCCCGGCCGGTGCAAATCGCATAGAACGATGGGAGCGGGCCCATGAGTTTCACCTCTACCGGCAACGGCAAAGCGCCGTCCGGAAATTCCTTTTTTTCGACCCTGTCCGGCGGCGGATTGTCGTCGGGCATCGGCATGCTTGCGGATGCTGCCGGCATGCTCGGCAACGCGCCGGGGGCCGGTTTGATTGGGGGCGCGGCGCGCGCTGCGCAGTTGGCGCAGACGGGCATGTCGCTGCTTGGGCGCACGCCAGCCTCGATTGCCGATGCCATCAACGGCATGCCCGGCGCGAAGTCTCGCCTGACGCAGGCCAGCCGCTTCGTGCGCATGGAGTCGCCACTCGGGCCCGACGTACTGCTGGTCAATGCGCTGGTGGTGAACGAGTACGTCAGCCGCCTGCCGGAAATCCATCTCGACCTGCTATCGCACCAGAGCGAAATTGAGATCGACAAGATCGTCGGGCAGCAGGTGTCGGTGTCGCTGGAACCCAAGTCCACCGGCGGCGTGTTCAGCCAGCTGGCGGCCGGGCCGGAAATCGGCCAGCGCTACTTTCAGGGCTACGTTGCATCGTTCGGGCGAGTCGGGCACCCCGGCTCGGTCACGCGCTACGAGATGACGGTGGTGCCGTGGTTCTGGTTTCTCACGCGCTCGACGGACTGCCGCATCTTCCAGAACAAGACCACGGAAGATATCCTCTCCGAGATCTTTGTCGAGCTCGGCTTTCACGATTTTGAGTTCAACCTGAAGTCGGAGCAGGCGCGGCTCGAATACGTCGTCATGTACCGGGAGTCCTACTTCAACTTCTGCGCCCGCCTGATGGAGCAGGAGGGCATGTTCTGGACGCACCGCTACGAGAAAGACCGGCACGTCCTCGTCATTGGCGACACCAACGACCTGTTCAAGCCGCTGACGCCTGTCGATACGATTCCGTACTACGGCGCCAGCGCCGCCAGCGAGCGCAACGGCATCGACCGGTGGGACGAGGCGTTCAACTTTCGCGTGGGCAAGATCACCTATCGGGATTTCAACTACGACACACCGTCGTCTCCGCTGATGCACGTGGAAGTGCCGACCACGCTGAAGAACCCGAACATTGGCGGCACCGAGCGCTACGAATACCACTCGCTGTACGACCACAGCGACGACGGCCGCCGGTACGCGCGCCATGCCATGGAAGCAGAAGAGGCGCAGGCGCATCGGTTCAAGGGTGCAGGCTTCGTGCAGGCCATGACCACGGCCGGGCGCTTCCGGCTGACCAACCACCCCGTCTCGGCCTACGACGACAAGGCCTTTGTTCTGCTGCACGTACGCCACCACGCCGTGAACGACTACACGAGCCAGGGCGCCGAGCAGCCGTACCGCAACAGCTTTACGTGCCTGCCCGTGGAGGTGCCGTTCCGCCCCGAGCGCCGCACACCCAAGCCCTACATGTACGGTACGCAGGCGGCTGTGGTGGTCGGCCCCAAAGGCGAAGAGATCCATACCGACGGCAGCCGCGTCAAGGTGCATTTCTTCTGGGACCGGCGCGGCAAGATGGATGGCTCCGATTCCATCTGGGTGCGCGTGTCGCAGCCGTGGGCGGGCGCGGGTTGGGGCGGCGCGGCCATCCCGCGTATCGGCCAAGAGGTGATCGTCGCCTTCAACGAGGGCGACCCCGACAACCCGGTGATTGTCGGCCGCGTGTTCAACGGCGAGGCCGCCAACCCGTACCACGGCGATGGCGGCCAGACCATGGGCATCCGCAGCCAGACGCACAAGGGAGGTGGCTCCAACGAGCTGCGCTTCTCCGACGTGAATGGCGCGCAGGAAGTGTTCATGCACGCGCAGAAAGATATGAACACCGTGGTGCAAGACGCGCAGAGCACGCATGTGGTCAAGGGCGATCGGACGATCCTGGTGTCGACGGGCAACCATGCGACGGAGGTCTCTACCGGCAACCTGAGCGAAGCCGTCAAGGGCGACCACACCACGCTGGTTACCCAGGGCCACCACAAGACGCAGATCGACACCGGCAACATGGAAACGACCGTGAGCACGGGCGACAAAACGCTCACGGTATCGAAGGGCAACTACGAGACGACGGTGTCGGTGGGGGATCTGACGGACACGGTCACGCAAGGCAACACCACGCAGAAGTCGCCCGCCGGTGTGCACACGATCGAGGCCAAGGAACTGTGGATCAAGGTGGGCGGTGCCGGCGGGACGTCGATCCATATGACGGCCGATGCGATCGAGCTGCACAAGGGCTCATCCACGATCCGGCTGGATGCGGCCGAGATCAAGATCCAGGCACCCAATACCCATATCAACCCGGATAACGGCTGACACCATGTATCAGATGCAGGAAGGTTCCTTGTTGCTCCCACCGGACTGGATCGACAAGACGATGAATGTGTTCGTCTCCGCCTCCACCGGCACGGAGGGCGTGAGCTTTGTCGTCACGCGCGAGCGTCTGCCATGGGGCATGCAGTTTGGCGAGTACGCCGCCAGCGAGCTGCAAAAGCTCGCCAAGCAGGTGCCCGACTATGAAGCGGTGAGCAGCAGCGAAACCACGGTGTCCGGCCGCGCAGCGTATGCGCACGAATACAAATGGTCGAACAACGGCCGGCCACTGCAGCAGTTGCTGACGATGGTGGAGCACGGCAAGCAGGTGCTGATGCTCACCTTTACCGCGCCCGGGGTGCTGAGCGCCAGTCAGAAGACGCTGGTAGAAGGCGTGGTGCAGAGCCTGCGCCTGAACGAGCCCGCCTGAGCGCAGCGCTGCCATGGCGGATCAAGATCCAAGCACACCGAGCACTCCCACCGGGCCGAGCGGCACCGCCGACGAGCGCTTGGCCGCGCTTCAGAACCTGGAAGACGGCGAGGCGAAAAAGCAGTCGCAGATGAAGTGGGTGGACGGCGCCAACTACGGCATGTTGGGCGCCGACGTTGGCTATGGCGCGTACGCCGCCGGCACCGCAGCAACCGCTGCGGGCGCGACCGGTGCGGCTGCGGCAGGTGCCGCAGCGCTGGCCGCCGTGCCCGCTGTGGTGGCACTGGGCGGTGCGTGGCTGCTTGGCAAGATTGGTGTCACCGGCGCCGTTGAGAAAGGCGCCGAATGGCTTGGCGACAAGCTGGGCTTGAGCATTGGAAAGGGCGATCCGCACCCGGCGTGCGTGGGTGACGACATCGCGCATTCATCGGGCTTCTGGGGCATGGTGGCCGGTCTCGCAATCGGGGTCGCCATTGGAGCCGCGGTTGCCGCGACGGTGGCGACCGGTGGGCTGGCCGGTGCGGTGATCGTGGGTGCCTGTATGGCAGGTGGCCTGAGCCTCGGAAGCGGTTTGGCCGCAGCCAGCCAGAGCATGGGCAGCAACTGCGGAAAGATCGCGTCTGGCTCAGGCAATGTCACCTTCGAAGGCAAAGCCGCGGCGCGTGTGACGGACATCATCGCTTGCGATAAGCACCCCGGGCCCGAGCCGCTGGTCGAAGGCAGTCTGACCATCACCGTCAACCAACTGCCGATCGTGCGCATCGGCCATTCGAGCCATTGCAGCGGCAAGGTGAACTCTGGGCGCAAGAGCATCCTGATCGACAAGACCACCGGGCAGTTCGGGCCGAAGAATCCCGAGCTGACAGCCGGCGAAGAGTTCTTTGCGGGTCTCGTGGGTGGGCTGCTTGGGGCCAAGCTGGGCGGCATGATCGGCGGCAGGGCGCCGGGAGAGCCGAACAAGTCGGCCGAACGTGACGGCGTCAAAGACGAAACCGCCACCGACTGCAAAGACCCAATCGACGTGGCGACCGGCGAGATGGTGGAGATCCGCACAGACGTGTCGATTCCCGGCGTTCTGCCTCTAGTGCTCACGCGCCGCTACCGCACGCGTTCGGATGACGAGGGCCTGCTTGGTCCAAGGTGGTCGACGAACTGGTCGCAGCGCTTGCGGTTGGATGAAGGTCGCCTCGTTCGTTTCTTCGATGGTGGTGGGCTCACGATCACCTTTGAGGCCCCCGATGCCGATCTCAACGGCATCAACCTGCGCGAACCACGTTATCGCCTGGAGGGCACGCGAACCGCACCTCGCGTCCTTGACGATGAAACGCGCCATATCCTGTGGTTTGCACCATTGGTCGACGGCGCCGTATCGCGCATCGAGCGTATCGAGGACTGGAGCGGCAATGCCATCGCGTTCGAGTACGACACCCATGGCCGGCTGACCGAGCTGCGACACACGACCGGTTACGCGCTCGTGTTGACGTATCCGGGCGCGCTGCGCACGGTGTCCAGCATTACCTTGCTCGAAGAGTCGGGCGAGACACGACGTTTGGCCGACTACCTGTATGAAGGCGGCATGCTCGCGCAGGTGTCGAGTTTCCAGCATGGTGAGTTCCACTACACCTACGAGGCGCACGGCTGGATGACGAGCTGGCGCGACGCCGACCAGACAGAGGTTCGCTACGCCTACGACAGCTTCGGCCGCGTGGTCGAGACCGGCACACGCGAGGGTTACCACACCGGCCGCTTCGTCTATGAGGACGGCGTCACGCGTGTGCTCGATATCGATGGTGAATGGCTCTACGCCCACAACGCCGAAGGACTGGTCACACGCGAGGTGAACCCGCTTGGGCATGTGATTCAACGCGAGTGGCAACTTGGCCGATTGGCGTCTCAAACCGACCCGCTCGGGCGGCGCACCGATTTCGGATACGACACGCAGGGCCGGCTGGCCAGCATGGGCGATGCCGCCGGCGGCGCCACGCTGTTCAAGTACGACGCACAGCGTCGCCTTGCGGCTGTGGTGCAGCCAAACGGCGATCGCGTGGCAATGGAGTATGACGACAAGCATCGGCTGATGGCACGCACCGAACCAGATGGGCAGGTCAAACGCTATCGGTACGGTGAACGGGGTGAGCTTCTGCGGGCGGTCGAGGGAGAGCAGGAAACCCGCTTCGACTATGACGCACAGCTTCGGCTCATCAGCACGCGTTTGCCCACGGGCGCGAAGCAGGGCACACGCTTCGATGTGCTTGGGCGCCTGCTCGAAGAGGTCGATGCGCACGGCAACGTGACGCGTCACGACTACGCCGCCGGCGTGGACAATCCGCGCGGCAACCGGGCGCTGACCACACTGCCGGACCGCAGCATGCATCGCACCGCCTACAACGCAGAAGGGCTGGCGGTGGCGAACACCGATCCGCTGGGCCGGATCACGCGCTATACCTACGGTCCGTTCGATCTGCTGACAAGCACCACCGATGCCGCCGGCCATGCCACCCGCTTTGAGTACGATCATGCAACGCGGCCGGTGCGGATCGTCAATGCGCGCGGTGAGGTGTGGGAGTACCGCTACGACGCAGCTGGGCGGCTTGTCACCGAGATCGACTGGGGCGGCCGAGTCTCACACTATGAGCGCGATGTAGCCGGGCGGGTGGTCAAGAAGACGTGGCCGGACGGCGGTGTCTGGCTGTATCGATATGACGCGGGCGACCGGCCTGTGGCGATCGACGCGGGCGACGTCAAACTCGTCTACCGGTACGACGCGGCGGGGTGCATGACCGCTGCCGCGGTGCAAAGCGAGTCCACGCACGTCATCCGCTTCCGCTACGACAGCAAGGGCCGCCTGATCGAGGAGGATCAGCACGGCCAGCGCCTCCAACATGCCTACGACGCGCGGGGCCGGCGCGAGGCGCGCAAGACTGCGCATCGGGAAACACGCTATGAGTACGATGCGCTCGGCGCCCTGACGCAGGTTGGCGGCATGACCATCCAGCGGGATCTGCTTGGCCGCGAAACGGGTCGGCAGGCCGGTGAATTCATTCTGCAGCGGCAGTACGACGCCGTAGACCGCCTGCAGCGCCAGACGGCCGGCCCCCGTGCGGCCTTTGACGCGCTGCCGGTCAACCCTGTCGAAGCGCTGCAGAGCCTGACGCGTCAGCATTTCCGCTACGACGCTGCGGGGCAGCTGACCCAGATCGATACCGATGCAGACAGCTTCGTGTATACGCACGACGCGCGCGGACAGGTCACCGCCTTCGATAGCGTTCGGCAGCCCGCAGAGCACTATGCCTACGATGTATCCCGGAACATTGCCGCGCATGGCCGTAGAGGTCCCGTCGATCGACACGATTACCTAGCAGGTGGCTTGCCCGTTCAGGCGGGGCATATCCACTATCGCTACGACGCTCGCGGGCGCGTCATCGAAAAGACCATCGAGCAACCCGGCGAACACCCTCGGACATGGCGTTACGCCTGGGACGGTCTGAACCGCCTGACCGAAGTTCACACGCCTGCCAACGAAACATGGATGTACCGCTACGACGCGTTCGGCCGGCGTATTGAGAAGACGCATGTCGAGACCGGGCGCGCGCAGCGCTTCCTGTGGGACGGTTACACGTTGGCTGAACGGTGGGAATGCGGCCGCGATGGGCAAACGGGCGCTGTCACGACCTGGCATTTCGAGCCAGAGAGCTTCGCACCGCTGGCGCAGGAATGCGGCGACCAGATGTACGCGATCTTCAACGCCCCCACCGGCCTGCCGCTGGAGATATACCGCGACACAGGTGAGAAGGTCTGGTCTGCCCGCTACAACCTGTGGGGCAGGCGGATCAGTGAAGAGGCACATGCTGCGGAAGCCGCCCCCGACACCAGCCTGCGTTTTGCGGGGCAGTGGGCAGACGAAGAGTCGGGGCTGCATTACAACCTGAACCGCTACTACGACCCCGACAGCGGCTGCTATCTCAGCATTGACCCGATCGCCATCCGCGGTGGGCACCGTACACAGGGCTATGTGCAGAACCCGTTGCGGGAGATGGATCCGCTTGGGTTGGCGGTGTGCGAACAACGCTATGCCAACTACAAGTCATTGCGTGAGATGGGGTTGTCAGTCGAGGATGCCGCTAAGCTTTCGAAGTCGTTGAACGGCAAGCCCCTTGAGATCAAGGTGGGCGATAACGGGGAGGTCTATGCAAAGCTGCCGGCACCCTCCAACCCGGATGTCTTGCGGTGGCAGCGAATGAACGGCGATGGCATGTCGAACCGCAGTAAATACATGGGTTCGACGCCTTCAAAGGATTCGCCGGTCGGGCGTGAAGTACAGGACCGGATGCGCAAGGAAGGCACATTGAAGGGGGAGGGCGACGGGCGGGAGGTTCTCGGTGCGGATGGAAAATGGTACCCAATCGATCAAACAGACATGGGCCACAAACAGTCGGCCGTGGATTATTGGAATACGGAAGGGCGCTACTATGGCCCTCGATCGCCAGAAGTGCGCGAATTCATGAACGATCCAAAGAACTACGAGTTGGAGCCTAAGAGTATCAACAGAAGTAACGGCGCGAAGATGGGTACGACCTATGACTCACCGGCAACGCCGGAGGAAAAGGCCGGCTATTTCAGCATTGACGACATTGATTAGAGCTAGAGCACACACAGCATGAGCAAGACACTTCCGGATGCGCTTTACGCGCAAATCACCGACCTCTGTAAGCAAGGCGACGAACTGGTAGAGCAGGGGAACCTCGACGCCGGCAAACAGCACTACATCGCCGCACTACGCCTGCTGCCCGACAACCCGCTCGACTGGGAAGCCGCCACTTGGATCTATGTCGCCATTGGCGACGTCCACTTCCGCACGAACAATTTCGACAAGGCGTTCAAGTGTTTCTACAACGCCGTGCAGTGTCCCAAGGGCTTGGGCAATCCGTACATCCATCTTCGCCTCGGCCAGCTTTACTACGAGCAGGGCAACTTCGATAAAGCGACCGATGAACTGACCCGCGCCTATATGGGCGGCGGCTTGGACATCTTTCTCGAAGACGATCCCAAGTACCTCGAATTCCTGGAAACGAAGATCAAGCTCTGATAGGGGGCAAAAAGACGCAGCTGAACTGCCGGTCACGGGCCCTTATGGCTCGAACGTGGACCACCAACCGTCGAACGTGAACCTCTGCGGGCGGAATGCGAGCCTCAAACACTCGCATTCCGCAGTCGGAGGTCGAAATTTTCGACCTCCGACACCCGCCATCGAGCCTCGGACACTCGAGCGTCGGCCTCAACTGGACAACGTCGACGGTTTGAGGGCGGGGCTCGGGGCTCGGAGGTCCGATGGGGCGAATGTTTTTGGGCCGCGTTTGACCCTCCAAGGGTCGTGCGCCACTGTTTGATGGTCGCGCGCCGCTCTCGGGCTGTGGAAATCGAATGTTTAGGACCCATGCGCGCACCGAAAGCTGCGGCGCTCCGCAGTCTGCGGGGCAACGACGGTGGGTTAGGGGTCAGGTTTGCTTCCGAAAGGTTTGGTCTTCGCGCGCTGCGAAGCGGAATGCCCGGTGCGCGCACGGCCCTTGCGCTTCAGAGCCTGATAGACGGAATCGGAACTTGGAAGGCGCCTGCGCCGCTATAATCGGCCCGCTGCCGCACCAACGGCAGCCTGGTTTAGCGACCTGAAACACCAAGGCGGACGATTGCTGCATGCAGTCGCACTGCTGCTTCCGTTCGCGCCTACTTTGGCGGGCCGGATGGTGAGACCTTCGGGTCTACCGGTTTCCTTGGGACCGGGTCGCTAACACCATCGTCAGGCCCGCCACCCTCGTTTAGCGCCGAGATGGTGAGGCTCCTTCAATTCCAAGGAGGCTCCTATGCCGATTTCCGACGCGACGCGACGCGCGTCCTACCCCTCTCCACCCGCACCACCGAGCCCAGCGCCCACGTCATTCGACACAGGGCGGCTCACCAAGAACCGCACCTACCTGAACGGCACCATCGCAGCGCAGGCGTATCTCAAGCGCACGCGCACCGCCATGTGCACACACGGCCAATGCCGGCCGGGCATGCTGCGCGAACAACTTCAGGTGTTCTCCACGCAGTCATTTCCACCGGCCTTCATCAAAGGCTTTGTGGATGCGATTGATGCCTACGTATCGATGTCGCTCGGCGGGCGCGATGTTGATCCGCAGACGTGGGACGTGTTAGCCGCCATAGAGCGGCGCGGCTACAGCCAGTAACAACAGATTGACGCATTCCCGTGACGGGCGGGAATGTCGCGCAGCGCTGCGCGAAGATGACATGACTGTGGATCGCAGGCAGTCCGCGGCAAAAAAAAACGCGGCCGAAGCCGCGCAGATCTCGCTTTCCAGAGAGAGAGGAGAAGTCTTTACTGCTGTGCCACCGTTGCGGGCTGGGCCGCGGTGGCTGCATTAGCCGGTCCTGCCGGCGGCAGATCACCCCACCCACCGCCCAGTGCCTTGATGAGCCCCACCGTGGAGTTCACGCGGCTGCCAGCAAGCTGCACGCCGATGCGTTCGGCGGACAGCATGTTGCGCTCGGCATCGATCACGTCCAGGTAGTTGACCGAGCCCGCGTTGTAGCGCGTGCGGGACAGCTGCGCGGCGCGCGTGGAGGCTCGCACGGCGTCGTCCTGGGCCTTGGCCTGATCGGCCAGCAGGCGCAGTTCCGAGAGGTTGTCTTCCACCTCGCGGAAGGCGACGAGCACGCTTTCGCGGTAGTTGGCAACGTTCTCTTCATACGCAGCACGTGCCCGCTTCACGCCGGCGCTGCGGGCGCCACCATCGAAGATCGGCAGCGACAGCGCAGTGCCGACCAGCGGCCCGAGAATCCACGTGCGGCTGCCCCATTTGAGCAGGTCGCCGATGTCGTGCGACTCGTAGCCGAAGCCGCCCGTGAGTTGCAGTTGCGGGAAAAACGCCGCACGCGCCACGCCAATGCGCGCGTTGGCAGCAGCCATCGAGCGCTCGGCGGCGGCCACGTCGGGGCGGCGTTCCAGCAGGGCGGAGGGCAGGCCGGCCGGTACGCGCACTTCGGCCGATTGCAGCGGGTCTGCGCCCATCGTGAAATCAGCCGGTGCCTTGCCCAGCAGCGTTGCCAGTGCGTGCTCCAGCACCGCGCGACGGCGTTGCACGCCGATGCGGTCGGAGCGCGCCGTGGCCAGTTCGGCATCGGCGCGGGCGACGTCCAGCTCGCCGATGTCGCCGGTGTTGAAGCGGCGCTGCACGAGCTTGAGCGCCTCTTCGCGGCCGACCAGCGTGCGAGCCAGCAACGCCTCTTCCGCATCCAGCGTGCGCAGGCTGAAGTACGTCTGTGCCACGTCGGCCTGCAATGACAGGCGGGCAGCACGGTACAGCGCTTCGACGCGTTCGGCGTCGGCGCCGGCGGCATCGATGTTGTTGCGCACGCGGCCGAACAGGTCGACCTCATACGCCACGGTGGACTGCGCGCGCCAGTACGTCTGCGGCTGTACGGGCGCGCCGACCGGCAAGCCGGCCGATGCAGCCGAAGCCCGCTGGCGCGTCGGGCCGAAGCCCGCATCCAGTTCCGGGAACAGCGATGCACGGTTGGCCTGCACGAAGGCGCGCGCTTGCGTGACGCGTGCGGCGGCGGCGGCCAGCGTGGGGCTGGCTTCAGCGGCCTGCGCTTCGAGCTTGTCGAGCGTCGGGTCGTTGAAGATCTTCCACCACGCGCCGTCGGCGGGCAGGGCGGGCTCGGCGGTCTTCCACTTGCCTTGCTCGTTTGCGGACAGCGGTGCATCGGTCGCTTGTGCCGATGGTGCCGCTTCCTTGAAGGCGTTGGGCGTGCCAACGTCCGGCTTCTCGTAGGTCGGGGCGAGCGAGCAGGCCGCGAGGAACAGCGCGGCGGCCAGCGCCAGCGGGGTCCAGCGGCCGGCGCGCATGGCCGGACCTGTTTGTTGTTGTGTCGACGCGTTCATAACGATGTCTTGATGAGTGTTGACCTTGGAGTCGCTAACAAACCCTTCCTGGCGTCGTTGCTCCTCCTTGCCGTACCTTTGTACTGTCTGCGTCGTCGCGCCTAGCCAGGACCGCTGCGCTAGGTTTTGTTAGCGACTCCTAGTGCTGGGTCGACGGCACGGGCAGCGCGCCATCCAGGTCCAGATCGCGGTCGGGTGCATCTTCAGAGCGCTGGCCGCGGCGTGCCGCCAGCGTGCGCAGCAGCACGTAGAACACCGGCGTGAGGAACAGGCCGAACAGCGTCACACCCAGCATCCCCGCGAACACCGCCACGCCCATGGCATGGCGCATTTCCGCGCCGGCGCCGGTCGACACCACCAGGGGCACCACGCCCATGATGAAAGCGATCGACGTCATCAGGATCGGGCGCAGACGCAGGCGGCAGGCCTCGATGGCGGCTTCCACGATGGTGCGTCCTTGCAGCTCTAGCTCCCGCGCAAACTCCACGATCAGGATGGCGTTCTTGCACGCCAGCCCCACCAGCACCACCAGACCGATCTGCGTGAAGATGTTGTTGTCTCCATGCGAGACCCACACGCCCAGCATGGCGGCAAACAGGCTCATCGGCACGATCAGGATCACGGCCAGCGGCAGCGTCAGGCTTTCGTACTGCGCAGCCAGCACCAGGAACACGAGCAGCACGCAGATCGGGAAGATCCACACGGCCGAGTTGCCGGCCAGGATCTGCTGATACGTCAGATCCGTCCACTCGAAGCGCACGCCCTTGGGCAGCGTTTCATGCGCGATGCGTTCCACCGCCGCCTGTGCCTGGCCCGACGAGAAGCCCGGGGCCGGGCCACCGTTGATGTCGGCCGCGGTGTAGCCGTTGTAGCGCACGACCATGTCCGGCCCGAAGCCTTGCGACACACGCAGCAGCGACGACAGCGGCACCATCTCGCCTGCGGTGTTGCGCGTCTTCAACTGCAGGATGTCTTCTGCATGGGCGCGGAACGGCGCGTCTGCCTGCACCTTCACCTGATACGTACGGCCGAAGCGGTTGAAGTCGTTCACGTACAGCGAGCCCAGGTACACCTGCATGGTGTCGAACACATCCGTGACCGGCACGCCAAGCTGCTTGGCCTTCACGCGGTCCAGGTCGGCATTCAACTGCGGCACGTTGATCTGGTAGCTCGAGAACGACGGGCCCAGCTCAGGCGTCTTGCGTGCCTTGGCCATGAAGGCCTGCGTGGCGGCAAAGAGTTGCTCGTAGCCGACCGAGCCGCGGTCTTCCAGTTGCAGCTTGAAGCCACCCACCGTGCCGAGGCCTTGCACCGGCGGCGGCGGGAACACGGCAATGAAGGCGTCCTTGATCGCACCGTACTGCTGGTTCAGCTGCCCCGCGATGGCGCCGCCCGACAAGTTGGGCGCCTTGCGCTCGTCAAACGGCTTGAGCGTGACGAACACGATGCCGGCGCTCGGACTGTTGGTGAAGCCGTTGATCGACAGGCCCGGGAATGCCACGGCGCTTTCCACGCCGGGGTGCTTGAGGGCGATGTCGGACATGCGGCGGATCACGTCTTCCGTGCGGTCAAGCGAGGCGCCGTCCGGCAACTGCGCGAAGCTCACGAGGTACTGCTTGTCCTGCATCGGCACGAAGCCGCCCGGCACCTTGTTGAACAACAGCGCGGTCGCGCCGATCAGCGCCAGGTAGATGCCCAGCATGACCGCCTTGCGGCCGATCACACGCGAGGTGCTGCGGCCATACGACTCCGATGCGGCACCAAATACGCGGTTGAACGGACGGAAGATCCAGCCGAGGCCCTTGTCCATCGCGCGCGCCAGCCAATCCTTCGGTGCGTCGTGACTCTTGAGCAGCAGGGCGGCCAGCGCCGGCGACAGCGTGAGCGAGTTGAACGCCGAGATGACGGTCGAGATGGAGATCGTCAGCGCGAACTGCTTGTAGAACTGACCGGTCAGGCCCGTCATGAAGGCCAGCGGCACGAACACGGCAATCAGCGTCAGGGCAATGGCGATGATCGGGCCGCTCACCTCGCGCATGGCCTTGTACGTGGCCTCGCGTGGCGATAAGCCTTCGGCAATGTTCCGCTCGACGTTTTCCACCACCACGATGGCATCGTCCACCACGATCCCGATCGCCAGCACCAGCCCGAACAGCGACAGCGCGTTGATCGAGAAGCCGAACATCAGCATCAGGCCGAACGTACCGATGATCGACACCGGCACCGCCAGCAGCGGAATGATCGACGCACGCCACGTTTGCAGGAACAGGATCACCACCAGCACCACAAGCGCCACCGCTTCCAGCAGCGTGTGCGTGACGGCTTCGATACTGGAGCGGACGAACTGCGTCGGGTCATAGACGATGCGGTAGTCGACGCCTTCGGGAAAGTCTTCCTTCAGCTCGGCCATCGTCTTGCGCACGTCATCCGAAATCTGCAGCGCGTTGGAACCCGGTGCCTGGAAGATCGGAATGGCCACTGCCTGCTTGTTGTCCAGCAGCGAGCGCAGGCCGTATTCCGATGCAGCCAGCTCGATGCGGGCCACGTCACGCAGATACGTGACGGCGCCATCGGGCGAACTCTTCAGGATGATGTCGCCGAATTCCTGTTCGGTCTTCAAGCGGCCCTGTGCGTTGACGGACAGTTGCAGGTCCGTGCCCGGCACCGACGGCGAGCCGCCGATCACGCCGGCTGCGACCTGCACGTTCTGGTCGCGGATGGCCTTGACCACTTCGTTGGCCGTCAGGCCGCGTTCGGCGACCTTGTTCGGGTCGAGCCACACGCGCATCGAGTAGTCACCCGAGCCGAACAACTGCACCTGGCCCACGCCGCTGATACGCGCCAAACGATCTTTGACGTTCAGCACTGCGTAGTTGCGCAAGTACGTCATGTCGTAGCGGTCGTTGGGCGACAGCAAGTGCACCACCATCGTCAGGTCGGGGCTGCTCTTGACGGTCGTCACGCCCAGGCGTTGCACCACGTCGGGCAGACGCGGCAGCGCCTGCGACACGCGGTTCTGCACGAGCTGCTGCGCCTTGTCCGGGTCGGTACCCAGCTTGAAGGTGACCGTCGTGGTCAGGTTGCCGTCGCTGTTGGCCTGCGACTGCATGTAGAGCATGTTCTCGACGCCGTTGATCTGTTCTTCGAGCGGCGAGGCGACGGTCTCGGCAATCACCTTCGGGTTGGCGCCCGGGAACTGCGCGCGCACCACCACCGAAGGCGGCACGACCTCGGGGTACTCCGAGATCGGCAATCGCCAGATCGAGATGATCCCGACCAGCAGGATCAGCGTGGATAACACGCCCGCAAAGATCGGGCGGTCCACGAAAAATTTAGAGAAGTTCATGGCTATGAGCGATGAGGTTCAGTCGCAAATCAAGCGCGGTCGGCCGGCAGGCGTTGCGCGGTAGCGGCGGTCTTGGCGTTGGCGGGCTTGGCCTCGGCCTTGGCAGCAGGCGCAGCGGGTGCGTCGGCTTTGGCTTCGGTCGGTGCTGCGGGCGCTTCGGGTTGTGCACCCGGCAGCACCACGCGCTTGGTGACCAGGCTATCCATGGTGACCGTGTTGGGCGCCACGGCGTCGCCCGGGCGCACGCGCTGGATGCCGTTCACGACGATGCGCTCGCCGGCCTTCAGGCCCGACTTCACAACGCGCAGGCCGTCGATGGAGGCGCCCAGCACCACCGGGCGATAGCTCGTCTTGTTGGCCGCATCCACCACCAGGACGAACTTCTTGTCCTGGTCCGTGCCGATGGCCTTGTCCGTGATGAGGATGGCGTCGTGCGGTGCGCCGGTGCTCATGCGCACGCGGGCGTAGAGGCCCGGCGTGAGGCGGCCGTCGGCGTTGTCCAGCGTGGCGCGCACGCGGATGGTGCCCGAGCGCACATCCAGCCGGTTGTCGACGGACTGGATCACGCCTTCGCGCGTGTAGCCGTCTTCATTGGCCAGCCCGATGTAGACCGGCGTCTTCGCGCCCTGCGCCGCCTTGGCGGAGTAGCGCAGGTAGCTTTGTTCATCCGCATCGAACGCCACGTACATCGGCGAGACCGACACCAGCGTGGTCAGCACCGGCGCGGCACCACCGGCGGAGACGACGTTGCCGACGGTGATTTCTGCGCGCGACACGCGGCCCGCGACCGGCGCCACGATGTGCGTGTACTCCAGGTTCAGCTTGGCGGCATCCAGCGCGGCGGCAGCGCCTTGCAGGTTGGCCTGTGCCTCGCGTGCGGCGTTTTCCTTCTCTTCGAACTCGCGGCGTGCGATGGCGTTGTCGGCCACCAGCTTCTGCGCACGGTCCAGCTCCGACGTGGTGTAGGCCACGCGCGATTTGGCGGCCGTCAGCGCGGCTTGCGTGCGGGCCACTTCGGCCGCGTAGGGGCGCGGGTCGATGGTGAACAGCGCGTCGCCCTTCTTGACGATGCTGCCATCTTTGAAGTGGACGGCGGTGACGGTGCCGCTCACCAGCGGGCGGACTTCAACGCGTTGAACGGCTTCGATGCGGCCGGAAAACTCATCCCATTCGGAAACGTTCTTGGCCAGCACCGGTGCCACATCCACCGGCGTGGCGGCAGGCGCGGCGGCCGGCTGCTGCGATGCGCCGGCACTGGAGACCAGACCGTAGGTGCCCACAGCTGCAACGCCGAGCACGGCGGCAACCGAAATGGCGAGTGTGCGTTTGGACAGGCTCATGATGACTCTCTCGATTTTGTTGGGTAAGCAAAGAGAAAAAGACTGGATAAAAGCGCGTTGGCCGCAGCGTAGAAATACGCGGGCGGCCTCGCACTCCGTTTCTTGTTGTATGGGTTCAGCCAGGCGTCTCCCCGGTCGGGTCTATGGAGGTGCGGTCCTTGCGGTCCGCACGCGGACGGCGTTTGCGAGGTGCTGCCGCCTGCCGCGTCATGCCGAGGTGCCAGCGCAGGAAGCACGTCATCTCGTCTTGCGCCACGGCGCTCATGGCAATCGAGTCATGGCAGGCTTCGTTCACACGCACGACCTGTGTAGCCACGCCCGCTTCAATCAGGCACGCGGCATAGCGCTCGGCTTCGGTGCGCAGCAGGTCTTGCGGCGCGGTGAGCAGCAGGGCGGGGGGCAGGCCCTGCAGGCGGCGCGATTCCACCGGCGCGGCGTATGGGTGCACGCGCTCGGTCGGGCGG
This sequence comes from Ralstonia sp. VS2407, assembly GCF_052950655.1. NCBI lineage: Bacteria > Pseudomonadati > Pseudomonadota > Betaproteobacteria > Burkholderiales > Burkholderiaceae > Ralstonia > Ralstonia sp. VS2407. Next base: position 222,318 of record NZ_JBRFVG010000002.1, read on the forward strand.
GGCAGGTACTGGCGATAGCAATCGGCGCAGACTTCGGCCGAGTTGTCGGCGTCGGCCAGGTGGTCGGGGCGCATGCGGGCCATGGTCGGATCGAGCATCGGCGCGATCAGGACTTGCGCACGCAGATTCGGGCCGCCACGGTCGCGCGCAATCATCGTCAGCGCGGCAGAGAGGTTGCCGCCGGCGTCATGCCCGGCCACCGCGATGCGGCGACGGTCGATGCCCCACGCGTTGGCATGGTCGGCCATGCAGCACAGCGCGGCGTACACATCTTCGGGTGCGGCAGGAAAGGGCGCGGCGGGTGCCAGCGAATAGCCGACCGTGACCACCACCGCCGGCAATGTGGCGGCCAGGTGGCGCGCCGGCGCATCGGCATCATCGATCGAGCCGCGCACGAAACCGCCGCCATGCAAATACAGCACGCCCGGGCGGCGCAGCGGCGCGGCGGCATCGTCGGCATGCATTTCCGGGCGGAACACGCGCAGGCGGATGCGGCTGGCGTAGCCCTGCGTCCAATAATCTTCGGCCGTGACCTCACGCGGCAACGGCACCGCGCCAGCCGTTTCCTTGCACGCAGAAGATTGCTCAGGCAGCGTCGATGCTGCGCCGCGCAAATTGTTATTCAGTGCAACATTTGCGGGGGCGGGCGTTGCGTACGGTCGTGCTGGACGAACAGCGGCCGATGCCGCATCGCTGGTGAGCGAACGATCCGAAACAACGAGGCGCGGTGGAGAAGAACCCATGATGTCAGGCGGGGCTTACCTTTGCGGATAACCCGGATATCGATGGGCTGAATGATGGTGATTAGACGAACGCGGATAAATGCCTATAATCAGACATCACTATTAGTTGCAGCCGAACAATCAATATTTACGGTTGTGCTACAAAGTGTCCTAGCTCAAGGCCGATCTTGTTGCACTGCGAAAACCCGTAGTCGCCGCCTTCCTGATCGCGCCGCATGCTCTGAGCGCGTGCACGCGCTCGAGCATGAGCATGAGCAGACCCCTTGATTCCACAGGCCCGGCGCATTGCCCGTTTTGATTCGGGCAGTGCGCCCGCCCCGTGGAGTCCGTCCCTAAGGAGCCGCAGATGGATCGCTTGCAGGCCATGCAGGTTTTCACGCGCGTCGTGGAAGCCAGCAGTTTCACCAAGGCTGCCGACAGCCTTCAGTTACCCCGCGCCACGGTGACGAACCTGGTGCAAAGCCTTGAGGCGCATCTCGGCGTGCGCCTGCTGCACCGGACCACGCGCCGTGTGAATGTCACCGCTGACGGCGCTGCGTATTACGAGCGCTGCGTGCGTCTGCTCGGCGATCTGGAAGAGACGGAAGCCGCGTTCTCGCAAAGCGCATCGGGGGCACGCGGCACCTTGCGCATCGACGTGCCTGCGTCGATTGGCAAACGGTTGCTTGTGCCGCGCATTCGCGATTTTCACGAGGCGTACCCCGATCTTCAGCTGGAGATCGGCATGAGCGATCGCACGGTCGACCTCGTGCAGGAGGGTGTGGATTGCGCCGTGCGCGGCGGCGAGTTGCAGGACTCCAGCCTGGTTGCGCGCCGCATCGGCCAGCTGTCGATGGTCAATTGCGCGTCGCCGGAATACCTTGCGCGCTTCGGCACGCCCAAGACGCTGGAAGACCTGCAGGACCACACGGCGGTGAATTACTTCTCTGCGCGCAACGGCCGCCGCATGGATTGGGATTTCGTGATCGACGGGCAGAAGCAAATCCACAAAGTGCGCAGCATGGTGTCGGTCAACGATGCCGAATCGGCGGTGGCGTGCGGCCTGCATGGCCTGGGGCTGCTGCAGACGTCGCGCTTCCTGGTGTACGAGCACCTGATGTCGGGCGCGCTGGTGGAGGTGCTGCCGGACCATATTTCCGAGCCGGTGCCCGTTTCGGTGGTGTATCCGCACAACCGGCACCTGTCGCCCAAGGTGCGGGTGTTCGTGGACTGGGTGGCGACGCTGTTTGCCGACCACCCGTGCCTGCAGCTCAAGGAACATCCGCGGCTGGAGATTGTTAGCGCCGCCTGAACAGTTATTTCTGCAAAGCCGCATTTATCAGACGGGAGCAACGATCTATTCTGCCCTCCAAGCGCAACAACGAGCGCAAACGAACAAGGAACAGATCATGAACTCCCGCCTCTTCTCCGCCTTCTCCCGCCGCGCTCTCCTGGCCATGGTGGCCACCGTGTCGGCTTCCGCCGCGCTGCTGTCGCAGCCCGCAACGGCTTCCATCCAGCCCAACTTCGATGCGCCGGCCGCTACGCAAGCGGGCCGCTTCGATCCGTACACGCAAGGCGCCGACCGCCAGGCCGATACCTACGGTTATCTGTCGTGGAAGAACGATCGCTTCGACCCATACAGCCAAGGCGCTGATCGCCAGGCGGATACGTATGGCTACCTGTCGTGGAATGGCGATGCGAGCTACCCGAATGGCGGCGCTGCCTCGCGCGCATAAACCGCGCACCAGTTGAATTTCTCCTCCTCCCTGTTTGCGGCGTGACTCTAGCGGTCACGCCGCATTTTTATTCGTCAAGCGCCGGCAGAACGCTTGCAGCGCGGCTGTGTGAGCGCGCCGATGTCGGGTTGGGAGTATCGTGGCAGGCATGCAAACTGTCGTCCTCACGTTCGATTCCAGTCTGACGCCGCTTCTTCCGATGGCGTTGCGCGGGCGTCCCGTTGTGCGCGCCTGGGCAGAGGGCGCCACGCTCAAGCACGCCATCGAGGCGCTTGGCGTGCCGCACACGGAGGTTGGGCAAGTCCTGGTGGATGGCGCACCCACGGGTCTGGAGGCCATGTTGCCCGGCCGGGGGCACGTTGCCGTCTCAGCCGTGGAGCCCCTGTTGCCGACCGCGCCGCTGCACTTTCTGTGCGACGCTCACTTGGGGGCCACGGCTCGGCTGCTGCGCATGGCGGGTTTTGACACCGCCTACGACAACAACTACGCCGACGCGGCCATCGAAGCGCTGGCCCTGGGCGAAGACTGGATCGTGCTCTCGCGTGACCGTGAGCTCCTCAAGCGGCGCGGCATCCGCCGGGGCGCATTCATCCGCGCGCGCGAGCCGCAGGCGCAGATGCGCGAAATCGTGACGCGCCTGCGGCTGGCCGATGTGGCCAGGCCGTTCTCACGCTGTCTTGAATGCAATGTGCCGCTGCGCATGCTGAGCGCCGAAGAGGCTTCCGCCAGCGTGCCGCCTCGCGTGCGCGAGCGCCAGCGCCTCTTTAGCACGTGCGATGTCTGCCGGCGTATCTATTGGCCCGGTTCGCACTGGGCACGCATGAATGCCGTACTGGCTGACATGCTGTCGCCCCAGCACTGCCATTCCTCAGACTTATCGGAAGCCTCCGAGCGTATGTCGCGCACTGGCAGCGCAGGCGCTTGACTACTGCGACGGCGCGTTGCGCAGATCGGCCACAAACCGCTCGCGCCAGATGGTGAGGTTGGCCGCGCGCAGCCGATCCATCATGTGGGCGTAGCGGGCTTTGCGTTCTTCCAGCGGCATCGTCAATGCGCGGTTCAGCGCCTCGGCCATGCCGCGCGTGTCATACGGGTTGACGATCAATGCGGCATCCAACTCGCGCGCCGCGCCGGCAAAGCGCGACAGCACCAGCACGCCCGGGTCTTCCGGGTCTTGCGCGGCCACGTATTCCTTGGCAACGAGGTTCATGCCATCACGCAGCGGCGTGACATAGCCGATCTGCGAGCTGCGGAAGAGCGCCATCAGCACGCGCCGTTCGTACTGCTTGTTGATGTAGCGGATGGGCGTCCAGTCCAGCTCCGAATGCTTGCCGTTGATCCGCCCCGACTCTGCCTCCAGCCGCTGCCGGATCTGCTGATAGGTCTGCACATCCTGGCGCGACGTTGGTGCTATCTGGATGAAGGTCACGTGGCGGCGATGGTCCGGAAAATCGTCCAGCAACTGCTCGAACGCACGGAAACGCTCGGGCAGCCCCTTGGAATAGTCGAGCCGATCCACGCTCATGATGAGTTTCGTGGGCTGTTGGCCTTGACCTTGTCCCTGACCGGCGATGCGCTCGCCGCGCGGGTTCGCATGCCGCGTGAACGGATTGCGCCGTGCCAGCGACGCCTTGGCCTGCTGCGCAATCTCGTCCGGATGCACGCCGATCGGGTAGACCTCGGCGCGCAGCGTGTGGCCGTAGGCGTGCACGGGGCCGTTCTGTTCCTTCTGTTCGATGTAGCCGCGCGCCTCCCGCTCGATATAGTCGTAGAAGGCCACGCGATCGGTCTCGGTCTGGAAGCCGACCAGATCGTATGAACACAGCGCGCGCATGAGGTCTTCATGCGGCGGAATCGTCGTCAGGATTTCCGGTGATGGAAACGGAATGTGCAGGAAGAATCCGATGCGGTTGGTGAGCCCCAGCGCGCGGCACTCCGCAGCAAATGGAATCAGGTGGTAGTCGTGCACCCAGAGGATGTCATCGGGCTGCACCAGTGCCTTGAGCTGATGCGCGAACTGCGCATTCACGCGCCGGTAGCCGTGGTACTCCTGGCGCTCGTAACGTGAGAGGTCCACGCGGTAGTGGAAGATCGGCCACAGCGTCGCGTTGGCAAAGCCGCGGTAGTACTGATCGTAGTCCTTGCGGTTCAGGCCGACGGTGGCATAGGTGATGTTGCCCTTGGTGACGATGTTCGGCTCGTGCGAAACAGTGGCAGCGGTTTCGCCGCTCCAGCCGAACCAGATACCGCCGGTTTCGCGCAGCGCATCGAACACACCCACGGCCAGGCCGCCCGCGGTTCCCTGGCCCTCGGTAACGGGCGCAACACGGTTGGAGACAACAACGAGCCGGCTCATGCCGCACCTCGCTTGGCCGGGGCCGTCAGCGTTGCCAGCCATGCTCGCAATGCCGCGGCATCTTGCACGCGCCAGCGCGCTTGGCTCGGGCCCGCACCTACCTTGATCGACCAACCATCCAGCGCATTGACGGCATCGAAGGCGCTTTCATCGGTCAGGTCGTCACCGGCAAACAGCACCGTGCGGCCCATGAACGGCGGTTCGGTCATCAGCGTATGCACTACATCGCCTTTGCTGGCGCCGCGCGGCTTGAGTTCGACAACCATCTTGCCGGCCTGCAGGCGCACGTGGTCGGCATAGCGGCGCGCAAGGCGGTCAGCCACCGTCAGCACGGCGTTCTCGGCCTCTGGGGCGTGGCGGTAATGCAGGGCAAAAGCGATGCGCTTGCTCTCCAGCACCACGCCGGAAAACTGTGTCGACAGTTGCGTGAGTTCGGCGCGCAGCTCGCGCTCCAGCCGGGCGAGTGCATCGGCGTCGGTGCTCAATCGCACGAAGCCGCCGTCTGCGTAACGGCGTTCGGCGCCGTGCACGCCGGCGATGACGAGGCCGGGCAGAGACAGGCGGGACTCCACGTCGTGCACCGTGCGCCCGCTGATGATCGCCAATGCGCCGCCGCTTGCGGCGTGCAGCGCGGCCAGCGTTTCACGCAACGGCGCAGAGACATGCACGGCATCGGGCTGCGGCGCGATATCGACGAGCGTGCCGTCAAAGTCCAGCAGGAAAGCCGTCCGGCCCAGGTCCAGTGAGGGCAGCGGAGCGGCGTTGGCAGAAGACTGAGGAGAGACGTTCTTGGGCAAACCGGTTCTTGTGAATGTGCGTGATGCGCCTTTTCACGCAAGAACCGGGCCGACCGCACCAGCCGTTGTCATTTCGGCAGTCGCGGTGGTTTGGCGGTGGCGGTCAGATTGTAAAAACGGCCACGTGATGCAAAACCTTCATATGGCGCGTGACCGATACGTCATAACGATGCGGCCAAGCGGGTGCCTTGGTTGATGGCACGCTTGGCATCGAGTTCGAGGGCTTCGTCAGCGCCGCCAATGACGTGCACCTTGGCTCCGCCCGCCTGCAGCGGCCCGACCAATTCACGCAGCGGCTCCTGCCCTGCACACAGCACGATGGAATCGACTGGCAGCCATTCGGCGGCTTCGCGTTTTTCGCCGTAGCTCACGAGCAGGCCTTCGTCGCTGATGCGCTCGTAGTTGACGCCGCCGACCATGCGCACGCCCAGGTTTTTCAAGCTCGTCCGGTGGATCCAGCCAGTGGTCTTGCCCAGGCCGCCGCCGAGTTTGCCGGCGCGCCGCTGCAACAGGATGATCTCGCGCGCAGGTGTTTGCGGTTTTGGCCGGATGCCATCGACACCGCCACGCACTTCGGTCGGATCACCCACGCCCCATTCGGCGCGCCAGGTTTGCAGATCCAGCGTGGGCGAGTGGCCATCGAGCGCGAGGAATTCCGCCACGTCGAATCCGATGCCGCCTGCGCCGACAATCGCCACGCGCTTGCCCACCGGCTTGCGATGCCGCAGCACATCGATGTACGACAGCACGCTCGGATGGTCCTGCCCCGGGATCTTCGGGTTGCGCGGCGATACGCCCGTCGCGATGATGATTTCGTCGTATTTGGCTGTCAGCAATTGCTGCGCATCCACGCGCGCACCCAGGCGTGGCGTCACGCCGGTGGCCTCCACCCGGCGCTTGAAGTAGCGCAGCATCTCGTGAAATTCTTCCTTGCCCGGAATCGTCTTGGCCATGTTCAACTGGCCGCCGAGTTCCTGGGCTGCGTCGAAGAGATCGACCGCGTGCCCGCGTTCGGCCAGCGTGATGGCTGCCGACAAGCCCGCAGGCCCTGCGCCCACCACCGCAAACCGCCGCTTGGCGGGCGTCGGTCGGATGACGAGTTTGGTCTCATGGCACGCGCGCGGGTTGACGAGGCAGCTCGCAATCTTGGCCTTGAACGCGTGATCCAGGCACGCCTGGTTGCAGGCGATGCAAGTGTTGATGTCCTGCGCGCGGTTCGTGGCGGCCTTGCGTACGAAGTCGGCATCGGCCAGCAGCGGCCGCGCCATCGACACCATGTCGGCGCAGCCATCGGCCAGCACGGTTTCGGCCACCTCCGGCGTGTTGATGCGGTTGGACGTCACCAGCGGAATGCCGACTTCGCCTTTCATCTTCTTCGTCACCCATGCAAAGGCCGCGCGCGGCACGCTCGTCGCAATGGTCGGGATGCGTGCCTCGTGCCAGCCGATGCCCGTGTTGATGATGGTGGCGCCCGCGCGCTCCACGGCCTTGGCGAGCTGTACGACTTCTTCCCACGAGCTGCCGTCGGGGATCAGGTCGATCATCGACAGGCGATAGATGATGATGAAATCCTTGCCGACCGCCTCGCGCGTGCGCTGGACGATTTCCACGGGCAGGCGCATGCGGTTGGCATAGCTGCCGCCCCAGTCGTCCGTGCGCTTGTTGGTGTGCGTGACGAGAAACTGGTTGATGAAGTAGCCCTCGGAACCCATGATCTCGACGCCGTCGTAGCCGGCTTCACGGGCCAGTTGCGCGCACCGCACGAAGGCGCGGATCTGCCGCTCGATGCCGCGCGCGGACAACTCGCGCGGTGTGAACGGGCTGATGGGCGAGCGCAGCGCCGTGGGCGCGACAGCGAACGGGTGGTAGCCATAGCGGCCGGTGTGCAGGATCTGCAGGGCGATCTTGCCGCCTTCCTCGTGCACGGCGTTGGTGACCGTGCGGTGGCGGCGGGCCGCGCCATGTGTGGCCAGGCGCCCGGCAAAGGGCTTGGTCCAGCCTGCAATGTTGGGCGCGAATCCGCCCGTGACCATCAGCCCGACATCGCCGCGCGCCCGCTCGGCAAAGTAGGCGGCCAGCCGGTCGAAGTGGTTGCCATCTTCCAGCCCGGTGTGCATCGAACCCATCAGCACGCGGTTCTTGAGCGTGGTGAAGCCAAGGTCGAGGGGCTGAAGCAGGTGGGGATAAGGGGAGGAGGGCATGTCCGGCGCAGGAGGAGGCGCTGCGATGATGTGGAAACGCGCCGGACGGTAGCACCCAAGCGCCCGTTGGAACAACAGGGCGGGGTTCTAGATGTGTGGTGTGCGCGTCAGGATTTTCCCGACTTTTTCGGGTCGTCTTCGGTTGGCTTGCCGAGCAGCGCTTTCAGCAGTTTGTTCTGGGGAATCGCCTTGCCGGTGCCTTGGCCGGGCTTGCCGGTGCGCTGGGCGTCGCGCTTGAGATTGTTGGCGATCTTGAGGCCCTTGAGTTTTTCGAGGTCGGTTTTCTTCACGATGGGGTCCGCAATGGGATACAGGAGCTGCGTGTTACGCTCGGCAGGATACGCGAATTGCCACACCCCCGGTCCGCCCACAGCCGTTTTTCAGCATTTCCGCTACCGCATTGACCGCATTCACGCCGCCCGCCACGCCCATTCCGGATCTGTTCCAGCCCAGCCTGCAAGACTGGGCCGAGCGGCCCGCGCAAGCCTTCGAACATTGGCTGGCCGCACGCGGCTATCGCGAATCGTCGGCGACGGTATATCGCGCAATGTGGCGCAAATGGCTGCGCTGGGCCGAGTCGCACCAGCGCGCATTGGCCGATTGGAGTGCCGGCGACATCGCTGCCTTTCTCGATGAATCGGGCCTGACCAAGCTGCATCGCTACCGTTACGCGCGCCTGATCGAGCGCGTCTTCCATCAGATCGAACAACAACGTATTGGCACGCACAACCCTGCAAGCTCTGCGGTGCAGCAGAAGTTGGCCGAAGGTGAGAACGATCCGACCACGTTCCTTTCATTGGCTGAACGTGCGGCAATCGAGGCGTCACTGGAGGTGGGCGCGCACGCCAGCGAGGCCGCCGCCAACGCCAGCGCGTTCAAGCTGGCGCGCGACCGCGCACTCGTAGCCGTGTGCCATGGCGCGGGGCTGAAGGTCGCGCAGGTGCAATCGTTGCTGCTCCGCCAGGTTGATGAGGCGCTGGAGTCAATCACCGTCGAGCGCCCGCGCGGCCCGTCGTACAAGGCGCCCGTGCTTGAAGCTGCGCGCCCCGCGCTGGCCGCCTGGCTGGCGGTGCGCGCACACGCAGAGGTGCCGGGCGAGCGCGTGTTCGTCGCCGATGCGGGCGGGCGCGTCATGCACGCGGCGTCGGTGTACCGGCGGGTGGAGGCATGGCTGGCTGCGCTCCCGGCTTTGCTGCACCGCAGCGAACGGCTGTCGCCGCAGACGCTGCGCAATGGCTACACCGCCGCGTTGTTCGACGCAGGCGCGGACCCTGCTGAGGTGGGGTACGCACTGGGCCTGCGCGATGCGACTTCGGCGTGGCGTCTGCGCGCGGCCTATGCTGAGTGGCAGGCCGCCGCCCATCCCGATGGCCAGCGGTAGTGCCGCTTTGCGGGCAGTCAGGCTTCAACAGCCCGCGAACCGTTGGCGGGCTTTGCTATGATCGCGCTGTTTTGCGCGCTGCGGAGCAGGTCGGCGCAGCGTAGAACGACGATGCCGGGTTCAAACCGGCACGCTAGCTCTCTCCTTCCTCGATACCTCGCACCCCATGACAGAAACCATTCTGCTGACCGGCGCTACCGGCTACATCGCCTCGCACACCTGGGTTGAGTTGCTGGACGCGGGCTACCAGGTGATCGGCCTTGACAACTTCTGCAACAGCAGCTCGACTGTGCTGTCTCGCATCGAGCAAATCACCGCCAAGACACCCAAGTTCGTTCAGGGCGACGTGCGTGACCGCCGCCTGCTCGACGACCTGTTTGCCAGTTCGCGTATCTCGGCTGTCATCCACTTTGCGGCGCTCAAGTCGGTGGGCGAATCGGTGCAGAAGCCGCTGGCCTATTACGACAACAATATGGGCGGGCTGGTCACGCTGTGCGCGGCCATGGCGCATGCCAATGTGCGCCAGCTTGTATTCAGCTCGTCGGCAACGGTGTATGGCAATCCGCATACCGTGCCGATCACCGAATCGTTTCCGCTCTCGGCCACCAACCCGTACGGCCAGACCAAGGTGATGGGAGAGCAGGTGCTGCGCGATCTGGAGATTTCCAACGCCGCCTGGCAAATCGCTTATCTGCGTTATTTCAACCCGGTGGGGGCACACCACAGCGGCTTGATCGGCGAAGACCCGCGCGGCATCCCCAACAACCTGATGCCATACGTGGCACAGGTGGCGGTCGGCAAGCGAGAGAAGCTCTCGATCTACGGGGGTGACTGGCCCACGCCCGACGGTACCGGCGTGCGCGACTACATCCACGTGGTGGATCTGGCGCGCGGGCACCTGTCGGCGCTCGACACGCTGCGCCGTGACAACCGCGGCTTTACCGTCAACCTCGGCACGGGCCGTGGATATTCGGTTCTGGAAGTCGTGGAAGCCTACAAGCGCGCCAGCGGCAAGCCGGTGCCGTATCAGATCGTGGATCGGCGCCCCGGCGATATTGCAGCGTGCTATGCCGATCCGGCACTGGCGGCCTCGCTCTTGGGATGGCGCGCGCAATACGGCATCGAGCGCATGTGTGAAGACTCCTGGCGTTGGCAGAGCATGAATCCGGACGGTTTTCAAACCCGTGGCTGATTCATTGAAGTGCTCGAACCAACTGGAGACGCCCCTCCGTGGATGAGGCGTTCATCGCTCACCTGATCCGTACGCTGGCGCATGCACTGTTGCCGGCGTTGCTGCCATTTGTTGTGGCCTGCGCGGCGGGCAGCTTGCTGCTGCGGTTGCTCGATGACTTGCGCAGCGCGATGGCCCCGCGCACGCGCGTGCCGCTGGTCATGACGGCGTTGCTCTCGGCGGTTGGGCTGTGGGCGGTGCCGCTGCTGCCGCTGCTTGCGCACTGGCACTTGCACGAAAACAACGCGGTGCTTGTGATGACGCTGGCTTCGTTCTGCTGGAGCCTGGCCGTTGCGGCATTGTGGTGTGTGCTGGGCGGCCGTGCAGGTCTGATGCGCGCCATGTTGCTTGGCGTGTTGCTGAGCGTAAGCGGGCCGATCGCGGTGTTGCTGCTGGCCGGCGTGACAAGCTTCAGCGCCACGGCTTGGGAAGACGCTGGGCTGCTCGCTATCGTCATGGTGCTGTCGGCCATGGGGTGTGCGGCGGCGCTGCAGTTTGCGCTTTCGGCACGATCGGGGGCGACTGGGGTGGCGGTGCGTCGCCCCGGCGTGAGTCTGTTTTTGAGCGTGCTGTTTGGCACCGCATTGACGGTGGATGCCGTGTACACGGCGTCGCTTGCGGGCTCGTTTTCGCCGCTTTCCACCATGCCGGGCAATGCGCCCGCAGGGTTGCGGTTATTGCTGGTGATTGGCGCGGTTGCAACCGTGCTGGCTGCGTTGCTGCTGGGCTATCGGGACCGCGCTACGGGCGACACTGCCACCGCCATCGCGGCGCGCGAAATTCGTCTGCGCAAGGAAACCGTACAAGCGCTGAACGACCTGGAGCAGAGCTACCGCCGCCGCGAAGCAGAACTCGTTGCACGTCATCAACTGCTGCTCGACGGCGCAGATGTCGGCCTTTGGGAGTTCGATCTGGTCACGCGTGCCGCGCAGTTTTCCACCCGCTTTGCCGGGATGCTCGGCTATTCGCTGAAGGAGATCGGCCCAAGCACGAGCGAGTATCTCCGCCTCGTGTATCCGGATGATCTGCCCATGGTGCTCAATCGCATCCAAGCACATGTTGACGGCAACACGCCCGCATACGTGGCTGAATTCCGCATGCGGCACAAGGATGGGAGCTATCGCCAGATTGCTGCGCACGGCGTTGCGGTGAGAGACGCCGGTGGCCATGCCGTGCGCATGGCAGGGTCGCATATTGAGGTGACTGCAAAAGCAGCCTCGGCAGAAGTTGCCGTGTCAGCAGCTTTGATCGCTGGCGAAGCACCTGAAACGCTTCGTCGTCATGGTTTGTGGGAGTCCTGGACACCCGTCGACCATCCCGCCGCAGAAGCCGTCGCATCGCAAAAGGAATCGACATCAACGCCCGTGCCCGCCACAACCTCCACAGGTGGCACGCTTCCGAGCATCAATCCTGACGCCTTGCGCTGAGGCGTTTTCTTTCCCTTTCTCGCTGGCGAACGGGTGCTTGAGTACATGTCCTACTCAAGTTTTTCGCGTTTGTGTTCGATAGCTCAAGCAGAGCGCGTGTAATCGCGCCAGGGGAGCGCCGCAAACGGCATGCGTGCCATGCGCGGATACAAGAAACGCTTGGAGGGAAGGAAGATGAATCGACTCACGCTTCGTCAGAAGCTGTGGCTGCCGCTCGTCCTGAGTTGGCTGTGTCTGCTTGTAATTACATTGTGGAGTGCATGGGGCGCGCGCACGGTGCGCATGGAAGAGCGGCAACGCGATCTTCAGAACGTCAGCGCAACGGCGTTCAGCGTCATCAAGGAATACGCCCAGTTGGCGCAGGACGGCAAGATGACGGTGGACGAAGCGAAGGCCCAGGTCATCGCGCGGCTGAAAGACATGCGCTATGGCACCGACGGCTACTTCTCGCTATCGAGAACCGACACCGTGTCGGTCATGCATCCGATCAAGCCCGAGATGGTCGGCAAGAACATGTCCGGCGCCACGGATCCGGCAGGTAAGCACTTGTTCGTGGACATCGCACAAACGGCCAAGGCCGGCGGCGGGTTCGTGCGCTATCTGTGGCCCAAGCCCGGCAGCGACAAGGCGGAACCCAAGCTGACCTACGTCTCGTACTACCAGCCATGGGACTGGTCGATGACGACGGGGCTCTATATCGATGATGTCGATGCGGCGTTCCGTACGTCTCTGATCCAATCGCTGGGCTTGCTGTTTGGTATCGGCCTTCTGATGACCGTGGTGGTGGTTGCCGTGACGCGTGGCCTGCAGCGCCAACTTGGCGGTGAACCGGCTTACGCCGCGGACATTGCCGCGCGCATCGCCGGTGGTGATCTGGCGTTGCGCGTGCAGACTCGCCCGGGCGATCGTGACAGCATGCTGTTCGCCATGTCGCAGATGCAGCAGCAGCTGACCGGCACGATTGGCGACATCAAGAATTCTGCGGATTCCATTGCGAGCGCCACCAAGCAGATCGCCGCCGGCAATGCCGACCTGTCGCAGCGGACCGAGCAGCAGGCCTCGTCGCTGGAGGAGACGGCGTCGAGCATGGAAGAGCTGACGAGCATCGTGAAGCAGAACGCTGATAATGCGCGTCAGGCAAGTACGCTGGCCGTCAACGCGTCGGATATTGCAGTCAAGGGCGGCGAGGTGGTGGGGCGCGTGGTCGAGACCATGTCCGGCATCAACGAAAGCAGCAAGAAGATTGCCGACATCATTGGTGTGATCGAGGGCATCGCCTTCCAGACCAACATCCTGGCGCTGAACGCTGCCGTAGAGGCCGCGCGCGCGGGCGAGCAAGGCCGCGGCTTTGCTGTGGTGGCAGGCGAGGTGCGCAGCCTGGCGCAACGCTCAGCAAGTGCGGCCAAGGAGATCAAGGAGCTGATCGGCGATTCGGTGGGCCGTGTGCAGAACGGCTCGGCGCTGGTGGAAGAGGCCGGTGTGGTGATTCAGGACGTGGTGACTGCCGTCAAGCGCGTCACAGACATCATGGGCGAAATTTCCGCGGCGTCTGACGAGCAGAGTTCCGGCATCGAACAGGTCAACCAGGCTGTGAATCAGATGGACGAAGTGACGCAGCAGAATGCCGCGCTCGTGGAGCAGGCGGCGGCCGCAGCGCTGTCCCTGGAAGAGCAGGCGCAATTGCTGCGCACGGCAGTGGGGCGTTTCCAGGTATAACCCCGCTTGACCTCTGTCACGCAGAAATGCAAAAGGCCGGCAAATTCGCCGGCCTTTCTCTTTTGTGGTTTCCGGCGCGCCTCTTTGTGCGGGCTCGGAATGCTGCGCTGAAAGCGCTGCTCAGGCAACCAGAAAATCCTCCATCTTCCGGCCCGACGACAACTCCTTTACCAGCCAGCCCGGTCGCTTGCCACGACCCGTCCAGGTATTGCCGTTGTTGTCGCGGTAGCGCACCGGCACCTTGCGGCCAGCCTTCTTTGAGGCCACTGCGCCCTTGGCGCCAAAACCGAGGTCTTCGGCGGTCAGGCCGTATTCCACGATCTTGTGCTTGATTTCAGCAATCACCGTTGCTTGTTCATTTGCCCGGAGTTCATCGGCTTGGCGCTGCAGTTCAGAGATCTTCTGAACGATTTCCTTGTAAGTCGGCATTATGGATTCCTCAACATTGCAATTGAAACATGGGCACGCTCCCCGTAGCCCAGGGCATTATAACGACTTTGCAGGTGAGAATTGAATTTCGTTAAGACCTCATGTCAACGGCGTGGATCTTTTGCTGCGCCGCTTTTGCGCAAACCCCTATGTGGCGGGCGTTTGCGGGGTGTGTCGAAATCGTAAACATATGAACCATTGCAAAACCATTGGGCTGTATTGCAATCGATGCAGCGCACTCTCTACGCAATCCCGACACAATTCCTTTCTTATGTGACTGCTTCATTGCTTCGGCAATCGCATCTGCCATTCACCTAATATTTCCGAATATGAAGGTGAAAGGTTGCTGAAAGGTTGTGTCGAATGCATCAAACCGGCGCATTTTCTGTGCCGCCTTTTCGAGTTCGACTGTTCAGGCGTACTCGATTCCAAGCAAGCCCTGAAAATCCTTGGCCGGCATGGGGCGGGCCAGCAAATAGCCCTGCACCTGATCGCATTGCAGACTCACCAGCGCCTGCATTTGCGCTTGGGTTTCCACGCCTTCCGCCACCACCGTCATGTCCAGCGAGTGCGCCATCGCGCAGATGGCGCGAATGATGGCGGCCGCCTCGGGCGGGTTGTCGTCGAGTGCAGAGACAAACGCGCGATCGATTTTGATCTGCTGGGCGCGAAAGCGCTGCAGATAACTGAGGCTGGAATAACCGGTGCCGAAATCATCGATGGCCACCTCGAAACCGAGCGACTGGATCTGACGAATGGCGGCAATGCTCTGGCCGGCATCGCGCATGGCCGCCGTCTCGGTAATCTCGAACATCAACCGATGCGCGGCAACCTGATAGCGATGCAGGATCTGCGACAGACGCTGCACGAGATCGGGTTGCTGGAATTGCCGTGGCGAGAGGTTGACGGCAATGCGCTGCGGCGGCATGCCGAGGGCATCCCAATGCATGATCTGGCGGCAGACTTCTTCGACCACCCAATCGCCAAGTTCGACGATGGTGCCGGTGCGCTCGGCCAGCGGGATGAACTCCGCCGGAGACACGGGGCCGAGCTCCGGATGATTCCAGCGCAGCAGTGCCTCGGCGCCGGTCATTGCCTGGGTGCGTGCATCGTACTTCGGCTGGTAGTGCACCGAGAGCTGCCCGTTGAGCGCTGCATGCGAGAGCGCACGTTGAATCTGTAGCACGCGGTGCGCGGTGGTGTTCAGGCGCGGCTCGAAGAAGCGGTAGGCGTTGCCGGTGGACTGCTTGCAATCGAACATGGCCGTGTCGGCATGTTCAAGCAGCGTGTCTGCCGTCGCGCCGTTGTGCGGATGCACGACTACGCCAATGCTGGCGGTCGCGCGAAGACGCCGGCCGTCCACCTCCACCGATTCACGCAGGCGAAACAGCAGTTTGTCGCCGATGGTGGCTGCAGATTCGGGTAGCGCCAGGCCTTCAACGAGGATGCCGAATTCGTCGCCGCCAAGGCGTGCCACGGTGTCTTCGCCGCGAATGGTCTGGCGCAGGCGCTCTGCAATGATCTGCAGCACGCGGTCGCCCGCGTTGCGGCCGTATTGATCGTTGATCTGTCCGAAGTTGTCGAGATCCAGATAGAAGAGGGCAAACGGACGCCCGCGCCGTGTGGACGACAGAATTGCCGCCTCCAGTGCTTCGCGTAGATGCAATCGGTTCGGCAGGCCGGTCAGCGTGTCGTGGAGTTGAGGCCGGGGCGTTTGGTTTGCCACGCGTGCCAATGATGCTTCCAGGTGCGCCTGCGCCGAGTCGACACGCGTTTCAAGCATCATCAGCACGGCATGCACGCCCAACGCGATCAACACACCGCCGGCGCTGAGCATGATGACGGGCACGATATGCATCGTCGACTCATCTGCCGGCCATGCGGTGGCACCCGGCCACAACACAAGTGACAGCACGGCCGTTGTGGCCAGCACGGCCGCAGCGCGTGCACGCAAACCCACGGCGGCGCGGCGCTGGGCGGGTGGTATATGAAACGCCATACACATTGCCAGACACACGCCTGCGCCAAGCACCAGTGTGCCGCCGCCCCAGCCCAGCAGGGCGCGGCGCAGCGGTAAGGCCTCGGCATGCGCCCAGGGGCGAGTGAGATACAGCTCCATCGTCAACAACCCGATGCCAAGCGCCACGGCGCCCATGGCAACGCTGCGTCGTTGCGGAGCCTGTGCGCCATTGGAGGACGACGTGTCCGGCAACACGATGGAGAAAGCCGCCAGCGATGCAGCCAGCGCAGTCATGAGCGTTGCCGCAATCGGCGCGAATATGGGTGTGCCGACCTGCCGATGCAGGCCAAGCTGGCCGAGCCAAAGCCCCGACCACAACCCAATGCCAAGAATGGTGGCGCAGGCAATGCGCCAGTTGCGGCGTTTTGCGACCGTCGAGCCCCCCGGCAGACGTGTCGCAGCGTCCAGTGCGGCAAACGTGGTCAGCCCCGTGCTGACCCACGCAAACAGCAGCAGCGCAATATGGAAATCGTTATGCATGCGAGCGCATCCGGCGCGGCCCCCCGATCTACGACCAGCGCCTAGTCTGTGTTTTGCGGCGAGGATAGCGCAAAAACCTGTCGTTTCAGGCCGCGAAAAGGTGCGTTTGTTGCGCGCTATTCACAGAATGCGTCGGGATCATTCGCGGCTACCGCTTCGCATCAAGCAGGCGTGCGGCGCCGCGCCTGTCTTGAAAGATCGGCAGAAACCACCGAAACGTGAGCCGGGTATACGCGGATGGCTCGACGCCCGTGATTGGGCGTCGGCAATCAGGCGAAGCAGGAAGGGGAATCGAGCGCGAGCTTACGCGTTCAGGCGGCCGCGCCTGCGCGCGGTCGGGGTAGCGGCACCTGCACGTTCCAGATCGACGCTGGGCAGCAGATGCAGCAGGCGCACGAGTTCTGACTGGCGATGCGTGCCGGTCTTGCGCAGGATGTCGCGGATATGCACGCGCACCGTGTGCAGCGAGAGGAATTCGCGCTCGGCAATTTCCTGCAGGGTTTCGCCCGCGGCCAGCCGCGCCGCGACGATGCATTCCTTGTTGGTCAGACCGAAGAGCGAGGCGAGCACGCCGGCGTCCATGACCGAGCGCGCCTCGGAGTTGCCGACCAGCACCAGCGCCAGCGGCGAAGCCCAAGTCGAGCGCATCGCATCGGAGGGCGCAAGGGGCGTAGCAATGAAAGGCACCGGGCGGCCATCGCGCGCCAGGTACATCCACGAGCCGGCTGCGCCTTGTACGCCGAGCGAGCCGGCGGCCTGTTCGATGAGGTTGCGCAGTGCAGCGTCGTGCGTGTGATCTGCCGAGTGCAGCAAGCCGCCATCGAGCGACAGACGGTCGTCGCCCGTCGTCATCGTGCGCGCCCAGGCATTGGCGTATTTCACGCGCATGGTGCGCTCGATGACCATCACGCCGAAGTCCAGCGTATCCAGGCCGGCCATCCCGAGTGCGGCGAGTTCGTTCAGCTCCAGATTGCGCTGCTGCATGCGTGCAGCCCGCTGCAGGTGCGGCAGCACGCGTTGAAGGCGTGTCTCGCGCTCGAGGGCGCTGACTTCCGACAGATCGTCGTCGCGCGTGCGCAGACGCATCGTGACGCACATGTCGGGCGTATCGATCAGGGTCATCGAAGCCGACGGCGTCTCTTCAGGTTGCCCGGCGTTGATCAGTTGCGCGTCCTGGCAGAAGGCGTTGCAGTGACCCGGCTGCGGACAGTGTTGGCACCAGCCCGACGAAACGCCGTGACGCGGCGTATCGGTGTGCTTATCCCAAACGAAATAGTGTGCGCTTTCGGCGCCGGCGTAGACGGAGAGCAGGGCCAGGGCGATCGGCATCTGCGCAGGCTCGAGTACCGCCTCGTAGATGGTATCGACGAGTCGATGGAATTCTGCGTCATCCGATAGACGTTGCAGCATGATGGCCCCCGGTGCGTATTGCGACAGCTCAGAGTGCATTCCCTTGCTGTCGGCGTGTTGCGGCGTGATGCCGCCGTCGCTGTAATGATTATTGTTGTTCTGCGCGACTTCTGTGGTAATCGGCAACTCTTTGGAAAAACTTAACATTCCGCTTTCGATGCTCCCAAATTCCGGCGGCGATGTATCCCCCCCTTGAGAGGGGAGTATGGTCGACTTTCAGCGCTGAAAATATAAAAAATATAAAAATTTCGTTCACGTGTTCACGATAGCAGCGCGTGTCAGTTGAACTGGTAGGTGTAGGCCGCGTTGAACCGCAGGCTGCGGGAGCTGGAATTGATCGGTTTGTCGCCGACCGGTCGCGCGATCGCGAGGTCCAGCGTGTAGTACTTCCGATCGGAGAAGCGCACACCCAGCGCGATCGATCCGAGCTGATCATGCACGAGCGTGCTTGCGTTTGAATAGACCTTTGCGGTGTCGTACAGCACGTAGGGCTGCACGGTTTTCAGGTAATCCATCGATACCTGGAAGGCACGGTTGAGTTCGACCGACGCACCCCAGCCGCGATCGCCCGCCACTTCACCGGCCGGATAGGCGAGGCCAAAGAAGCGGCCGCCAAAGCTGATCTGTTCCGATGACGGCAGCACCGCGCCGCTGTACTGCGCCGCACCCGACACCACCACGCCAAAACCCAGGGGCAGGTCGTGGGCTTCGCTGGCGGTGATGCGCGTGCGCAGGAAGCTCAGGTCGACGTTGTTGTTAACCGATTTGCCTGCGCCCAGGCTGTTGATACCTTGGTACAGGCCGAGCGACGCGCGGCGCGTTTCACCGGGTTTCACTTCCGTATACAGCGCTTCGGCGCCGGCCACGCGCACCTTGGCATCCAGTTCAGTTTGAGCAAAACCGGGGTTTTGTGGCGTATAGCGCTGTTTGTCGTCGTTGCCGTAGAAAGTGCCCGTCACCGTCAGACTGCGCGAGTTCGACAGCAACACCGGATAGCTCAATGACAACCCGAGCCGCTGCGTGTCGGTCAGGTAGCGCGATTGATAGCCCAGTTGCTCCAGCGGCAGATTTTCGGGCATGCCGCGATAGTGCGACCACGTGAGCTTCGCAAGCAGCCCATCGGTGCCGATCGGCTGCGCCCAGGTTGCGGAGTAGAACGTCTCGTGATCGGACCCGCGCGGTTGCAGCGTCGAGACGGTGATCTGCTCACCCAGCGGCGTCACGCTATTGAGCGTGCCCGTGATGATTGCCCGCACACCCGGCGAGCGGTATTCGACGCCCGTGCCGATGGTGTACGGCTGGCGCTTCACGTTCAACACGAGCTCGCTCGCGCCATCGGTGGTGGTGGGCGGCTGCACGGTCGCGGTGATCTGCACGCCGGGTTGCAGCGCGAGCACACCCGTCACGCGCTCGAAGGTTTCGCGGCGCAGGGGTTTCTCATTCATCAGGCGCTGCGAGATTTCGCGCAGGCGGCCTTCCAGCGGCCCGGGTGTGCCCTCGATGCGCATGCGGGCCACATAGCCTTCAACCACCGTGACGCGCACGACGCCGCCTTCAAACGTCTGTGCCGGCACAAACGCAAACGAGAGTGGGAAACCGCGGTCGGCATACAGCTTGGTGACATCGTTCGCGGCCTGCAGCAGTTGCGCGACGGTGATGTCGTGCCCGGCCAAGGGTGCGAAATGCGCGGCCACCTCGGGGAAGGGTAGCGTCTTGACGCCTTCGATCTGGAACTTGGTCGGTGTGAGATGCGTGGCAAGCAGATTTTCCAGCGCCGGGTTCGGCCGCTGCACTTCTACCTGGATCTTCTGCTGGGGCGGGCGGGACGTATCGACTTTGGGAAGCGTGTCGATCGGGTTGCCTTGGTTGGGGCTGCTTTGTGCCCAGCTCAGTGCCGGGCCGGTCAGTGCTACGCCTGTGGCCAGGGCCAACCGCATGGTGGTGGTCCGCACGCCTGTCTCCTCCGTGGTTTTCGTTTGTGGTATCGCGAAGCCGTGCAGCCGCGCGTTGCATCAAACGATAACCGCGAGACATGGTGCTTTACAACAAGACACATAGAGGGAGCGTTCACGCGACGCAACGGCCCAGGTAAATACTGGGATGCGTCGGTGCGTGGCAGCCAGCCCAATGACGATGCCGCATTGCGCGGCATCGGTGCGTTTGAAACGTGACAGCGGCGGACTGGCGTGATAGCCGGTCCGCCGAAGCGCAGAGCCTGGATCAGCGGGGCGTGCCGCCCAGTGCGGTGCCCACCGTGCCCAGCAGACCGCCCACCGCGCCAGTGACCGGCGCCAGCGGTGTGGCCCCGCCGGCCGACGCCAAGCCCGTGCCTACCGTGGTGACCACGTTGCCAACCGGAGCCGTGAGCGTGCTGACGGGGCCGAGCGGGTTGCTGGCACCGCCGGCTGCGCCACCCAGGCCGCCCAGTGCGCTAGTGATGGGCGCCAGCGGGTTGGCGCCACCCGCGCCGCCGAGACCACCAAGTGCGCCGGTGATCGGAGCGAGCGGGCTGCTGCCGCCCGTCGCGCCACCCAGGCCGCCTACCAAACCCGTGATCGGAGCCAACGGATTGGCACCGCCAGCGCCGCCAAGACCGCCGAGTGCGCCGGTGATCGGAGCGAGCGGGTTGCTGCCGCCCGTCGCGCCACCCAGGCCGCCCAGCAAGCCTGTGATGGGAGCCAGCGGATTGGAGCCGCCCGCGCCGCCAAGACCGCCGAGTGCGCCGGTAATCGGAGCCAGCGGGTTGCCGCCCGATGCTGTCGGCGAATACACCACGCCGCCCAGTGCGGCAACCGTGTTGCCCGTGGCCGTCACCACGCCACCCAGGCCGCTCACCACCGGAACGTTCGCTGCGGTGAGGGTCGTGCCGCCATTGGCCACCGCGCCGCCGATCGTGCCCAGCAGCGTGTTTGCCGGCGACCCGAGGCCCGTGGCCGCGCCCAGTGTCTGCGTACCGCTGGTGATCTGCGAGGTCAGCGGCACGATGGCCGTGCTCAGCTGCTGCGTGAGTTGCTCGACGGGGCCACTCGACAGCGCTGTGCCCAGCGTGCCGCCCCCGTTTGCAACTGCTTGACCGACTTGCGTGACCACGCCTGCCAGGGGTGTTGTCACCGGAGCCAGCGGCGCCAACGGGCCAGTGCCAAGGTTGTTGACCAACGTGCCGGCGCTCGTGACCGTGTTGCCTGCGCCGGTCACCACATTCCCGAGGCTGGAAACCGTGGTGCCCACCGGATTGGCGTTGCGGCCGATGCTGCCCAACCCGTCCTGTACGCCCGTGCCCAGCGCCGAAACCGTCGCGCCGGCGTTTTCAACCACACCGCCCAGGCCGGTCTGCACGCCGCTCAGTTGCGAGGGCAGCGGTGCGGTGGCGATGGTCTTGCCGAGGCCGCTCACAGTCGAGCCGGCCGCCGTCACGATGCCGCCCGTATTGTTGAGGACGGCGCCAGTCGGCGTCAGCGGAGCGGGCGCCGGCGTCGGGCTGGGGGACGGCGAAGGAGAGGGCGAAGGAGAGGGCGACGGCGACGGCGAAGGCGAAGGCGTCGGCGTTGAACCGCTGCCGTTGTTATTGGAGCCGCCGCCGTTCGAGCCTCCCAGCGAGCTGCCCATGTCCCCGGAGCCGGAGCTGGCGCAACCACCCAAAACCAACAGGCTTGCCATGGTGGCGGCCAGGCACTTGATGTTCTTATTCATGATGGATCTCCCGTTTTAAAAGTCCGCTTTAGTCAGCTGGAAAATGTCTCACTGTCGATGTGAGGTGGCCGGACTCTGCAAACGGTGTGCCATGTCGCCATTATTACGCATTGCGTAATGGGCTCTCGGAATTTGCTGTGCTTGGCTCAATAAAAATGGAGAGATTGTGAAAACTAATCCGAATATGGGATTTACATACCCCACCAAAGTGGGGGTTAAACGTTTGCTCATGGGGTTATGTCCGAGGTGAATGTGTTCCCGTGTCACGTTACGTCGTAACGCTCGGAACACGGATTTGGGAGGGAAACGGTCTGTGTTCAGGGCCGGGTAATACCTGGCGCGCTGCCTACAAAACCAATAACCACGCCGTCCTTTGAAAACTGAATCCGCCTTCTACTGCGCCTGGCATGCCATTTGCAGAATGTGGCCCGCAGTCCGCAATACCGAGCTCAGACATCAAGACACATCATTCCAAGAAGGGGACGGACCATGACTCACATTCGACACTCCATGCGCGTTGCGCCCTTGGCCTGCGCTGTTGCCGCTCTCATGCTGGCGGCTTGCTCTTCGGGAGGCTCCGGCTCCGGCAGTTCGCCGAATCCGAGCCCGAGCGACACGACGGGCGTGACCCCCGTCGGCAAGGTCGCAAACGGCACCGGCAACACCGTTGTGGCGACCGGCCAGGCAGTCAGCAGCCTGGGCTCAACGCTCCAAAACGCAAACATTCCAGGCTTGTCGGACCAAGCCAAGGCAGGCCTCGGCGGCACCGTGGACAACACGGGCAAAGCGGTCAGCGATCTCGGTCTCGGCATCCAGACCGGGCTCGGCAAGATGGGTCAGAACCCCAACCCGATTGGCACGACGGTGGCCAGCACCGGCAATGTCGTGACGGACCTCGGCCAGGCAACCGTAAGCGCCGGCTCCCTCGTGCAGGGCCTCGGCCAAGGCTCTGGCGCACCGCTCGCACCGATCACCCAGCCGGTGGGCGGCGGCGTTCAGCAGATCGGCCAAGCGCTGATCGGCGGCGGCACGTTGCTGGGTAGCGCACTGTCTTCCGGCGCGGTTCAGCAGGTGACGCAGCAACTGAGCACGGCCATCGTGCCGGTGACTACGCAGGTCAGCGGCGCCACCCAGATGATTGGCGATTCGACGGGCCTGGGCGGGGCCTTGAACAACCTGTTGGGGACCGTTGGCGGCGGCGTGGCGGGTGCCGGCAACACCATCACCGGAACCGGCGTGCCGGTGGTCTCGAATTTGGGCCCGGTGGTGACTTCACTCGGCACCACGGTTGCGGCGGTGGGCGGCGTCGCAACGACCGGCGGTTCGGCGGGCAGCAATCCGCTGGGAGGCCTGCTCGGCGGCGTGGGCGGCGGCACCGGCGGCACGAACCCGCTGGCTCCGTTGACCGGCTTGCTGGGTGGCGCTGCTGGAGGCTCCAACCCTCTGGCCCCCGTCACGGGCCTGCTGGGCGGCGCGGCCGGCGGCAGCAACCCGCTGGCTCCTGTCACCAACCTGCTGAGCGGCGCGACCAGCGCGGCCGGCGGCGCATCGGGCAGCAGCAATCCGCTGGCCCCTGTCACCAATTTGCTGGGCGGCGTTGGCAGCCTGGCGCACTGAGCAGTACCTGTCTGTGCTCTTGAAGGTGCGCGGGCGTGTTCCCGTCGCTCGCGCATCCTTTTTTTGCCTGGACAGAAATGGGGAGCGTTCAGACTGGCCCCGAGAATTAATGGGAAACCCATCCGGATAATCGATCTAGTCTTAGGATCATTAGGGGATTTCCATTAGTTTTCAGAGGGTTGGCGCATCTTTAACGGCATTAAATAGAGGTTTCACTCTAATTTCAGGCAAGTACCTCAATTGAGTTATTTTGTTTGCGATGCCGCACGCCTATAAATTCGTTACGGGGTGTTACGTGACATACGTGACACGCCGCAAAAAATGAATGCCCATGGGGGGCGTGCGGTTGATCATCGGGCGTGTGCGGGACACTCCGTTCGGTGATGTTTGAATTCCGTTCCATTAGTGGAACGGCGCGGGCGGCGAGATTTTTTTGCTGGTCGTGTCATCGCTGTAAATCCCCATGCGTTTAATTCGCTATTACCAAATATGAACTGGCTAAGGTTGGAGCGCCGAAAGCTGGTCGGGATCAACACATCCGCGGGCGAGTGCAAACAGGAGAGAGATCATGAAGAACGCCATTCTGAAGTTCATCCGTGACGAACAAGGTGCCACTGCCGTCGAGTACGGCATGATCGCTGGCCTCATCGCAGCAGCGATCGTGACGATCGTGTCCACGCTCGGCACCAAGCTTGAGAGCGTGTTTGCGTCTATCTGCCAAGCCGTCAACAAGAACGTGGCTTGCTAGCAACCTGGTACGGCCACGTCGATACGCCCGGCTGGGCAGGGGTCGTAGTCCTTTCCGTTCTTGCAATCACGCTGGATTTCCGCGCTCGGCGGGTGCCGAACTGGCTCGTCGTCGCGGGGGTAATGCTGTCCGTCGCTCTGATTGAGTTCGGTGGGGTACAGCACCTTGCCTATGACTGGCAGGACTTCTGGCTCGGCGGGGCGATCGCATTTGCCTGCTTCCTGCCGCTGTATGCGGTTGGCTGGATGGGCGCCGGCGACGTGAAGTTCTTCACTGTCGTCGGCCTGCTTGCTGGCTGGCATGGCCTTGTGGCCGTATGGCTTGTCTCGAGCATGATTTCCGGCCTGCACGCGCTCGCCATCATGGTGTTACGCCAGTTCGATGCGTCGTCGCCACCTGCGTGGATCGTGATGCGCGTGTGCCCAGCGATCGTGCGTTGGGACACCGCTCAGGCAGGGCGCCGCGGCATCCCGTACGCCGCCTATATGGCAATCGGGTTGCTGAGCCTGCCATGGGTGCCCCAGGCGATGCGCATGCCATGGCTGCCGGGCATGTAGTTCAGACAGTTGAAGCGTTGAACAAGAGCCGCCAAGCGGCCAGCCTATAAGAAAGGAGTCGGCCATGCCGACATTGCAACGGGAACGGGAGGGTGCTGGCATGCACCCGCAAGTCCGCACGCATGCTGGCCGCTGCCCCCGGCGGCAAGGCAGTCTCGGCGCGGCTTCAGTCGAATTTGCCGTCGTCGTGCCGGTGCTGCTGGTGCTCATGCTCGGCATCGTCTACTACGGCATGATCCTCGCCATGCAGCAGGCGCTGACCCTGGCGGCGGAAGAGGGCGCACGCGCCGCGCTCCGCTATCAGCCTTCCAACACGCAACGCGTGGCAGCCGCCTATGCGGCCGTGACGTCGGTACTCCCCACGTTCCTTACCGGACGGGTGCAGACCAATCAGAACAGCACCCCGCTCGTGGATTGCCAGAACGTGGCAGGCATGCAATGCCTGAGCGTGGTCCTGACATTGCCCGTGACCTCCGGCAATAACCCTTTGCTGCCGTCGATACCCCTGTTGCCCGCACCGGACACATTGACGGGTTCAGCCGTCGTGCAACTGGTGCCTGGCTCCTGACACTTTTCAGTTCGCTGCCCCTCTTGATCGATCGCTCGGACACGCCGCCCAGATGACCAGCAAACACCTCCAGATCTTCGCCGCCGCGCTGTTGCTGCTGGCTGCCATTCTTGGCGCCGTGGCATGGAAGACGGCGCATCGCCCGCCGGCGCCCGTCGCCGCGCAGAAAGACGGCAAGACCGTCTATCCGGTGGTCGTGACCACGAAACCGCTTGAGGCGGGCAAGCCCATCACCGCGGACCAGTTGGCCGTCGAGCAACTGCCCATCAATCCGGCCGAGGCGTTTTCGGACGTGACGAAGGTGGTTGGGCGTGAACCCATTCTGCCGGTCGGCGTCGGCGTGCCGTTGATTGCCTCGCAACTGTCGTCGGGCCTTGCGCAGCAGGTGGAGGCCGGGCAGCGGGCGGTCGCCATCAACGTGGACGAGGTGATCGGTGTGGGCAACCGCGTGATGCCGGGCGATTACGTCGATGTGTTCCTGGTGATGCGCAAGGATGGCCAGGAGGTCGTAGACAGCCAGGCGCGCCTGCTGTTGCCGCACCTGCGCGTGCTGGCGTTTGGCCCGCTGGCCGTCAATGAAGGGGCGCAGAAGCAGCCCGAGAACACCGGGGTCACGCGCAAGGTCGATCAAGCCAAGACGGCCGTGCTGGCAGTGCCGGTGGAAGCGGTCAGCCAGTTGGCGATGGCACATCAGAGCGGCCGCCTGCTGCTGGCGCTGCGCAACCCCGGAGACGACGCCGAGCCGACCGTGAAGCCGCAGGACGCAGCCCTGTTGGCTGCCGCGAACCGCAATCCGATGGACGTGGCACAGGCCGGGGTATCGCTTGCCAGCCTGACAGGGGCGGCGCGGCGCTCGCCGGTGCTCCAGGTGCCACCACTGCCCGTGGTGGCGTCAACGCGCGCAACCGCACGAACCAATACGGTCGCCACCGGCGGCGTAGAAATCATCCGCGCAGGAAAACGTGAGGAGCAACATGACTGATGCCGCCATGGTTCGCGGTTGGATGGGCGTACTCGCGTTGGGCTGCGCCGCCTTCGTGCCGAGCGCATTTGCCGAGACGGCACCGACCGGCCAGACGCTTCATCTCCTGACAGGCAGTCAGCGCGAAATTCGCCTGGGCAAACCGCTCGAGCGCATTGCCATCGGCAACCCTGAGATTGCCGATGCGTTGCTGCTCAAGGGGCGCGGCACGGCCACGAGCGTTTTGATCATCGCCAAGAAGCCGGGCGCGGCCAACGTGATGGTCTGGACGCAGGGCGGCGTTGCGACGACTTACAACGTCCAAGTGGACGCCGCGGCGCCTCTGCCTGGCGATCCGGCCGTGGTTGCGCAGGGCGATAGCGCCGTCGTGTCAGGCCAGCCTAAAGACGTCTACGCGCTTGCCCGTGCGCGCCGCTCGGCCGCCGTAGCCAGCGGCGGGGAAAAACCTAAAGGCGGCAACGTCATCGACACCACCTCGATGAACGTGCCGGGCACGGTGCAGGTCGACGTGCGTGTGGTGGAGTTCAGCAAGACGGTGCTGAAGGAAGCGGGCTTCTCCTTTAGCCGCACGCGTGGCGGTTTCAGCTTCAGCACGTTCTCCCCCTCATCGCTGACCAAGTACACATTCGGCTCTTCGGGGTTGTCGACCGAGTCGACCATGCCGATCGGTTCGGCATTCAACCTGCTGATCGGATCAGTCAGCAAGGGGCTCTTTGGCAACCTGAGTTTGATGGAATCGAACGGCATGGCGCGCGTGCTGGCCGAGCCGAGCCTGGTTGCTTTGTCAGGCCAGAGCGCCAACTTTCTGGCCGGCGGCGAGATTCCAATTCCCGTGCCGCAAGCGCTGGGTACCACCACCATCGAGTACAAGCCGTTCGGCATCGGGCTGACGGTCTCACCGACGATCCTGTCGGAAAACCGCATCGCCCTGAAAGTGGCGCCTGAAGCGAGCGACCTGGATTTCAGCCGAGGCGTCACGCTCAATGGCGCAACGGTGCCGGCCATCGTCACGCGCCGTGCCGATACGACCGTTGAACTCGGCGATGG
The DNA here is from genome assembly GCF_052950655.1 of Ralstonia sp. VS2407. Lineage (NCBI taxonomy): Bacteria > Pseudomonadati > Pseudomonadota > Betaproteobacteria > Burkholderiales > Burkholderiaceae > Ralstonia > Ralstonia sp. VS2407. Next base: position 249,436 of record NZ_JBRFVG010000002.1, read on the forward strand.
CGAGAGCTTTGTCATCGGCGGGCTCGTCAGCCGATCGACGCTGTCCAACGTCGACAAGGTGCCGTTCCTGGGCGACGTGCCGATCATCGGGACGTTCTTCAAGCGCCTGAACTACAACCAGGAAGAACGGGAGTTGGTGATCATCGTCACGCCCCATCTGGTCAAGCCGATGGCACGCAATGCGCCGATCGACAAGATGCTGCCGGGACAGAGCGGCGGGCAGGATCGCGATACCGCAGGCGACGCTGTGTGGCGGCCGTTTGCCCTGGGGGTGGCGGATCCGGCCACCATGCCCGGGTTCTCGAAGTAAGGGGCCGGCATGGATTACTTCCTTCTGCACGGCGGCGCGCGTGGCGGTATGCAAGGCGACGCCCAGGCGGCAGCGGTGCACCGCTGGCTGGCGGGGGCGATTCGCGAGCTGGGCGTGCTGGTGGCCGAGACGACCGGCCACGACGCGTTCATCGAACAGATTGGCGCAGTGAACCCCGAGGTCGTGTTCGTGCGCTTTGCCTCGTCGCCCACGCTCATTGATGTGCCAGATCACGACCAGAAGCTTGGCGAGGGCGCCGACGCCATCAACGAGGCGACGCAATTGGTCGCGCAACTCACGCGCTTGTTTCCGGGCTTGCCGCTGGTGGCTGTGGGCTCCGCTGCCGATGGCCGCGCGATGCTGGCTGCCTTGCGCGCAGGGGTCAAGGATTTCGTCGATGTGGACGGCGCACCGGCCGAGGCTGTGCGCGTGGTGCGCCGCCTGCTGGCGGAGCGCGCATCGGCTGAGCCGACCCGCCGCGGCCGCGTGCTGGCCGTGTTGGGCGCACGCCCCGGCGTGGGCGCCACAACGTTGGCCACCAATCTGGCCACGCTCGTGCGCCGCACGTCGGCCAGTGATGTGATGCTGCTCGACCTGGGGCAGCCGCTGCGTGATGGCGCGCTGTACCTGAACGTGCAGGCCAATTTCCATTTCGTCGAGGCCGTGCGCAACCTGCGTCGCTTCGACCAGGTGTTTGTACAGACCGCGCTGTCGCGTCATCCGAACGGGCTTGCCGTTCTGCCGCTGCCGATCTCGCTGGCGGAAATGCGCGACATCTCGTTCTCTGAAGCGCTCGGCCTGCTCAATCGGCTGCGTACGTTCTTCGACCTGCAGGTCGTTGACCTGGGCGGGTTCGGCAACATCGACTTCATCGCACAGATCATCAAGGCCGCCGACGACGTGATGCTGGTAACCGAGCAGAGCGTAGGCGCCATCGTGTCGGCCGCCGAGCTGATGCAGGAACTCAAGAAGCGCGAGATTGACCGCGACCACCTGCACCTGACCATTTCGAAGTTCGACTCGCGCCTGTCGTTGGATGCAGCGCAGATTGCCGAGCGGCTGGAGATCCCCTCGGTGCTGACCGTGCCGAACCGCCGCGAAGCGCTGGTGATCGCCTCCAACCAGGGCGCGATGCTGGCCGAGACCCACCCTACTGATGCCTATGTGCGCGCGCTTGCCCAGATTGCCCAGACGCTCGGCTATGCGCAGCAGAGTGAGCGCGCCTCAGGTGTGTCGAGCTGGGTGTCGGGTGTGAGTGCGCGGCTGGGCGGGCGCTTTGGCGGGCGCTCCAAACGCAAGTCGGCAGACGCCGCTGAACTGGATATCGGTACCACCGAACGGAACGCGACATGACCCAACCCATCGAGTTCTCCAACCAGGCGGACGCCGGCCACGGCGTGTTCGCCGTTTCGCAGGCCTTCCAGGACATCAAGGAAGCCGCGCACGAACACCTGCTGACGCGCATCGAAGAACTCGGCGCCGAGTTCGGCCGTTGGTCGCGCACGGCCATCCAGCGTTTTGTCGATCTGGAAGTGGAAGGCTTCACGCGCATGCGCCGCATCCCCGTCAACGAGACGGAGGTGCGGCAGATTGCCGAGGCGCTCACCAAGGAGTTGGCCGGCTTCGGCCCCATCGAAGACCTGCTGGCCGATCCGGCGGTGGAAGACATTCTCGTCAACGGTCATCTGGACGTGTACGTGTCGCGTCACGGCATTCTCGAGCGCATTCCGGTGCGCTTTGCCGACAACAACCACCTGCTGCGCATCGTGCGCCGCATCCTCGCGCCGATCGGGCGGCGGTTGGATGAATCGAACCCGATGGTCGATGCGCGCTTGCCCGACGGCGGCCGCATCAACGTGGTCATTCCGCCGCTGGCCCTCGAAGGGCCGGTGGTGTCGATCCGCAAGTTCCGGAAGGACCCGCTCAAGCCAGAAGACCTGCTTGGCCTGGGCACCATGAGTGCAGAGATCGGTGCGTTGATCGAATCTGCTGTGCGTGCCCGATGCAACATCCTGGTGAGCGGGGGTACGAGCTCGGGCAAGACGTCGCTGCTCAACGCCATGGCGTATCACATTCCGACGACCGAGCGCGTGATCACCATTGAAGACACGGCAGAGCTGTCGCTCAACCATCCGCACGTGGTGCGCCTGGAAAGCCGGCCGGGCGGCTTCGAGGGCACGGGCGTCGTCACGATTCGGGAGCTGCTGCGCAACAGCTTGCGCATGCGGCCCGACCGCATCATCGTGGGCGAAGTGCGTGGCGGCGAAGTGCTGGAAATGCTCCAAGCCATGAGCACCGGTCACGATGGGTCGATGGGCACCATTCACGCCAGCAGCCCGCGCGAATGCCTCTACCGGCTGGAAATGCTGGCGGGCTTTGCCGGATTCCAAGGCAGTGAGGTGAGCTTGCGCCGGCAGATCACCAACGCCATTGATTTCATCGTGCAGATCGGGCGGTTGTCCAACGGCAAACGCCGCATCCTGTCGATCACGGAAGTGACGGGGCTCGGGGACAACATCATCTCCACGCAGGAGCTGTACCGCTACGAGCCCTACGTGGGCCCGGATGGCGAAGAGGTCGACCGCTGGACGGCGCTTGGCCTGCAGCCGCATTCGCCCAAGCTGGCCCGCATGCGCAACAGCGAGGGCGGCGGGATGGATGGTGGGATGACCGGATTCGGCGGCGGAGGCCGTTTTCATGTCTAGCATGACGCTCTGGTTTGGTTGCCTGGCGCTGCTGCTGATGGGCGCATCGCTCATGCTGTGGGCGGAGGCCGTGCGCCGTCGCGAGCGTGAGGCGTCGCGCAGCTTCGTGCGCGCACAGACCGAGCAGATCAATGCGCGTTATCAACCGAATGTGGAGCCTGTGCCGGCAAGCGTGCCCGACTCGCTCAATCGCGCCTGGCACGATGCACTGCGCCGCGCCGACATCGAGCCGAGCCGGCGTTTTTATGCGCTGCTGATTGGCCCGGCGCTGATGATTTCGCTCGCGGTCTGGGCGATGTCGAGCACGCTTTCTGCCCTGACGGCGTTAGCACTGTATGTCTTGATCGTTGCGTTCCTGCTTTGGAACCGCACCCGGAAGATGAACGAGCGCCTGCTGGCGCAGTTGCCGGGCTTTCTCGATGGCGTGGTGCGGCTGATGAGCATCGGCAGCGCGGTGCCCGCGGCGTTTCAGGCGGCGAGTGCCAATACCGAGCAGCCGTTGCGCAACTGCCTGATCGCCATCACGCAGATGCAGCGCGCGGGCAAGGACCTCGATGCAGCGGTGCTGACCGTCGGCCAGCAGTACCGCGTGAACGAACTGGTCCTGCTGTCGTCGGTGCTGCGCCTCGCGTTGCGCTACGGCGGGCGGGCTGACATTGTGATGGAGCGCACGGCTGCATTCATGCGTGACCGGCAGCAAGCCCAGCGCGAACTGTTTGCACTGTCGGCGGAAACGCGTTTGTCCGCATGGATCATCGGCCTGCTGCCGATCGTGGTGGGCGGTGTCATCGTCATGTTCAACGCGGCATACATCATGTCGATGTGGCGTGACCCGTTCGGCAAGACGTTGATTCTTACGGCATTCGGCATGGAAGTGCTGGGTGCGGTCATGCTGGCCAGGCTGGCGAAATCGGTCTGAGGAGAACGCATGGACGATGCCCTGATCACCCTCAGCCTGACCGCGGCGGCCGCAGGCGTGCTGGTATTCGGTGGGCTCGCGCTGCGTGCAACGCTCACGCGACACCGCAGCGCACGCAAGCTCGATACGGCGCTGTCCGACATGCGCGCGTCGGCGGCCAACCCGGTGGCACCCGCTGCGTCGCCGGTTGTGCAGCCCGCCGCCAAGCCACGCCCGCACGGCCCGCGTGAAGCGCAGCAGATCCAGCAACAGATTGCCAAGGTGGGACAGCGCTGGATCGACACCGGCCTGGGCCGCCGCATCGTGACGGAGGAAGACCGCAAGTTGCTTGAGGAGTGCGGCTACTACGGCGAACACGCCCGCACCGTCTTTGGTGGGACCCGTATCCTGCTGCCGCCGCTGCTTGCTGTGTTCGGTGCGTTGCATGCGTCATCGCTCCTGTTCGTGTTCGTGTTCAGTTTTGTCGGCATCGCGTTGGGCTACCTTGCGCCGAAGTGGCTGCTTGGGCGCCGCAAGGAAAGCCGCCGGCGCCGTATGGACGATGAGCTGCCCGTCATGGTCGACATGCTGCGGCTGCTGCAGGGCGTCGGCTTGTCAATTGACCAGAGCCTGCAGGTGATCGCCAACGAGTTCCACAGCATGCTGCCCGTGCTGGCGGGTGAATTTGGCCGCGCCAACCAGCAGTTCGCCTCGGGCCGCCCCCGCGAGCAAACGCTGCTGCGCATTGCGCGACTGTTCGACAACGAAGACTTGAAGGGCCTCATCACGCTGCTTACGCAGGTGGATCGCTTCGGCGGCGCGGTGCAGGAGCCGCTGCGGCAGTTCGGCGGCCGTCTGCAGGAGAACCGCCGCGCGCGGCTGAAGGAGCGCGTGGGCAAGCTGACCGTGCAGATGACGATGATCATGGTCCTGACGCTATTGCCCGCGTTGCTGATCGTCACGGCGGGGCCCGGCTTCATGGGCGTCATGCGCAGCCTGCAACACACCGGGGGACATTGAGATGACACGCTTCCCAAACACCGTGCGCGCCAGCTGGGCCGGCGTGGCCATGTTGACCATCCTCCTGGCTGGCTGCGGCTCGATGGCCACGTCCGACATGAGCCTGCGCGCCGATGCCGACATTGAAATGGCTCGTCAGCGTCAGAGCCAGGAGAAGTCCGAGATCACCAGTCCGGCGACGTATCTTTCGCTGATTCGCAAGATGCAGGAGCAGGGCCTGTATTACGCATCGCTCGCGCATATCGATGCCTACCAGCAACGCTATGGCCGCGCGCCCGAAATCATGCTGCTGCGCGCGGATGCGCTGCGCGAAACCGATCAACTTGCCGCTGCCGATGCCGAGTACCGCGCGGTAGTGGGCGCCACGTCTGCCATGGGTGCAGGCACGCAAGGCGGATTGCTCAATGCCGCCGCCTGGCGCGGGCTGGGCATCGTTGCGGGGCGCCAGGGCAACTTTGCCGAGGCGGCCCGCCGGCTGCAGGTCGCGGCTCAGGCGAATCCGACCGATGCCAGCACGGCCAGCGATCTTGGCTACGCGCTCATGCGTGCCGGCGAGGTCGAGCAAGCCCGCGTGCCATTGATGCAAGCGCAGCAGATGGCCGCCGCCAGCCCAAAGATCGCCGGCAATCTGGTGATCTGGCTGACCGTGAACGATCGCAAGGACGATGCTGCATCCCTCGCGTCGCATGCACAACTGACGGCATCTGCGCGCAAGGCAGTCGATGACGACGTTGCCCGCGTGCGCGCTGCCTGGCGAGATCGCCGTATCGCTCGGGAAACCACGACGATGGCGCCGCGCGTTGTGGCAACCGGGCCTTCTGCCGCAGCGTCTGCGGGCGTTTCGATCGCCGCTGCGGCGACCGCCACCCACACATCGGCCCGCCCGCTGGCATTGCAGCGCGGTCGCCTGCTTGACACCTTGGAGGCTTCGCAATGACTTTCCGCATCTTGATGGCCGCTGGCGTGGCGGCATGGCTGACGTGCGGCGTTGCCGGCGCCCAGGGATTCTCGGGCGGCGACCCGCAGAGCGCTGCGACGGCGCCGAAGGTCGGCACCCAAGTGGGCGATGCGACGCGAGCACTGCTCAAGGCGCAGGCCGAGGGCACCTACGCGGGCGAGTTCGTACCGTTGCGAGGCGAGCAGGCAGCGCTGGCCTATCAGCGCTACCTCAATTCGTTCAACCAGGCCATGCCCGGCTTGGCACAGCAGAGCTCCGGAACGCGGGCCTCCACTGTCAACCTTGTTCAGCAGTCTGGGCGCTGATCCCTGCGAAACGTACCTCACGCTGTGACACGAGCCGCCGCCCCCCGTCTTCGCCGAGCCGTCTTGCTCCGCCGCCTGCGTGGCGCGGTCAGCGTGATGACGGCCACCTTCATTGCCACGGTCGGACTGGCGGTGTTGGTGTCGATCGACATCGGCAACCTGTTCTATCAGCAGCGCGCGCTGCAACGCTCGGCCGATCTGGCAGCGATGGCCGCCGTGCAGCGGCTTGACCTGCCGACCGCCGCACAACAGGCGGTGGTGCAGAACGGACTGACAGTGGATGGCACCAATGTCACGCTGGCAGTCGTGCCAGGCGTCTGGGATGCCAGCGCGGGCACGGCGCCCACGTACTTCACCGCGCAGGCGGCTGTTGACGGCAACACCAACGCAGCGCAGGTGACGATCACCCAGAACGTGCCGTATTTCTTCATGGTGGGCCGGCGGCAACTGACGGCGACGGCGATTGCGAAGAACACATCCATCGTGGCGTTCTCCCTCGGGTCTGGGCTTGCCTCAGTCGATAACGGACTTCTGAACCAGCTGCTCGGATACCTGCTCCACACGAACTTGAATATCGATGCCGTTTCGTATCAGGGGCTGGCCACGACCAACATCCGCCTGGCCGATCTCGCGGTCGCGCTGGGTGCGGGGTCGATGCAGGAACTGCTGTCGCTCTCGCCTAGCCTGGGGACTTTTTTCAATGCTGTGATCTCGGTGGCGTCGCAGTCCGGCCTGGCTGGGGTGTCGGTGGGCGGGGCAGGCGCCAGCAATGCGCTGTCGTTTGGCAGCGATCTGAATGTGCCGATCAATATTGGCGATGGCGGAGCCTCGTCGCCGGGCTTGCTGCAGGTGCTGGCGCTGGCGGGCAATGAACAGGCTGCCCTCAATGCCACCGTCAATGTGCTCGACCTCCTGACAACGGCTGCGCAGATTGCGAATAGCCAGTCGGCTGTGAATGTGGCGCCTGTTGCGTTGAACCTGGTGGGGTTGGGGACGGTCACCCTCTCCTTGAAGATCATTGAGCCACCGGCGATTGCGGTTGGGCCTCCGGGACAATTCTTGTCAGGGCCGAACGCGGGGCAGTGGCGCACACAGGCGCGGACGGCTCAAGTGCGGTTGGGGCTCGATATCAATGTCAACGCAGCTGGCCTGCTCGCTGTGGACTTGCCTATCGCGCTTCAAGTCGCCGGCGCAACAGGCCGTGCAAAGTCCACAAGTTGCACTGTTCCACGGTCGAACTGCACTGCCACCATCTCGGTACAACCGCAACCAGTGTCCGCGTGCATTGCCAGCGGAGCAGCGACGGCCGTGAATTCGGCCTTGAACTGTGGCCCAATGGCCCCCGCTCCAGTGATCTCCATGCCAGTGCTGGGCTTCCTTGGAAACCAGGTCGTTAACGTCAAAGCAAATATTTCGCCGACGGCCAATACAGGTTGGACCGATGTAACCATTGCTGCCAACCAAATCGGCTTAAATCCGCAGCAGGATACAAGCGGCAATTCACCGCCGCGTGTGACGACGGGTAGCGTATTTGGCTCGATCCTGAACAGCAATCTCAGCCAGCTTCAGATTACGGTCCTAGGGCTTGATCTGAGTCCTATCCTGGCTCCCATCCTGGCGCTAACGCTCGTCCCAGTGGGGCAGATTCTCGACGCCATCCTCACCCCCCTACTCGAAGTCCTCGGCATCCAACTCGGCTACGCCGACATCAAACTCCTCTCGCTCGACTGCGACGCCGTCGAGTTGGTTTACTGACATGGAAGCGACGACATGAAAACCGATCGCTGGGCGTACGAAACGCTTGAGATTTTTGTCTGGGAAGGCCGCCACGACATTGCCGATCGTGTAGCGCGGTTCATGGCGCCGTTCGGGGCGGAGGTCATCCGCGCAGGCGGTATCGATTTTCAGCCGGCCGAGCCTCGGCTCAAGCCTGCAGTGGCGGTGATCAGCGCATCGGTGGTGGAAAGCGGTGGCTTTACGGTGCTCGACTGGCAGGCCGCGCAAGGCATGCCGGTGATCTGGGTGGCGGCGGATACGCAGCATGATTCGAGCCGCTTTCCGCCCGAATACACGCACGTGCTTGGGCCGGATTTTGGTGCGACCGAACTCCGTGCGCAGATCAGCAAGGTGCTGCCATCGATGTCGTCTGCGCAGGCTCAGGCGCAGGATCAGAGCGATCTCGTGGCTGCATCACCGGCCATGCACGGGTTGCTGGAGCAGGTCGATACCTTTGCCGATTGCGACAGCAACGTCATGCTTTATGGCGAAACCGGCGCCGGCAAGGAACGTATTGCACGCCTGCTGCACGACAAGAACAGCGTCTACGGCAAGGGGCCATTCGTGGCGGTCAACTGCGGCGCGATTCCCGACGGGCTGTTCGAATCGCAGTTCTTCGGCCATGCCAAGGGCGCGTTTACGGGCGCCATGTACGCGCACCGTGGCTACTTCGAACAAGCCAACGGCGGCACGCTGTTTCTCGATGAGCTGGGCGATCTGCCGCTGTATCAGCAGGTGAAGCTGTTGCGCGTGCTGGAAGACAGCGAATGCACGCGGCTGGGCTCGACGGTGCCGGTCAAGCTGGATTTCCGGCTGGTGGCAGCTACCAACAAGAACCTGCGCGAAATGGTCGCCACGGGCAAGTTCCGGGCAGATCTGTACTTCCGCTTGGCCGTGATCGAGCTGCGCATCCCGAGCCTGGAGCAGCGCGGCGCGGACGACAAGATCGCACTGCTGCTTTCGTTCCTGCGGCATCTGCTGGGCGACAAAACCTTCGACGCCATGCCGCCGGTGCCGGAATGGGTGCGGGCGTCGGTCACTCGCGCCTACTTTGCCGGCAACGTGCGCGAGCTGCGCAACCTGGCAGAGCGCATCGGCATCACGCTGCGCCAGTTCGGCCGCTGGGACGAAGCCCGCATCCTGCCGCTGTTTGCCGGCCTGCAGCGCGATGCCTTCGAGCGCGAAGGCGGCAATGGCGGCTATGGCGAGCGCAGTGGCGGTGGGAATGGCGGCAATGGCGGCGAAGAAGAGCGCCGCCGTATCCTGGCCGCGCTGGATGCCAACAATTGGCGCCGCCAGGACACCGCCGCCACGCTGGGCATCAGCCGCAAGGTGCTGTGGGAAAAGATGCGCAAATACCAGATTGCCGACGGCGAAGCCGAGCTGCGCGAGCTGGAGTGACGCCATACAATACCCTCCTGCGCGGCGGGCGTCCGGCGCGCCACTTGGGGAGGCGGATCGCGTATAGTTTTCGGCTGCAACACCTGCGCAGAATCCACAGGGTCGAGATGAGAACACAAAAACAATCAGGGAAAGCGTCGCACCAGGCGTTTCAGAGGGGATTGGCCATCGCGGCCGCGGTTTCAGTCATGGCCGGTATGGCCGCCTGTACTTCGGCTGTGGCGCAGAGCCCGGCTGCACCGCCCACCGCCATTGCACCGATTGCCGCCGCCGCGCCCGTGCCGGCGTTGACGGCCACGGTTGGCCAGCCGGCGGCAACGGCACCCGCCGCCAGTGCCCCAGCCACGCCCGGCAGCGCGGCCCGCACCGGCGCTCCGGCCCCGAGCAGCGCCGTATTCGAGCTGCAACAGCGCATGCAGGCGCACGAACTGTCAGAGTTGCGTACGACTTATAACGGGGCCTACGGTGCCAGCCTGCTGTTTGCCCAGAGTGACCTGACCTACTACGTCACGCTGTTCCAACAGAAGGATCTCTGGCGTGTCATCAAGACCACCAACGAAGCCTCTGCTGAGCGCCTGTACAACGACTTCGCCAAGCAGACCCGCACGATGGCCGATCTGGAACTGCAGCGCATTCGCCTGGAAGCCCAGAAAGAGCGTTCCGAGCGCCAGATTGCCGCCCAGCAGGAAAAGCTCCGTGGTCTGAAGACCGACCTGGACATCCAGCGTCAGCAGCAGGCTCAGGCGCAGGAACGGCAGAAGACTGCCCGTACGGAAGCCGAAGCGCTGGATATCGAACGCCGCGCCGCTCGCGCCCGCGTCGACGAATTGCAGCGTCAGATCCGCGAACTCGAAGCGCAAGTCAACGCGCCGTTCAGTCCACAGCCGCGCCGTCGCTGATTCAACGCTTCACTTCATCCCCAGATCGGGCGGCCTACGGGTCGCCCGATTCACTTTTAGGGGCCTGCATTCAAACATGGCGACTTTGTTTGATACCGAGCGGGGCGGCGCGTACATTGGCGGACAATCCATTTTCGCAGTCGACCGCGCATGCGTTCCGCCTCCGAGTTACCCGCCAATGTTTCGCCCGCAACGGCGGCGCCCATCCCGCAGCCCAAGGGCTTGCCGTGGCTGGGCAACCTGCTTCAACTTCCCAAAGACCGCCTGGCCCAGACACTTCTGGAAACCAGCCGGCAGTTTCCCCAAGGCCTGTACCAACTCGACTTTGCCGGGCGGCGCGTGCCGTTCGTCTATTCCGCCGATCTGGTGGCCGAACTGTGCGACGAAACGCGCTTTCGCAAGCTGATCGGGCCACCGCTGTCGTTCCTGCGGGCGGGGGCGGGCGATGGCCTCTTCACCGCGCATCAGGACGAGCCCAACTGGGGCAAGGCGCATCGCATTCTGCTGCCGGCCTTCAGCCAGCGCGCGATGAAGGGCTACTTCGACGTCATGCTCGAAGTGGCCAATAGGCTGGCCGACAAATGGGCGCGTCAGGGGCCCGACGCCGATATCCCCGCGGCCGACGACATGACGCGGCTCACGCTCGACACCATCTCGCTGGCGGGCTTCGGATACCGCTTCGATTCGTTCAACACGCCGGAGCTGCATCCGTTCTTGGCGGCCATGGTGGGTGTGCTGTCCGAAGCCATGGGCAAGCTCACGCGCCTGCCGCTCAAAGACCGCTTCATGCGCGAGCACCATCGCCGGTTTGCGCACGACGTGGCCGCCATGCACCAACTGGTGGACGAGGTGATTCGAGCACGCCGTCAGGCAAAAGATGGCGGCATCGGCGCGAGCGACCTGCTCGGGCTGATGCTCAACGCCCGCGATCCCGTGTCGGACGAGCCGCTGGATGACACGAACATCCGCTTCCAGGTCATCACCTTCCTGATTGCTGGGCATGAAACTACGAGCGGCCTGCTGACCTTTGCGCTGTACATGCTGCTGCGTCATCCAGCCGTGCTGGCGCAGGCGTATGCCGAGGTTGACCGCGTGCTGCCGGGCGATACCGTGCCGCAGTATGTGCACCTCGCGCAGCTCGACGTGATCGAGCGCGTGTTGAAGGAAACGCTGCGCCTGTGGCCGACTGCGCCGAGCTTTGGCGTGGCGCCTTACGAAGACACGCGCATCGGCGGTCGCTACGCCATCCGCAAGGACCAGCGCGTGGTGACCGTGCTGCTGGCCCTGCACCGCGACCCGGCGGTGTGGGACCGCCCAGAAGTCTTCGATATCGACCGTTTCCTGCCGGAGAACGAAGCCAAGCTCCACCCGCACGCCTACAAGCCCTTCGGCAATGGCGAGCGTGCCTGCATCGGCCGCCAGTTTGCGTTGACCGAAGCCAAGCTCGCGCTGGCGGTGATCCTGCAGCGCTTTGCGCTGTCCGACCCTTACGATTACGGCTTCCACATCAAGGAAACGCTGACGCTCAAACCGGACGGTTTCCGCCTGCGCGCTCGGCTGCGCAATGCGCGGGAGCGGCTGTCGATCGCCATGCCTTCGGGCACAGAGGTTGTCACGCAAGACGACGCCGAGGCCGCACTTGCCGGCGGTGGCGAACCGATGCATGTGCTGTACGGCGGCAGCCTGGGCACTTGCCAGGACATCGCTGAGCAGCTTGCTGCCACCGCATCGCGCGCCGGCTTCGACGCCAAGGTCGCGCCGCTGGACACGATTGCCGACGCGCTGCCGCAGCAGGGCGTGCTGATCGTGGTGGCCGCCACCTACAACGGCCGCGCGCCGGATAGCGCCCGCACGCTGGAGGCGCGCCTGGATGCCGCTGATGCGCTCACGCGGCAGGCAACAGGATTGCGTTATGCCGTCCTTGGTTGCGGCAACTCGCAATGGCCCGCGTTCCAGGCGTTTCCGAAGCGGGTGGAAGCGATGCTTTCTGCAGCCGGCGCACACGCCATCGTGCCGCGCGGCGAGGCTGATGGAAACGCCGGCTTCGACGCCGCTGTCGATGGCTGGACTCGCGGCCTGTGGAGCGCCCTGGGTGCCCGCCAGGCACAAGCCGATGGCTCCTCGGTCCACGTCGAGTATCTCGCTCCCGATGCCGTACGCGCCGCTACGCTGCCGCCCGCCGCACGTGCGATGACGGTGCTCGCCAACGAAGAACTCGTCAGCGACCCCACGGGCCTCTGGGACTTCACGCAGGAAGCCCCGCGCGGCCCCACGCGTCACCTCACCGTGCGGTTGCCCGACGGCGTGACCTACGCCACCGGAGACCACCTCGCCGTCTACCCGCGCAATGCCGACGACCGTGTCGACGCGGCCATCGTGCGACTCGGGTTGGAGGGCGACGCGCTCGTCACGCTGACCGCGCGCCATGCTCACGTGCGGCACTTGCCGCTCAACCAGGCGGTGTCCGTGCGCCAGCTGCTGCGTGATTTCGTCGAGCTGCAGGACACCGCTACCGTGCGCGATATCACCGCGCTGCATGCAGCCACGCGCTGTCCGTTCACGCGTGGTCAGCTTGCCGTCTGGCTGGAAGGCGATGACGCGGCCGAGCGCTTCGACCGTGACATTCAAATCGCGCATGTCAGCGTGCTCGACCTGCTGATCCGCTTCCCCGCGATCGAGCTGACGCTGGAGGCGCTTCTCGCGCGGCTCGGCGCAATGCGGCCGCGCTTCTATTCCATTGCGTCGTCGGCGCATGTGTCGCCGGGTGTGGCAGCGCTCACGGTGGGCACGGTGTCGGGGCCGGCATGGTCTGGAGTCGGCACGTATCGCGGGACGGCATCGAACTACCTGATGACGCTGCGTGCAGGCGCGGAGATCGCCGCCGCCGTGCGCACGCCCAACCCGCCGTTTGCCCCCGATGCCGATGCCGGTAAGCCGATGGTGCTGATCGGCGCCGGAACGGGCATCGCGCCGTTCCGTGGCTTCTTGGAGGAGCGCGCCGCGCAGCAGGCGGCAGGGGAGGCGGTGGCAACGTCGCTCCTGTGCTTCGGCTGCCGCCACCCCGAGCACGACTTCCTCTACCGCGACACCTTGCGCGCGTGGGAAAACGCAGGCGTGGTGCGTGTCTTCCCGGCGTATTCGTGCGTGGCCGATCATCCGCATCGCTTCGTGCAGCATGCGCTGTGGGACGCGCGCGAAGCCGTTTGGGCGGCGTTCAATGCCGGCGCCACGTTGTACGTGTGTGGCGACGGCCGTGCGATGGCACCGGCGGTGCGCGACACGCTGATCCGCATGCACCAGGCGCGCTACGGTAGCGACCTTGAGACCGCGTCAGGCTGGTTGACGACGCAGATGCAATCCGGCCGCTACCGCCAGGACGTCTTCAATTGAGGGCGCTGATAGGGCGCTGATAGGGCGCCGATAGCGGGTGTGGGTGTTGCGGCACTGCCGCATTGATGGCCCCGCTTGAGCAGGGGCGGGGGTGCCCCATGTTACGATTTGCCCCTCGGAGCAATGCACTTTTGGCCCAGCGACGCCCTGTCAGGCGCGTCCGGCGCAGTGGCTCCACGAGGAGAAATGAGAATGTGGCGCCGAATCAAAGCGTCCTGGATGGCGATCTTTCTGGTCACCCTGCTGGGTGTCGGGTACTTGTGGATGTACCGTTTTGAGCCGCTGCTCTCTGGCGAAGCCGGCAGCGATGTGTTCGTGTGGGACCGCTGGACCCACCGCGTCTGTGCGCTGACCGACAACGGCGAAGCCACGGAATGGCGTTGCGATAACGCCATGGAAACCGACGGCTCCAGCAGCAACACCAATTCGGATGTCTCGATCCGCAAGCGCATGCGAGACGCCGTCCAGCGCATCAAGCTGTAAATCCTGAATCCCACGCCCGCCGTTCGTTGCGGGCGTTTTTCTTTCCCTGACTGTTATCCCTTGCTGGGTTCAGCCGCGTCCACCAGTTCCGGCGGGGGCACGGGCGGGAGCTTGCGCACCTGCGCGGTTTCCATGCGGCCCTGACGCTGGAACGGCCCAAGGTTTTGCGGTTGGCCGGATTCCAGCGCGCGCTCGATGGCGGCCAGCACGCGCACGTCGGCCAAGCCTTCCTCGCCATTGGGCTCAGGCTCACGGTTGTTGAGGATGCAATCGGAGAAATACTGCAGCTCGCCGCCAAACTGGTCGGTGGCGTCGAAGGCTTGTTCGTGCGTCTTGCCGTCGATGGTGGCGCGGTACTTCAACCCCACGCCAAACATGAAGCCGGGCGAGACTTCCAGGTCCCCCTTTGTGCCGAGGATGCGGTACTGGTCCATGCTGGCGCCGCTATAGCTGACCACGAACTGGGCGATGCGGTGGTCGGCAAAGCGCAGCGTGACGCTGACGGTGTCATCAAAATTGAAGGGCAGCTCGGGGTCGCGCACCCCACAGGCGGAAACCTCCACCGGCTCTTCGCCAAACAGATTGCGCACCGCGTTGATGGGGTACACGCCCATGTCCGACACAGGCCCGGCCCAATAGCCGTGGCTGGCGCGGTGGTTGGACGGCGCGACCGATTGGCTGAACATGGCCGAGAACGCGCGGATGCGCCCCAGCTTGCCTGCGCGTACGAGTTCAATGGCGGCCAGCGTGGCGGGCTCAAAGTGCAGCCGGTAGGCGATCATCAGCTTTGCGTTGCCGTTGCGGGCCGCTTCGATCATCGCTTCGCAATCCGCCTCGCTGGTTGCCATGGGCTTTTCAAGCAAGACATGGATGCCGCGCTGCAGGGCGGGCAGGGCGTATTGGCGGTGCATGTCGTTGGGCAGCGCCAGGTAGATCGCGTCGATATCTCCGGAGGAGAGCAACTGGTCGTAGTCGGCATAACCGTGGACGTGCTCGATGCCGTAGCGGTCGGCCAGCGCCGTGGCCTTGGCTTCATCGCCGGTGACCAGCGCGGTGACGACGGAGTTGCCGCTCTGCGCTACGCCCGGCAGAAACGCCGCCTGCGAAATCCACCCGGCGCCGACCACGGCATAACGCACGGGGCTCTGAACGGTGCGGGCTGGAGCGACTTGCGGCTCACGTTCAGCTTCATGAAAAGCGGTAGACATGACAATTCCTTTGCAATCGTTGCGCACGGAGGGCCTGCCGATGCCGTGGTGCGGCGCGCTTGGCCGTGCGGGTTCTAACTGACTAAGCAAAGGTGGTGCCCGGTGAGCGTAAAAGGCGTCACACCGGGCCATGTTCGAGCGCAGTGCGGTGCGCTCAAACGTGTTCGGCGCGGCTGTCGGTGGGGGCTTGGTCGCGCTCGGTCATGCCGTAGTCGCGCACCACGTGGGCGATGCGCAGCCGGTAGTCCGCAAACGCATGGTCGCGGCCGGCGTGCTGGGCGCCGCGGTGCTGCTCCATGTTGCGCCACGCCTTCACGGCCTCTTCATCGCGAAAGAACGACAACGAGAGCATCTTGTTCGGGTTCGTGATGCTCTGGAAACGCTCCACCGAGATGAAGCCGTCGACCTGCTCGAGCAACGGCTTCAAACGTGCGGCCAGGTTGAGGTAGGTATCGCGCTGGCCTGGTGCGGGTTCGACTTCGAAGATGACGGCGATCATGGCAAGTCTCCTGTGGGGTGTTTTCGTGATGTCTTCGTGGGTGCAACTTCAAGCTTGAAAGCTGGGAATGCGCGCATTGGGCGACGGGCGATACGCCACCTCGCCAAGGCCCGCAAGCCATCGGTCGACATCCGGCAGGCTCAGCAGATGCAGCACCGTTTCGCGCGCGATGGTGGTCGCCAATGCATCGGCGGGGCAGCGGTGCACGCCGCCGCCGAACGTCCACAGGCGCGGCTCTGCGCGGTCGATGTCCAAGCGTAGTGGGTCCGGGTTGGCTGTGCCATCCAGGTTGGCAGCGGCTAGCAGCACCAGGATCTTGTCGCCCGCGCGCAGCGGCTGGCCGAGCAGCACGACATCGTGTGCGACGAAGCGGCGTGTGTTCTGCACAGGGGCGTCGCGGCGCAGAACTTCACGCACGAAGGGCTCAATGGCGTGCGGCTGTGCGCGCAGCCGGGTCGCCAAGCCAGCGTGCCGCGACAGCGCGACGATGCAGTTGCCGAGCAGCCCGGCGCAGGCGTCGTAGGTTTGCGCGAGCAGGGCGGCGAGATTGGCGATCTCGGCGTCGCTGTCATCGCTACCGCCGGTGAGCGGGGAGGTGGCAAAGCGGTGCTGAAGGCGGTCGACGGCTGCATCGGCCTGCGCAACGGCGGCTGCGCTGGCGCCCGGGCCCAACGCCGCCAGATACGCGGCAATGTCAGCCTGGCAGGCAGGTGTATCGGCGTGGTCGCCCAGCAGTGTTTGCGCGATCGTGGCGAGCGGTACGCGGAAGTGAGCATCGGTATCCAGCGCAGCATCCAGGCTCGCTGCGTCGGGCAGCGCAGTGCGCGCATGCCGCTGCGCGTGGCCGGCCAGCGCAGACACATCCAGTCGGCCCAGCGCGGCCATTACCTTGGCCTTGCGCGTGCTGTGGTCAGGTCCGTCGATCTGGCGCACGAGGCGGCCAAAGAATGCGCCGGTGGGCGTTGCGGCCACGGCCTTAGGCACGGGCTCTCCTGGAGGCCGTACACGACACGCGGTGCTCCCCAGTACGGCATCGACGGCCTCAGCACTGGCGGCAACCCACCAGCCGAGTGCGGCATCGAAGAAGAACGGACGCCTGGCGGCCAGTTCGGCGTAGTAGGGGGCAGGGTCGGCATGCACGATGGCTTGCAGCGCGTCGGCGGGCGGGGCGGTGTCGAGGGCGGTCATCAGCGTGGGGCGCGGGAGTAAGATGGCTCTCATTCTCTGGACTGCCCGCCCGCGTGTCACGCGCCAACAGTTTGGTCTCCATCGAACCATGACCGCATCTTCCCCAGCCACTGAATCGACAACCCAGCCGGACATCGGCCGCGTGGCCGCCACCATTGGCGACCCGACCCGCATCCGCATGCTGCTGCTGTTGATGGAAGGCCGCTCGCTTACCGCCAAGGAGCTGGCTTACGGCGCGGGCGTGGAGCCGGCCACGGCCAGCGCGCACTTGCGCCGGCTTGAGGCCGATGCGCTCATCACCTCGTTGTCGAGCGGGCGCTACAAATACTTCGGGCTGCGCTCTCCGGCGGTGGCGGAGATGATCGAATCGCTGCTGGTGGTCGCGCCTGAAAAACCGGCCGACCCACGACGCTCGACGGTGCCTGAGAACCTGCGTGCGGCGCGCCTGTGCTATGACCACCTGGCCGGGCAGCTCGGCACCGAGGTGTCGGAGAAGCTGCTGTCGCGCGGCTGGCTGACGCAGCTCGATGCAACGCACGGCGCCTACGACGTCACGCCCGAAGGTGAACAGGCTCTGGCAGCCATCGGCGTTGACGTGAATGCACTGCGCAACGGCCGACGCCGCTTCGCTTACGGCTGCATGGATTGGAGTGAACGCCGCCCGCATCTTGCGGGCGCGCTCGGGGCCGCCGTGGCGGAGCGCTGCATCGCGCTGGGGTGGCTGGCGCGGCAAAAGCATTCGCGGGCCTTGAACATGACCGAGGTCGGGCAGCGCGAATTGCATGCGTGGCTGCGCACGGCGTAGGCCTCGCTGTTGTGCGTCAACTGGCGCTGCGGATCGACTTGACGTAGTCGCGCTGGAACACGCACATGCGAAGCGCGTTGTGATACGCGCCGTTGCTGAAGAACTCCTCGATCAGTTCGCCTTCGCGCTGGAAGCCGCATTTCTCGTACACGTGGATCGCGCGTTCGTTCACCACATCGACTACGAGATACAGCTTGTGCAGATTCAGCACCATGAATGCATAGTCGATCGCCAGTCGCGTTGCGGTTGATGCATAGCCGTGACCTTGCCAGCCGGGCGCGATGATGATCTGGAATTCGCCGCGGCGGTGGATGTAGTTCAGCTCCATCAACTCGACCAGACCCACGGCTTCGCCGGCATCGTTCTCGCAGATGAAGCGGCGCTCGCGCTGGTCGTGCACGTGGCGGTCGTAGAGTTGCGAGAGTTCGGTGAAGGTTTCGTACGGTTCTTCGAACCAGTAACGCATGATCTTGGCGTCGTTGTTCAGTTCGTGTACGAAACGCAGGTCATTGCGCTCGAGCGGGCGCAGGCAGAGGTCTCGGGATTTTTCGATCACCATGGTGTTGTCCTTGTTGTGTTGAGGCGCCCGACATCGCGTCGACCCCCTTACGTTGTCAGCAAGGACGTGTCGCTGCGGATGCGTGTTTGCGCTGCGGTTGCGCGCGTCGGCGCCGATCCAGGTAGAGCCACCACCCGGTTGCCGCAAATACCGGCAGCATCAACGCTCCGATCAACACTAGCACGACGCCGATCGGTCCGAAGTAGCGTCCATTGTGGAGTGGCAACATACCGGCCAGCAGGCGTTGCATCGGCGGCTTGTCGGCAAAGGATTCGTTGCGGAGGACTGCGCCGGTGCTGGTGTCCAGCGTCAAGCGGTTGAAGGCGCGGTCGTGCGGGGCATTGGCCGGGAGCCAATTGATATCGACCTTGCCCGTGAGGGCATCGTCGATGCGGAGGGTGGCCGTTCCATAGTTCGACGCGTTGGCCAGGAAAACGTTCCAGGTGCGCTCCAATGCCGCACTTCCGAGCGGTTGTCGCTGGCCTTCCACGGGTTTTGCCTTGGCCATGACCGGCATGCCGGCCAAGCGCTGCAGGCCATCGCGGTACCAGTCATACGCCCAATACAGCCCGCTGAAGGCAGCCAGCAAATACAGCGGCAGCACGAGCGTGCCGATGACGGTGTGCACGTCCCACCAGCGGATGCGGCCCGCGCGGCTCCATCGGATAACGAACCAGCTTCGCCAGTTCGTGACGCGACGCGGCCAACGCAGGTACAGGCCCGACAGCGTCATCACGACGAGCCCAATCGTGCTCGCCCCTACGATCTGCTTGCCGATCTCATCCGCAAGCAATGTCCGGTGCAGCAGCTTGACGGTGGCGAAGAAGCGCTGGCCGCGAGCTTCGGGCAGCAACGTGCCGGTGGCGGCATCGATGTAGCGCAGCTCTCCGCGGCTGCTGCCGCCGTGTTTGCCCGGCGGCCAGGCATACCAGACACGCCACGGCTGGGTTGGGTCGGATGCGGCGGTGATGAAGGTGACGGGGCGATCCGGCATGGCAGCGCGCGCCTGCGCAGCAACATGCGGCAGCGTCGGTGCAGGGCCGCTGCGCGGGGGCAGGCTGAGCACGCCGGGATTGAGCGCGCGCAACAGTTCGTCTTCGTAGGCCATCAGCGCGCCGGTGGCGCCAACGATGGCCAGCACCACACTGGCTGACAACCCGATCAGCCAGTGCAAGCGGAAGAGCACCCGTCGCAGCATCGCCCGTTCGCCTGTTCGACGCTTACATCTTGTAGCGCACGCCGAGCAGCGCCATGCGCGGGGCGCCCGGCATGTTGTAGTTCTCGGCGCCGCCGTGCGCCGACACGTAGTACGCACGGTTGAACAGGTTCTGCAGGTTCAGCGTGACATCAAGATGCTTGCTGCGATAGCCGGCGCCCAGGTCGACGGTCATGTAACCGGGCAGCGTCGTTACGTTGTACTGCGATGCGTAACGTGCTGCTTCCGCACGCACGCCACCGGCCACGTAGAAGCCGTTCGGCAGATCGTGCTTGAGCCACACCGAGCCGCTATGCCGCGGCGTGAGCGACGGCTGGTTGCCGTTGACCGCCACGCCACCACTGCGGTCGTTCGGGTTTTCCAGGCGGCCGTTCAGGTAGGCATAGCTCGCCATCAGCGACCAGTTTTTCACGATCTCGCCCGTGAACGACAGCTCCAGCCCGCGCGTGCGCTGCGTGCCGATGGGCACGCCCAGCAGCGTGACCGGATCTGCCGCAGTCAGGTTGGTCTGCTTCATGTCGAAGAGCGCGGCCGTCACGCTCGCGCCTGCCGAAAGATCGTACTTGGCGCCGATCTCATAGTTCGTTGTCGATTGCGGGGCCAGCGCGCCGCTGTTCGGGAAGAAGGTGAAGCTATCGGCCAGCGGCTGGAACGAGCGGCTGTACGACGCGTACAGCGAAAGCGGCTCGATCGGGTGATACACCACGCCCAGGCGCGGGCTGACCGGCTTGTCGGTGCGTGACAGATCGACATTGCGCGCGGTCAGGTCGTCGCGGCTCTGCTTGAGGATTTCATAGCGCAGGCCGGCGAGCACCGTCCATTGCGGCGAGAACTTGATCAAGTCCTGCACGTACGCCGCATACGTCTCGTTGTGCGAGAGGCCGTAGTTGGTTGGAACTGCGTTGCCCGGTACGGTCGGCAACACCTGCAGCGTCGGGTTGAACAGGTTGTACGTCGTGCTGCCCGGCGCAGCGGCCACGCGGTCGCTTTTGTCCTGGTAACCCAGCTCGATGCCGTACAGCAGCGTGTGCTGGATGCCCCAGGTCTCGGCCTTCTGCGTCAGCTCGTTCTGCCACAGCGTGCCGCGGTCGCTGCGGTTGCGCTGGTTGACGGCGAGCGTGACGGTCGGGATCGGCCCATCGGTAACGCGGCTGATCGTCGTGTAGTTGTTGCGGCCGAGCGAGTATTCGTAGTTGCGCACCACGCTGTGGAACGACCATTTGTCGTTGAAGCGGTGGTCCAGCGTGCCGGTCACGCTCTTGACGGTGGACTCCACATTGCCGGCTGCGGCATTGGCGGAGCCATAGCGTGTCTCGATCGGTACGTCGACAGGGCGACCGTGGTACGACGGCACGCCCTGGTCTGCAATACGCTTGTCGTGCAGGTAGTCGAACTGCACCGTGAGCTTGGTATCCGGCGCGAGGTTGAACAAAAACGACGGCGAGATGGCCTGGCGGCGCAGGAAGTAGTCGTTGCGGAAACCGCCCGAATCCTCGACCGCGCCGGTAATGCGCGCGCGGATGGCGTCGTCGTTGATGGACGTGTTCAGGTCGAACTCCGCGCGCTTCTGGCGCTCGGTGCCTACCACCACGCCCACCTCTGCCAGCGGCGTCGCCAGCGGTTTCTTGGTGACGCGATTGATGATGCCGCCGGATGAGCCACGGCCATACAGCACGGCCGCCGGGCCTTTCAGCACTTCAATGCGGTCGATGTTGGACAGATCTCGGAAGTAGAGCGAGTCGTCGCGCAGACCGTCGACGTACTGATCATTGATCGACGAGAATCCGCGAATGGTCACCTGATCACGCTGCGCATCGCCCAGCGATGCCGACACGCCCGGCACGTTGCGCAGCGTGTCGTTGATCGACAGCGCACCCTGGTCCTGGATCACTGCACGCGGCACGACGTTCACCGACTGCGGAATCTCGCGCAGCGGCACGGGAATCTTCGTGGCCGTGTTGGCGATGGGCGTGTCGTAGCTGGTGCTGCTGCGCGTACCCTTGACCGTGGAAGTCGGCAACGTGCCGGCGTCGGCTGCGGCAACGGTGTCGCCGGCAGTTGCCACCTGGGCAAACGGCAGCGTTCCAAGGACGGCCAGAGACAGGCACAAACGTTTCGGCGGCATTGCAGTTCCCGTAAAGTGAAAAAGGACAGCGCGACTCCTCCCCCGAGGTTGGCGCCTTCAGAATGTGAAGGCGCAGATAATAATGAGAACAATTCCTATTTACAAGAGAGTTAAAACCGCTTTTTGACGATGGGCAACGTTTGCCGATCTTGTGACCGGCAATTTTTCATGGCTCACCGCAAGATTCTGGGCACCAAGTTGCGCCTCGAACGTCTCATTCGCCTGCTTTCTGCCATTTTTTATACATGTCGCCTTCATCACATCAGATGCCATTGAGAGCCGCTTTGGTGGGCTACGGCTACGCCGGCAAGCTCTTTCACGCCGCGTTGATCGACGCCACGCCCGGGCTGCATTTGCAGGTCATCGGTTCCAACCGGCCAGAAGCCGTGCGTGCGGATCGGCCCAATGTCGTGGTCTGCACGCCCGACGCGGCGGCCACGCATGCGCAAGCCGACCTCGTCGTCATTGCCGCGCCCAACGACCGTCATGCACTGTTGGCCGAAGCCGCGTTGCGCGCCGGCAAGCATGTCGTCGTGGACAAGCCGTTTACCGTCACGCTGGCAGAGGCGCGGCATCTGGCTCGGGTGGCGCGTGAGGCGGGGCGCGTGCTGTCGGTCTTCCAGAACCGCCGCTGGGACAGCGATTTCCTCGCTGTGCAAGCCGCGATTGCGGGTGGCGCCATTGGCGAAGCCATGCACGTCGAGGCGCATTTCGACCGCTATCGCCCCCAGGTGCGCGCCCGCTGGCGCGAGCAGGCGGGGCAGGGCACGGGCATCTGGTTCGATCTTGGCCCGCACCTGATCGACCAGGCGCTGCTACTGCTTGGCCTGCCGGATGCGGTGAGCGCTTCGTTTGCACGCCAGCGGCCGAGCGCTGAAACGCCGGACTGGGCGCATGTCGTCCTGGAAATGGGCGAGCGGCGCGCCGTGCTTCACGCGAGCATGTTGGTGGCGGGCGGCTCGCCGCGCTGGGTCGTTCATGGCACGCGCGGTTCGTTCATCAAGCGCCGGATGGATCAGCAGGAAGCGCAGCTGCTTGCCGGCATGAAACCTGGCGCGCAAGGCTGGGGCGTGGACGATGACGCAGGCCTGCTGATCGACGGCGCAACATCGACCGAAACCAGCATCGCAACGCCGGCGGGCGACCAGCGCGCCTACTACGCCGCAGTGCGCGACGCCATCCTCGGCCGGCGAGCAAACCCTGTCCCGCCCGTGCAGGCCGTGGCTGTCATGGCCGTGCTTGAAGCTGCCGTGGCCGCCGCCGAAACCGGCACTGCGGTCGTGCCGGATCTGACCGATGCCGAACGCGCGGATTGGCTGGCTGTGCGGGAGACCGCCTCGTGAACGGCGTCGTCATCCTGTTGCTGGTGGCGGGCGGTTTGCTCGCCGTGGTGGCGCTGGTGCAGATGCTGGCCTCGCGACTGACGCTGCCGGAGTCGACATTGCTGGCGCTCGCGGGCATCGGTATCGGCGGCGCCTATGTCATCTTGCGCAGCAGCGCGCCTGCTTTTGCGGCCACGTTCTTCGCGCCGCTCGTCGATCCGAGTTGGCCGGCAGAGGCGTACCTGTGGCTGTTCCTGCCGCCGCTGCTGTTTCAGGCGGCGCTGTCGGTCGATGTGCGGAGCATGGCGCCGGATGCCGCGCCGATCCTGATGCTGGCCATCGTGGCCGTGGTGGTTGCCACAGGCGTGATCGGACTCGCTGCGGCCGCCGTCACGCCGTTCGGCATCGTCACGTGCCTGCTGCTTGGCGCGATGATTGCCACGACGGATCCCTCCGCCGTGATTGCGGTGTTCCGCGACGTGGGCGCGCCGGCGCGGCTGATCCGCCTGGTGGAGGGTGAGGCGCTGCTCAACGACGCCGCAGCCATTGCCATCATGGGCGTGCTGCTTGCCATGCTGACGGGAAACGGCGGTGATGCCTCCGTTGGCACCGGTCTGCGCGAACTGGCCAAGGCGTTCGGTGGCGGCGTGGTGTTCGGGTTGGTTGCCGGGCGCATCGCCGCATTTCTGCTGCCCGCGCTGCGCGGCATTGCTCAAGCCGAAGCCGCGTGGACACTGGCATTGCCGTATCCGCTGTATCTCGTGGCCGAAAACGTGCTGGGCGTGTCGGGCGTAGTGTCGGTGGTGTGCGCGGGGCTGGTGATCGGCGCGCTGGGGCGCACGCGCCTCACGCCGCGCAACTGGTCACACCTGCAGCTCATCTGGGAGCAGATTGCAGCGCTGGCCGGCGCGGTGGTCTTTCTGCTGGCTGCGGTGCGCGTGCCGGAGCTGTTGCACGGCGTGGTGGGGAAAGACGCGCTGTGGCTGGCGGTGATTGTGTTGGCCGCGCTTGCGGCGCGTCTTGCGGTGCTGTTTGGCCTGTTGCCCGCGCTCGCGTGGCTCAAGCTCTCTGCGCCGGTCAGCCATGCCTACAAGCTTGCGATTGCATGGGGCGGCCTGCGTGGCGCCGTCACGTTGGTGCTGGCGCTGGGTGTGGCGGAGAACCAGGCTGTGCGCGAGGCGGATCGCCATTTCGTCACCATCCTGGCCACCGGCTTTGTTCTAGTGAGCGTGCTCTTCAACGGCGCCACGCTGCGCTGGGTGATGCGCCAACTGGGGTTGGATCAGTTGTCGCCGCAAGAGCAGGCCCTGCAGGGCCAGGCGCTGAACATGTCGACAGAGGAAGTGGAATCGACCATGCGCCGCATCGGCGGGCACTTTCATTTCACCTCGGGCGCGACGGACCAGGCTGCGGAGGTGTATCGGCGAGAGGTCGCGGCCGGCGCGGTCGAGCTGAACCTTGAGGAGGCGCTGTCCGAACGCGAGCGCCTGACCATCGGCCTCGTTTCACTCGCCACGCGTGAGCGCGAGTTGATTCCCGAGTACGGCAACGGCCTTGTCTCCATCCGGAACCTTGACGCGATGATGCGCAACACCGCGGACATGATCGACGCGGCCCGCACAGAGGGGCGCCTGGGCTACAAGCGCGCATCGCGGCGCATCCTGGCCAAGCACGCCGGCTACCGGTTCGCGGTCTGGCTGCACCGCGTGGTGCATATCGACCGCCCGCTGGCCAACGCCCTGGCTGATCGCTTTGAATTGCTTATTTGCCGCCAGACGGTGCTGGAGCGCTTGCGCGCGTACAACCGTGCATCGCTGCAGCCCGTGCTGGGTGAGCGCATGGCAGACCTGCTCGACGGCGTCTTGATTGCCCGGATCGAGGCGGCGGAAGAGGGCTTGGCGGAGCTGCGCGGAAAGTTTGGCGACTACAGCGCCGCTCTGGAAAAGCGCCTGCTCGTGCTGTTCGCGCTCTACATCGGCCAGAGCAAGATCGACACGATGCTGGCCGAAACCGTGATCTCGAAAGAGGTCTACAAGCAGATCAGCGCGGTGATCCGCCGTGCATGGACGGCCGCGCTGCCGCGGCCGCCGCTGTCGACTGCATTGCACATGCCGCCCGCACAGAAATAGCGCAACTCGGGTGATTCAGCGGCGAACAGCTCAGAGCCGCTTGTCTTCCCGCTCCACGCCCGGATGGCGGTGGATGTCGTGCGTGACGAAGCCCGTGTCGTTATCGGGCATCTCCAGCCACTCCGGATGCGAGAGCGATTCGCGAATATCGGCAAGGCCCGAGGCCCAGTGGTCTCGCATGGTGGACGGCCCGAACTGGATGTCCTTGCCGGGGCCTTCGTGTTCCTTGGCCGCGTAGATGAGGTGGAAGACGTTGTAGCGCTTGGTGCAGGCCATTTCCTGCGCGTGCTTGTACCACTGCGTGCGCTCGAACTCCTTGGGAGGAAGATGATCGAGCAGCTTCCGTATCAACCGGCGGGTGGATTGCGAACGCTCCATCCAGTCGGTGGTAAGCCGCGTGCGGCTGGAGTACTGCAAGTCCTTCTGGCGGCTGGCCACGCCGATCATCGTATTGGGCACAGGGCCCAGCGCGCTCCAGAGGTCCACCTGAAACACCAGCGTGTCGCGGCGCGGCTTGGAGCCCAGCACATACGACAGCGGCGTGTTGGAGACCACACCGCCGTCCCAGTAATACTCACCGTCGATCAGCACGGGCGGAAAGCCCGGCGGCAGCGCGCCTGATGCCATGAAGTGCTCCGCGCGCAGGCGGCGCTCGGTGTTGTCGAAGGCTTCCAGGTTGCCCGTGCGGACGTTCACGGCGCCCACTGACACGCGAATGCCGCCGTCGTTGATGCGGTCGAAATCGCACAGGCGTTCCAGCGTCGCCTTGAGCGGCGTGGTGTCGTAATAGCTGGCTTCGAGCGGGTCGATTTCGTTGGCGGGAAGCGGGGCAGGAAAGCGCGGCGTAAAAAAGCCACGCTGGCCTTCAAGCAGCGTGTCTGCCGCCTGCATGGCGGTCAGCCATTTACGCAGATGCGCGTTGCCGTCAAACCAGGCGTTTTCCAGGATGTCAGGCAGCGGCGGCGAGAACGTCGGCTGCGTGATGATCTGCCAGAACTCACGCAGCTTCGCTTGCCGATGCTCGGGCGCATTGCCGGCAATGATGGCCGTATTCAATGCCCCGATGGAGATGCCCGCAATCCAGTTCGGCACGATGCCGGCTTCGTCCAGCCCTTCGAACACGCCGGCCTGGTACGAGCCAAGCGCGCCGCCGCCTTGCAGCACCAGCGCAATGTTCTCGTACGCGGGCAGCACGATCCGCTGAGCCGTGGTGAGCGGCGCATCTGCCGGGCGCGACGATTCTGCCGGCGTGGGCCGCTTGCTTGCGGCCACGCGTAGTTTGGGTGCGGGCATATCTCCTCCAACCTCCTTGCGTGTGCTCAGACTTACTGCATGAACCAGCCGTGGCTCACCACGAACGATTGGCCGGTCAGCGCGGCGCTCGGGAACGTGGCCAGGAAGCGCACCGTCTCGGCCACGTCTTCCACCGTGGTGAATACGCCGTCCACGGTATCACCCAGCATGACTTTTTTCACGACGTCGTCTTCGCTGATGCCGAGTTCCTTCGCTTGCTCGGGAATCTGCTTTTCGACCAGCGGCGTGCGCACAAAACCGGGGCACACCACATGCGAACGCACGTTATGGGCTGCGCCTTCCTTGGCCAGCACCTTGTTCAAGCCGAGCAACGCATGCTTGGCCGCCACGTAGGCCGACTTGAGCGGCGAGCCCTCGTGCGAGTGCACCGAGCCCATGTAGATCACCACGCCGCCGCGGTCGTCCTTGTACATATGGCGCAGCGCTGCACGCGTGGTCAGGAACGCGCCATCGACGTGGATCGCCTGCATCTTCTTCCAGTCGGCAAACGAGTAGCTCACGAACGGGTTGACGATCTGGATGCCGGCATTGGAGACGAGGATGTCGACCGAGCCGAGTTCTTCAGCCACGCGATCGATGCCGCTGTCCACGGCTTGTTCGTCGGTCACGTCCATGCGCAGGCCGATGGCCTTGCCGCCTGCATCGGTGATTTCCTTGGCGACGGCCTTGGCGCCGTCTTCGTTCAGGTCAACGATGGCGATGGCCGCGCCCGAATTGGCGAGCGTGAGGGCGATTTGCTTGCCGATGCCGCTGGCGGCACCCGTGACGACGGCGACTTTGCCTTTCAAATCAGACATGTGTGTACTCCGAGGGTTGACGGAAAAAATGGCGTCGGGCAGGCGTTACTGCGCGAGGTAATCGAACACGACCTCGCCCATGCCAAGGGTCAGGTCTGCAATGATGTGCCGGGCTTCGACAATCTCCAGGACGGGCAGTTCGGCCACGGGTGCCAGCGCATGGTGCGCCAGTTCCAGCGACGCGGGGCCGGTCCATGCACCTTTCATGTCGATGTCGATCATGTAATTGCGCGACAGCTCGCAGATGCGCGCGGTCTTGCCGTCCACGTGCGGAATGATCTTGAGCAGGAAGTTTGGGCGCTCCAGGCGGCGTTTCTGCTCTGCCAGATCCAGCTCACGGTGCTTGTAGCCCATGGTGCCGGTTGCCACGCGCACGGGGCCGTAGTCGAGCGTGCCGATCAGCGTGTCCTTGTCGGTCACCAGCTTGGGCGAGGCGAGTTTCTTCGGGAAGCCCCACATCTCGCGGCCGCCGGCCAGGGGCGGATGGTCGTCCAGATACATCGCCAGCGTGTACGTGCCGGGCTTGCCTTCGTAGGTGACGGGAATCACCTGGCCGCTCTCGGTGTAATCACCAAAGCCGGTGGAGTCGGCCATGCGGATGAACTCGTAGGCGACCAGCGGTTCGGGCACTTCCAGCGGCTCCGGCACCATGGCACGCAGCTTGGCCGGGTCGGTGCGATACGTGATGATGAAGAATTCGCGGTGGATGAAGCGGTACGGGCCTGGCGGGTATGCGGGGCTCGTGAGCGGCATTGCGAACGCGGTTTCGCGGACGGTTTTGATGTCCATGGCACTCCTTGTGCAGGTTGGGCTGCAGGTGGCGTTGGGAATCGGTACGACGCAAGAGAACGGTAGGCGACAGCGCATCGTGTCGCGCTTGTGTGACGCTGCCACCATCCGGTCACGCCGATTTCACGTTTGAGTGCCAGTCACGTGATTGATTGCATGCAATACGTCATTGCGACCCATGCAGGGCATGCGCCATTACGCGTGGGAGAGAAATTCCCAGAGCGCCGGCTCAGCGGAGTAAGCCACGTTGAAGCGCAGCCACGGGCTGGGCTCGTCATGCGGCCGGAAATACTGTCCCGGTGCAAGCCAGATGTTGTGATCGATGGCCCGATTGGCCAGCGCAGAGGCATCTGCGTGGCCCGGCAGCCGGGCCCACAGGAAGAGGCCGCGCCCTGGTGTATCGAACAATTCAGCACCATGTTGGCGCATGAGGGCTTCGACTTGCGTGTGCGCTTCTCCCAGTCGTGCAATCAGCCGCGCCACATGCTCGGCATAGACGGGGCGCGTGACGAAAGCGTGCACGATGCGCTCCGTGATTTCCGACGAGGTGAGCGCCACGGCCATCTTGGTACGCGCAAGCTCGCGCGTGATGGCGGCGTCGGCCACCACATAGCCCGCGCGCAATGAGGGCGAGATCGTCTTGGAGAAGCCGCTCACGTACAGCGTGCGGCGCAGGCCGTCGAGCGAGGCCAGCATCGGTGCGGCGGGGTCGGCCAGTTCGCGGTGCAAGTCGTCTTCGACAATCCAAAGGCCGTGTTGCTCGGCGAGCTGCAGCACGCGATAGGCGTTCTGCGCCGTCATCGAGGAGCCGGTGGGGTTCTGCAGCACGGAGCTGGTGAAGAGGGCGCGCGGCCGGTCGGCA
The DNA here is from genome assembly GCF_052950655.1 of Ralstonia sp. VS2407. Taxonomy (NCBI): domain Bacteria; kingdom Pseudomonadati; phylum Pseudomonadota; class Betaproteobacteria; order Burkholderiales; family Burkholderiaceae; genus Ralstonia; species Ralstonia sp. VS2407. The sequence goes on from NZ_JBRFVG010000002.1 coordinate 278,394, forward strand.
TCGTCGGCGCGCAGGATGGTTTCCAATGCGGCTGTGTCGAGCCCCTCTGGCGTGCGTGGCACCCCGATCACGCGCAGGCCGGCCAGCTTGAGCACCTGGAGCACGTTGCAGTAGCCCGGATCATCCACGGCTACGACGTCGCCGGCTTTGAACAGGGTGCGGACGATCAGGTCGAGCGCCTGCGTGGCGCCGCTGGTCAGCAGCACTTGCGAGCGCTCCACCGGCAGACCCCGCAGCGCAAGCGACTGCGCAACGTATTCACCCAAGGGCGCATAGCCCCATGGATGTCCGTAGCCCGCCACCCGAAGCGCGGAAACACGGCTCACCGCGCGCATGGCTTCCTGCACGCCGCGCTCGTCCAGCCAGTCATTCGGCAGCCAGCCGCAGCCCGGTTTGATGGCGATGGAGCGATCGGCAAACACATCCGACAGCAACCACGCTGCGTTGAGTGTGGGCGGCTCCCAGCGCGGGGCCACGGGCGCCGGTTGGGTGGGGGTGCGCGCTGCCACCAAGTAGCCCGAGCGCGGCCGCGCGACGATGGCGCCCAGCGCCGCCAGCCGCGTGTAGGCCTCCGCCACCGTAAAGGTGCTTACATCGTGGGCCTGTGCCAACTTGCGCACGGAAGGCAGCCGCGTGCCTGGCAGCAGGGTATGGTTGTCGACCGCCGCACGAATGCCTTGGACGATCTGGTCGACCAACGTACGCTGGGGATGAGAAGGATCGAGTTCGAGTTGCATGTTGCGGTGCGGCACGAGAGCGGTGGTGGGCGCCTATACAGTTTCTTATAGAACCGCCATCTGTGCATGTCCGTGTCGCATGTGACTCTGTACAGTTTGCTCCAACGGCTGGCTTGCCAGTCCATTCCCTTTCCGCTGTTTTTCCGGAGTGACCGATGAAACCCGCACCGCACCCGCTGGAGACCACTGATCTGTCTTACTTCTGGATGCCGTTCACGGCCAACCGCCAGTACAAGGCCGCACCGCGCCTGCTGACCTCGGCCCAGGGCATGTATTACCGTGACGGCGATGGCCGCGAGGTGCTGGACGGCACCGCCGGCCTCTGGTGCGTCAACGCCGGCCACTGCCGCAAGGAAATCGTCGACGCCATCACCGCGCAGGCCGCCACGCTGGATTTCGCACCCACCTTCCAGATGGGGCACCCGCTGGCATTCCGCGCGGCAGAGAAAGTCGCCGAGATCATGCCGGAAGGGTTGAACCGCATCTTCTTCGTCAACTCGGGGTCGGAAGCGGTGGATACGGCGCTCAAGATTGCGCTGGCGTACCATCGCGCGCGGGGCGAAGGGCAGCGCACACGCCTGATCGGCCGCGAGCGCGGTTATCACGGGGTGGGCTTCGGCGGCATCTCGGTCGGCGGCATCTCGCCAAACCGCAAGGCGTTTTCGGCGAACCTGCTGCCGGGTGTAGACCACCTGCCGCACACGCATGCGCCCGAGCACAACGCCTTCTCCAAGGGCCAGCCGGCCTGGGGCGAGCACCTTGCCGACGAGCTGGAGCGCCTTGTCACGTTGCATGACGCGTCGACCATTGCCGCCGTCATCGTCGAGCCGCTGGCAGGTTCCACGGGCGTGCTGGTGCCGCCCAAAGGCTATCTGGAACGCCTGCGCGCGCTGTGCGACAAGCACGGCATCCTGCTGATCTTCGATGAGGTCATCACGGGTTTTGGCCGCCTGGGCGCGGCAACGGCGGCGGAGTTCTTTGGCGTGACGCCCGATTTGCTGACGATGGCCAAGGGCATCAACAACGCTGCCGTGCCGATGGGCGCCGTAGCCGTTCGCCAGTCGGTACACGACACCGTGGTCGACGCGGGCGCGCCGGGCGCGATTGAGCTATTCCACGGCTATACGTATTCGGCGCACCCCTTGGCGGCGGCAGCGGCGGTGGCCGCGCTCGATTTGTATCGCAGCGAAGGGCTGTTCGAGCGCGCTCGTGCGATGTCGCCGGCGTTTGAAGCCGCGGCGCATTCGGTCAAGGGCGCGCCGCATGTGAAGGACATCCGTAACCTGGGCTTGGTCGCCGGCATCGAGCTGGAATCGCGGCCGGGCGCCGTAGGCGCGCGCGCTTACGAAGTCTTCCTGAAGTGCCTGGAGCGCGGCGTGCTCGTGCGCTACACCGGCGACATCCTGGCGTTCTCCCCGCCGCTCATCATCGAAGAGGCGCAGATTGCGCGCATCTTCGACACCGTTCGTACCGTTCTGCAAGAGGTAGCCTGAAATGAACCGACCGATTGATCCCGCCGTGACGGAGTCCGTCATCAGCCATTACATCGGCGGGCAACGCCATGCCGGCAGCGGCACGCGCGCCGCCGATGTATTCAACCCCGCCACGGGCGCCGTGAGCGCGCAGGTGCTGCTGGGCGGCAAATCCGAAGTGGGCGCCGCCGTGGCCGCTGCCCACGCCGCCGCTGCGGACTGGGCTGAGACCTCACCGCTCAAGCGCTCGCGCGTTCTGTTCAAGTTCAAGGAGCTGCTCGACCAGAACCAGGACGCCCTGGCTGCCGCCATCACGCGGGAGCACGGCAAGGTGTTCTCCGATGCCAAGGGCGAAGTCACGCGCGGCATTGAAGTGGTCGAGTTTGCCTGCGGCATTCCGAACCTGCTCAAGACCGACTTCACCGACAACATTGGCGGCGGCATCGACAACTGGAACCTGCGCCAGCCGCTGGGCGTGGTGGCCGGCATCACGCCGTTCAACTTCCCGTTCATGGTGCCGATGTGGATGGCGCCCGTGGCGCTGGCATGCGGCAACACGTTCATCCTCAAGCCCAGTGAACGTGACCCGACCCCCAGCCTGATGATTGCCGATCTGCTCAAGCAGGCGGGCCTACCCGATGGCGTGTTCAACGTCGTACAGGGCGGCAAGGATGCCGTCGACGCGCTGCTCGAGCATCCGGATGTGCAGGCCGTCTCGTTCGTCGGCAGCACGCCTATCGCCGAATACATCTACGCCGAAGGCACCAAGCGCGGCAAGCGCGTGCAAGCCTTGGGCGGCGCCAAGAACCACCTCGTCGTCATGCCCGATGCGGACCTCGACCAAGCGGTGGATGCGCTAATCGGTGCCGGCTACGGCTCGGCCGGCGAGCGCTGCATGGCGATTTCCGTGGCCGTGGCAGTGGGCGACGTGGCTGACAAGCTCGTCCCGCGCCTTGCCGAACGCGCCCGCGCGCTGAAGATCGGCAACGGCATGCAGGCCGACAGCGAAATGGGTCCGCTCGTCACCGCCGCGCACAAGGCGAAGGTGGAAGGCTATATCGCCAAGGGCGTGGAAGAGGGCGCCAAGCTGGTGGTGGACGGCCGCGGCCACTCGGTCGAGGGCCACGCCGAGGGCTTCTTCACGGGCGGCACGCTGTTCGACCACGTCAAGCCCGAGATGACGATCTACAAGGAAGAGATCTTCGGCCCCGTGCTTTCGGTGGTGCGCGTGCACGATCTTGCCGAGGCGGTGAAACTGATCAACGCGCACGAGTTCGGCAACGGCGTGTCGTGCTACACGAGCGATGGCGGCGTGGCGCGTGCATTTGCGCGGCAAATCCAGGTGGGCATGGTCGGTATCAATGTGCCGATTCCGGTGCCGATGGCGTGGCATAGCTTTGGCGGCTGGAAGCGCTCGCTGTTTGGCGACCACCACGCCTATGGGGAAGAAGGTGTTCGTTTCTACACGCGTTACAAGAGCGTGATGCAACGCTGGCCGGATTCGATTGCCAAGGGCGCCGAATTTGTGATGCCGACAGCCAAGTAATCTGGCGCATCACCTATGAGAAAGGGAGGCAATGCCTCCCTTTTTCTTTTGAACATGCCGAGTTGAAACCGGCGTGTCATATTGGTTTGATGTTGACGGCGATCAGTTCGCCGTCGGGCCCGATCTCTACGTCAAAACTGACGCGCTGCCCTTCATGGAATGTCTGCGAGCGCGAAAACTGGATTTCCGAATCCCGAATGAAACTCGGGGCAGCATGCATTTCTGCAGCTGCCCCGGCGGGCGGATCATACTGAACGGCGTTCTCTTCAATTCGGCTGGCCATTGCATGCTCCCAATAGGGGTTCGTCAAACCAGGTCACCGCTTCCGGTGACCTTCCGACTGCTTGATGGCAAACACGTACTGAACAACCTGCCTGGCGGAATATCCCGGCCAATACACGCGCGAGGAAACCCCGCGCGGCAAGCCAAAACCGGGCTACCGCGCCCGCGTGCTCCTTGTTACTGGGGCACGATGTTCGAAGCTTGCTTGCCCTTGGGGCCTTGCGTGACTTCGAACGACACCTTCTGGCCTTCCTTCAGGCTTTTGAAGCCTGCGGCATTGATAGCGGAGAAATGTGCGAAAAGGTCTTCGCCGCCATCATCCGGGGTAATGAAGCCGAAACCCTTTGCGTCGTTGAACCACTTGACGGTACCAGTAGCCATGATTTTGAGTCGTGAAGTTGAGAAATCGATCGGCCGCCGGCCAATACAAACACAGCAGGCAGACCCGGCCGAACCGGCCAAACGATCGTTTTGTGAATATATGCTTGGCGCGTCTCCCCGTCAAAGTCTGTTTTTTTAAGCTTTTTGCTTAGACCCGGTGAGTACGTTGTTTTCTGCCGCTCAGCAGGGTTGGCGCAGGCTTGCCATCGGTGCAAACACCGGCGCAAAACCGGGCGTTTTCACCTAAGCTTTAGTGGCTTCTGCCGCACTCGGCTCGCCCCGTAAAGCCAGTGCAGCAGACGGTGCACGAAAATTGCGTGCGCCCCCGTCGTTCCAGTCGCAGCCTACCCATGACGACCGCCGCAGCCAGTAAAACCAAGAAAAATCCCGCGTTGATGGCCACCGTGATTGGCGCAATCGGCGTGGTTTTCGGGGACATCGGCACCAGCCCCCTGTACGCACTAAAGGAATGCTTCAACCCCGAGCATGGGGTTCCGTTTTCCGATCAGACTGTCTTCGGCATCCTGTCGATGCTCTTTTGGGCCATGACGCTGGTGGTGTCCATCAAATACGTGCTGTTCGTCATGCGTGCCGACAACAACGGCGAAGGCGGCATCCTCGCGCTGACGGCGCTGGCCATGCGCGCAAGCAGCGGCAGCGCCCGGTTCACACGCACGTTGATGCTGCTCGGCCTGCTGGGGGCCGCCATGTTCTACGGCGATGCCGTCATCACACCCGCCATTTCGGTGCTCTCCGCCATCGAGGGCATGGAGATCATGGCGCCCGCGCTGCAGAAGTGGGTGCTGCCCCTTGCGCTGATCGTGCTGATCGCCCTGTTTTTGATCCAGAAGCAGGGCACGCACGTGGTGGGGCGGCTGTTCGGGCCGATCATGGTGCTCTGGTTCCTGCTGCTGGGGCTGATGGGGCTGGTTTCGGTGGCGAAGTCGCCGCAGATATTGGTGGCGCTGAACCCCGTATATGCCATCGAATTTGGATTCCGGCATACGGTGCTGGCGTTCATCGTGTTCGGCTCGGTGTTTCTGGCGCTGACCGGCGCCGAGGCCCTGTATGCCGACATGGGCCACTTTGGCGCGCGCCCGATCCGCTACGCGTGGTTCTACATTGCCATGCCGTGTCTGTTGCTGAACTACTTTGGCCAGGGCGCCTTGCTGCTGCGCGAGCCGAGCGCCGTGCAGAACCCGTTCTTCCTGTTGATGCCGAACTGGGCGGTGGGCCCGATGGTGTTACTGGCGACGGCGGCCACCGTCATTGCGTCGCAGGCAGTCATCTCGGGCGCGTTTTCGATGACGGCGCAGGCGGTGCATCTGGGCTATGCGCCGCGCATGAAAATTCTCTACACGTCGGATGTGGAAATCGGCCAGATCTACGTGCCGGTGGTCAACTACATGCTCCTGGTGCTGGTGGTGGCGGTGGTGCTGGCGTTCGGCAAGTCCGACAACCTGGCGGCGGCCTACGGTATTGCGGTGACGACCACCATGGTGCTGACGACAGGGCTCGTCACGGTGGTCATGCGCAACGCCTGGAAGTGGCGCCTGTCGCTGGTGGCCTGCATTGGCGCGGTGTTCCTGGCGGTCGATTTGTCGTTCTTTTCGGCCAACCTGCTCAAGATTGCCGCGGGTGGCTGGTTCCCCTTGCTGCTGGGCGGCCTGATCTTCTTCCTGATGGTGACGTGGCACTCGGGCACGCAACTGCTGAAGGCGCGCAACGTGGAAGGCGGCATTCCGCTCGAGCCGTTCATGGAAGGGCTGCTGCGCCATCCACCGTATCGTGTGGATGGAACCGCCGTGTATCTGACGCCGAGCATCGACTTCGTGCCTCTGGCGTTGCTGCACAACCTCAAGCACAACCACGTGCTGCACAAGCGCGTGCTGTTCATCCACTTCCGCACACTGGCCGTGCCGTATGTGGACCCAGCCAAGCGTCTGGTCATCAAGACCATTGGCGACGACATCCACACGGCCGTGGTCGATTTCGGCTTCAAGGAAACACCGGCCGTGGACGAGATCGTCCGCAACGTGGGTGAACGGCTGGGCATCGTTTTTGAAGACATGGAAACCTCGTTCTTCATTACACGTGCCACGGTGGTGCCATCACCGCTGCCTGGCATGGCAATGTGGCGAGAGTCTTTGTTTGCCTGGATGCAGCACAACAGCGCCAAGCCGTCGGACTTCTTCCGGATTCCCGCCAACCGCTTGGTTGAGTTGGGGAGCAAGGTGGAGATTTAGCCCCGCGCGCGCTGTGCGCTACGCAAACCGCGTCACGCCATCACCCCGGCAGAACGCCAGCAGCGTCAGCTGTCCGGCCTTGGCGTGGCGAATCGCCAGCGAGGACGGCGCGGAGATTGTCGCCAGCAGCGGCACCCGGACCTGCACGCACTTGCGCGCCAGTTCGAAGCTCGCGCGGCTTGTCATGACGATGAACCCGTCTGCAGGGCGGATGCCGAGCCGGGCCAGCCGCCCGATCAGCTTGTCCAGCGCGTTGTGACGGCCCACGTCTTCCAGCACGTGCAGCGGTGTGCTGCCGTCTGCAGGTATCCAGCCCGCGGCATGCAAGCCACCGGTGAGCGCGTTGGCCGGCTGTTGCGCCGTCATCGCGTGCATGGCATCCAGCACTTGTGCGTCGGTCAATGCCGCCATCCACGTGGGCGGCACTAGCGGGGTCGGCGCGTCTTCAAAGGTCTGCAGGCTTTCAATGCCACACAGGCCGCAGCCGGTCGGGCCGGCCAGAGCGCGGCGGCGTTCCTTCAGCCGCACGAAGCAATGCGAAGCGATTTCCGCATGCACTTCAAGCCCATGCGGGTGCGTTTCCACATCTGCGCCACGCCAATCGGCGCGACTGTCGATGATGCCTTCGGACAGCGCGAAACCCAGTGCAAAGTCTTCCAGGTCGGCTGGCGACGCCATCATCACCGCATGCGTGATGCCGTTGAAGACCAGCGCCACCGGGGCTTCATCGGCGACAGCGGTGGAGGCGTCTTCTTGGTTGCCGGTGCGCGTGCGTTTCGTCGCGATGGTCGAAACGACGGGCAAGCCGGCGGGGTGGCGGGGCAGAAAAGTCATGCAGTGAAATGGGGCAGAACGCGGCCGGCGTCGAGCAGCACGATAAGCCAGCGGGTGTCGTCCATGGCAACGCGCAGCAGCCCGGCATCAGCCAGCGGATGCAGCGCGCGCAGGACTGTGCTGGCACGCTCGCCCACGCGCTTGGTCAGCCAGGGCAGCGACACCGGTTTGCCGGCGTCGGTGTCGCGCAATGCGGCCAGCAGCGCCAGTTGCAGCGCAGACCACGCCGGCTCGGTCGACATCAGGCTTCTGCCGTGGTGGCCGCTTGGGACTCGGCGGTGCGTTGGACTTGGCTCGGGACCAGCATCACCGGAATCGACTTGGACGTCGGCGTGCGGGCCTGGTCGGCCACGGAAGACAGCGGCACCAACGGATTGGTCTCGGGGTAATACGCCGCCAGGCAGCCGCGTGGAATGTCGTACGCCACGAGGCGGAAGCCATCGGCGCGGCGCGTGGTGCCGTCGTCTGACAGCGTCACCATGTCGACCCACTCGCCGTCTTTCATGCCGATCGTGTGCAGGTCTTCCTTGTTGATGAACACCACGCGGCGCTGGCCGAACACGCCGCGATAGCGGTCGTCCATGCCGTAGATCGTGGTGTTGTATTGATCGTGCGAGCGCACCGTGGCGAGCGTAAAGACGGTGGCGTCGGTGTGGCGCTCGCGGGCGCGGTGGACCGGCGTGTCGGTCGGCACGGCATGCGCGTGGAATTCCGCCTTGCCCGACGGCGTGCTCCAGACGCGTTCCGATGCGGTGTTGCGCAGGCGGAAGCCGCCCGGCACGCGAATCTTCTCGTTGAAGCCGGCAAAGTCGTCGAACACGGCTTCGATGCGTTCGCGGATGCGGTCGTAGTCTTCCACCAGCCAGCGCCACGGGATCGTGCTTTCGGGCAGCGTCGCCTCGGCCAGCCGCGCCACGATGGCCGGCTCCGACAGCAGATGCGGCGAGGCCGGCGGATTGATGCCCGCCGACATGTGCACCATGCTCATCGAATCTTCCACGGTCACGCCTTGCGTGCCGCCGGCCTGTTGGTCGACCTCAGTGCGGCCCAGGCACGGCAGGATCAGTGCCGCCTTGCCGTGCACGATGTGGCTGCGGTTGAGCTTGGTGGTCACGTGCACGGTCAGGTCGCACTGGCGCAGGCCCGCCCACGTGGCAGCCGTGTCCGGCGTGGCTGCCGCAAAGTTGCCGCCCATGGCGAAGAACACGCGTGCGGCGCCTTGCTGCATCGCCTCAATGGCGCCGACGGTGTCGTAGCCATGTTCACGCGGCACTTGAATGCCGAAGACCTGTTCCAGCCGATCCAGGAACGCCGGGGCGGGCTTCTCGTAGATGCCCATCGTGCGATCGCCCTGCACATTGCTGTGGCCGCGCACCGGGCACGCACCGGCTCCTGGGCGCCCGATGTTGCCGCGCAGGAGCAGCAGGTTGACGATCATCTGGATCGTCGCGACCGAATGTTTGTGTTGCGTGATGCCCATGCCCCAGCAGGCAATGACGCTGCCGGCCTGGATGTAGGTATCGCCGGCCTGGCGGATTTCGTGTTCCGGCAGGCCCGATTCGGCTTCGATGGTGGCCCACGATTCGGCGCGCACGTCGGCGGCGAAGGCGTCGTAGCCGCCGGTGTGCTGGGCGATGAAGGCGTGGTCGATGACGACAGGTTCGCCGCGGCTGCGTGCCACGTCGTCACGCTCAATCACGTGCTTGATGATGCCCTTGACGGTGGCCAGGTCGCCGCCGATGCGCACCTGGTGGTATTCGGTGCTGATGCGCGTGGAGCCCAGCGTCAGCATCTCGATCTTGCTTTGCGGATCGGCAAAGCGCTCTAGCCCGCGCTCGCGCAGCGGGTTGAACGAAACAATCTTGGCGCCGCGTTTGGACGCCTCGCGCAGCTCACCGAGCATGCGCGGGTGGTTTGTCCCCGGGTTCTGGCCAAAGATGAAGATGGCATCGGCCTTGGTGAAATCGTCGAGCGTGACGGTGCCCTTGCCGACGCCGATGCTGCCCCGCATGCCCGTGCCGGAGGGCTCGTGGCACATGTTGGAGCAGTCGGGGAAATTGTTCGTGCCGTATGCGCGCACGAACAACTGGTAGAGGAAGGCCGCCTCATTGCTGGTGCGGCCGGAGGTGTAGAAGATCGCCTGGTTCGGATCGGGCAGCGCGCGCAGGTGCTGCGCGATCAGCGCAAAGGCCGCGTCCCATTCGATCGGGATGTACTTGTCGCTGGCCGCGTCGTAGACCATCGGGTGCGTGAGGCGCCCCTGATCTTCCAGCGCGTAGTCGGACCACTCGGCCAGTTCGCGCACGGTGTGCTGAGCGAAGAACTCTGGCGTAGTGCGACGGGAAGTGGCTTCTGCAGCCACGGCTTTGACGCCGTTTTCGCAGAACTCGAAGGTAGATGCGTGGTCGCGATCAGGCCAGGCGCAACCGGGGCAGTCGAAGCCGTCGGGCTGGTTGGCCGACAGCATCGTCTTGGCGCCCTTGGCCGCGATGCCCTGAGACAGCAATTGATGTGCAACGCTCTTGAGCGCGCCCCAGCCACCGGCCGGATGACGGTAGAACTCGATTTTCTGGTGCTTCATGGGTGGCGGGGCGGCTTTAAATCACGTATCAGGAGAACAGAACGGCAGCTTTTTGGAGTGTAATCCAAACCCCCCAGCCCAACGGCAGGCCCACTGCGGCCCAGGCCAGTACCACGGCCACGGCAGAGCCTGGATGCGCTTTCCATTCCAGTGACGTTTCCGGCGAGGCCACCGACGGGGTTGGGCTCTTGGTTGCCGCAGCGTGACGTTGCTCGTCGAGTTGCGCTTCCGTCATAAAGTGCTTCGCGTTGACGGGGCGCACCAGCAGGTTGCAGATGAAGCCCAGGATCAGCAGGCCGGCCAGGATCATCATCGTGATGTCGTACACGGCTGCGCGTTCCACGCCATGAGCGATCTGGTATTCGCGCAGGTAGTTCACCAGCACGGGGCCCAGAATGCCTGCCGTCGACCATGCCGTGAGCAGGCGGCCGTGGATGGCGCCCACCATCTGCGTGCCGAACATGTCAGCCAGATACGCCGGCACAGTCGCAAAACCGCCGCCGTACATCGACAGGATCACGCAGAAGGCCAGTGCGAACAGGGCGATATTGCCCGTGTGCGACGTCCACGGAATCGAGGCGTACAGCACGAAGCCGAGCACGAAGAAAACGGCGTACGTCATCTTGCGACCCAGGCGGTCCGACAGCGATGCCCAGAAGAAACGGCCGCCGATGTTGAACAGGCTCAGCAGACCCGTGAAGCCCGCAGCGATGGCCGCAATCTGGCCCTTTTGCGCGGCGGTCAGGTCCATGAACGACGTCGTCACGCCCAGCAGCTTGCCGCCAAACACTTCCTGCAGCAGCGGCGAGGCCATGCCGAGCACGCCGATACCGGCCGAAACGTTCAGGCACAGCACGGCCCAGATCAGCCAGAACTGTGGCGTCTTCAGCGCTTCGTTTGCGTGCACGTGGCGTTGCGTGACCATCGTGTCCTTCGCCTTGGCAGGCGAGGGCGTCCAGCCGGCGGGTTTCCAGCCCGTGGGCGGCACGCGGTAACCCAGCGCGCCAGCCATCATGAACACGAAGTAGATGCCGGCCAGCACGATAAACGTTTGCGACACGCCGACCGATTCGGGCGTGGCAAACATCTTCATCAGGCGGTCAGCCAGCGGAGCCCCAATCATTGCGCCGCCGCCAAAGCCCATGATGGCCATGCCGGTGGCCATGCCGCGCTTGTCCGGAAACCATTTGATGAGCGTCGACACGGGCGAGATGTAGCCCAGCCCCAGGCCGATGCCGCCGATCACGCCAGAGCCCACCCACAGCAGCCACAGTTGGTGCATCTGGATGCCAAGCGCGGAAATCAGCAAGCCGCCGCACCAGCACACGGCCGACACGACGCCAGCCTTGCGCGGGCCGACGCGCTCGAGCCAGCCGCCCCACATGGCTGCGGATGCGCCCAGGAAAACGAAGAACAGCGTGAACATCCAGCCCAGGCTGGACACGCGCCAATCACAGGTGGTGGTGAACAGCTCGGCGATCAGCGAGACATCGGCGCCGCAGGTGAGCGGCTTGGTGATGCCCAGTGCGCGGCCAAGCGGCAGCCAGAAGACGGAGAAACCGTAGGCCATGCCAATGCACAGATGGATGGCCAGCGCGGCAGGCGGAACCAGCCAGCGGTTGAAACCAACCGCGGCGACGGTGCGCTCGCGCGAGAAAAATGGATGCAGGACTGCTTCGGACATCGAATCCCCCCGGATAAGTTGAGCCCGTGTTGTGACGTACGTGGTGAAACGGTGCGGCCGTGCCGGTCATGGCCGGCGCGTGCCAGGCGGCTGCAGTTGGAGTGCGCCGACGTTGCCCGCGAAAGATAGTGGGGCAGCCTGCTCTAGATCAATAGTTGTAATCACCCGTTGTATTGCGAATCACGCAATTTGTAGCCTAATCAATTAATTTATGTTTCATAAAACATAAATTGATTAGGCCAAGGGTGACGCTGCTCCGCAGTCGATGGCTTGCGGAGTATGGCGCGACGTTAGCCCGCTACCGCCGCGTTTGGCCAGGCGCAGGCATTGGCCTGCCGGCGGAATTCATCGGCCAAGGCGCGCAGGCAGGAGAGGGCGGATTGCATTTCTTGCGCACGCTGCTGATAGGGCCCGATGCTTTGCGCAGCGCGCTCGATGCGGCGGGCAGCATCGCCAATCGGCTGATGCCCCAGCATGCGCGCGGAACCGACGATGCGATGCGCCGCTTCAACGATCTGCGCGTCTTCGCCGCTGCGGATGGCGTCCGCCAGGTTGGCGAGATCCTGTTCTGCCGTCTCGCAAAATAGATCGACGATAAAACGCCATTGCTGCAGATCATTGCCAAACAGCTCGATAAGTGTGGCGACGACCTGCGGCGGAAACTGGGCGGCGACGCTGGGGGATACGTTGGGCGTGGGGAGCATGGTGGCGATGCGTGCGATGAGAACCAGAGGCGCACTCTGCTCGCCTCGGCTACGCGTCACCATGAGATTGGTCCGATTCTGGTGTGAGCCCAAATGAAAACGGGCGCATCGCCGGCAAAGCGATGCGCCCGTTGTGCTTTCAGCGCACGCGGCTTAAGGCAGCATGGCCGCTGTCGGATTCACGTCCGAATCGCGCGAGGGCGGCCGGCGATGACGGTGCGCCCACGTGAAGACCACCGGCAGCACCAGTAGCGTGAGAATCGTCGTGGTGACCATGCCGCCGACGATCACCAGCGCCAGCGGGCGCTGCGCTTCCGAGCCGATGCTGTGCGACAGCGCCGCTGGCAACAGACCCAGCCCCGCCAGCATGGCCGTCATGATGACCGGGCGCAGGCGCAGCGCGGCCCCGTCCACGGTGGCTTCCCGCACGTTGTCCGATTGCGCCAACCGATTGACGTACGAGATCAGGATCACCCCGTCCTGGATGGCAATCCCGAACAACGACAGGAAGCCAATCCCCGCTGAAATCGACAACGTTTCGTGTGCGATATGCAGCGCCAGCAGCCCGCCGATGGCGGCAAACGGCACATTCAGCACCACCATCAGCGCGTCCTTGAAGTTGCCGAACGTGCTGTACAGCAGCAGGAAGATCACGAGAATCGTCAACGGCACGATCACCATCAGCTTGCTCTGGGCGACCTTCATCTCGTTGAACTGGCCGTCCCACTTGACGGTGTAGCCCTCGGGCAGTTGCACGCTGTCGCCCACCACACGCTGCGCTTCGTCCACGGCGCTGCCCAGATCACGGCCGCGCACGCCGAACTTGATGGCGATGTAGCGCTTGCCGAGTTCGCGGTAGATGAAGAACGGGCCATCGGTCATTTCCACCTTGGCGATCATCGACAGCGGAATGTGCTGGCCATCGGGCGTATCGATCAGCAACTCGCGGATGGCGTCGTACGACGCACGTGCCTGCTGGTTCAGGCGCACCGCCAGGCCGAACGATTTCTCGCCCTCCAGGATCTGCGTGACCGGCGCGCCGCCAATGGCGTATTGCACGAGGTTCTGCACATCGCTCACGTTGATGTTGAAGCGCGCAGCCGCCTGGCGGTCGATCGAAACGTTCAGCGTCGGCTGGCCCAGTTCGCGGAAGATGCCCACGTCCACCAGCCCCGGCACCTTCTTGAGCTGCGCCTGGATTTCGTTGGCCTTGGCTTCGAGCACGTTGAGGTCGTTGCCGAACAGCTTGACCGAGTTCTCGCCCTTCACGCCCGAGAGCGCTTCATCCACGTTGTCCTGGATGTATTGCGAGAAGTTGAATTCGATGCCCGGAATCTTCTCCAGACGCTTGGAAAGCCGCTCGACCAGCTTCGCCTTCGTCATGCCGGCGGGCCATTGGTCGGGCGGCGCGAAGTACAGGCCGTACTCCTCGTTGAACACGCCGGTGGAATCGGTGCCGTCATCGGGGCGGCCGATCTGCACCGAAACCTGGTTGATTTCCGGCTGCTTGACGAAGTACGCGCGCAGGTCGTTGGCCACTGAAGATGAGTAATCGAGGTCGACCGTGTTGGGCAACGTAATGCGCAGCCACAGGTTGTTTTCTTCCAGCGTGGGGAGGAACTCCGTGCCGAGGAACGTGGCGCTATACAACGTCAGCAGGAGCGCCGTGATGGCCGTGGCAAAGACGGCCATCGGGCGCGCAATCAGCTTGCGCAGCAGCGGTTTGTACCAGCGCAGAATCGCCGTAATAAACGCCGGCGAATGCGGATGCAGCGTCTTGCCGAACACGAAGGAGGTGGTGGCCGGTACGAAGGTCAGGCTCAGCACGATCGACGCCATCAAGGCGAAGCCCATTGTGAATGCCATCGGCTTGAAGATGATGCCTTCCACGCCGCCGATGAAGAACAGCGGCGAATACGCCACGATGATGATGCCCGTGGAAAAGATCATCGCGCGCTGCACTTCGCTGGTCGCCTTGACGATGGCGTCGTCCAGCTTCTCGGCGCCTTCTTCCAGGTGCCGCATGATGTTTTCCATCACGATCACGGCCGCATCGACAATCACCCCAAAGTCGATTGCCCCAAGCGAGATCAAATTGGCCGGCACATGGAAGTGCTCCATGCTGATGAACGACACGCACAGCGCCAGCGGAATCACCGCCGCCACCACGGCCGCAGCACGGAAATTGCCCAGGAAGACGAACAGCACCGCCAGCACCAGCGAGATGCCCACCACCAGCGTGTGTTCGACCGTGCCCATGGTGATGTCGAGCAGCACCTGGCGGTCGTAGAACGGCTTGATCTGAACGCTCTTGGGCAAGATGCCGTTGTTCAGCTCCGTGACCTTTTCGCGCACCTTGGCCAGCACCTCGCTGGCGTTGGCGTCGCGCTTGAGCAGCACGATGCCTTCGACCACGTCGGGCTGGTCGTTGTATTGCACCTGGCCCAGGCGCTGCACGTTGCCGATTTCCACCTCGGCAATGTCGCGCACACGCACCGGCACGCCGTTGTTGGCGGCCACCACCACGTTGCGGATGTCGTCCACCGTCTGCAGCAGGCCCACGCCGCGCACGACGAACTGTTGCTCTCCGTCGCGCAGCAGGTTGCCGCCGGTGTTGTTGTTGGCGTTGCCGATGGCCGTGATGAGCTGCGACAGCGTGATGCCGTACGACTGCAGCTTCGCCGGTGACGGCACGATGTGATACTCCTTCACCTTGCCGCCGAAGGAGCTGACATCGGCCACGCCCTGCACGTGCTTCAGCTCCTTGGTGATGTCGTAGTCCTGGTAGCTCTTGAGCGTGGTGAGGTCGACGCCGTCGCCCACGAGGCGAAAGCGCATGATCTCGCCGGTGGCGTCAGAGTCCGGGCTCAGCGACGGCTGCACACCGGTCGGCAAATTGGCTGCCGCCACGTATTGCGCAAAGTTCTGCCGCGCCTTGAAGCCGTCGGTTCCTTCCTTGAACTTGAGCGTGACCACCGACAGCCCGAACAGCGATACCGAGCGGAACGACTGCACATCCGGCACGCCGGCCAGCGCATTCTCGATCGGGATCGTGATCTGCTGTTCGACTTCGGTTGTGCTACGGCCCGGCCACTGCGTGATGGCCTGCACCGACAGCGGCGCCACGCCCGGATACGCCTGCAGCGGCAGCTCGCGAAACGCCAGCACGCCCGCCACCAGCAGCGCGATCGCCAGGAAGACAATCAGCAGCCGCCGCTTGAGAATGCCCGCGATGGGGTTGAAGCCCATGCCTACGCCCCCGCCTTGACGATCATCTCGTTGAGCAGCGCGGCGCCGCGCACGACCACCTGCGACGAAGCCTCAAGCCCGGCCGTCACAGCAAAGTTACCGTCGGTGCCGGTGTCCTTGCCGTGCACTTCCACACGCTTGAAGTGCGTGGCATCGCTCTGGACGATCACGAAGTAGCTGCCGTGGTCTTTCACCAGCGCCGACTTCGGCACCACCGTGGCCTGGCCGCTGCCGGTCTGAATGCGCGCCGTGGCGTACATCTCGGGGCGCAGCAGGCCGTCGGTGTTGGGCACGTCGCAGCGCACGGTCAACGTGTGCGTTGCCGGGTCGATGTTCGGGGCGATAAAGCTCACGCGGCCGGTGAACTCGCGGTCCGGATACGCCGAGGTATGCAGTGAGATCGGCTGGCCAATGCGCACGCTCGCAATATCGTTCTCATACACATTGCCCGTGAACCACAGCACGCGCGTATCGACGATGCTCATGAACGAATCGCCCACGTTCAGGAAGGCGCCCGGGTCCATGTTGCGCTTGACGATCGTGCCCGAGATGGGTGCGCGCAGCGTCAGGTGTTCAGCCGGCGTGCCGCGCTTGGCAACCTGCGCGACATCGGCATCCGACATGCCCAACACGTGCAGGCGGCCCGCTGCCGACTGCACGGTGGCATCTGCGTCGTCCTGCAGATCCTTCATGTTGGAGCCCTTGAGCTGGCGGGCGGTATTCAGCGCCAGCAGGTATTCCTTCTGTGCGGAGATGAAATCCGGTGCGTACAGCTGGGCAATCGGCTGGCCCTCGCGCACCTGCGCACCTTCGAACAGGAGGATCTGGTCCAGCCGGCCAGCCACGCGCGCCGATGCCAGCTTGGTGCGCTCGGCGTTGTAGGCGAGCTTGCCGGGCGTGGACAGCTCCACCGGTACGGAAAGCTGACTGACCTGCGCGACCTTCACCTGCTGCGGGTCGAAGCCGCCGGCGGGAATTTCCACGGAGTCGGGCTTGGCGCGCGCCGTGGCTGCAGGAGCGGATGCGGTGGCAGGGGGTTTTGCGGTCTCGGCCGGCACGGCGGCAGGCCACTTGCGTCCGACCACCACACCGACAGCAAGGGCTGCGGCCAAGGCGATGACTGCCACAACGGGAGAGAACGTCTTCATGATGTTATTGAGCTTGAACCGGCGAGCGACCCGTGGCCGCGAGCAGCGCGTGATAGGCCTGCAAGGCCGTGGCCTGTGCCTGCGCGACCGACAGTTCGGCGTTCTTGAGCGCGCCTTGGGCGGTGAGCAGGTCGTTGAAATCGGCGTTGTTGCTGGCGTAGTTGGTCATCGTCACGCGATAGGCCGCCAGCGCCTGCGGCAGTTGCCGCTGCTTGTTGAAGTCGAGCTGGGCAAGCGTCTGGCGCAGCGTGTTGTAGGCGGTATCGACGGCCAATAACGTCTGCTGACGCACCGACACGTCATTTGCCTCCGTGGCAATCTGGCTTTCCACGGCCTGGTTCACGCCGTACTTCTCTTTGGTCAGGAACCAGAATGGAATGATCACGTCCAGCTCGATCTGGTAGCTGTTCGGGCGCACGCCATACGGCGGGTTGTCCGTCGTGACGGTGGCGATGACCTGGAAATCGGGCAGGTACGCCTTGCGCGCAAGCGTCACGCTCTTGCGTGCGGCGTCCATCAGGTCGGCAGACGCCTTGATCGACGGATGTTCGCGCAGTGCTTGGTTTTCCAGCTCGGGCAGCGGCTCTTCCGGCAGGTGCACGGACTCGTCGTCGGCTCGCAGCACGAGCGGGAAGCTCGGCTCCTTGCCGATGAGCGTGTTGAGGGTCTGCAGCGTGCTGTCGTACTGGCGTTGCGCGGCAAACAGATCGTTCTGCGCGCTGCTCTGCATGACCTGCGCGTTGAGGAAGTCGGCGTACGCGGCGGCGTTGTTGGCGTAGCGCACGCGCGTGATCTGCTTGACCTGCTCGAGGCGCGTGATTGCCAGCTTCTGTACATCGATCTGTTTCTGCAGCGCGATCGCCTGGTAATACGTGGTGGAAAGCTGCGCATAGAGCTGCAGGTACAGCGCATCGTTTTGCGCGTTCAGCGATTCGGCCTGACGATCGGCAATCTCGGCCGCCAGCGCTTTCTTGCCCGGAAACGGGATCTGCTGCGTCAGGTTGTACTGGCTGCCGCCCGCGCGGTTGACCGCAAGCGGAAACCCCTTGGGGATGCTGTTCCAGATGTAGCCGAGCTGCGAGTTATTGGGCGCGGCAAGTTGCGGGGGGATCGACTTGGCCGACAGGTAGTTATGGCGTGCCTGGATCAACTGCGGGTTGTTGCCCTTCAGTTCTTGCAGAAGCTCGACCAGGTTGAACCCGGCGCCTGTCACGCCCGGCACGGAAGGCTTGATCGGCGGCATGGTCGCCACCGGCATGCTGGCCGCAGCTGGTGCCGATGCCGGCGTGGCTGCCCAGGCAGCGGCAAATGGCAGGCAAGCCACCGCGCACAGCACGGCCCTCACCCGTGGATGGAACGCACCCCGATGTTTCACTGCAGCAGACTCCCCTTGAGACGGGAGCGTTTTTACCGACGCGAACTTTCAAGCGCCTTTCACGACTCGGCAAGCCGTCAGGGCGTGGGAAACGCGCAAAACGCACCTAGCGGCGCCGGTCTGCGACAGTCATATGACAAGACATGGCGGGGTTTCAGTCCGGTGCAAGCGGGCACGGCATCCCGACGCGGGCAGCAAGTGCATCACGCGTGGCCTGCAAGCTGGCGATGCGGACATCGATGGCGGCAAGTTTCTCCCGCAGTAGCGCCGTAACGGCGGCATCGATGTCGGGTTGCTGCCACACCTGCGTCATCCCTTCGCCAATTTCTGCCAGCGTGAAGCCCAGTTGCTGCGCCGTGCGCACGTATTGCACCAGTTCCACGGCCTCGGGCGGGTAAGCACGGTAACCGTTGCTGCGGCGTCGCGCACGGATCAGGCCGCGTGCCTCGTAAAAGCGCAGACCGTCCCGCGAGACGCCGGTGGCGGCGGCCAGGTCGCCGATGGAAAGGTCGCCGGTACGCGCAGTGGAAGCGGAAGCGGGGAGTGCAGCAGACATGGTTGTTTGGAAAGGTAAGACGGCGGAGGGCTTGACCTTGGAGCGTACACCAGGCTTTACCGTGGCGGCTCCTTCACTTCATTCCTGGAGTTTCACCATGGTTTCTGAGTCGACCTTCCTGCGCTTTGTGCGCGCCAGCGGCTGGTATGACCTGATCGTGACTGCACCGTTTGCCACGCCGTGGACGTTTGCCCTATTGCATCAAGCGCTCACCGCATTGGCGCATGCGCTAGGCATCGGCAGCTTGCCGGCATTTGGGCCCGAGCACCTGCTGATGGCCAATCTGATGGGGTCGGTGGTGTGCGTATGGTCGGCGCTGCGTATCCGACAGCCGAGTGTGGCGCTGGGCCGGTACGACGCCGTGGCGCGCGGCCTCTTTGCGGCGTGGCTGGCCTATGCGCTGGCATCGGGTGCCACGCTGCTGGTGTTGCCGTTCCTGATTGTGGAGATCGGCTTCGGCCTGCTGCAATCGGTGCCCGTGGGCCGCTTGCCACGGCGGATTGGCACGCAGGCCGTTTAAGAGCTTGAACGCGTCAGCGCGCGGCCGGCGCGCTGGCCGGTGCCTCGGGCGGCAAGCCGGCGGGGATGAACGGACCGCCGCCCAGCACCTGCATGCGCGAGAGCACGCGCAGCTGGTTGTCGAGCTTGGCCGAGTCAACAAAGCGTTTGACGTCGTCGCCGGCCCGGCGAGCCATTTCGGCGGTATCGACCCAGCCCGTCAGCGTGACCTTGCCGTCCGGGGTGGAGCGGATGCGAATCTGGCGCGTGCTGAGCGCCGTGTCCTGGTCCAGCGCTGCCTTGACTTGGTACGTCAGCAGCGAATCGTCGAGCATGTGCGCGCCGGTGCTATTCGGGCTATCGCCCCACGCGCAGGCAGTCAGAACAGTTGCGGCGGCGATTGCAGCCAACACACCGGCCGAGGCAGCGAAGGACAACTGAGGGAAGCGCATCGATGCTCCTGAAAAGAGGGCGACAAGCCAACATCATAAGCCCGTCGCCTGCGCATTCTGCTTAACGCGTGCGGCGCTCCCATAGGGTCTGCGCCGCCAGCCAACCCGGCCCCACCGTCGCCACGAGCGCAATCAGCACGCCCCACACAAAATGAAACTCGATGGCCGATGCCGACAGATTGGCCCAGTAGGATATTGCCGCCACCACGTTGACGAAGAACAGCCCCGCCGCCGCGAGCCGCGGCACGATGCCGGCCAGCATCAACGAGGGAAAGACCAGTTCGCCAAACGTGCCGAGCGCGGCAGCCAGGGCGGGCGGCAGCAGCGGCACCTTGTATTCCTCGGTGAAGAGCAGCACGGTTGTGTCCCAGTCGTGCAGCTTGGTCAGGCCCGAGCGGAAGAACACGTAGAACAGATATGCCCGCGCGATCAACAGGATGAGCGAGCAGAGCGCGCTTTGCGGCCCGGCGAACCGGTCAAGCGAAGCGCGGATGCGCGTAAGCGGGGCAAAGGTCGTGGCGAGGGTGTTCATGGCGTGTCTCCAGTAGGCGGAGTTGTTGGGCGTGCAGACAGGGCGAGCAGCCCCGAGCGATAGAGGCCAGACAGGCATGCGGTCAAATCAAAATCCGGTCGCGCAGCCAGCGAGGTTTCGAGCGCGGTCTGAAGCGACGGCGTCGCGCCACAAGCTGCGAGGAACGTGGCTGTGGGGGCATCCAGATCGAGCACAGCAACGCGATGCCCGCGTACGGCAATCGCTGCGGCTTCGCCCACACCCAGGTCGATTTCGTTGAGTGAGATGGTTGCGCCGGGCTGGTGTGCGCGCCAGATCGAAACGATGGGCCATGGCGAAGCCACCCACTGCACCCCCTCGGCCAATCCCGCGCGAATGGTGTCCGCAGGCTGCGCGAGCAGCGTGGCGTCCGTTGCTTCAACGTGCGCGTCGGGAGCGTAATGCGCCCAGTGCACGCACCATTCCAGCCGCGCTACGTCAGCCAGATACGGCACGCTGTGCGCCAATGGCGATTGCGCAATGACTTCGGGCAGCGCATTTCCATAGCGATGCAGATTCGGCGATGCAGACGCCTGCACGGCTAGCGTGTCGCGGACCAGCGCGTCAAAGCAGTCGTCACCGACGAGCGCCCGGCAGACGGGATACGTCCCCGCAAGCGCACTACGCAGAATGGCCAGACGCGCGTTGCGGTAGATGGCAATACCGCGCGCTTCTTCGTGGCCTGCAGGGTTGGTCAGTGCGCCAATCAGGTGGGCTTCCCAGTCAGGCAGTCGCATGGCGTGGCTCCTGCATGGGTGCATTGGCGTGGCGATCGAGCGTTGCCTGGGCGCGTGCCGCTTCGTCTAGCAACACGTGCACGGGAGGCAGTTCGGCATCCCATTCGATCAGCGTCGGGCGTGCGCCGTGCTTGGCGATCCATGCGTCGTACAGCGCCCACACGCGTGCATGGACCGGCGCACTGTGCGTGTCGATCAGCATGCCGTCTTCCTCGCTGAAGCCAGCCAGGTGAATCTCGCCGACCAGCAGAGGGTCGATATCGGCGAGTACCGCTTCGACGGTCACGCCATGGTTGACGCTGTTCACGTACAGGTTGTTCAGGTCCAGCAAGATGCCGCAGCCCGTACGCCGGGCGAGGGCGGTCATGAATGTGCCTTCGGAGACGGCCTCGTCGGCGTCGACCAGCGCGCGGCAGTCGATGTACGCGGCAATGTTCTCGATCAGCAGCGGCCGCTTGAGGATGTCCTGTGCACGCATGACGTTGGCGCAGACGACATCCAGCGATTCGCGGGAATAGGGCAGGGGCAGCAGATCGTTGACGACCTGCGCACCGCTGCGGTTGAAGCACAGGTGCTCGGAAATGGCGGCGGGCGCCACGGCATCGGCCAGCGTGGCGATGGCGCGTACGTGTTCGACGTCCAGCCCATCTGCATTGCCAAGCCCCATGCCGACGCCGTGCAGGCTCACCGGCTGGTGCGCTCGGGCGGCCAGCAGCGCCGCGCGGGCGGGGCCGCCATACAGATAGTTCTCGCTGTGCACTTCCACCCAGGGGAAGCGGGCCTCCCCGTGTAGCAGGGCAGGAAAGTGCGGTGCGCGCAGGCCTGCGCCGGCGCAGGTTGGCAGAGCGTTCTGCATGGCGGTCACCCGGCGTCGCGCGTTACTTGGACGGGGCCTGCATCATGCCGCCCATCTGGGCGCAGGTGCCGGCCGGCACGTACTTCCACGAGGTCGGATCCTTGTCGATCTTCGACTGGCCCGCGCAGGCATGCGCACTGCCGGGGCTGGCGCAATCGTTCTGGCCGGCCTTCGCAACGCCGTAGCACTTTTCCTTGCCGGCGGCATCGGCGGCTTGCACCGGTGTCGACAGTGCGCCCAGTGCGAGCAGGCTACCCAGAGCGGCGGCGATCATGGCGTGTTGTTTCATTTGTGTTCTCCTTGAGTGAGCGGGTGTCGTTGAACGGCGGACAGGGTGAAATCCCTTGCCGTACGGTGCACTGCGGCATCGCGCAGATGTGTTCCGTGCACCTTCGTCGGCGCATGGACGCGTTCCTGACACGGAGAACAGAAATTTTTTTATTTCTTTTTTCGGCGCAGCAAGCAGCCATAAAAAAGGCGACCCCGATGGGTCGCCTTCAGGCTGAACAGGAAAGATTTACCTGGCGTGCGCAGCGCGTGTGCGAGCCGCTTTTTTGGCGGCAGCGGATCGGCCGGCCGCACCCTTGGTGGCGGCGCCCTTCTTGGCCGCCGCCGAGCGCTCGCTGCTCGACCGCTTGGAGGCCGCGCTATGCGCCTGCTTTGACAGCGACGACTTGGATGCCGCCGAATGGCCTTCCTTCTTCAGCGTGCGTGTCGTGGTCTTGCTGCGCTTGGCCGTGGATTCCTTGCTCGCGCTGGCGTGGCTGCTTTTCTTGCCGCCCGTCTTGCTGCCGGCCTTGACGTCATGCTCCGCCTTCTTGCGCGTGGCGGCCGACGCCTTGCCTTCCCCCGGCGGCTTGACGGCAACGCCGGAGCGGCGTGCCTTCGATAGGCCGATCGCGATGGCCTGCTTGGTGTTTTTTGCACCGTGCTTGCCTTCGCGGATGTGATCCATCTCTTCCTTCACGAAGTTGCCTGCCTGGGTCGAGGCGGCCTTGCCGTGGCGCTTGTCGGCGCGCGCACGTTCTACGGTTTTGCGTTCCGGCATGATGACGTCCTCCGTTGGGTTGGAGCGCCAGCCGGCAATGCAGTGGATCAACTCACAGAGCAACGAACCGGCAGCGCTGACGCCAACAGACCACGCAACCGGCGTACCTGCACTAACTGCGCGTCAGCCCACGCGGAAATGCTCGATGCTCTGTCCGGCGTTGACGGCGCGTTGCAGCCAGTCTGGCATGTCGCCGGAGCCGTCCCAGTGTTGGCCGTCGGCGCTCATGTAGACGGGACCGATGGGAGCGGCTGGTGCGGGCGGCGGCGGTGGCGCGTCAAAGCAGCCATGTGCCTGCAAATCGTCGACAGACAGGTCGTACGTCTGCATTTGTTCCAGGATCCAGGCGATCGCGGCTTCGCGACCCGGCTCCGGCGGGTGACCTTCCTTCATCTTGTACGTATGTTTGGGGTTTCTGTCCGCTGGCTGCCAAGGGGGAGAGAGGCAGGCGCAGGGCGCGCCGGGCGCCAGCGGAAAACGCACAAGAATAACAGCAGTTGGGCCGCCCATTTGTGTTGCGAATGCGGGGGGCTATTGCGCGTATTGCGTTATTTGGAAACCGGTGATTCGGCCCGTGCCCGCAACCAGCGATACGGCGACCACCCGAGGTTCATGCCCGCCGCCGCCAGCAGGATCGCCCCCGCACCCAGAAACTGCGCCAGTTGAAGCCGATGCCCGAACGCAACGATGTCCACCACGATGGCAACAATCGGATAGATGAACGACAACGACCCGGTCAGATGCGTCGGCAGCCGCTGGATGGCGCCGTAGAGCAGGATGTACATCAACCCCGTATGCACCACGCCCACCGTGACCAGCATCACCCATGTATGTGCATCGGCCGGCGGATGCCCCAGGTTGGCCAGCGGCGCCAGCATCAGCACGCCCACGCACACCTGGATGAGCGCGATCAGATGCGGCGGCGTACCGGCCAGCTTCTTGATCAGAAGCGCGGCCACCGCATAGGCAAACGCCGCGCCCAGCGCCATCGCAATGCCCGTCAGGTAATCGGTTCCCACGCTGGCTGCAGGCCCCACCTGCACAATCAGCACGACGCCGATAAAGGCGATGGCCAGCCAAGTGAGCTTGGCCGCCGTCAGCTTTTCCGACAGAAACAGCGCGCCCAGCCCGACCAGCATGAACGGTTGCGTGTTGTAGACCGCCGTGGCAATCGAGATGGATGCGCGCGGATATGCCGCGAACAGCAGCAGCCAATTGACGACGATCGCCACGCCGCCCAGCGCGGCAATGCCGGCACGCTGCCATGTGATGGCGCCGCGCAGCAGCCCCAGGCCGGCGCACACCCCCAGCAGCGTCAGCGCGCCGAACACGCAGCGCCAGAACACAACGTCGGCCACCGGCTGGCCCGAGCGGACAACGAACCAGCCGATCGTTCCGGAAATGACCATGGCGGTGGTCATCTCCACCGTGCCGCGCGTCTTATCGTTCATGCGAACCACCTTGAGCGTTGAATGCGATAAGGATCGCATGCGGATGGCCTGACTTCCATTGCTTTTCTAAGGCAAAATTGGCATTCTTTCTAATGAAGTAAGGCGAAATGCCAAATTGACGATGGAGGTGCAATGACCATGATTGACGCACTGGATCAACGCATTCTTGACGTCCTGCTGACCGATTCCCGCATCTCGCTCAAGCAGTTGGCCGAACAGGTGGGACTGTCGTCCCCCAGCGTGTCGGAGCGCCTGCGCCGGCTGGAAGAGCGCGGCGTGATCCGGCATTACACCGTCGACATTGACCCCGCCGCGCTCGGCTATACGCTGCAGGCCATCGTGCGCGTGCGGCCCATGCCGGGCAAGCTGCATATCGTGCAGAAGCTGATCGAAGAGATTCCCGAGATTGGCGAATGCGACAAGGTGACGGGCGAGGACTGCTTCATCGCACGGCTGTATGTGCGCTCGATCGATCAGCTCGACCAGATTCTCGATCGCGTGGCGTATCACGCTGAAACCAACACCGCCATCGTCAAGACGCAACCGGTTAAGCGGCGTGCGCCGCCATTTGCACAGGCTGGCTGAGGTGCCGGCGGCTATGCGACAACAGCGGGCTCCTGGATGGCTGCGCGCGCCATGGCTTGCCGCAGATCGGCAATCAGATCTTCCGGCGCCTCCAGCCCGACATTGAGCCGCACCAGGCGGCCGCGATAGTGGCGGTTCGGCCGCGCCAGATCGGGATATGGCATCACCAGGCTGCTCGTGCCGCCCCAGCTCATGCCGATCCGGAACATGCGCAACGCATCAATGAATGCGTTGACTTGTTCGGCCGAGACGCTTTCCTGAAACACCAACGAAAACACGCTCGTTGCGCCGGTAAAGTCGCGCTTCCAGAGTTCATGACCGGGGCATGACGGCAGCGCCGGATGCAGCACGGTGGCAATGCAATCCTGCAGATGCAGCCACCGCGCCACCGCCATGGTGGAAGCCTGCAGACGCTCCAGCCGCAGCCCCAGCGTTTGCAGGCCACGCAGCGCCAGGCTGCAATCGTCGGGCGAGGCGCCCATGCCGAGATCGGCAAACGCGCTGCCCACACGCTCGAACATCGCTTCCGAGTTGACCGAGACCGAGCCGAGCAACAGGTCGCTGTGGCCACCCACGTACTTCGTCAGCGCCTGCATGCTGATATCCACGCCGTGTGCAAAGGCGTCGAAATACACGCCGGCCGTGTACGTGTTATCCAGCGCCACCGGCACGCTGCGCGCATGCGCTGCTGCCACGATGGCCGGCACGTCCTGCACTTCCATCGTGACCGAGCCGGGGCTTTCAGTCCAAACCAGTGCGGTGTTCGAACGGATGAGCCCGGCGATGCCCGCGCCGATGAGCGGGTCGTAGGTTTCGACTTCGATGCCCATGCGTTTGAGCAGGCCGTCGGCCATGCTGCGGTTGGGCCCGTACGCGCTGAACGGCACCAGCGCATGGCTGCCCGCCCCGCAGCAGGCCAGGTAGACGAGCGCGATGGCAGCCTGCCCGCCGGGCACGATAAAGCTGTGGCGGGCGCGCTCCAGTTGCGCAATCCGCGCGCCGAGTTCAATGGCGGTCGGTGTGCCATAGAGGCCGTAGGTATAGCCGTGCTGCGCATGGCGCCAGTCGTCGACGACCTGCGCTGCGTTGTCGAACAGCACGGTTGAACCACGGTAGACCGGGGTTACCAATGACCGAAAACCGCCAGGGGCAAGCGCTTCCGGGTTGACAAGCTGGGATTTCCAATGCATGGGATGGCCTTCTGCGAACACATGGACCACGAAATCCTATGTCACGTCAGCCGAGCAATTTCAGCTATTCTGCCCAGCCAGACGCAAAAATTTCTCGCTCCGCATCCGCTCGCTCCGCATCCGTTATGGCCGCACAGAAGTCGCTCGAACTCGACGCATTCGACATTGCCATCCTCAACACCGTGCAGCGGTGCTACACCACGCCCCTGCGCGTGATCGGAGAGCAGGTCAATCTATCGACCGCCGCCGTGCAACGGCGCATCAAGCGGATGGAGGAAGCGGGCGTCATCGTCGGCAACGTGGCCGTGGTGGACCCGGAGCATGTGGGCAAACCCATCACCGTGATCGTCGAGGTGCATGCCGAGCGTACCAATACCGCGGCAATGGCTGCGCTCAAGAAGGCGCTCTCCGGCCCCGAGGTGCAGCAGTGCTACTACGTGACGGGCGAGGCCGATTTCGTCCTCATCCTCAACGTGGCCACGATGACGGAGTACGAAGCCCTCGCGCGCCGCCTGTTCGACGACAACGACAACATCAAGTGGTACCGCACGGCCGTGGTGCTCAACCGCGTGAAGGTTGGGCTCGAAGTGCCGCTGGGCTAGCGATGCATGCCGTTCAACCGCCTGCGCAATGCGTCAATACGGGGATGAGGCTATAGTGCCCCAGCGCGCCGCCTGATAAGGTTTGCGCGCCATAACACGTACGCTGGCACGACCGGCGTCCTTGAAGGTACCAAAGGAGCTCCTATGCAGAATCCAAGAACAGGCATGCGGTGGATCGCCGCCGCAATCGCCTCGATCAGCATCACGACCGTCGCACACGCGGCATCCGTCGCCCCCGTGGCCGCAGAAAACGGCATGGTCGTTGCGGCGCAGCATCTGGCCAGCAAGGTCGGTGTGGAAGTGCTCAAGCGCGGCGGCAATGCTGTCGACGCAGCAGTTGCCGTGGGTTACGCGCTGGCCGTGGTCTATCCGGCCGCCGGCAACCTGGGTGGCGGTGGTTTCATGACCATTCAACTGGCGGACGGCCGCAAGACCTTCCTCGACTTCCGTGAAGTCGCACCGAAGGGTGCCACGGCCAACATGTACCTCGACAAGGACGGCAACGTCATCAAGGGCGCGTCCACCAAGGGCCACCTGGCCGTGGGTGTGCCGGGCACCGTGTCGGGCATGGAGTACGCGCGCCAGAAGTACGGCACCATGCAACGCGCTGCACTGATCGCGCCGGCCATTGCGCTGGCCGACAAGGGCTTCGTCCTCGACCAGGGCGACGTCGACATGCTGCACACCTCCACCAAGGACTTCCAGGAAGACGCTGCATCGGGCGCGATCTTCCTGAACAAGGGGCAGCCGTTCCAGGTGGGCGAGAAGCTTGTCCAGCATGACTTGGCCAAGACGCTGCGCGAGATCAGCAACAAGGGCACCGACGGCTTCTACAAGGGCTGGGTTGGGCAGGCCATTGCTGCATCGAGCAAGGCCGGTGGTGGCCTGATCACGCAAGAAGATCTGGTCAGCTACAAAACGCGCGAGCTGGCACCGGTCGAGTGCGACTACCGTGGCTATCACGTGGTGTCGGCACCGCCCCCGAGCTCGGGCGGCGTGATCATCTGCGAAATGCTGAACATCCTGGAAGGCTATCCACTCAAGGAGCTGGGCTGGCATTCCGCGCAGGCCACGCACTACCAGATCGAAGCCATGCGCCACGCCTATGTGGACCGCAACAGCTACCTGGGCGACCCGGACTTCGTGAAGAACCCGCTGGACCGCCTGCTGAGCAAGGACTACGCAGCCAAGATCCGTGCTGTGATCGACCCGAAGAAGGCTGGCGTGTCGAAGGACATCAAGCCGGGCGTCGAGCCGCATGAAGGCAGCAACACGACGCACTACTCGATTGCCGACAAGTACGGCAACGCGGTGTCGGTCACGTACACACTCAACGACTGGTTTGGTGCGAAGGTGACGGCCGCCAAGACGGGCGTGGTCCTGAATGATGAAATGGACGACTTCACGGCCAAGGTCGGCGTGCCGAACCTGTACGGCCTGGTGCAGGGCGAGGCCAACTCGATCGCCCCGGGCAAGCGTCCGCTGTCGTCGATGAGCCCGACCATCGTTACCAAGGATGGCAAGCCTGTCATGGTGGTGGGTACGCCCGGCGGCAGCCGCATCATCACCGCCGTCATGCTGACCATGATCAACGCGATCGACTACGGCATGAACGTGCAGGAAGCTGTCGACATGCCGCGCTTCCATCAGCAATGGCTGCCGGACGTGACCAACGTCGAGCCGTATGCGCTGTCGGAAGATACGCGCAAGATCCTGACGTCGATGGGCCACAACCTGGGGGCGCCGCAGCCGGCCAACCACCTGGCGGCGATCATCGTCGGGGCGCCGTCGCTGGGTGGCAAGCCGGTCGGTAACAACCGCTTCTATGGCGCGAATGATCCGCGTCGCAATACGGGGTTGGCAGCCGGTTACTGATTGGCATTGCCGCACCGTAGTACGAAAAGAAAGCCCGCCGAAACTTGGCGGGCTTTTTCTTTGCAACGCCTTCCGGGTCAGGTCGCGGCAGCAGTCAACACCGGCAGATTGCCCTCGCCAAACCCGTGGTGCCCGCGTCGCTGCACGATCTCGAAGAATATCTCGCCTGGATGGCGCTTGATGAAGGTTTGCAGGAACAGTTTCGGCACACCGTCGACGATCTCGCCGTCGACCAGGATGCCGTATCGGCGCAAGGCTTCCAGGTCCAACCCGTGGCCGGGCAGGCGCGCGTCGACAGTGTCGTAGTAGTGCGCCGGGGGCTCGACGAAGGTGAGGCCGTTGGCGGCCAGCGCGCTTGCTGTGCGCAGGATGTCGTCGGTGGCCAGCGCGATGTGCTGCACACCTTCGCCGGGGTGGTCGGGCAGGTAGGCGTGCATGAGGTGTGCGCGGTGCGTGCCTTCTTCATAGAGCGGAATCCGGATCGTGCCGCACGACGACACCATCACGCGCGAATCTGCCGCGACGTGCCAGTTAGCGTGCAGCTCGTGGATCTCGCGAAAGCCGAGCTGGTTGCGGTAGAAATCGATCCAATCCTGCAGGCGGCCGGGGCCGACGGTTTGCGTCAGGTGGTCGACGCGTGCCAGCCCCACGCCGGCGTGGTGCCAGTCCTCATGCGCGGTCGCTGTGTCCAGCGGCCGGAAGTCGATGTCGTAGATGGAGATGTCGCCCAGGCCGCCCCGGGCACCGTGCTTGCCGCGCCAGCGGTCGACAAAATACAGGTGCGTATCGCCCACGCCCTGGATGGCCGGGATCACCAGTTCGCTTGGGCCGATCGGCTCGGCTTCGGCCGGCCATGCGCCCAGTTCAACGGCACGATCGTAGGCGTGCTGCGCATCGTCGACGCGGATGCCGATGGCGCAGATGCCCACGCCATATTCCTCGGCCCAGCGGTGCGCGAAGGAATCGGCTTCGGCGTTGACGAGGAAGTTCATGTCGCCTTGCCGATACAGCGTGACGTCCTTGCTCACATGCCGCGCGATGGCCTTGAAGCCCAGCGATGCGAACACCTGGCCGAGCGCTGCCGGCGCTTGCGTGGCGAACTCGATGAACTCCAAGCCGGCGGTCTTGAAAGGCAGGTCGGCGTTGCGGCTCATGGTCAAACTCCTGTGGCTGAAGCAAAGAATGCGGACACCGCATTGTGTACCACCGGCGTGGCAATGCGCATCCCCAGCCGTTGCTATGCGGCAGCCCTTTGTGGATCCGGCTGGCTCT
The DNA here is from genome assembly GCF_052950655.1 of Ralstonia sp. VS2407. Classification (NCBI taxonomy): domain Bacteria; kingdom Pseudomonadati; phylum Pseudomonadota; class Betaproteobacteria; order Burkholderiales; family Burkholderiaceae; genus Ralstonia; species Ralstonia sp. VS2407. Next base: position 308,305 of record NZ_JBRFVG010000002.1, read on the forward strand.
GTAGCTTCGGTAGCCACAGGAAAGCGATGGACGCCAGTACGGCGCCGGCAAGCATCATCGGCACCACCATGGGCCAGGCACCCAGGCTGTGCGATCTGTCGTCAAAGGCGGCCGCGGTCTGGCCCAGGCAGAAGGCCGCCAGCATCATGATGAAGCCGGACCATGACACCGCGCGCCCTGCAAGATGCGGCAGCTCGCCCACCGCGCCCGCCTGGCCGCAAGGCTGGTGGATACCGTGGCCCATGCAATAGATGCCGTGCCCCAGCAGCAGCGGCCACGCTTGCCCGGGAAGCAGCCAGCAGCCCAATCCCTGGATGCAGGCGCCTAGCAGGCTGAGCGTTGCGCCTTGCTGCACCGTCCGCACGAGGCTCTGGCGGCGCAGCAGGCGCCGGCAGCCGGTCGTGCTCACGATATAGACGAGCGAGCCGCCGGCCGGTATCCAGCCATACAGCTCGGGGGACAGGCCGAGGTATGCGATGTAGACCATCGGCGAGAGCAGCAGGAAGCAGAAGATGCCGGCGTAGGTGGTGGCTGCCAGCAACCCCCAGACGCGAAAGTCCGCACTGGCGAAGATCTCGCGCACGCTGCCCGCCTGGGCGTGCGTTTCTTGTCGGGTTTCGGAAAAGCCATACCAGCACATCGCCCACAGCACGATTGCATAGAAGCTCATGCCCGCCAGCACCCAGCGCCAGCCTGCGTGTTGCGCGACAAAGGCACCGAGAATCGGTGCCATCAACGCTACGAAACCCAGCCCCGTGAGGCCACGCGCCATGACGTGCGGACCATCGCGTGCCGGGTGCAGGTCGCGTACCGCAGCGCGTGCGCACACCAGGATGGAGGCCATCGAGAAACCTTGCAGGGCCCGTGCGGCGGTCAGCATGGAAGCGGTTATTGCCAGGGCGCCAGCCAGTGCAGCCACGGCATAGCACGCGAGCCCGATCAGCAGCACCTGGCGGCGGCCAAAGCGATCGGCCAGGCTGCCCATCGGCAGTTGACCAATGCCAAAGGCCAGCGCGAAGACCGTGAGGCTCGTGCTGGCCGATCCCAGCGTCTGGGCAATGGCAGGCAGGGCGGGGAGGTAACTGTCGGTTGCAACCGGCTGTGCCGACAGCAAGAGCGGCAGAAGCAGGGCAAAACTCAGAGGGCGACGCGTCATCAGCTCAGTATGCAATGGCAGCGCTGCGCCGCAGTTCATCTGCGGTGGCCGTGCCGAAGCCGAAGAACTCCAGGTACGCGGGAATCATCTCGAACAGCATGTCGGTGCCGACCTGGACATCACAGCCCTTGTCGAGCGCCGCGCGCAGCAGCGGCGTGTACTCGGATTTCATCACTACCTCGCCGACAAAGCAGCTCGGTGCGATGCGTGCCACGTCGAAGGGCAGCGGATCGTTTTCCTTCATGCCCACCGGCGTGGCGTTGACGACCACATCGAAGCCGTCCGGATCATTCGACCCGGTGCGCACCACCAGCGCGGGGTAGTGCTCGCGCAGACGTCGGCCCAGCGATTCAGCCGATTCTGCGCGCGTGTCGTACAGGGCCAGCTCGCCCACCCCCGCAGCCGCCAGCGACGCGGCAATCGCCGAGCCGACACCGCCGGCCCCCGACAGCAGCACGCGCGCCCCTTCCAGTTTGCGCCCCTTGCGCAGCACGCCGCGCACGAACCCGGCACCGTCGAACTGGTCGCCCAGCAACGTGCCGTCATCGCGCTTGAGCACGGCATTGCAGGCGCCTGCGATGCGCACGGCCGGCGTAACTTCATCGACCAGTTCCACCGTGGTGACCTTGTGCGGCATGGTGATGAGGGCGCCACGCAGGTTGGTGAAGCGGCAGATCGAGTGGAAGCTCTGCGCATAATCCTCTGCCTTCACCCCCATGGGCACCACAACGGCGTCGATGCCTTTTTGCTCGAACCAGGGGTTGTAGATCATCGGCGACTTGAAGGTCTCGGTCGGGTAGCCGATGTGGGCGATGAGGGTGGTTTTTCCAGAAATCATGGTTCAGGCGTGCGTATTTCAGGCGACCAAGGCTCCGGCCCGCTGGCGGGCATATTCGGCCTTGTCGACGGGTTGGGCGGCTGGCTGGCCCAGGTCGTCCATATGGATGCGATACGTCTCGCGTGCGGTCATGGCGGCCACGGCGGCAATCACGGTTACGCCAAAGGCAATCGCGCCCACGGTCAGCCAGATGTTGGTGGCTCCCGGCGGCGCCACGGCGGTGAAGAGGGCCGGCAGCATGGCCGTGATAGCCGTGCCGACGTTCTGCGAAATTGCCATGGCGGACACACGGGTGCGCGTCGGGAACAACTCCGGATAGAAGCTCGGGAACACCGCGTTGTAGCCTTGGTAGACCACGCCCCACATCAGAATCGAGATGACGAAGGCCAGCGGCACGTTCTTGATGCTGATGGCGTACAGGTAGGCAAACGCGAGCAGGCCAGCGAGCAGCGAACCGATCACGATTGGCGGCTTGCGGCCGATGCGGTCGGACAGGTCGCCAACATACGGAATGACCAGCACGGCAACGATGTTGCCCACCACCGGAATCCACAGGTAGATGTCTTTGGCGAAGCCGATGCCGTACGCCGGCTGCACGGCATAGGCCGCGCCGAAGATGGTCGCCACCACCGGAATCACGTTCATCAGCGCCATGCAGACCACGCGCAACATGTCGGGCGTGCTGTATTTGAAGGCGTCGATCACGGGGGAGCGGGGGCGACCTTGCTGCTGTTGCTCAGCGGTAAACGCGGGGGTTTCGTGCACTTCGCGGCGGATGACATAGCCGGCGATGATGACGACGAAGCTCAGCACGAACGGAATGCGCCAGCCCCACGAGTTGAACTGTTCTGCGGGCATGTAGTGTGCCAGCGGCAGGAATACGGCCGCGGCCAGGATCTGCCCGGCCTGCACGCCTTGCAGCGTGAAACTTGCAAAGAACCCGCGCCGGCCAAACGGTGCGTGCTCCAGAATCATCGAGCTGGCACCCGAAATTTCACCGGCCACGGCAAACCCCTGGATCAGCCGCATGATGACCAGCAGTGTCGGCGCCCACAGGCCAACCTGGTCGTACGTGGGCAGCAGGCCCACGGCAATGGTCGAAAAACCCATCAGGAACATGCACCAGAGCAGCACGTTCTTGCGCCCGTGCGTGTCGCCCATGTGGCCGAGCACGAACGCGCCGATCGGTCGCGCGATATAGCCCACGCCGTACGTCGCCAGCGAGGCGATGATGGCCGTCTTCGGATCGCCCTTGGGGAAGAAGATCTGCGGAAAGATCAGCGCCGCTGCGGTGGCGTAGATGAAGAAGTCGTAGTACTCGAGCGCCGAGCCGATCCAGCCGCTGGCGGCGGCTTTCTTCGACTGGTGCTTGCCCAGGGGTTCATGGGCAGGGGCTGCGGTCATGGTTGTCTCCGGTTTTATCTGTGCGGCCTATCGGGCGATTCGTTCGATGAAGGGCCGTCTGTACACGCAACGCAGCGTAGTCCGCCGCCGGGGCGGGGCACAAGCGATGGCCGAGTGAATTCGTTCGATAATCGCACAATATGGTGCGAATAACGTACGACTCAAGGGTTTTTCCGAGTCCGTAGGTGTTTCAAAGAACAGGGCTTGGCGGGCCGGAAATCCGCCGCGACCTAAAGCACACGCATGATCGACAGCGCAGTGTCCTGAAGCACCTGCAACACGCGCTGCAAGGCGTGCTCGGTAGTTTCTTCACCGACTTGCATGTTCACGCTCAGCGCGGCAATCACGTTGCCATGCCGATCGCGCAATGGCACCGCCACACCACGCACGCCAATCTGCAATTGCTGTTCGACCACGGCGTAGTCCTGCCGGCCGGCCTTGCGGATTTCATCGAACAGGCGGTCCCGCTGCAGGATCGTGTAAGGCGTGTAGGGCGTCAGCACACAGGTTTCCAGCCACGCCTTGACCTTCTGCTCGGGTTGCGCCGCCAGCATCATCACGCCGGCCGAGGCAAGCGGCGCCGGCACGCGCGCACCGAGCACGAATCCCGTGCTCATGACTCGGCTTGTGCTGGTGCGCGAAATGAAAACGAGCTCCCAATCGTCCAGCACGCTGAGGTATGCCACCTCGCCCACGGCGGCGGTCACCTGTTGCAGGAAGGGCTGCACCGTGCGCGGCAAGCGCGCCGAATCGAAGTAGGACCAGCCCACCTTCAGCACGCGCGGCGTCAGGCTGAACAGCGTGCCTTCGCTGGTGAGGTAGCCCAGGTGTTCGAGCGTGAGCAGGTAGCGGCGCGCGGCCGTGCGGGTCAGGCCCGTCAGTTCAGCGGCCTGGGTGGGCGTCAGCCGCGGGTGCTCGTGGTCGAAGGCTTCCAGGATGGCTAGCCCTTTTTCCAGCCCGGCGATCCAGTCGCGCCGGTTCAGCGGTTCCTTCGTCATGGCGATAACCCTAAAAACGAGCGATATGTGCGCACGATTGTACGATCATCGCACGTTGTTGCGCGAATGCCGCTTGTGAAGGGATGGTGCGCCCACCTACGCTGCGGGCATCGTCAGACCAACGCATTGCCATGAATTCGCTACGCGCAGGGCGCCATCCCAAATGCATCGCCACCGTGTGCCTGTCCGGCACGTTGCCTGAAAAGCTGGAAGCTGCGGCCGCCGCGGGCTTCGACGGTGTCGAGATCTTCGAGAACGATCTGTTGAATTTCGACGGCTCGCCGGCGCGCGTGCGGCAAATGGCGGCGGAACTTGGGCTGGCGATCATGCTGTACCAGCCGTTCCGCGATTTCGAGGCAATGCCCGGCGAACTGCTCGCACGTAACCTGGCACGCGCCGAGCGTAAGTTCGACGTGATGGCCGAGTTGGGCGTCGAGACGGTACTGGTCTGCAGCAACGTGCAGGACATCGCCATCGATGATCCGGCGCGCGCGGCGGACGACCTGCGTCAGATGGCAGAAGCAGCGGCGCGGCGCGGGCTGCGCGTGGGTTATGAGGCGCTTGCCTGGGGGCGGCACACCCGGACCTGGCGCCAAGCCTGGCAGATCGTGCGGCAGGCTGACCACCCGGCGCTCGGGCTGATTCTCGACAGCTTCCATACGCTGTCGCTGGGTGACACGCTGGATGGCATTCACGACGTGCCGGCGGAGAAGCTCTTTTTTGTGCAGTTTGCGGATGCCCCGAAGTTGTCGATGGACGTGCTGTCCTGGAGTCGGCATCACCGTAACTTCCCGGGGCAGGGCGATCTGGCGGTGACGGGCTTTGCGCGAGACTTGCTTGCCGCAGGCTATGCCGGGCCGCTGTCGCTCGAAGTCTTCAATGACGAATTCCGGTCGGCGCCCGCACGGTTGACGGCGCAGGACGGCATGCGTTCGCTCCTCTGGCTGGAGTCCGAAGCTGGGGGTGCGGAACTGCCGGCGGCAGCCCGGTTTGAAGGCGTGGATTTCCTGGAGTTTGCCGTGGATGCCGCGGCAGGGCGTGAGCTTGAAACGCGCCTGCGTGCGCTGGGTTTTGCTCTTGCCGGGCACCACCGCTCCAAGGCCGTGGACCTGTATCGGCAAGGCCGCGTCAACGTGATCCTGAACATGGAGCAGGACAGCGCGGCGTCGGAGCACTTTCAGCTACACGGGCCATCTGTCTGTGCGATTGGCCTGAAGGTGGACGATGCCGAGCGCGCCATGGCACGCGCACGCGAGTTGTGCGCCCAGGAGTGGCGCGGGCCGGTGGGGCCGACTGAGCGCAGCATTCCCGCGCTGCGCGCGCCCGATGGCACGCTGCTCTATCTGATCGACGATCGCGAGGCCGATCGCAGCATCTACGAAAGCGATTTTGTCTTGCATCCTGGCGTGCAAGACGATGCAGCGGGGTGGGCATCGATTGACCATGTTGCGCAGGCGCTGCCCGCGCACCGGCTCGACAGCTTTGTGCTGTTCTACCGGGCCATCTTCGGCATGCACGCCGAAGCCGTACAGGAGATTGCCGATCCGTACGGCCTCGTGAAAAGCCGGGCGATGGTCAGCCCGGACCGCAACGTGCGGATTCCCCTCAACGTGTCGGAAAGCGGGCGCACAGCCACGGGCAGGTTCATCGCCGCCTACGCGGGCTCGGGGGTGCATCACATTGCATTCCGCACGGAGCGGCTGTTCGAGACCATGGAGACCATCGACCGTGGCGCGGCCCGCCTGCAGCACGTGCCAGAGAACTATTACGACGATGTTGCCGCCCGGCTTGGGCTGGATGACGCGCTGCTCACCCGCCTGCACGACGACGGTCTGCTCTACGACCGCGACCCGCACGGCGATTTTCTGCACGCCTATACCGAACCCTTTCGCGACCGCTTCTTCTTCGAGCTTGTCCAGCGCAACGGCTACCTGGGCTATGGCGCTGCAAACGCTGCCGTGCGCATGGCGGTGCAGGCGCAACTGAGTCGCCACGGCCCTAACCCGGGCGGCTGAACCAACAACACGAATCCCACGCCCGTGGCCAGTGCAGTCATGGGCGATTTCAACGTAGCAACGGCTGCGCGGGCGGCCATCGCACATCCACACCCGTCATATCGAGAAAAGGAGACAAGGGAGCCATGAACAAGACAATGATTGCCGCATTGGTGCTCGGAGCCACGAGCCTGCCAGCGGCAGCGCAAACCGCCGGCGGTGTCACGCTCTACGGACTGATCGACACCACCATCCGCTACAGCACGCATGAGAACGCAGCGGGCAACCACAATCTGCAGATGACGGATGGGGTCCTGACCGGCAGCCGCTGGGGCTTGCGCGGCACCGAAGATCTGGGCGGCGGCACCAAGGCCATGTTCATTCTTGAATCCGGTTTCTCGCCGGACACCGGTAACAGCCAGCAGGGCGGGCGTCTGTTCGGGCGCACCGCGGTGGTTGGCCTGGAAGGCGACTACGGCAAGCTTTACCTCGGCCGCCAATACACGCTCGCGCACGAAGTGCTGTCTTCATACGAGGCGATGGCGTTCGCCAACAACTCCATCGTCGGCTACCAGGGCGGCAACTACACCGGCCTGCGTTACGACAACACGGTCAAATACATCAAGTCGTTCGGCGGGCTGCAACTGGCCGGCGCATGGACCTTTGGCGAAGCAGCTGGCAGCTTCAGCAAGAGCTCGGCGGGCGCCGGCTCGATCGTCTACAGCATGGGCCCGGCAGAAGTGGGCGCCGTGTACCAGGTCACCCACGATGTGTCATCGGCGTTCTTCGGTGCGGTGCCGGCAGCGCTGGCCAGCAAGCAGACGGTCTGGGGCTTTGGCGGCAAGCTGGATACATCGATTGCCACGTGGTACCTCGGCTATACGAACAGCCGCCTCGACGTGGCCGACTACAAGAACCAGGCTGCCTATGTGGGCGCGAAGGTGCCGATCTCCGGCGCACTCAGTTTCATCGGCACCGTGCAGTACGACTGGATGAAGCACCTCGATACCAGCGGCAAGCGCCTCACCACTGCCGGTATGCTCGACTACGCCTTCAGCAAGCGCACCGATGTGTATGCCGAGGTGGACTACACGCATCTGCAGGGTAGTTGGGTGGCGTTGGACAGCGCCGCCGCGTTCAACAACTCCGGCAACCTGTACGGCAACAACTCGCGCCTGGGCGTGATGCTGGGCGTGCGGCACAAGTTCTGATCGCTTGGATCGTTCTCGCAATGAAAAAGCCCGCCAGCGTCCCGGCGGGCTTTTTCGTTTGCCGCGATCAATGCAGCGGGCAATCTCGCGCGATCACGTCGCCCACCATTGCGGCGGTGGCGCCGGATAGCGTCCATCCCAGATGCCCGTGGCCCGTGTTGTAGAACACGCGCCCATGCCGCCCACGGCCGACGCGCGGCATCATGTCGGGCATCATCGGACGCAAGCCGGCCCACGGCACCACGCGCGACGTGCCAATGGCGAAGTTGCGCCGCGTCCAGGCCACCAGGGGTTCGATACGATCCGCGCGGATATCGCGGTTGTAACCGTTGAACTCGGCCGTGCCGGCCACGCGGAAGCGGCCGGTGCCAAGTCGGCTGGTCACGATCTTCGCGCTTTCATCGAGCACGCTGACCCATGGCGCGCCTTGCACGCTGGCTTCGTCGTCCAGGTGCACCGTGATCGAATAACCCTTGACCGGATACACGTTGATGCGATCGCCCACCATTTGCGCGATATGCCGGCTGCCGACGCCCGCGCACACGACCATCGCATCGGCGGCAATGTCCTGCACGACATTCGCTTCGCTGGTGGAAAGGCGGTCATCAAGCGTGGTCTGCAGCAGGAGGCGAACGCCGCCTTCAGTGGTTTGCACATCGCGGACATCCACACCGTGCATGAAGCGCACGCCGCGCTTTTCGCACGCCTGCGCGAGACCGCGCGTGAACTTGTGGATGTCGCCGGTGGCATCGGACTCTGTGAAATAGCCGCCGTAGTAGTTGCCCCGCAGTGTGGGCTCGATGGCGGCAATGTCTTCGGGGCTCACGGCGTGGCGTTCAAGCCCGCCGGCGACAAGCAGGGCGTTGGCCTTGCCTGCTGCTGCAAAGCTCGCCTTGTCGTGATAGACGTGCAGAATGCCGCGCTTCTGTAGGTCGAAATCGATCTGCTCACGCTCAGCCATGGCAAACAGATGCTTGCGGGCCTCAATGGCCATGCGCGTGGTTTCGATGGTGTTGCGGCGGTAGTGCGCGATGCTGGCCACGAACTCGCCGATCCACGAATACTTATGCCACGACGGCTTGGGATTGAGCAGCAGCGGGGCGTCGTTGCGCAGCATCCATTTGATGCCCTTGAGCAGCGTGCCGGTGCTGTTCCAGACTTCAGCGTTGCTGGCGGAAAGCTGCCCGCCGTTGGCGAACGAGGTTTCCATGGCCGGATACAGGTGGCGGTCGAGCACCGTGACCTGATAGCCGAGTTGCGAGAGCGTGTAAGCAGTGGTGACGCCGGATATGCCGGCGCCGACGATGACGATGTGCGTCATGGCGGTCCCTATGGAGTGATGTCATGACCGGACGATCCGGTCGGCTCACCCCATCTGTCTCGGGACCTGAGAGCTTGGGCGTCAGCAGCGCTGGCGCCATCCCCTTCGGTGGGCGCGCGCGTGCACGCCTCTCTCCAGATTCGCAGTCGACGCCACAGTCCTTTTGCCTGAGAGTTTCCGGGGTGGTTGCTCCATCGGCGCCAGGCGTTGCGCGTGTGCGCGTTAAGCCCGGTCTCTCCTGCGGCGTGTTGCAGCTGTCGTTGGTGCGTCAGCCGCGCCTGCGTGCTGCCGGTGTGGGCAGCGGGAGGGAGTGTGTCACGGGTTGTGACGTTCGGCAAGTCGGGCTGTACCCGGGGCAGCGGCTGGGGTGTCGTCCTTCAGGTCCACGCCGCTGCGGCCGAGCGCCAGTGCGCCGTTGAGCAGGAACACCAGCCGGCTCGCTGCCTGGTCATAGGTCAGGCCTGCCGGCCGTACATTCGAGATGCAATTGCGCTGCGCATCGGAGCACCCAACGCGCGGTGCGTAGGTCAGGTAAATGCCCAGGCTGTCTGGCGAACTCAGCCCCGGCCGCTCACCGATCAGCATCACGAGCTGCCGGGCGCCAAGCAACGCACCGATCTCGTCCCCCAGCGCAACACGGGATTGCCTGGCGATCACGACGGGGCCGATCGACCAGTCGCGCGGCAGACGATCGCGCACGCAGCACAGGAGCGGCACGCCGTGGCTTTGCGCCGCCAATGCGGAGAGCCCATCGGCAATCACGAAAACAACGTCGAATGGCTGTGCTGGCCGCAACGCGTCGAGTCTAGCGTGGCTCGCATCGTCAAGCCGGCGTCCAAGATCGGGACGGCGCAGGTACTGGGCGCGGTCAGCCGCCGCGCTGTGTACGTCCAATGCGGTGAAGCCTGCCTGCCCAAGCGCGGACGACAATGCGGTGCTATCGAGCGGCAAATGCACGGCATCGCGCGCCTGGGCATGCGCCACGCCAAACGCGAGCACGGCATCGGTCGTCTGGCTGCTGCCTGCGCGACCCAGTGCGATACGGGCGTCGGTAAAGGCGCGCAGATGCGTCCACGGATTCGGCTGAACGAGGGGGTGCTTTGGCATGTTCGGCTTCCCAGCGGGATTTACAGCGCGTGGGCCAACTGCAGCAGCGGCTGCCGCGCCGTGGCATCTTGCAGGCGGCCGGCAGCGTCGACGATGCCCATGCTTTGCAGCCATGCCTCGAACTCCGGTGCAGGCCGCAGGCCGAGCGTGTCGCGCAGATAAAGTGCGTCATGAAACGACGTGCTCTGATAGTTCAGCATGATGTCGTCGGCGCCCGGCACGCCCATGATGAAATGGATGCCCGCCACGCCAAACAGCGTGAGCAGCGTATCCATGTCGTCTTGGTCGGCTTCGGCATGGTTGGTGTAGCAGACGTCGCAGCCCATCGGCAGGCCCAACAGCTTGCCGCAGAAGTGGTCTTCCAGCCCGGCGCGGATGATCTGCTTGCCGTCGTAGAGATACTCCGGCCCGATAAAGCCGACGACCGTATTCACCAGCAAAGGCGAAAACGCTCGCGCCACCGCATAGGCACGCGCCTCCATGGTTTGCTGATCGACGCCGTGGTGCGCATTGGCCGACAACGCGCTTCCCTGGCCGGTCTCGAAATACATCACGTTGTTGCCAACCGTGCCGCGCGCCAAGCCCTGCGCGGCGTCATGCGCCTCGGCCAGCAATGCGAGGCTGATGCCGAACCCTGCGTTGGCCTGTTCACTGCCGGCAACCGACTGGAACACCAAGTCCACCGGCGCGCCTTGGTCAATGGCGCGCACGGTGTTCGTCACGTGGGTCAGCACGCACGACTGCGTAGGAATGGCGTAGCGGTTGCGCAGCTCATCCACCAATTGCAGCAGCGAAACGATGGCGCCGAGATTGTCGCCGGCAGGGTTGATGCCGATGGTCGCGTCGCCGCAGCCATACAGCAGGCCGTCGATGATCGACGCAGCAATGCCTTTGGGATCATCCGTCGGGTGATTGGGCTGCAGCCGGACTGACAACCGGCCCGGCAAACCGATGGTGTTGCGAAACCGTGTGACCACGCGGCACTTGCGGGCCACGGAAATCAGATCCTGATTGCGCATCAGCTTGCTGACCGCGGCGGCCATTTCCGGCGTGATGCCGGCGGAGACGCTCGCCAATGTCGCGCTGTCGGTCTCGTGCAGGAGCAGCCAGTTGCGAAATTCGCCCACGGTGAGCGAGGCGATCGGCTGGAAGGCCTGTGCGTCGTGGCGATCGAGAATCAAGCGCGTGACCTCGTCGTCTTCATAAGGCACCAGCGCTTCGTTAAGGAAGACCGACAGCGGCACATCGGCCAACGCCATGCGTGCGGCCATGCGCTCGCCTTCGCTGGCGGCGGCCACGCCCGCCAGATAGTCGCCGGAGCGCGCCGGGCTGGCCTTGGCCAGCAGCGTCTTGAGATCGTTGAACACATGGCGCTGTGCGCCAATGGTCTGAGCAAAGTGCATGATGGGATACGCGGCAGAGTCCAATGACGGTGACGGCGATGCCTATGCTGCCACTTTAGTTGCCTTCCATGCCACGGCGGCAATGTTCTAATACGCGTGTCTCAAACGTCGATCTCGCCAGCCAATGACCGCATCCGCCACACCGGCCCGCACACATCAAGCGGGCTCTGCCTTGGAAGTGCTGGCGGTCTTTCTCAAGCTGGGCCTGACGAGTTTCGGCGGCCCCATCGCGCATATCGGCTACTTCCGACGAGAGTTCGTGGAGCGCCGCCGTTGGCTCGACGACGCAGCATTCACCGACCTGGTCGGGCTGTGCCAGTTTCTGCCGGGGCCTGCCAGCAGCCAGGTGGGGTTTTCCGTCGGGCTGCTTCGGGCCGGATGGCGCGGCGGTTTGGCGGCCTGGTGCGGCTTTACGCTGCCTTCGGTTGTGCTGTTGCTGGCTTTTGCGATGGTCGCGCCGGGCCTGGGCGGCCCCGTCGGAAATGGCCTGATCCACGGTTTGAAGCTGGTGGCCGTTGCGGTGGTGGCGCAGGCCGTGTGGGACATGGCGCGCAAGCTGTGTCCCGACTGGCAGCGCGCCAGCATCGCCTTAATCAGCATCGCCGTGCTCAGCGCGTTGACGACCGTTTACGCGCAACTGACCGTGATCGTGATTGGCGCTGTGTTGGGACTGGTGTTGTGCCGATCGTCCAGCCCGGCGCGTGGTGGCCCGATCGCAGGGCGGGGCGGCGCATTCCGCGTGCCTCACTTGGCCAGCGTCGTGAGCCTCGTGCTGTTTTGCGCGCTGCTGTTCGGGCTTCCCGTTGTGGCGGACCTTCATCCGTGGATGCCCGCGAAGGTGTTCGACGCGTTCTATCGTTCCGGCGCGTTCGTGTTTGGAGGCGGGCATGTCGTGCTCCCGCTGCTGGAGCAGCAGACGGTTGCCCCCGGTTGGGTCGCGTCGAACGATTTCTTGGCCGGCTACGGTGCCGCGCAAGCCGTGCCCGGGCCGCTATTCACCTTCGCAGCATTCCTGGGCTGGACCATCGGCCCAGGGCTCAATCACTGGGCCGGGGCCGCGCTTGCTACGGTGGGCATTTTTCTGCCGGGCTTGCTGTTGGTCATCGCGGCATTGCCTTTCTGGCAGGCGTTGCGCGCCCGTCCGTCCATGGCGGCGCTGCTGGCGGGTGTGAATGCCGCAGTGGTGGGATTGCTGGCGTTTGCCCTTTACACACCGGTCTGGACGAGCGCCGTGCGGTCATGGCTCGATTTTGCTGTTGCAGCGATTGCGTTTCTGCTGTTGACGCGATGGAAAACGCCACCGCTGATTGTGGTGGCGTTGTGTGCGGCGGCGGGTGTTGCCGCTGCCATGCTGGGTTGAGTCGCGCGCGCCCTGCGAGCCGCAACCCGTGGCTGCCCAGGGCAGGGCGTCACTCCTCCATCAGCCGAACCCTGACCTTCTTTCCCTTCACCGTCCCGGCATTGAGCTTGCGCAGCGCCTCGCGCGCGATGCCGCGCTCGACTGCGACGTAGGTCGAGAATTCGGTCACGTTGATCTTGCCGATCTGGTCGCCGCGAAAGCCGGCATCGCCCGTCAACGCGCCGAGCACATCGCCGGGGCGGATCTTCTCCTTGCGTCCGCCGAGAATCTGCAGCGTTTCCATGGGCGGCAGCAGCGGCGCATCATTGCCGGTATCCAGCTCGTCGAGCTTGTGCCATTCGACCTCGCGGCCCATCGCCTCTTCGATATTGCCGACGCGCCCCATCTCGTCCATGCTCGCGAGGCTCAACGCCCAGCCGTTCTCATCGGCGCGGCCCGTGCGGCCAATGCGGTGCACATGCACTTCGGGATCGGGCGTCACGTCAACGTTGATCACCGCTTCCAGTTGGGCGATATCGAGCCCGCGCGCGGCAACGTCGGTCGCCACCAGCACCGAGCAACTGCGGTTCGCGAACTGGATCAACACCTGATCGCGCTCGCGTTGTTCGAGTTCGCCGTGCAGCGCCAGTGCGTGAATGCCCTGCGCGCGCAACACGTCGAGCAGGTCACGGCATTGCTGCTTCGTGTTGCAGAACGCGAGCGTGCTGACAGGCCGATAGTGCTTGAGCAGCAGCCCGACCGCATGCAGCCGCTGGCTGTCGGTCACCTCGTAGAAGCGCTGGCGAATCTTGCTGTCGTCGTGGCGCTCTTCGAGCTTCACTTCCTTCGGGTTGCGCAGAATCCGCTGGCTCAGCTTCGCAATGCCTTCCGGGTACGTTGCCGAGAACAGCAGCGTCTGACGATCAGGCGGACACTGGCGCACGACCGTCGCGATGTCATCGAAGAAACCCATGTCGAGCATGCGGTCTGCTTCATCGAGCACGAGCGTTTTCAATGCGCCGAGCGCGAGATTGCCGCGCTCCAGATGGTCCATGATGCGGCCCGGCGTGCCGACGATGACATGTGCGCCATGCTCGAGGCTGGCTGCCTGCGGGCGCATCGGCGTGCCGCCGCAGAGCGTGAGCACCTTTACGTTTTCTTCGGCGCGGGCCAGGCGGCGGATCTCCTGCGCAACCTGGTCGGCAAGTTCGCGCGTGGGGCAGAGCACCATCGCCTGCACGTCGAAGTTGCGCGCGTCGAGCCGTGCGAGCAGGGCCAGCGCAAACGCTGCGGTTTTGCCGCTGCCCGTCTTTGCCTGCGCGATCAGGTCGTGCCCCGCAAGCGCGATGGGCAGGCTTGCAGCCTGGATCGGCGTCATGTCGGTGTAGCCGAGCTGCGCAAGGTTCGCGAGCACAGCCGGGGCGAGCGCTAGGGTGATGAAGGGCGTGGCGGTTGGTTCGATGGTCATGTCGTTGCGTTGGATCACGTGAGCGGCTTGCCTTCGATTTGCTTGTAAATGACCCGGCCGTCTTTGGTTTCGACGCGTTTGAGATAGTTGCGCGCGCCGCATAGCGCACAGCGGAACAGTGTTCCTTGGCCCTCATCCTTGATGACGACGTCGGACAGTTCCCACTGCGTGCCGCAGCTCTGGTTGATGCAAGTGAACACGGTTTTCTCTAAATGGATTGTTCGTTGCGCCTCGATAACGAGGCTGGTAGACCGGCAGCGTGAATGCGCCGACGCGAATCTGGATGGATACCTCAATCCCAAATGGCTTTGCCGCGCCATTCGCGGACATTGCGCAGCCTGAGAGGCAGGGATGACATCTCGTCAAGGAGTTGGCCCTTGGGCGTCGCACTTCAGGCGACGCCTGCGCCATGCGCCCAATGCATCCTGTTGGTGCAACAGATTTGCCAGTACAGCGTTGGGAGGGATGGAGATATGGGGCCGATCTTGCGGATCGTCATGTTTTCCCCGCCGGACTCTAACACACACGTTTAGGGCCGTAATGCGCTGGACAAACCTCTGCGACGACTGGCATTCGCAGATGTCATTTCTTTGACACTGTCTAGAGTCCGCGCTCTTGTCCCGGTTTGAGATGCGTCAAGTCTGGTCGGTAGCCGCTGGCATCTAATGGATTGCATATTGGCAATCGTTTGACGCCCCAACCATGAGCACCGCCCCCGTGCCGTCTTTACCGACTGCAGAGCAGATCGATCTGCCGTTTCACGCGGCGCTTGCCCGCACATCGAACTCGCTGTCCCTCGTTTCAATGCAGCTGGCGTTGCTCGACTGGGCACTGCATCTGGCCGTCTCGCCTGGCAAGCGGCTGGATTTGTGGCGCCTGGCGCTGACGCAGGCCGAACAACTCGAGGGTTACATCCGAAACTGCCTGGCGTCCGGCCCGCAGGATGTGTGCCTTTGCGTCCAGCCGCCGGCCCGTGACCGTCGTTTCTCGGCAGACGAGTGGCGCCTGTGGCCGTTCAACGTGCTGCACCAGTCTTTCCTGTTGACCGAACAATGGTGGGAAGCGGCCACGCGCGGGGTGTGGGGTGTCGCCAAGCATCATGAGGACGTGGTTGCCTTTGCTGCGCGTCAATGGCTCGACATGATGTCGCCGGGCAACCAACTGGCAACCAACCCGATTGTCCTGCGCCGGACGTTTGAGCAGCACGGCACCAATCTCGTGCGCGGCGCGCTGAACGCACTTGACGATCTGGAGCGCTCCATGAGCGCCGCGCCGGCCGCCGGTGCCGAACGCTTTGCGGTGGGCCGCGATGTGGCCATCACGCCTGGCAAGGTGGTCCTGCGCAACCGCCTGATCGAACTGATCCAGTACGCGCCGGCCACGAGCAAGGTCCAGGCCGAGCCCATCCTGATCGTGCCGGCCTGGATCATGAAGTACTACATCCTGGATCTGTCGCCGCAGAACTCGCTGATCCGCTACCTGGTAGAGCAGGGCCATACCGTGTTCTGCATCTCCTGGAAAAACCCGGACGAGGCAGATCGCGGTCTCGACATGGATGACTACCTGAAGCTCGGTGTCTTTGCCGCGCTCGATGCCGTCAATGCCATTGTGCCGGGCCAGCGCGTACATGCCGCCGGGTACTGCCTCGGAGGCACGTTATTGGCCATTGCCGCGGCTGCCATGGCGCGCGATGGCGATGCCCGGCTGGCATCCATGACGCTCTTTGCCGCGCAGACGGACTTCTGCGAGCCAGGCGAGCTGGGCCTGTTCATCGACGAGGCACAGGTCAGTCTGCTGGAAGCGCAGATGGAGCAGACCGGCTATTTGCGCGCCAGCCAGATGGCCGGAGCGTTCCAGATGCTGCGCTCGTACGATTTGCTGTGGTCGCGGGTGGTGGGTGAGTACCTGCTGGGCGATCGCGCACCCATGAACGATCTGATGGCCTGGAACGCCGATGCCACGCGCATGCCCGCGCGGATGCACAGCCAATATCTGCGGCACCTGTTCCTGAACGACGACCTGAGCGAGGGCCGCTACCCAGTCAACGGCAAGCCGGTGGCACTCAACGACATCGATCTGCCCATCTTCGTGGTGGGCACGCTGACCGACCACGTGGCGCCATGGCGCTCGGTCTACAAGCTGCATCACCTGACCGAGGCGGAGCTGACGTTCGTGCTGACAAGCGGCGGTCATAACGCGGGCATTGTCAGCCCGCCGGCCAACTCGCATCGGCGGTTCCAGATGCAGACGCGCCACATCGGTGAGACATCGGCGGCGCCGGATGACTGGCTGGCATCGGCCCCCACCACCGACGGTTCGTGGTGGCCGGCGTGGCATGCATGGCTGATCGCGCATGCATCGAGCTCCACAGCGGTCAAACCGCCGAAGATGGGCATACCCGGATCGCAGCCACTGGCTGATGCGCCCGGCACCTATGTGCTGGAGAAATAGATGCGTGCGGAGAAACAACGCCGGGCATGCGCCAGGTTCACCGGCACGCCTTTGGTCGCCATGGCCGCCATGATCGCCTCCGCCACCGTGCTGGCGCTGTCGGCGTGCATCTCGATGGCGCCGCCTTACGAGGCACCCGCCTTGCCCGTGGCCCAGCACTACGACGCCGACGATGGCCGGGATGGCCTGCCAGCCTCCGCCACCGGCTGGCAGGCGTACTTTACGGACAAGCGCCTGCAGGCATTGATCGGCCAGGCGCTGGAGAACAACCGCGATCTGCGCACCGCCGTGCTCCGTGTGGAAGAGGCGCGTGCCGCTTTTGGCATCCAGCGGGCGGAGACATTTCCGCACCTCGACGCGCAGGCCGGCATCAGCCGCCTGAGCATTCCGGCGGACTTGAGCCCATTCGGCACGCCCATGCGTGCCACTCAGTACCAGGTGGGCGCCGGTGTCTCCAGTTGGGAGATCGATTTCTGGGGGCGCGTGCGCAACCTCAACGACGCGGCACTGGAGAGCTATGTAGCGTCCGACGCCGCGCGCCGTGCGGTCGCGCTTGGGTTGATCGCGCAGGTGGCCGACAGCTACCTGGTATTGCGTGAACTGGACGAGCGCATCGCGCTGGCGCAGCAGACCGTGGACAGCCGGACCGAGACGCTGCGCATCTTCTCGCGCCGTGTGGCGGTGGGGGCGACTTCACGATTGAACCAAACGCAGGTCGAGACCCTGCTGACCCAGGCGCAGGCGCTGTTGACGCAATTGCAGCAGGCGCGCGACGCGCAGGCGCACGGCCTGGCCTTGCTTGTCGGCAAGCCGATCGACTTGCCACCGGTTTCTGAGCCACTTGACGAGCACCGCATGCTGGCCGAGCTACGCGCGGGCCTGCCTTCCGACCTGCTGACGCAGCGCCCGGACATTGTGGCCGCGGAGCACCGCCTGCGTGCCGCGCACGCCAGCATCGGTGCGGCACGGGCGGCGTTTTTCCCCCGCGTGGCCCTGACCGGCGCTTACGGCACGATCAGCCCGGAACTGGGCAATCTGTTTGCGCCCGGCACGCGCGCGTGGGTTTTTGCACCCACCATCAGCCTCCCGCTGTTTGAAGGGGGCAAGCTGCGCAGCAATCTTGACTTGGCAGAAGCCCGCCGAGACCTAGCCGTGGCTGCCTACGAGAAGACCGTGCAGAGCGCTTTCCGCGACGTGTCCGACGCGCTGTCCGCACGCAAGTGGGTGGCCGAACAGCTCGACATTGCGAAGGCCGCGCTGGCAGCGCAGACCGAACGCGCTCGGCTGTCGCAACTGCGTTTCGACGCCGGCGCATCGACATTCCTGGAGGTGCTTGACGCCCAGCGCGATTTGCTTGCGGCGCAGCAGCAACTGGTGCAGGTGCGCCGTGCGCTTCTCTCTAGCCGTGTTGGCCTGTATGCGGCGCTGGGCGGCGGCACGCAGGCCGTCGATTCCGCGCCCGATCCGCAACCCCATCTGAGCCCAGCGCCACCACCGCGCGTAACGGGCGGAACAACACCATGACCACGACTCCCCGACAACGATGGATTGCGCTGCTCGCTGCCGCCTTGGTGGTCGCCGGCGGGGCGTTCGCTTGGAAGGCATTGCGGCACGACGGGCCCGGAAAGGGCTTTGTGAGCGGCAACGGCCGGATCGAGGCCACCGAAATCGACGTGGCCACCAAGCTGCCCGGCCGCGTGCAAGACATCCTTGTGGATGAGGGCGACTTTGTGCGGGCCGGCCAGCCGCTTGCTCACATGCAGGTGCAGACCTTGGAGGCACAGCGCGACGAAGCCCTGGCGCGGCAGCAGCAATCGGTCTCTGCCGTGGCAAGTGCGCAGGCCCAGGTGGCTGTGCGAGAGGCTGATCGGCAGGCCGCACTGGCGCAGATCGCCCTGCGTGAGAGCGATCTGGACGCCGCGCAACGGCGGTTGGCGCGGTCCGAAACGCTCTCGAACGAAGGGGCATCGTCGATGCAGGAGCTGGACGACGACCGCGCCCGCGTGCGCAGCGCCAAGGCCGCGCTGGTGGCGGCCCGCGCGCAAGCCGAGGCGGCGCAGGCCGCCGTATTGGCCGCCCGTACGCAGGTGGCCGGTGCCGGTGCCACCGTCAAGGCGGCCGACGCCACCGTACTGCGCATCAAGGCGGATATCGATGACAGCGCCCTGACGGCCCCGCGCGATGCCCGCGTGCAATACCGCATCGCACAGCCCGGCGAGGTTCTGGCCGGCGGCGGGCGCCTGCTCAATCTCGTGGATCTGTCCGACGTCTACATGACCTTCTTCGTGCCGGAGACGGACGCGGGCCGCATCGCCATGGGCAGCGAGGTGCGTATCGTGCTCGACGCCGCGCCGCAATTCGTGATTCCGGCGCGCGTGTCCTTTGTGGCCAGCACCGCGCAATTCACCCCCAAGACCGTGGAAACGGCCAGCGAGCGCCAGAAGCTGATGTTCCGCGTCAAGGCGCAGATCGATCGCGATCTGCTGCGCAAACACCTGAAGCTCGTGAAGACCGGTCTGCCCGGCGTGGCATGGCTCAGACTCGACGGGCAAGCCGACTGGCCGGCCAGCCTGGCGATCAAGGTTCCGCAGTGACCACCTCTGTCGACCCATCAGCGTTGCATGAGGGGCGCCTTGCGCCGCCAGTGGCGAGCCTGGCCGGCGTGCGCCTGCGCTATCGCAAGACGCTGGCGCTGGATGGCGTCACGCTCGACTTGCCTGCCGGCTGCATGGTCGGATTGATCGGTCCGGACGGCGTGGGCAAGTCCAGCCTGTTGTCATTGGTGGCCGGCGCGCGTGCCCTGCAGGACGGCGCAGTGCGCGTGCTGGGCAGCGACATGGCCGATCGCCGTGCGCGCGCCGCGGTCGGTCCACGCATTGCTTACATGCCGCAAGGGCTGGGCCGCAACCTGTACCCCACGCTGTCGATCGAGGAGAACCTGCAGTTCTTCGGCCGGCTGTTCGGCCACGATGCAGCGGAGCGCCGGCACCGCATTGATGCGCTCACGTCCAGCACCGGCCTGCGGGCGTTTCTTTCACGGCCAGCCGGCAAGCTGTCGGGCGGCATGAAACAGAAGCTGGCCTTGTGCTGCGCGCTGATCCACGACCCGGATCTTCTGATCCTGGACGAGCCGACCACGGGTGTCGACCCGCTCTCGCGCACGCAGTTCTGGGACTTGATTGCCGATATTCGCGCTGCGCGCCCGGGCATGAGCGTGATCGTGGCCACCGCTTACATGGAAGAGGCTGAGCGCTTCGAATGGCTGGTCGCCATGGATGCGGGGCAGGTGCTTGCCACCGGCACGCCGGCCGAGCTGCGCAGCCGTGCCGGTACCGATTCGCTCGAGGCCGCTTTCATTGCGCTGCTGCCGCTCACGCGCCGGCAGGGTCATCAAGCTGTGGTGGTGCCACCCTTGGTGGCCGGCGCGGAAGACGATGTGGCCGTGCAGGCGAGCGGCCTGACCATGCGCTTTGGCGACTTTGTTGCGGTCGACCACGTCGACTTCCGAATCCGTCGTGGAGAGATCTTCGGCTTTCTCGGCTCGAATGGCTGCGGCAAGTCGACCACCATGAAGATGCTCACCGGTCTGCTGCCTGCCAGCGAGGGCCAAGCGTGGTTGTTTGGGCATCCGGTCGACCCGAAGGACATCGACACACGCCGGCGCGTGGGCTACATGTCGCAGGCGTTCTCTCTGTATGGCGAGCTGACCGTGCGTCAGAACCTTGTGCTGCATGCGCGCCTGTTCCAGGTGCCTGAGCCGGAGGTGCAGTCGCGTGCGGCCGAGATGCTGACCCGTTTCGGGCTGCAGGAGGTGTCCGACAGCCTGCCCCAGAGCTTGCCGCTGGGCATGCGGCAGCGGCTGTCGCTGGCCGTGGCGATGGTGCACAAGCCTGAGCTGCTGATCCTGGATGAGCCAACTTCCGGGGTGGACCCGGTCGCGCGCGACATGTTCTGGCGCCTCATGATCGACCTTGCCAGACGGGATCGCGTGACCATCTTCATCTCCACGCACTTCATGAACGAGGCCGAGCGGTGCGACCGCATCTCACTCATGCATGCCGGCCGCGTGCTGGTGAGCGATGCGCCCGCGGCGCTGGTGCGTGCTCGCGGCACACAGACGCTGGAGCAGGCGTTCGTAGCCTATCTGCAGGAGGCCGCCGAAGCGTCTGAGGGCACTTCCAAGATTGCCGCGCTGCTGCCCGTACGCACAGGGGGAGCCAGCGCGCCCAGCGGCATGCCCGCGCGCCGCCGCTTCAGTCTTGCTCGTGCATTGAGCTATTCGCAGCGTGAGGCGCTGGAGCTGCGCCGCGACCGCGTGCGTGCCACGCTGGCCCTGCTGGGTACGGCCATTCTGATGTTCATCATCGGATACGGCATCAGCCTGGATGTGGAGAACCTGACGTACGCCGTGCTCGACCGCGACCAGACCGTGCTTTCGCACGACTACACGCTCAACCTGGCGGGCTCGCGCTATTTCATCGAAAAACCCCCGATTCGTGACTACGCTGAGTTGGACCGCCGCATGCGCAACGGCGAGTTGTCGCTGGCGATTGAAATCCCGCCCGGCTTTGCCCGCGACATTGAACGCGGCGCGGCCGTACAGATCGGCGCCTGGGTGGATGGTGCAATGCCCACCCGCGCAGAAACTGTTCGCGGTTACGTGCAGGCCATCCACCAGCTCTGGCTCGCGGATGCAGCTGTACACCGGCTGGGTGTGCGTCTTGCGACACCCAGCAGCGTCGAAACGCGCTATCGCTACAACCCCGACGTGAAAAGCCTGCCTGCCATGGTGCCCGCCGTGATCCCGATGCTGCTGATGATGATTCCGGCCATGCTGGCGGCGTTGTCGGTGGTGCGTGAAAAGGAGCTGGGCTCCATCATCAATTTCTACGTGACACCGGTCACCCGTGCGGAGTTTGTGCTCGGCAAGCAGGCGCCGTATATCGTGCTCGCCATGCTGAACTTCTTCTTGCTGGCGCTGCTGGCGGTGACGGTGTTCGGTGTGCCGATCAAGGGCAGCTTCGCGACGCTCACGCTGGGGGCGCTGATCTTCGTGACGTGTTCGACGGGTTTCGGGCTCTTTGCATCCACCTTCACGCAAAGCCAGATCGCGGCCATGTTCGTCACCATGATCGGCACGATCATTCCGTGCGTGCAATTTGCCGGATTGCTCAATCCGGTGTCGTCGCTGGAAGGGGCGGGGGCCTTGATCGGACGCGTGTATCCGGCCACGCATTTCCTGACCATCAGCCGGGGCGTATTCAGCAAGGCGCTGGATATGGGGGCGTTGGGTAGTGCCTTCTGGCCGCTCCTCGCGGCGGTGCCGTTCATCCTGGGTGCCACCTTGCTAATGCTGCGCAAGCAGGATCGGTAGGAGAGCCACATAATGCCGAGCCTTCCGATCGATCGCCGCACCGCTCGCCTCAACAACATCTTCCGTCTTGGCATCAAGGAATTGCGAAGCTTGGCGCGCGACCCGATGATGCTGGTGCTCATTGTCTATACCTTCACGGTGTCGATCTACGTGGCGGCCACTGCCATGCCGGCAAGCCTGCACAATGCCTCGATCGCCATCGTTGATGAAGACAGCTCACCGCTGTCGGCACGCATTGTCTCGAGCTTCTATCCACCGCATTTCCGCACGCCGGCCCTGATCCCGCTCACCGAGGTGGACCCAGGCATGGACAGCGGTAGCTACACGTTCGTGCTCGACATTCCGCCCAACTTCCAGCGTGACGTGCTTGCGGGCCGCGCGCCGTCCATCCAGCTCAACATCGACGCCACGCGCATGAGCCAGGCTTTCACCGGCAACGGCTACATCCAGCAGATCGTCGCGGGCGAGGTGAATACGTTTCTGCAGCGCCACCGCGCCACGCCCGCAACGCCGGTCGACCTCGTGCTGCGCACGCGCTTCAACCCTAATCTGGAGCAGACGTGGTTCGGCTCGTTGATGGAGATCATCAACAACGTGACCATGCTGTCGATCATCCTGACCGGAGCCGCACTCATCCGCGAGCGCGAGCACGGCACGATCGAGCACCTGCTGGTGATGCCCGTCACGCCATTCGAGATCATGGTGTCCAAGGTCTGGTCGATGGGGTTGGTGGTGGTGCTGGCCGCCCTGGTTGCACTGGTGTGCGTGGTGCAGGGCGCGCTGCATGTACCGATCGAGGGCTCGATCCTGCTGTTCATGCTGGTGGCTACGCTGCATCTGTTTGCCACGACTTCCATGGGGATTTTTCTTGCGACGGTGGCGCGGTCCATGCCGCAGTTCGGCATGCTGTTGGTTCTGGTGCTGCTGCCGCTGCAGCTCCTCTCGGGCGGTACCACCCCGCGCGAGAGCATGCCCAGCGTGGTGCAGGACATCATGCTCGCCGCGCCAACCACGCACTTTGTATCGGCGTCGCAAGCCATTCTCTATCGGGGTGCGGGGCTGGACGTCGTGTGGCCACAGTGCCTGGCCATCTGCGTCATCGGCGCCGTGCTGTTTCTCGCATCATTGACGCGCTTTCGCCAAACCATCAGTCAGATGGCTTAAAGGAGCCAACATGGATACACCCGCCAACGTTCCTCTCGCGCTCCAAAAGGCGCAAGTCAAGTTCGCGCTGCAGACGTTGGGTCTGCTCAAGGCAACACGGCAGCGCTGGTATGAACTCGGCGCCGACCTGCTTGCGGCAGACGTTGCCCGCACGGAGTCTGCACTGGCCGACCTGCAAAGCGTCGAAGACTGGAACGCCTTTGCAGCACTGTTGCCCAACGCATTCTGGCAGGCCAGCCAGCGCACCATGGATGTACTGCAAGGCGTGCTGCAGACGGCCATCTCGAACCAGTCGAGCTTCGTGGCGGATTACCAGCGCGTCATGCTGGAGTGGCAGCAGGCTTCCGTACGCGCCCTGAGCATGGCCGGGAACGCCATGCCGATCCACACGGCACTGCAGGAAATGCTGTCGACGTGGGGCGTGCCGGCCGACGCATTGGTCCGCTCCGCAAGCAAGCAGTCGACCCCGAATCTTCTGCGTGCCCCTGGCAAGGGCAACGGACAACTCCGCAAAGCTTCCTGACGAGCGCACATGGGCCCCGATCATCTGCCTGCACCGCCGGCGCTACTGCCGGGCAGCGACCTCAGCGTGGTGCGCAATCGCACCTTTGATGAAATTGCCGTGGGCGACACCGCGGCCATCCTGCGCACGCTCACAGCCGAAGACATTCAGCTATTTGCTGTGCTGTCGGGGGACGTCAACCCGCAGCACCTCGACCCGGACTTTGCCGCATCCACGCGCTTTCATGGCGTGATCGCCCACGGCATGCTGGGTGGCGCGCTCATTTCCGCGTTGCTCGGGACCCGCTTGCCAGGGCCGGGAACGATTTACCTTGGGCAGACGCTGCAATTCCTCGCACCGGTGCGCGTTGGCGACACGCTCACCATCCGCGTGACGGTGATCAGCAAGGAGGAGGAAAGAAAGCGGATCAAGCTGGCATGCACTTGCACAAACGACAGCGGCACGGTGGCCATCGCGGGCGAGGCTGAGGTCATCGCGCCCACCGAGAGGATCGAACGTCCGCGTACCACGCTGCCGGACGTGCGCATCACCACCGGCAGTGATGGCATCCACCGGCTGCTCGACCATGTACGGCCTCTGGGTGCGATCCGCATGGCGGTCGTCCACCCGTGCGATGCGCTGAGCCTGTCTGCCGTGATGGACGCGCACGCTGAAGGTCTGATCGTGCCGTGCCTTGTTGCACCGTACGCCAAGCTGATGCGCGTAGCCGCCGAAGCCGGCCTTGACCTCAAGGGCATCGAGATCGAAGACGTGCCGCACAGCAGCGCCGCTGCCACCCGCGCAGTGGAGCTTGTCACACAGGGCCGGGCAGAGGCGCTGATGAAGGGCAGCCTGCATACCGACGAGTTGATGGCGGCAGTGGTGCGCGAAGAGGCAGGGCTGCGTACCAAACGTCGGATCAGCCATTGCTTCCTGATGCAGTCGCCAGCGTATCCGCGCCCGTTTATCGTGACGGACGCCGCCATCAACATCGCGCCGACCCTGGATCAAAAGGCGGACATCGTCCGCAACGCCATCGATCTGGCGCATGCGATCGGGGTTGAACGGCCGCGGGTGGCGATCTTGGCGGCGATCGAGACCGTGAACCCGCGCATGCCCGCCACGCTTGATGCGGCCGCACTGTGCAAGATGGCGGACCGCGGTCAGATCGAGGGCGGTGTGCTGGACGGACCGCTGGCTTTCGACAATGCGGTATCTGCCGCTGCAGCGCGTATCAAGGGCATTGTTTCGGAAGTCGCAGGGCAGGCCGATGTGCTGGTCGTGCCCGATCTGGAAAGCGGCAACATGCTCGCCAAACAGTTGGAATACCTGGGCGGTGCGGCCAGTGCAGGCATCGTGCTCGGCGCCCGCGTGCCCATTGTGCTGACCAGCCGTGCCGACTCGCGCGAGTCGCGCATCGCGTCGTGTGCCGTTGCCACCTTGCTGGCTCACCGTTACCGCAACTTGCCGCCATGAACGATTGCATCGTCGTACTGAACTGCGGCTCGTCGAGCATCAAGTTTGCGTTGTTCGATGCCACCGCGCATCCATTGCCGCGCGCACCCATGTGGAGCGGCAAAGTGGAGGGGATCGGCACCGAGCACCCCACGGCAGCAGAGGCTGGCGCGCCAACACAAGCGCTGGAGCTTGACAGTGCGCAGCCGTACCATGCCGCGCTCGTGCACATTCGCCGGCGTGTCGAGCACAGGCTGGACGGCCGCCGGCTGATGGCCGTGGCACATCGGGTGGTGCATGGCGGTTCCAAATACTTCGCGCCGGTACGCGTGAGCGCCGATGTGCTGTCCGATCTACGCAGCTACATTCCGCTGGCGCCGCTGCATCAGCCGTTTGCTCTGGAGGCCATCGAGGCGCTTCTGTCGGACTTGCCTGACGTGCCGCAAGTCGCCTGCTTCGATACCGCTTTCCACCGCACGCTGCCGCAGGTCGAGACGATGCTGCCGCTGCCTTATACGGCATGGGAGCGCGGTCTGCGACGTTATGGCTTTCATGGGTTGTCGTACGAATACATGTCGATTGCTTTGCCGGAACGACATGGCGCTATCGCACTCGGGCGAACCATCGTCGCGCACCTGGGCAGCGGCGCCAGCCTGTGTGCAATGCACGGGCTGAAGAGCGTCGCCACAACCATGGGGTTTTCCGCCCTCGACGGCCTGATGATGGGGACGCGATGTGGCGCGCTTGATCCGGGGGCCGTGCTCTACATGATGGAGACCGAACATCTATCCCCCGCACAGGTCGGGCACGTCCTGTATCACGAATCGGGGCTGCTTGGGGTGTCAGGGCTGTCTTCCGACCCGCGCGAACTGATTGCGCGCGAGGCCGACAACCCGCGCGCGCAGGCGGCGCTCGCGCTCTACGTACGCCGGATCGTTCGTGAGATCGGGGCCCTGGTGGCCGTACTCGGCGGCCTGGATTGTTTGGTCTTCACGGCCGGTATTGGCGAACACAACGCCGCAGTGCGCGAACGCGTTGTAAGCGCGCTTGGCTATTTGGGTGCCTACCTGGATGACGAGGCCAACCAGGCGCATGCGTCGATCATTTCCAGTTCAGCGAGCCGCATTCGCGTGGCAGTCGAGCCTACAAACGAGGAGTGGGTGGCAGCACGGCATGCGGTTCAGTGCAATCCATGCTCATGAGTCTTCGTGGCGAAATCGCTGATGGTCTCGGCAGGCGGTTACGCAATCTCGGGCGGCATCGCCCCATGTCCACCTGGCTGAGTGGACACGGGCTGGCAGAAATCGGCATTACCGTGGCATTTGCCTCCACATCTGATGGTTCAGCATCATCTGCTCCATCATCTCGTAGTGAAGGTCCATGTACTGGTCCGACATGTACTGGCGTTCCTTCATCTGCTCGGGTGTGAGGCGCGAGTAGTAGCCTCCCATCCCTCGCCACCCCATCATCGGGCCGCCGCCCATCATGTGGCCACCGCGCATTCCTGGGCCACCCATCATTCCAGGACCGCCCATCATTCCGGGGCCCCACAGCTCGCGCATCATGCCCATCGTGCTCTGCATCGTTGCCCAATGTTCATCGAGCAGTTTCTGGCGCTCTTTCGGATCCTGGGTCTGGCGGGCCTTGTCCATTTCTTCCTGCATCTTCTTCATATTCTCTCGAACGGCCGCCGTCTTTTTGTCGAACTCAGCCACGTTCGTTTGCGTCTGCGCGGTCTGACCGCCCTTGTTCGCGGGAGTGGCCTGTTGAGCAAAGGCGGGCGCGCTGGAAATGACCGCACATGACAGCATGGTCAGCAACACTGCTTTTTTCATCACGTATCTCCTGAAGCGAAATATGAAGGCCAATCCGATTAGGGTGGCGTGCAATGGCGATGGCCCTCAGTAGGGCAATCCCTCCTCGATCGGAAGGGAAGGGTCCCGGGACCACTCGTTCCAGGAACCGAGATACAGCCGCACGTTCTTGATGCCGGCTTCCTCCAGCGCGACGAACGTTGTGGATGCGCGCGCGCCTTTGAAGCAGAAAACAATGACGGGGGTTTCCTGGCGAATCCCGACCGTTGCGCATTCGGCAAGAATCTCTGCCGGTGACTTGAACATCTGCCCAGTCGGGGTCGGCTTCATCATGCGATACCACTCAAGCCAGACCGAGCCTGGAATACGGCCTTTTCGCGGGCAGAAATCCTTGCCGTAGGGCGATGAACTCTCGCCAATCCACTCGTCCACGTCCCGTACATCGAGCTTGACGACAAGCGGGTCGGCGACGGCCTCTTTCATCTCGTCGAGGTCGACGAGGATGTGGCTTCCTTGCATTGCCAGGGGAAAGTTGGCGGGCTTTGGGGCCGGCACGTCTGTCGTGCTAGGTAGCGCCGCCGCGCGCCATGCGCTGAAGCCACCGTGGAGCACCTTGATTTTGTCTCTCGGATAACCGAGGTAGCGCAGCAGAACGTAGCCCCGACAAGACTGCCCAAAGCCGGTCGTCATCGATTGCTCATAGACAACAGCTGTTTCCTTCCCGGACAAACCAGCCTTGCCAAAGGCTTCGGTGAATGCCTGCCGCAATGCCGCCACGCCTTGCGGCGTTGACGTCGCCAAATAAGTAAAGATTTCATGGATATTCACCGCGCCAGGCAAATGCGCTTCAGCAAAACTGGCCGCGTCCCGGGTATCGATGAGTACGAGTGGCTCGGTTTTCATCATCTCCGCCAACTCGACAGGAGACATGAGAACTCTTTCGTGCATGGCCGACCTCATCGTGTGATGGACAAAGGCGTTTCGGCGCAGGCAATCGCCAATCAAGCGCCTGAAGAAAATGTAGGCACTGTGGCGGAGTCGATATTGATGGCCGTCAACTGGGCGCGCGGGTGCAACGGACCACGTTTCGCATCATGCCAATGGGCAAGCCGACCAGCGGCCACCTGCAGCGCCGCAGGTGGCCGATCAAAATTTGCACGGTTGCGGAATTGCCCGTTCTCTTTGCCTCCCCCGGACTGCCTGCCACCTGCCGCGCAGGCGAGCGCGCGAAGTGGTCTCAGAGGGCGTTCAGCGGGATTTTCAGGTAGCGAACCCCGTTTTCTTCGGGCGGGGGCAGCTCTCCTGCGCGGATGTTGACCTGCACCGAAGGCAGAATCAGCGTCGGCATCGCCAGCGTCGCATCGCGGGCCTGTCGCATGGCGACAAACTGCGCTTCGGTCACGCCGTCGTGCACATGGATATTGCGATTGCGTTCGTCACGCACCGTCGTTTCCCAGGCCGGCCCCCGTCCTTCGGGCGGGTAGTCGTGACACATGAAGAGCCGGGTCTCGCCTGGCAAGTCCAGCAGCTTACGGATGGAGTGAAACAGCTCGTGTGCATTGCCGCCCGGGAAGTCACAGCGCGCGGTGCCAACGTCCGGCATGAACAGCGTATCGCCGACGAAGACCGCATCCTCGAATTGGTACGCCATGTCGGCAGGTGTGTGGCCTGGCACGTGAATCGCCTTGGCGGTCAACCCGCCGACGGAAAACGTCTCGCCGTCTTCAAACAGATGGTCGAACTGTGATCCGTCTGGCTGGAACTCCGGTTCCAGATTAAAGAGTTGTTTGAACACCGCCTGCACACCGCGGATGTTCTGGCCGATGCCGATGCGGCCACCCAGATGACGCTTGAGATAGGGCGCGGCGGAAAGGTGATCTGCGTGTGCATGCGTCTCAAGAATCCATTCGACGCGCAACGCACGCTCGCGCACAAATGCGACGACCCGGTCGACGCTGGCCGTCGACGTCCGGCCCGACTTGGGGTCGTAATCCAGGACCGAGTCGATGATCGCGCACTCGGAGCGCGCTTCCTGATGGACCACGTAGGTCACTGTCCAGGTTGCCGGGTCAAAGAACGGCTGAACAATCGGTTGCATGGGGCCTCCTATGCCGCACATCAATCTACTGGAAAATAATATATTTTTTTATATACTATACGCATGCAAACCGAAAGCACTTATGGACAACGATCAAGCTGCTATTGACCTCGTCAGCATGCAAGCCGCCGCGACGAACGCTTGCGCCTTACTCAAGGTGCTCGCCAATCCTGACCGACTGCTGCTGATGTGCCAGTTGTCGCAAGAGGAACTGTCCGTGGGCGCACTGGAAGAGCGGTTGGGCATCCGGCAGCCGACGCTTTCGCAACAGCTCGGCATCCTGCGCGAGAACGGCTTGGTGGTGTCACGTCGTGATGGGAAGAACATCTTTTATTCGGTCGAAAGTGGGCCGGCGCTCGCAGTCATGACTGTCCTGTACGAACAGTTCTGCGCCGACGGCAAAGGGGAAAAAACATGCTGATTGACATCACAAACTTCACACCCGGCCTGTCGCTGGCCGGCGGACTGATCATCGGTGCGGCGGCGGCCGTGCTGGTGTTGTTCAACGGCCGTGTCGCAGGCATCAGCGGCATCCTGGGCGGCTTATTGACCCTGCCACGCACCGACATGGTGTGGCGCGTGACTTTCCTTGTCGGTCTGATCGGTGCCCCGGTCATTGCGACTTTGCTCGGCAGGCCGCCCGTTGCAGATATCCAGGCGGGCTGGAGTGAAATCCTGGTCGCCGGCTTTCTGGTGGGCCTAGGCACGCGCTACGCCAGCGGTTGCACAAGCGGCCACGGGGTGTGCGGTATCTCGCGCGGCTCCGTTCGCTCCCTGGTTGCGACCTCGACCTTCATGGCGGCTGGCTTCCTGACCGTCTTCGTGCAACGGCATCTGATTGGAGGCTGACATGGCTGCCATTACCGCACTGCTCGCTGGCCTGCTTTTTGGCCTGGGCTTAATGATTTCCGGGATGGCCAATCCGGCCAAGGTGCAGGGGTTTCTCGACCTGGCAGGCCGGTGGGACCCCTCTCTTGCTTTCGTGATGATCGGCGCGATTGCCGTGGGTTCACTCGCGTTCTTCATTGCCAAACGCCGCAAGCGATCGTTGCTCGGATTGTCCATGCAGTTGCCAGCAAACACGGTCGTGACATTGCGGCTGGTGTTGGGCAGCGCCTCGTTTGGTATCGGCTGGGGCCTGGCAGGCTTTTGCCCGGGCCCCGCGCTCGTGGCCCTGGGTGCGGGCTATCCGAAAGCGATTGGTTTCGTCGCCGCCATGGTGGCTGGCATGGTTGTTTTCGAGGTCTTTGAGCGAATGAAATCCAGCGCACAACACGCATAAGCAGGCTACGGGGAGTCAATGGAAAACATCGTTGTCAGCAGCGCAGCACTTGGCGCTGTGGTCGGCCTCATCCTGGCGTTGACTGGCGCAGGTGGGGCGATCCTCGCGGTTCCGCTTCTGCTGTTCGTCCTGCGTCTCAATGTTGCAGAGGCCGCGCCGGTCGCCCTGCTTGCAGTGGGTCTGTCTGCGGCCGTTGGGGCGGCCATCGGGCTGCGAGCGGGCATCGTGCGCTACCGCGCCGCTATGCTGATGGCCGTGGCCGGTACGGTCTTCTCACCCGCCGGCTTGTGGCTCGCGCACCGTCTTCCGAACGGACCGCTGACACTGCTCTTCGCTGCCGTGCTGGCCTTTGTTGCGCTGCGCATGTTCAAGCAGGCTGGCGCGAGTGCTCGACACAAAGCGGAAGCCGAGCAGCACCCGCAACCGTGCCAACTGGATAACCAGACCGGCCGCTTTGTCTGGACTGCTTCCTGCACCCGCGCGCTCGCGCTTTCGGGCATTGGCGCGGGCTTCCTCTCGGGTCTGCTGGGTGTGGGTGGGGGCTTCGTCATCGTTCCCGCGCTCAAGAAGGCCACCAATGCCCCGGTGCACTCCATCGTGGCGACCTCTCTGGCAGTCATCACCTTGGTGTCCGCCTCAGGCGTCATTACAACGGCCTTGTCGGGCCGAATGAACTGGCAGATCGGCGTGCCTTTTGCCACAGGCGCCATGCTTGCCATGCTGGGTGGCCGGGTCGTGGCTAGCCAGTTGAGCGGTCACAGGCTGCAGCAGGGTTTCGCGTTCATCGCAGGTCTTATTGCCATCGGGATGGTGGCGAAGGTCGCGTTGGCAGCGTAAAGCCAAACACACAAACGTACCCTGGAAAGGTACGCCTCATACAAAGGAGACACTCTTGAACTCAATCAAACCGCACACCCTGGTCGTAGCGCTTCTGGCGGCAATCAGCATGCCGGCGCTATCGCAACCTCAGGCCGTCCCGATGCACGTGCCGGAAGAGTCGTCGATCCCACAGGGACCCATGGGCGACGCCATCAAGCGCGGCAAGGAGCTGCTGACGGATACCCACAAACAGTTGCCCCGAAACGTGGGCAACGGCCTGAACTGCACGAGTTGCCATCTGAATGGCGGGACGACGGCCTATGCATCGCCTTGGGTCGGGCTCACCGGGGCCTTTCCGGAGTACCGGTCTCGCAGCGGCAAAATCATCTCGCTCCAGGAGCGCATCAACGATTGCTTCCAGCGCTCGATGAACGGCAAACCGCTGCCCTTCGACTCGGCAGAGATGAACGCCATCATGGCCTATATGAAGTGGCTGTCGACAGGCGTGCCTACCGGCACCAATGTGGTCGGCCGGGGTTTCGAAAAGATTGACACCTCGCTCGTTCCAAACCGCGAGCACGGCAAATCCGTCTACGAAGCGCAGTGCGCGTCCTGCCATGGCGCAGAGGGGCAGGGCACCAAGAATCCGCAAGGTGGCTACATCTTCCCGCCACTGTGGGGCAATGATTCGTTCAACGTGGGCGCGGGGATGGCCCGGCTGTACACCGCCGCTGCGTTCGTGAAGCACAACATGCCGCTTGGCCAGGGCGGCACGCTGTCAGCGCAGGATGCCGTGGATGTCGCCGCGTTCTTTACCCAGCAACCTCGCCCCGACTACGCGCCACGTGTCAACGACTGGCCCAAAGGTGACAGGCCGAAGGACGCACGCTAACGCTGGCGGCCCGACGGCGAATCACTTGGCAAAGTGTTGCGCTACATCATGACCCCGCTTTTGACTTGCGTTAAGAATTTTTGCAAGGCGCATATGAGACGCCCAACCTCTGAACGGATTGCGCAGCACGTTCAGTCTTGGTGAAGAAGCCTGTGCAATCGTCGTTGAATGAAGGAGTCCGCCATGCAAGCAAATGTTGGAACGATCGACCGCGTTATTCGAATTGTTGTCGGGTTGGTCTTGATCGGCCTGGCCGCGACAGGGCGCATTGGCGCCTGGGGCTGGATTGGCATCGTGCCACTCCTGACAGGCATCGTGCGCATCTGCCCCGCCTACAGCATTCTGGGCGTGAAAACGTGCGCTGCGCCGAAGTCTGAAGCAAAGTAACGTCACAGCAGTTGGTCAGCTCTCCTGACCAACTGCTGTTGTCCCCACTGAGCGACATCTCCCGAAGGGAGAGGCGTGAGCCAAGGCCTCTGGCTATTTCGCCGTCAGCGGAAGTATCGGCGTCTCAAGCCTGGCAAGGCTAGGGGTCTGACCAAGGGCTGGGCGTCACTCGGGTCGGCAGGCAAGGGCGATGGTGTTGACGTCAGCATCGCCATCAGTGATTTCAAGATCAGCAAGCCTGCGCTTTGATCGCCGTTTCATGTGAGCGCTCTGTGCCCAGGCAAGCGTGCTCAGTCTTTGGCCGCTGCCGAGTGGTTCTCCAGTTCGCGCAAATTTTCCAGTGCGGCCTGCGCCATCTTGACTCGAAAGCGCGCGTTCTGGAGCTGGGCTCGCCGTACTACGCGGTTAGCTGCCTGAGCCATATTCTGCTTTCCATGCAAGTGCATCGGCGTGATGCGGATCAACGCCCGCAGATTGGGGTTGGCTAGCATGAGTGTATCCATGCTATGGAGCATGTCGATGCGGGCAAAGCATTCGATCTCGAGAATGCCAGCATCGCCTCTGGGCGCCGCTGTGTTGGCGGATCGTTATCTCGCTCCAGGCGAGACAACATGCGAGGACGTCTTCAAACGCGTCGCGCGTGCCCTTGCTGCTGCGGAGGATCCCCAACTTCGCACGCGTGTCACTCGCTTGTTCTACTCCAACCTGCTGCAAGGTGCGATTGGCGCGGGGCGGATCATGGCGAACGCGGGAGGTGCGAAGTCAGGGACGATGGTGAATTGTTTCGTTCATCCTGTCGCGCTGAGCGGACAGCCTGTTGCAGATGCATCTGACATTGAACAGGCTTTGCAGAAGGCGCGCGTCACGCTGCAGATGGGTGGCGGGGTGGGCTACGATTTCTCGGTCATCGCCCCAGTCGATTCCGAGCAGGCAACATCAAATGGCGGGATGGGGAGCGTCTGTGCGGTCATCGATGCCTTCGATCGAACGTGTGTGGCGCTGGCACGAGGCGACACGCGAGGAGGGGCGCAGATGGCTGTGCTGCGCTGTGACCATCCCGACCTCGCAGCGTTCGTCGCCGCCAAGCGTGGACGAAAGCGCTGGTCAACGTTCAACATATCGGTGGCTGTTACCGATGCTTTCATGCAAGCCGTTGCCGATGATGGGTTGTGGCAGCTGCAACATCGCGCTGCGCCTAATGCTCGGCGGTTGGAAGAGGGCGCCCACGTGCTGCCTGACGGAAGCTGGTGCTACGCAGTCATACCTGCACGGCAACTCTGGCGCATGCTTGCGGAAGCGGCGCGCCATAGCGCAGAACCGGGCCTACTCTTCATCGACACGATTAACGCAGGCAACGACCTTGCTGGGATTGAAACCATCTCGGCGACCAACCCATGTGGTGAACAACCGTTGCCTCCATGGGGCGGTTGTGTGCTTGGCCCCATCGATCTGTCAAGGTGGGTGCGATGCCCGTTTGGCGCGGGCGGGCAACCCATGTTCGACTTCATCGGATTGGGCCGGGTAGTGCGCATTCAAGTCAGAATGCTCGACAACGCGATCGATGTCACCCGCTGGCCGTTGGCTGAACATAGGCAGGAGGCCCATGCCAAGCGCAGGATCGGCGTAGGCGTGACCGGGCTTGCCGATGCGCTGACAATGATGCGCCTGCCCTACGGTGCTCCTGAGGCACGAAATATGGCATCTCAGATCGCGCGCTGCCTGCGCGACAACGCGTACGCAGCCTCAGCCGAGCTTGCGCGCGAGCGCGGGCCGTATCCGCTGTTTCAGGCCGAGCGTAGCCTGGCATCCGGGCACTTCAGCGCTTCGCTACCACGGGCTGTGCGAGAAGCCATTGCAAGGCATGGCCTGCGCAATAGCCACCTGCTGTCTCTCGCGCCCACTGGGAGTGTCAGTCTTGCGTTCGGAGACAACTGCTCCAGTGGCATCGAGCCAGCGTTCGACTGGGTGTATCAACGTCGAGTGCGCATTCAGCATGGCGCACCACTGCTGTATGGCGTAGAGAACCGCGCCTATCGGAGCTTCCGTGCGCAGTATGGACAGCGTGCCATGTTGCCTGGCTACTTCGTCACCGCGAGGCAAGTCGATGGCTTTGACCATCTGCGCATGGTGGCGACGCTGCAGCCGTTCGTTGATGCTTCGATCTCCAAGACGATCCTTGTCCCCACTGACACATCCTGCGGCTATGTTGAGTCGCTGCTCTTTCATGCGTGGCAGCTGCGGCTCAAGGGCGTCACGATCTTCAGGCCGGATGCGGAATTGGACGATGTGCTGTCCGTGTTGCCGATCGTTGATGGTCGACCCGCATGCTTCTGCTGAGCATGCCGATTCCGGGGCAAGGGCGACCGGACCATGGGGCGCATAGGCGAACGGTCGGTGGTTGATCGGGCCGGGGGGCACGCTCGAGAAGTCAGGCGGAGCGGGCCCGCGGCGACGATAGTTGCCTGCAGAGAAAGCGGCGGCTACCGGGGTTGAGTGGACGCGCTTGCCTTGACGATGTAGGCCACGACATCATCCAGCGTCACCAGGCGTGCATAGTCGGATTCGGGAATCTCGACTTTCAGCTTGTCATGCAAGCCCAACAGGAAGTTGAGCCAATCCATTGAATCGAGGTCTACCTGTCTGCGCAAGGGCCGGTCGGCACGTAGCGTAGCGGCATCGATCTCGGGGGCGATTGCTCGCAGCGCCGAGATCACGATTGCACGGATGTCACCTTCCTTCATTGGTCCAGCGCCTCCGGGTGTTGCAGCTGTTCGCGTAGCTCTGTGAGGAAGAGGGCCCCTCGGTGGCCATCGGAGACCCGATGATCCGCCGAGAGGCTTGCAGTAACGGCTGGCATGATCTTCAGCACGCCGTTCTCAGCCCATGGTTGCTCCGCGATGCGGCCGAAGCCGACCAACGCAACCTGTGGCGGATAGATGATGCCGAACACCTGTGCAACCCCCTGATCGCCGAGATTGGTCACGGTGATGGTGGGGGAAGAAATCTCGGCACTTCTCAATGATCCGGCCCGGCAGCGCTTGACCAGATCCGTGAGTTCCTGCATCAACCGGGTGAGAGGTTTGGCATGGGCGTCCAATAACGCCGGGGCGATCAGACCACCTTGCCTCAATGAGATCGCTACACCGATGTGTGCGGCCGTCGACGCTTCAAAGTTGCCGCCGCGAAAGAATCCATTGAGCTCCGGAAATTGCTTGAGCGAAAGCGCGACGGCCTTGATGAGTGCAACTGCAGGCAACAAGCGTTCAGCCAATGGACGCTTGGCATTCTCCACTGCAAGCCAATTCAGCATGGTTGCCATTGGGATCGTTTCTGCCACGTAGTAATGCGGTATCTCCTGCTTGGAGCGCGTCATGGCGCTGGCGATGGTCTTGCGGATGTCGGCTGATTTTCCGCCCGGCACTGCGGCGTTTGCCTGAGCAGCGTGCTCAATGTCGGCCAATGTGACGGCCCCGCCGTGACCCGTACCGACGATGGCGCTGCTGTCGATTCCGCGCTCTCGCGCCGCTCGACGTGCTGCGGGCGAGATCATGTGGCGGTGCTCTGGCCAAGGCACGGAGGCCGCAGCGTGCGTGATCCCATGCAAATGCGTGACGGCCCCTGGCGCTTCCCCCGGCTCCAGGAATGTCGCCATCAGCGTTCCAACCGGAATCTTCGTGCCGGGCTCGACCAGAAGCTCCGCGACGGTGCCGTCGTGCCAACTCTCGACGTCGATCGCGGCCTTGCTGGTATCCACCACGGCGATAATCTGGCCCTTCTTGACGACGTCACCGGGCTTGACCAGCCATTCCAGTAACGTCCCTTCGTCCATGTCAGCGCCCAGGGTGGGCAGCGTGAACTCGATCATGTAGCCTCCGCACGGGTTGCTGCGCAAGGGCGTGCGTTCATGAAACCATCTGCTTGACCGCATCGACGATGCGGCTGGCCTGCGGCAGTGCGGCATCTTCCATATGCTTTGCGTACGGAATCGGCACCTCGGCAGTGCAGACCCGGGCAACGGGAGCGTCTAGTTCATAGAACACCTGCTCGACAATGCGCGCCATGATCTCGGCGGCCAAGCCGACGCTGCGCCATCCTTCATCAACGATCACTGCCCGGCGGCACTTTGCAACCGATGCCATGATGGCGGCATCGTCGAGCGGTCGAAGCGAGCGCAAGTCCACGACTTCGGCTGCAATTCCGTCTGCAAGGAGCATCTCTGCTGCCTGCAGTGCTTTGGGCAGCGACCCGCCGTAGGTGATGATCGATACATCCTTGCCTTCGATCCGGACGCGCGCAGAGTGGATGTCGGCGATGCCGGTGTCGGCATCGGCGGCGTCCGGCAACTCGCCCTCCATGTTGTAGAGCCCGGCATGCTCGAAGATCAAAACCGGATCGGGGTCGGCCAACGCGGGCGCGAGCATGCCGCGTGCATCTTCAATGGTGGCGGGGGCCACCACCTTGACGCCGGGAATGCCGGCGTACCAGCCCTCGAAACTGTGCGAATGCTGCGCGGCAACCTGCCGGCCGGCACCGGTTGCCATACGAATCACCAGTGGCACAGAAAACTGCCCGCCCGACATGTGCCGGTACAGGGCTGCCGTGTTCACGATCTGATCGAGTGCCAGCAGGCTGAAATTGACAGTCATCACTTCGACGATGGGACGCATGCCGCCCAACGCCGCGCCAATGCCAGCGCCGGTGAACCCCAGTTCCGAGAGTGGTGTATCGCGTATGCGCTCCGGGCCGAACTCGGCCAACAGCCCTTTTGAAACCGCATAAGACCCGCCATAGCGGCCGACATCCTCGCCCATGAGGAATACACGCGGATCGCTCAGGAGTGCTTCACGCAGGGCTTCGCGCAACGCGTCACGGTAGGTGAGGCGGCGGCTCATGGCGCGGCTCCGGCGGGCGCATAGACGTCTTTCAGCAGGTCGTCCACGGGTTCCCAGGTGCCGGCGTCTGCGAAAGCCTCTGCCTTGGCCACTTCCGCATTCACTGCAGCGTCAAGAGCGAGGAACGCCTCCTCCGTCAATTTGCCCTCGGCCTTGAGGCGTGCCGTAAACGTATGGATTGGCCCGATCGCCTTCCAGGCCTGCAACTCTGCGGCTTGCCGGTAGAGATCGGGGTCGTACATCGAATGGGCGCGAAAGCGGTAGGTCCTCAACTCCAGGAACCCCGGGCCATCGCCGCTTCTGATGCGGGCGACGGCATCCTTTGCAGCTTCATGCACGGCAACGATATCCATGCCATCGGCCGATTGCGCTGCCATGGCATAGGAGGCAGCCTTGGCGCACAGATCGGTCTGGGCTTGATGGCGCTCCAGAGCGGTGCCCATGGCATAGAGGTTGTTTTCGCAGCAGAACAGCAGTGGCAACTTCCACAGCGCAGCCAGATTCATCGATTCATGGAAAGCACCTTCCGCCACCGCACCATCGCCAAAGAAGCAGGCGGTGATGCGATTGCTGTGCTGCATCTTCTCTGCCAACGCCAGGCCCACGGCGAGCGGAAGGCCGCCGCCGACAATGGCATTACCGCCAAACAGCCGGTGGTTATGGTCGAACAGATGCATCGAACCACCACGCCCTCGTGCGCAACCCTCGCGCTTGCCATACATCTCTGCCATGAGCACGCCCATGTCCATGCCGCGCACCAGCGCATGACCATGTTCGCGATAGGTTGCGACGATGTTGTCTTCAGCCGATAGCGCATGCAAGGCGCCCACCCCTGCAGCCTCCTCGCCGATGTACAGGTGCAGGAATCCGCGGATCTTGCCCGCACCGTAAAGCTCTGCGCACTTCTCTTCAAACCGGCGAATACGCAGCATGTCACGCAGCAGTGCCTTTGCGAATGTCGCGTCGTAGGGGACGGGGCCGGTCGGCGGTTGCGGAGCGGGGTGGTCGATGCCGGTCATGTTCCGCCCTCCAGTGTCGACGTATCGCCTTCGGGCAGGCCCAACTCGCGCGCCTTGAGCAAGCGTCGCATGACCTTGCCGCTGCGCGTTCGCGGCAGCAGCTCCAGAAAGGCGATTTCCTTGGGGGCGACTGCTGCGCCCAGGCGTGTCCTGGCATGACCGAGGAGTTCCAGGCGCAGGTTGTCGCTGGGCTCGAACCCGGGGTTGAGCGAGACAAAGGCTTTCACCATTTCGCCAACCACTGAGTCTGGCTTGCCGATCACGCCAGCTTCTGCCACCGCCGGGTGTTCCATCAACGCACTCTCGACTTCGAACGGGCCGATCAGATGCCCCGCAGACT
Source organism: Ralstonia sp. VS2407 (assembly GCF_052950655.1). Classification (NCBI taxonomy): domain Bacteria; kingdom Pseudomonadati; phylum Pseudomonadota; class Betaproteobacteria; order Burkholderiales; family Burkholderiaceae; genus Ralstonia; species Ralstonia sp. VS2407. The sequence goes on from NZ_JBRFVG010000002.1 coordinate 347,033, forward strand.
TGATGACGTCGTCGGCGCGGCCAACGAACCAGTAGTACCCGTCTGCATCGCGCCTGGCCAAGTCGCCCGTCAGGTACCACTCGCCGGAGAAGCTCTTGCGATAGCGCTCTTCGTTATTGAGGTAGCCCCGGAACATGGACGGCCACCCTTGCTTGAGCGCGAGTTCCCCTTGCTTGTCGGGCGCATTGATGACGCTCACGCTTCCATTTTCGTCGCGCTGCACGATTGCCGCTTCGACGCCTGGCAGGGGGCGCCCCATTGAACCGGGCTTGATGTCAAAGGCAGGGGTGTTGGCGATCATGATGCCGCCGGTCTCTGTCTGCCACCAGTTGTCGTGAATCGGCAAGCCCAGGACTTCTTTGCCCCACCAAACGGCTTCCGGGTTCAATGGTTCTCCCACGCTGGCGATAAAGCGAAGCCGTGGCAGCGCGTATCGTCTCGCCATCTCCGGCCCGGCTTTCATCAACATGCGGATTGCCGTTGGCGCCGTGTACCAGACGCTGACATCCTCGTCACGCAGGACGCCATACCAACGTTCGGCGTCGAATTCTTCCCGGTCGACGATGGAGGTCACCCCGTGCAGCAGCGGAGCAATGGTGCCGTATGACGTACCTGTCACCCAGCCAGGATCGGCGGTGCACCAGTAGATGTCGCTGGCGTGCAGGTCCAGCGCGTACTTGCCGGTTGCCCAATGCGTCGCGACTGCACCATGCACGTGGACTGCGCCTTTGGGCGTGCCCGTCGTGCCGCTGGTGAAGTGCAGCAGCGCCATGTCTTCCGCGGTGGTCGGCGTGAGATCGCACGCATCCGGGGCACTGCGCAGCAGCGAGACCAAGTCGAGTGTTCCTGGCTCGGACGTCTGCCCGCCGTCTTCGGCCACCAGCAGTACGTGTTTCAGGCTGGGCATACGGTCGCGCCATTTGGCGACCTTGCGAGCGTAGAGGGCATCGGTTGTGAGCAGGACCGTGCCGGCACCCAGGTTGATGCGTGTAGCGATCGGCTCCGGACCGAATGCCGAAAAAAGAGGGGAGACTACGGTGCCGTTCTTCAGCGCGCCCAGCAAACCGACATAGAGTTCCGGAATGCGTCCGGCAAGGATGAAGAGTCGCTCGCCCTTGCCTATGCCGAGCGCGCGCAGCACATTGCAAAAACGATTGGTTTGCGCGCACAGCTCTGTGTAGCTGACATCACGGCTAGGCATGCCGGCCGCAAGGAAGCGGAGGGCGATCCGCTCACCTTCCTCACGGTTTGCACGCTTGTCCACCGCGTGCCATGCGATGTTGACGATCCCTGAAGGCAGGCCGGTCAACTCATGGCTGACCGCATCCCAGGAAAAGCGCCGGCACTCGGCTTCATAGTCCGCAAGGTTTGGTCTGACCCGCAAGTCGCTGGCGGTCTTGTGGATGATCTGCGATGTGTCCATTGCGCCCCCCAGCTCAATATAGGCTTCCGAGCACACAACAGAAAGCGGGATGGGCCGGCGCATGCTTGTGCAATAGTGCGATGGAATGCACTTTGCAAACACGTTGGACTCTGCATGGGAAGGGCCGTAAGGCGCGATGTTGGCGAGCTTTGAAAAACGGGTTGGCCGCAATTGAAACAGGGGCCCACATCCCCAGATGTGCTCTCAAGAGGCAAGCCAGTGCGGACAGGTGTTCGCAGATCATCAGGCGGCCTGAACCCGGAGGCAGATGCCCTCCACGCCGCATCGCGGGAAGCGCCCCGCACTCCAGATGAACCCGCAAAACCGCGCCCACGACGCGCAGAGCCATACCGAAACGATGCGCCGTCTGGTGGCGCTCGCCGCAGATCAAGGCTATCTGGTCCATTCGGATATTGCCGACGCATTGCCGACTGACACGCCATCGATCGAAGGCTTGACGGATGCGCTCGCGCAGATAGGCATCCCTATATTTGAGGAGCCGCCGAAGGACGTTGATCCGCTTGCCAACACCAACCTCGTGCGTCCCGATCACGACGTGCTTGAGGAGGCCGGCAGGTTTCTGGAAGAGGCGATCTATCCGGGCGTATCTGCGGACCCGCTCGCTGTGTATGTCCAGCGCATGCATGCCGTCGCACTGCTGACCAAGGACGAAGAGGTCGTGCTGGCCAAGGAGATCGAGGCGGGGCGTCGCGCCATCCTCCGGATATTCGCGGGTTGGCCGCATGCGCTCGAAGAATGGGTGGGCGAAGTCGATATCCAGGCCGTCGGCGGCAACGCAGCCATGCTTGAGCAAATCCGCCTGGCGAAGGCGTCCATGTTGCGATCGCTGCGCCGTGCGAGCGTGAAGGGCACGGAGGCGCCCGCTTACCGGCGTGCCCGAGAGAGTGTGCTCGCTTTGCTCGAAGCCAGCGAGCGGCCTGCACGGCTTGTCGAAGACGTTATTCGGCTCATGCGGACGCAACTGGATCGCCACACCTTCATCGGCCAACCTGTAGCCCTGCACCGCGACAGGATGGCCCTCACCAGGGAATTGACGGAAGCGGAATCGCGCATCCGTCGTGCGACGCGCAAGATGGTCGAGGCCAACATGCGGTTGGTCCTATCCATCGCCAAGCGGCATCAGAACCGTGGGCTGGACCTTGCAGACTTGGTACAAGAGGGAACGCTTGGGCTCATGCGGGCCATCGAAAAGTTCGAATGGCAGCGGGGCTTCAAGTTCTCGACGTACGCGACGTGGTGGATTCGGCAAGCGGTCACCCGTGCGGTTGCGGATCGGGCGCGCACGATTCGACTGCCGGTGCACGTGAGCGAAAAGCTCGGACGCGTGCGCCGCGCGGCGGATCGCATCCGTCAGCGCACAGGTCGCCAAGCCGTAATGGCAGATTTGGCAGACTTGGCGGGCGAAGCAGGCTTGCAGGGCGACACGCTTCCCATGCTCCTGGCTGTGCCGGGTGAACCACTCTCTCTAGACTCGCCTGTGGCCGAGGGCGACACGCAACTTGTGGAGTTGATCGAAGACCGCGCTTCGCCGGACCCGTTTGGGGTTCTGGTGGATGCGCGCATGCGCGAGTTCGTTGAGTCTCTTCTCGGCTCGATGACGCCTATCGAAGCCATGGTGCTGCGCCTGCGCTTCGGTATTGGGGGTGGCGGGCAGTACAGTCACGAGGAAGTCGCCCGGCAAACGGGAATGACCACCGCACAAGTGCGGCGTGCCGAGCGACAGGCCCTTCAGGCGCTGCGAAGCTCCGCACAGACCTCGGCGGCGGCCCGGACATTTTTGGTCGCGGAAGACTGAACCAGCGTAGCCGCAGCGCTATCACGGTTGGATATCAAGCCGTGGCTTGACCGGTATCAAGCCGCACGCAGACCGCTGGCGAACAATGATTCTGTTCCTTCATTGCTGCCACGAACATGAAGCCAGTGTTGCGAGACGTGCTTCGCCGACGGTTGTTGCGGCATCGGCGACAAGCAGACCCGGCAGCCGCTAACGGCGACGGCTTTGTGTCTGCTGTCTTGGATGCTCAGACGTCGGCCACGGAGCGCGAGTCCAGCGCGCTTCCTCGACTTCACATGCCAGAGCCGGCGCAACGGCATGCCGCCACGCACGGCTTCTACCACCTCGAGCACAGCAGGATCAGCGAGTGCGCTTGTGCTGGCTTGGCTTGTTTCGCTGCTCGCGCTGATCGGCCAGACCGCTGGCAGGTCGCGGCCACCCAGACGCCTGCCCTCTACTGCCTCGGCAAATGCTATGACGCACCGAGTGATGGTGCACACGATGTCCGTCCGCACGTCGGTCAGCATGCAAGCCATTCTGTGCTGCTGGGCAACGTGCTGCGCGGCGGCGTGCGCGATCTGACGGCCTATCGCAGCGGTGGCAGCGGTGGCGGCGGTGATGCGCTTGCCATGGCCAGGCAGATGGCGCCGCAAGCGTTGGTCAACCTGGTGCAGGCGTCTAGATTGCGGGGGCGGGGTGGTGCCGCATTCCCCGCAGGCATCAAATGGCAAGCCGTTGCCAATGCTGAAGCCCGCATCAAGTATGTCGTGGTCAATGCTGACGAGGGGGACGCAGGAGCGTTCTCGGATCGCTTCCTGCTGGAGGACGATCCGTTTCGGCTCATTGAAGGCGCTGCGATTGCCGCGCATGCTGTCGGCGCACAGCGCGGTTACCTCTATATCCGGAAAGAGTATCCGGAAGCGGTGCAAGTGGTCTCGCAGGCCTTGAAACAGGCCCGGTCGGCTGGCTGGCTTCTTCCGACATTCCAACTTGAATTGGTCGTAGGGCAGGGCGCCTACATCTGCGGAGAAGAGACATCGCTATTGAATGCGCTGGAAGGGCGCCGCCCGGAAGTCCGGCCGCGGCCGCCGCAGATCAGCGCACGCGGTCTATTCGGTGCCCCCACACTCGTGCATAACGTCGAGACCCTGTGCGCAATCCCGTGGATCGTGACCCACGGCGCCGCCGCTTATGCCGCACTTGGTTTCTCGCAGAGCCGGGGCACCAAACTGCTGTCGCTGAACTCCTTGTTTCGCAGGCCCGGGCTTTACGAAGTGGATTTCGGCATCCGTCTGGCGGATGTCGTCGATCAACTCGGTCAAGGGTTGCGCCGCGGCAGGCTGAGGGGGTTGATGGTTGGTGGGCCACTGGCTGGCATCGTGCCACCCGCGCTGCTCGACACACGGCTTGGCTACGAGGAAATGCAGGCCATCGATTGCGCTGTCGGGCATGGCGGCATGATCGCGTTTTCGGACGACACGTCAATTGCGAACATCGTCGTGCAGGTCTTGCGCTTTGGTAGTCGCGAGTCATGCGGGAAATGCACACCCTGCCATCTGGGCACGCCCATTCTGGCAGCCATGGCACAGGCAGCGGCAAACGGCATGCCGATCGACGGCAACCGCTTCCGACGCCTGATCGAGGCGCTGGCGGAAACGAGCCTCTGCGGGCACGGACGGGGATTGGCTGAGTTTGTCCAGTCCGTGCGGCGTCACTATCCGTCGGAGTTCCAATCATGGTTCGATTGACCATCGACGGTGCGGCGTGTGAGGCGGCCGAGGGCGCATTACTGATTGATGCCCTGTCGGCGGCCGGTAAGACGGTTCCACACCTGTGCCACGACGACCGGCTGATACCTTCCGGCGCATGCCGTCTCTGCATCGTGCATGTGAAGGGGCAGCCCCACCCCGTTGCAAGCTGCTCCACCGAAGTTGCCGAAGGCATGGTCGTACAGACGCGCAGCGTTGCGCTCGACGCTCTGTGCCGTACAAACCTGGAGCTGATCGCTGCGCGCTACCCGAGAACCGCCTATGCGGCAGACCCGCGTCACCCGTTTCACCGGTTGCTGGCCAAATATGATGTGCCGCCGGGCGGCAAGTTTGAGGATGGGCTGTTCCGGGACGACAGCCACCCTTACCTCGGGGTCGGCATGGATCGCTGCGTCTATTGCGAACGCTGCGTCCGCATTTGCGAGGAGGTGCAGGGCCAGTTCATCTGGGAGATGGCTGGGCGCGACGATGCAACACGCGTTGCCATCAGCAAGGGGCCAACGCTGCTCAGCGCAGGCTGTGTGAGTTGCGGTGCATGTGTCGACACGTGCCCCAGCGGTGCCCTGTTTGATAAGCGAATCGTCTCCAAACCGACAGCCTGGACAAGAACGACGTGTGCGTATTGCGGGGTCGGCTGCCAAATGGATGTGGGCACCGCCAACGGCCGTGTGGTCGCCGTGCGCCCCGCGGATCGGCCAGTGAATCGTGGCCACCTGTGTGTGAAGGGGCGCTACGCGTTCGAGTACAACCACGCGTCGGACCGTGCCACTCAGCCCATGCTTCGCCGTGACGGACGGTGGCAGGCGGTGGGCTGGAGCGAGGCGCTCGATTTCACGGCCACACAACTGCAGGCTGTCATTGCGCGGTATGGGAGCGATGCGGTTGGCGTGCTGGCGTCTTCGCGCGCGACCAACGAGGAGAACTATCTGGCGCAGAAGTTTGCCCGCGTAGTGCTGGGGACACACAACGTTGACTGCTGCGCACGTGTTTGCCACACACCCAGCGCCAAGGCCCTCAAATCAATGCTTGGCGTTGGCGCGGCCACCAACAGCTTCGACGACATCGAGCAGGCGCGCGCTTTCCTGATCTGCGGCGCCAACCCGACAGAAAACCATCCGGTCGTCGGGGCGCGCATCAAGCAGGCGGCGCTCAAAGGGGCGCGGCTTGTTGTCATCGACCCACGTCGTACCGAGCTGGCGGCGTTGGCCGATGTCCATCTGCCCGTGCGCATGGGCTGCAACGTACCGCTATTGAATGCGCTGGCGGCCGCGATGATCGAAGAGGGACGTATTGATCGGGCATTTCTGACCGAGCGGGTCAGCGGCTTCGATACTTTCGCCGCGCATGTTGCAGCCTTCGCTCCAGAGCGCATGGCCGAGGTGTGCGGCGTGCCCGCTGATGCAATCCGTGCTGCAGCAAGAATCTATGCCAACAACCCGCCCGCCATGTGTTTCCATGGCCTTGGCGTAACCGAACACCTGCAGGGCAGTGAAGGCGTGATGGCACTCATTAACCTGGCCCTGCTCACAGGCAACCTTGGCAAGCCCGGCAGCGGCATCAACCCCTTACGTGGTCAGAACAACGTGCAAGGTGCGGCGCAGATGGGGTGTGACCCGGCCACACTCACCGGCTCGCAGTCGATCAGCCAGGCCGGCTCCCGCTTCGAACAAATCTGGGGGCACCAGTTGCCAACCGGCCGGGGCCTGGACGTCCTGGAAATGATGGATGCCGCCAGGGCGGGCCACCTCAAGGCGCTGTGGGTAATGGGCTATGACATTTATCTTTCATTGGCCAACGCAACGGCAACCGCGGCTGCACTGGCTGCGCTTGATCTGGTGATCGTGCAGGATCTGTTCGTGAATCAAACCGCTCAAGCGTTCGGTACGGTTTTCCTGCCGGCGGCATCGGCCTTCGAAAAGGAGGGCACCTTCATGAACTCGGACCGGCGGGTGCAGCGTGTCCACGCTGTCACCACGCCCCCCGGACAAGCACGTCCAGACTGGTGGATCATCCAGGCGCTCGCTGCGCGAATGGGCAAGCCGAAGGGTTTCGAGTTCGAGACTCCACAGCAGATCTGGGATGAAGTGCGGTCGCTCTGGCCAGATGGCGCTGGATTGGCGTATGCGCGCCTGGAGCGCGAAGATCTTCACTGGCCATGCCCGGACGAAACGCATCCAGGCACAGCCGTGCTGCATCGGGAACGCTTCTTCGGCAGCAAGACTGCCGCCTTGGTTCCGGTTGCATACGTGCCCACATCTGAGCAGACCAGCGACGCTTATCCCTTCCTGCTGACCACCGGTCGGGTGCTGCACCACTTCAACGCCGGCACGATGAGCTACCGCACCCCCAATGCAGTGCTGAAGCCATCGGACACGCTGGACATGGCACCTGCAGATGCGGCATGCCATGGTCTGGTGGAAGGCGACATGGTCGAAGTGTCAAGCCGGTACGGTGCCGCGATCCTGCCGTTGCGCATCAGCGATGCCATGCAAAGCGGACAGTTGTTCTGCAGCTTCCATCGTCCGGATCTATTGATCAACCGATTGACGTCTCCGGTGCGCGACCGGCTGGTGCATGCGCCGGAATACAAGGTGACTGCGGTACGGGTGACAAAGCGCAACGCCTGAACATCGGAGATGTCAGCGTGTGGTCTGGGAGGGGAGGCCGCCCGAATGGCGGCAGTATCACGGGGTGTTTGGTGCAGCGCTCTCGGCCGCGGCCACAGTGCGTTTGACCGCAATGAAGCTATCCGGGCTCACCGATATGGAATCAACGCCGCACTCGACAAGGAAGGCGGCAAACTCGGGGTGGTCACTCGGTGCCTGGCCACACAGACCGACGTGGGCGCCAGCCTCATGGGCCTTGGTGATGACGCTTTGAATCATCCACTTGACCGCATCGTCCTGTTCATCGAAAAGCTCCGCGAGATCTGCCGAGTCGCGGTCAACGCCCAGCGTCAGTTGCGTCAGATCGTTGCTGCCAATTGAGAAACCGTCGAAGCGTTGCGCGAAGGCCTTCGCCAGAATCACGTTGGATGGAATCTCGCACATCACGTAGATCTTGAGGCCGGCTTCGCCGCGCCGGATACCGTTTTGCGCCATGACTTCCAGCACGCGGTCCGCCTCCTTTGTCGACCGGCAGAAGGGAATCATGACAACCACATTCTTGAAGCCCATCTCATTGCGAAGGCGGAAAATGGCGCGGCATTCGAGCGCGAAGCCCTCCCGGTAGCGGGGCGAGTAGTACCGTGACGCTCCGCGGAATCCGAGCATGGGGTTTTCTTCCTTCGGCTCGAATTCCGCCCCTCCGATCAGATGCGCATATTCGTTGGTCTTGAAGTCGCTCATGCGCACGACCACGGGGTGCGGATACTGGGCCGCGGCGATCCGCCCCAATCCCCGCGCAAGGCGGTCGACAAAGTATTCGGTGCGATCTTCATAACCTGCAGTCATCGCTGCGATGGTCTGCTTGGCGTCTTCGTCTTTGAGCGTGTCGAAGCGGGCAAGGGCCATCGGGTGGATCTTGATGTGGTTGCTCACCACGAACTCCATGCGTGCCAGCCCAACGCCGTCCGCCGGGATTCGCCACCACCGAAACGCTGCCGCCGGATTGGCGAGGTTCAGCATGACCTGGGTGCGCGTTGCAGGGATACTGCCGAAATCGATCTCTTCGACCGCAAAGTCGGCAATGCCTTCGTAGACAAACCCTTCCCGACCTTCCGCGCAGGACACCGTGACTTCCTGCTCGTCATGCAGCAGATGCGTCGCGTTGCCAGCGCCGACGATGGCTGGAAGCCCCAGTTCGCGGCTGACGATGGCCGCGTGCGATGTGCGGCCGCCCTGGTCGGTGATGATGGCGGCGGCCCGCCGCATCACGGGTACCCAATCTGGGTCTGTCGTCTGGGTGACGAGAATGGCGCCATCGACAAAGCGCTCCATGTCGCGCGGGCTTTCGATGATGCAGACTTTGCCCGCCGCGACGGCTTCGCCAATGCTGACGCCGGACAGGATCTTGCGACCGGTCTTCTTGATACGCCACGTCTTTACCGCACTGGCTTCGCGACGCGACTCGACCGTCTCTGGCCTGGCCTGCACGACGAACACCTCACTGGTGACACCATCTTTTGCCCATTCAATGTCCATCGGCTGGCCATAGTGCTGCTCGATCACACACGCCCATCGCGACAAGGTGAGGATCTCGTGGTCGCTCAGGACGAAACTCGCACGTTCGGCCTTTGATGTCGGGACATTCTTGGTCGGGTGGTCGCCGTCGTTCGTGTAGATCATCTTGAGACCTTTGCCGCCCAGCTTCTTCCCAACGATCGGCGACAACGATGGCTCAGACAGCAGCGGCTTGTAGACCTCGTATTCGTCGGGCTCCACTTTGCCCTGGACCACGTTTTCGCCAAGCCCCCAGGCCGCATTGATCAGGACAGACTTGTCAAATCCCGTCTCGGTATCGATGGTGAACATGACACCGGCGCCCCCCAGATCGGATCTGACCATGCGCTGCACGCCCACCGACAATGCGACCTTGGAATGGTCGATGCCCTTTGCTTGGCGGTAGCTGATTGCGCGGTCTGTAAACAGCGACGCGTAGCAGCGCCGGCAAGCGTCGAGCAGGGCACCTTCGCCCCGGATGTTGAGATAGGTTTCCTGCTGCCCGGCAAAGCTCGCTTCCGGAAGATCCTCGGCCGTCGCGCTCGATCGCACTGCAACGTCTATGTCGGTCTGCCCCACTCGGCGGTTCAGTTCATCGTAGGCAAGGCGGATCGCCTCAACCGTCTCTGCTGGCCATGCACCGCGCAACATGGCGCGTCGGATGGTGAGCCCGGCCTCTGCCAGGGAAAGCTTGCCGCCATCAAGCTCAGCAAGCGCTGAAGCAATCACCGGCTGCAAGCTATTTGCATCGACGAAGCGCCAGAAGGCCTCGGCTGTGAGTGCAAAGCCCGGTGGGACATTGACGCCCTGGCAGGCAAGCGTGGCCACCATTTCGCCGAGCGACGCATTCTTGCCGCCGACTCGTGGAACGTCGGTCCGTCGCAATGCCTCGAACCAGACAACGTGCGCAGTGTTGTTGACCATGCGTTGCTCCATCGTGGCGGTTGGCCAAGGTCGGCACGGGTGCCGAGGCGTATTGCAAAGCGAACCTAGAAACCGTGTCCAGATGCATCGAAATCCGGAAACTCGGCGTCAAGCAGCTCGTAGATCAACTTGGCCTTGCCGGAGAGTTCGATGTCCATGCCGCGGATGAGGTGCTCGTCAGAGCGCAGCCACTTATAGGCAAGCTGTACGTCCTCGATACTGGGTTCGATGTCGAGGATGCGGGTTAGCACTTCCGTCTCGAATGGACCGATGATTTCGCGGATCTCACGCGCCGTCGGGCGACCCTGAAGGCTGTGGCTTTGGGATGCGGCGTTCATGGCGGTTGTGTCTCCAAGGGTGTCAAGCCGATGCATCTGCATCGCATCGAACATGGCTGTGCAAGCACCGACCTGGCATGACATGCGAAGCGGGTTTCTCGGCGGATCAGATAAATACTGGCATGACGAACAGCGTCGGCTTTGTGCCGTATCAAACGTCGATCAATTGCTGCGTATCAGCACGACTGGACGCTTGCATTTCTGGCGCGCGCGGATGTCATTGCGCTTGCAAATACTCCTGCGCAAACGGCGGTACCAAACCATTCAGGCAGAAATGCGATGACGCTTTTTTTTTGCAGAGGAACCTCTGTCGCCGTTGTGTCGGGGTGGCTATGCAGAAGTCAATCCGTGCGGAAGCGCACTGCGCACCTGGGTCGGTCGAAAGGATCACCACACAAGCAAGCAGCGGTGCGGAGCTACCGGCGTGGGTGCGTCGGCAAGGCGTTGCAATCCCGGCAGTCTTGATCCAACGAGCCCCGGACGTGCCCCCAAGCCACACTGGCGCCGTCGCGCCAAGCAGCCGGTCCAAGGCCAACAGGAGGATGCCGGGCAGAGCATGACACCTGGGGGTCACGTGCGAGGTATCGACCTTGCACTGTTCTCACAGGTCACTGTGAGTAGGAAATGCGTCGTGTATTTTTTCCGACGCAAAGTCGTTTCAACTCAGCGCAATCCACTCCTGCGTGGTTGCACGAGTCGCTCGTGCATCCGACAGCGAGTTTCGCTCGTATCTGGGTTGCTTCCAATTTGCGAAGCGCCACGATTGAGGTCAACAATGAAAAAGTATCAACTGGCTGGGTTGTCTGGTGTTTTGCTTTCCCTCGCAATCATCTCTGGCGGTTATGCCTCCGTAGCGACCGCAGCCATGAGCGGCAGCGAAGCAACCGTCATGGTGGGCGGCGCTCCGATGTATCCGTCCAAGAACATCATCCAGAACGCCGTCAATTCGAAGGACCACACCACGCTCGTCGCCGCTGTGAAGGCGGGCGGCCTGGTCGACACGCTGTCCGGACCCGGCCCGTTCACCGTGTTCGCACCGACCAACGAAGCCTTCGCTGGGCTTCCGGCCGGTACGGTTGATGGCCTGTTGAAGCCGGAGAGCAAGCCGACGCTGGTCAAGGTGTTGACCTACCACGTGGTGCCCGGCCGGCTCACCGCACAGGACCTCATGAAGGCCGTGTCGGACGGCGGCGGCAAAGCCACCCTCAAGACCGTCGAGGGTGACGCGCTGACCGTCATGCAGAAGGGCGATCACCTGACTGTTACGGACGACAAAGGCGGCGTCGCCACCGTGACGATCGGCAACGTGTATCAGTCCAACGGCGTGATCCACGTCGTGGACAAGGTGCTGATGCCGTAATCAGTCGGGTTCAGCGCGAGGGCGGGCGCTCTCGCGCGTGCTCAAACGGTGATCAGAGGACCGGCATGCCATCCAGACTTCGCCACACCCCGGACGTTCGTTGCGCGAACGATGCCGTTGGTATACCTTTGCCGCATCCCGTTGCGGGCAACCGAGGCACGCGAAATCATATGCACGTTGTCGGAGCATCTTTGCTCGAGTCTGAGGACTCACTATCAGCGCGGCAGGAGGAGGGGCGGGAACGGCTGCTTGAACTGCTCAAGCAGACTGCGCAAGGCAGTCGCAGCGCCTTCGCCGATCTTTACGCCCTCACGTCGCCCAAACTCTATTCGCTCGCGTACGGCATTCTTCGCAGCTCAGGTGAAGCGGAAGACGTGCTCCAGGAAATCTATGTCGCCATTTGGCAACGCGCCGATCAATTCGATCCTGCGCGGGGAACGGCCATGACATGGCTGATTTCACTCGCGCGGAACAAGTCGATCGATCGCCTGCGTCAGTCGCGCGAGACAACGGGGGATGAAACCGACTGGACGCACATCGTCGACGAGCAAGCAACGCCACACGAGGCGGCGGACATGAGTCAGGAGCGTCGGCGTCTCAATGGCTGCATTCAAAAGCTTGAAGCGCGGCAGCGGGGTGTCATCGTGGAAGCGTTTTACACAGGCGCGAGCTACGCAGAACTCGCAACGCGCCTGAGTGTGCCGATCGGGACGATGAAGAGCTGGGTGCGGCGCAGCCTGCTGCAGCTCAAGGCGTGCATGGAGCTGCAGCCATGACGCACGATCGCGATTTGGAATGCGCTGAATATGTCCTCGGACTCCTTGACAGTGACGAACGGCGGGCGCTTGAGCGCGCGTTGGACGAAGACGTCGCCCTGAGGCACTCCGTCAGCGCCTGGGAGGCGCGCCTCTCTCCGTTGGGTGAGGCCGTGACCGGCATGCAGCCGCCCGCGCGGGTATGGAAGCGGATTCAGGCCGACCTTGGCCACGTTGAGCGCACAGAGGCCGCAGCGCCTGCGGGTGAGTCGCAGGTGCGTCGGATCTGGAACAGCATTCGGCTGTGGCGCGCCGTGGCGCTCGCAACTTCCTTTGCGACGATCGCGGTTGTTGCGGTGAACCTGTCCGTGTTGTCACCTGTCGGAACGCCGACTGGCGCCAAGCCGGCCTATATTGCCGCGGCCATCACCGGCGACAATGGCTTGCCGCGCTGGACGATGACGATCGACACGGCAAGGCGTGAAATCGTCGTGGTGCCGGCTGTTGCGTTGCAGGTCTCCGACAGCGCCTCGACCGAACTTTGGTTGATTCCCGAGAACAGCAAGCCGATCTCGTTGGGTGTGTTCTCGTCGGATCGGTCTACGTCGATTGCGCTGTCGAAGGAAAATGCAGCCAAGCTCAACGTTCGCGCTGTGCTTGCCGTTTCGGTTGAGCCGAAGGGCGGTTCTCCAACGGGTCAGCCGACGGGGCCCGTCGTCGGCAAGGGCGCGATGCAAGAGACGTGATATCGATTGCCCCACCCAGCGCAAGGGGACGACGGTAGAAAGTCGGGATGATGCGGGCGGAGAGTGTTCCACCGGCATCATCCAGATAAGTGTTTCAGTGAACGCCGGCGATTTCGCCGGCTTTTGCTTATTCAGCGGGCAAAAAAAATACCTTCGACCAAGAGGCCGAAGGTATGACGCAAAGACCGTTCGCTTCCAACTGCAATCAAATGCGCGACGACATGTACTGCTCTCGCACTGCCAGTCCGGCGTAAGGCAGGTTGCTGGCGGTGACGATCGCCAGGTAGTCCGAGAATCGATACTGCAAACGTGCCGTCTGCAATGGCGATTGGCTCAGTACCTGCGGCGATGCATCGCCCATTGTCGCAGTCGGCGTGCCGAGCGCGTCGCGCAATGCATGCGTCGCTCCGTTCCAGGCGGTGGTTGTGTCACTCGCGTTCATGCCCCGACGGTAGATGTCGACGCCGACGAGATGGCCGCTCGGACCGAAGCTGAGCCACAACTCGCTCACGGGCGGGCCGGCAAGCCCGAGCTTGCGGGCGTCAACGCCACGGCAGCGGAGATAGTTGTAGCCGTGCGTGACAGCGTCACAGGCCACGCCGTTTTCATGTGCCCAGCGAACAGCCTCGGTGGTGGTCGTGCCGTCCAGCACGAACCCGCCCGGGAGCGGACGGGCCGGTGCCGGCCGGCTGGCGCGCAGCTGCGCCAGTCCGCTCGCACGCAGCGCGCTGACTTGCGCTGCCGTGGTGCTGTCGACAGGGCAGGGCACGCCCAGCATGGCAAGCAACGGGCGGGCCGCTTTCAAGTGCATTGCCCCGACAAGGCCGATCGCGACCGTGAGCGCTGCCACGCTGGGCAATGCGTAGCGTTTCAGCGCGCGGGCCGGTTTCATTGGCAGTTCTGGGCCGTGTTGGGGCCCAGGTACTGAGGCATCGACGACACGATGGTGGACTTCAGGCCGGTAAGGACAGGCGCCACACGCGAGATGTAGGTATCGGGAACGCCATCGGTCTTCATGATGGCGGCGGCGTCGGTGATGAACTGATCGAACACGCAGCCCGGGATGCCAACGTCCGAATGCGCGGCGGCCATGTCGTCACACATGACGGTGGTGCCGTCCGCCGTGACTTGCCCCGGATAGCTGAAGGGGCCGCCGAACAGCGCCTTGAACTGGAGGTTCAGGCAAGCCTTGAGACGCCCGACCGTATCGTGTCCGGGCTGACCGATGTTGGCAAAGTACGGTGCTTCTTTGGGGTCCGCCAGCAGACCGGACACCGCGTCGTCGACCACCTTCGAAATGGCGGCCGGCGCACTGGCATCTCCGCCAAGTCCGGCCCACATGTCGGCGTTTTGTGGAAATTGGGCTGTCGACGCCGTCGACGCCATCGACATGGGCGCATCGTCGCCGCCTCCGCATGCGCTCAGCGTCGCGGTGGTCAACGTCAAAACCAGTAGCAGGGCTCGCTTCATGGGTCAATCTCCTTTGGCAGGGGTATGGATCGGGCGCGCGACTTGGCTCAAGCCCGGCGCAGCGCTGATGTCATATACGTCTGCCATGCGAGATCGGATGCAGGGTGGATCGATTCCATGCGGACGAAAATTGGCAAAAGGGGGGGGCGAGGTGAGGGGCGTTACCCCTCCGACGCCCTTCAGTTCAACCCAGCTGGGTTGGATATCCGCAGCCTCCACCCACCGTCGCGGCTCTTCTCCATCACTTGTGTAGCGGTGCCGCGCTCTTCGTGATCGCGACCGTCCGGTAGCGTCACGTTCAGGGTCCAGTCGAGCAGGACGAGGGCGATGTCGCCGCTCGTGAGTACGCGGCGCACTTCGTTACGGATACGCGGGCGCAATGCCTGCAACTGAGCCAAGCCGGTGCGCAACCCGGCGGGGCTCTCCTGCACCACCTCGCCATTCGTCATCCGCATCGTGGCCTGGTTGCTGAACAAGCCGAGCACGGCATCGAGATCGCCGGCGTTCAACGCGGCATCGAAAGCGACCGGGACCTGGTCGGGCGCACGGCATACGACTGACTCGCTTTCGATCGCAGCGACGAATCGCGCAATGAGCCGCGCCACTTCCGCCGGGGCTTCCAGCGGCGACAAGTGTCCCGTTCCGGGCAGAACGTGCATCGCCGCATGCGGGATGCGCGGCAACAGTTCTGCCTGGAGTGTTGCGATGCGATCCACCTGGTCGAGCTCGCCGGAGATGACGATTGTCGGTGCTTCGATCAACGTTGTTGCCGCAGTAATGTCTTCGCGCATGGCCAGCTCGGGCCAGGCCGACTTGGCTTGCGGCGCGCCCCTCAGACTGTCCTCGATGACTTGCTCGCGGTACGCGGCGTTGAGCGGTTTCGCGGTCAACACGTGATCGATGACGAATTCCACGGACTCGCGCGTTTGATAGGCGCCGGCCAGTGTCGCCCGCTGGGCGTCGGAAAGGAGCATCGGCGACGGCGGCGACGGCGCGACCAGCACAAGACCTTCCAGGCCGTTCGGCCGGCGCGATGCGATCAGTTGCGCGACCTTCCCGCCCATCGAATGACCGATCAGAACGTAGCGGCGTAGTCCTAGTGCTTCGATAACGCCTTCGGCGTCGGCGGCGAGATCAGCGATGCCGTAGTGGTCGGCGGGCGCCTCGGAGTCGCCCCAGCCGCGGTGATCGGTGGCAACGATCCTGTACCTGTCAGCCAGTTCGTCTGCGACCGCGTCCCATGTTCGCGCCGAGCCACCGTAGTAGTGCAGGAACACGAGCGCCAGCTCGCCGTTGCCCCGCTGTTTGACGTGAATTTGCGTGCCGTTCGACGCGATTACCATGTTTGTGCTCCTGTCCGTTAGCTGATCGGCGCATCGTAAATTCGATTCTCCAGTTTGATAATTTTCGGATTCGACTATTCAGCCGATAATGCTGTTATCGAATTGGAGGGCAACATGGACCGGCTTACAAGCCTCGGCGTATTCGTCGCCGCCGTGGAGGAGGGCAGCCTGGCTGCGGCAGCTCGCCGCTTTGGGCTGTCGGCAGCGATGGCTGGCAAGCACGTGAGTGCCATCGAGGCCGAACTGAATGCACGGCTACTCCACCGCACCACCCGGCGCTTGAGTCTCACCGATACCGGCCAGACTTACTACGAACGCAGCAAGCGGATTCTCGAAGCCTTCGATGAAGCAAGGCGGGAAGCGAGCGATTCTCAAGGCACGGCCCGCGGTGTGTTGCGCATCGCGGCGCCTGTCACGTTCGGCGCGATGCACCTGGGCGAGGTCGTGGCGCGCTACATGGAGGATCACCCGAACGTCACTGTGGAAGTGCAGCTTGGAGACCGCTACGTCGATCTCATCGATGCGGGCGTTGACGTTGCAATCCGGATCGGACGGCTGGAGGCCCCGGGACTTGTGACACGCAGGCTTGCGCCGTGCCGAATGGTCGTGTGTGCTTCTCCTGCCTACCTCGAGCGCCACGGAACGCCGCACAGGCCGGAAGATTTGCTCAGCGCGCAACGACTGGCCTTCAGCGAGGCCGTGTCAGCCGGAGATTGGACATTGCGCGACCACGAAAACCGCGTGCACTTCATCGACGGACCTTGCCGGATGACGGCCAACAACACACAGATGCTGCTCGCTGCCGCTGTTGCGGGAGCGGGTATTGTGTACGGCCCGACCTTCGTGTTCGGCGCGCACATCCGGCGCGGTGAACTTGTGGAGCTACTGCCGGCCTATCGCCCCGCTGAGCTGACGATTCAGGCAGTCTACCCAAGCACGCAGCGCATACCGGTCAAAGTGCGTCAGTTTGTCGATTACCTCGCCGAGACGTTCGGCGATGAACCGCCTTGGGATCGCAAGGGGCTGTCTTAGATTAGAGGGCGGCTGTTCGGGCTTCGAAAACGGCCGTTGCGGAGGGGCAAGTGAGCGCCGCTGCCAAGGGTCGACAGCAGCCCGTAGTCTGGGGGCTTAGTCACCAACCACATCGGCAATAGCAGGCTCGTTCTAACCGGCTTTTTAACGTCGCTCACTGATGAGGGTGGGACTCGATTCAGTCATTTACCTCAAAGGTTTGCTGCTGACAGAAAAAAAGCGCCCCTGCACACGAATCGTGCGCTGACGCCTTCTCCCTCGGAAGAGCGTCGGAAAGCGCAGAACACGCAACGGTACGGCCTTTTAAGTATTCTGCGTGCCTTCATTATCATTGGATTGAAAAGAAACTTAACCACCCACTAGAGGGGAGGAGTGCGCTCTCCGTTGGGAACTACCTAGCTGAACTGGACTTGAATCGGGAAATTTGGCGATTGTTCTTCGTTAAATCACGTTCCGCCGTCATCGATTCATCAATTGCCCTTTAAGCGGCCGCGGTTGAGTGCGCTTCGACTTTGCGCCTGTCGCCCTCTGGCGCCATCAAGACTCGGTTGCGCCCTGCGGCCTTGGCGCGATACAGCGTCGCGTCCGCCCGCGCCAAGGCAATTGCCAGCGTATCTCCGGGCAAGACACATTCCACCCCCGCGCTGAATGTGCAATGCACGCCCTCTCTTGGCGACCGTTCGACGGCAAGTCGAAGCGCATCCGTCACGGCCGCTGCGTCAGCCTTTCTGGTATCCACCAAAATGATCGCAAACTCCTCGCCGCCAAGACGCCCAAAGAGGTCTGTCGATCGCAGGCGCGCGGATACGATCGACGCAACGTGCGTGAGGATTCGATCGCCGACCGCATGGCCGAAAGCATCGTTGACCGCTTTAAACTCGTCGATATCCAGAATTGCGATCGACACCGGCTTGCCCATTTCGACCGCGTCGGAAAGCAAAGCGGTCGCCTTCGCCATGAATGCGCGTCGCATCAGTGCACCAGTCAGCTCGTCAATACTGGCGAGGTGTTCCATCTTTCGTGCGAGTTGATCATGCGCGAGCATCACCATCCCGGTTGACAGGCACGGCAATGTGACAATCGCAAGCCCGAGAAACAGAACGTTCCAGGGCGAAGGATCGAGGATAGCCACCTCGGGCATACCGAACGCTCCGCCGACGGCGCGCGCGATATGGAACAAAGCGCCCAGATAAGCTGCCGCCGCAACGAATCGATAGGGGTAGCGCGCGCCGCCACGCGGCGCGTGACGCAGAGCCAGCGTACCGGCAGCGATCCGTGCGTAGGCAAGCAAAGCGGATACGAGCGCGATCTTTGCACCGACGTTCGGCGTCCCGCAAGTAAAGTAGACCACCGCAGCGAAGGCGATGACGAATGCCGCCGTTTCGCTGCGCCGCGCGGCACCCTTGCCGAAGAACTGACGCATACCCTGCACGAGCAACAGCACGGCTGTCAGGGCAAAGAACGCCGCTCCGGTGGTCGTGAACTTTCCTGGCTGAGCACCTGCGGCCAACATCCACGCCAAGGCAATGGCCAGCAGTGCATGAGCCACGCACCAGCGAGCGATGCCGGGCACCCCTGTCTGAAGCAGCGAACCCAGAATGGCGACGCTCATCAGGCAAGACATGATCACAATACCTACCAGAACGAGAGAGCTGAGCATGAGATCTGGGTGAGGCAAGAACACCGAGGCGGTATTCGACAAGACATTTGTCTGGATATCCTCTTATCGGCCAGTTTGCTCGCCACTTAATACTGTTTTCAGCAACGCGCTATGAAAAAGTGCGTGAGTCTATTGCCGGGTCGTTTAAAGAGCCGATGCTGCTTCACGTGAAGGGGCGTCCTGCTTCTGGTTAGCAGACAGTTCGCTGCTGCCGTGGTCGGGAAGCGGTGGATATCAATTACACCGCGGGTGATGGGCAAGGGGGCGCGGCGGGGAGTGGTGATTTACAGCTGGGAGCGGGCGGTGGAGCCTGCCGGGCTGATCGAGCGGTCCAGCTTTTTGCCCGCCCCTCAGTGATTTAACATAACACAAATTACGCGTTGAAATGGTGTTGGATCCAAATAGAGATGTCGTATCTGAACCAAATAGAAATGTCGCACACCTAATCAACCCAGGCATGCTGGCGGTTTCCCGACTGGTCAAGACTGGAGGCTGCCATGATCGATGCAGGCTTCTGGGTGGCAAAGCGGGCGTCAGATAGCCTATTTCAGGGCGCGCACGCTCATGCCGTCGCTGAGCGTGGTTGGTGGATACATGACCACAGTGTCGTGGTCTTGAAGCCCGTCGAGTATCTGGGCTTCTTCCGCGTTGCGCTGTCCGATCTGAATGGTTCGCTGGACAGCCTTTCCATTGTTGACGATGAACGTGCACCAGTGGTCGGCACAGCGGAATAACGCGCCGATCGGTAGCTTGAGTACATCAGGCTGGTCCGAGATGACAATGCGGCCTTGCACGCGGTACCCATCGTTCAATCTTCCTGGTGGGTCCACAAGGTCCGCGACAATATGGACGCGCTGCTCTTCGACCCCCAGCGCCGACACCTTGGTAAACGCCCCCGGACCGACTGTCCTGACTACCGCGTTGACCGCCAGCGGACCGCCCCACTCCACTACCGATACACGCATGCCTGGACTGATCTTGACAGCATCGGACGACAGCACGTCGACGACCAGTTCATAGCGCGAAGGGTCAGCTAAGACCATGAGGGCCGTACCTGCAAGCACGACGCGTTCGCTTTGCTGTTCGATTCGTAGCAGCACCGAGTTGGCCGGTGCACGCACCTCGACAGGTTGCCCTGCTTCCAACGCCTTCAGATTCGCCATCGCGACGCGCACATCGGCCGCGGCCGACGTCTCCCTTGCGCGTGCGGCCGACAGATCGCTGGCGCTCGAGGCGGACATGGTCCGCATCTGCTCCACTTCCTGCCTCGACATGGCGCCGCTGCTCAGAAGCGTTTCGCCCCGGGCCAGGTCCCGGCGGGCTTGTTCGTAGTCCGCCCTGGCATGAGCGGCGCGCGCCTGCGCCTCTCGGAAAATTGCCTCTGCCGCATCAACCCGTGCGCGTTGCGAAGCCCGCTCCCCGGGCGTCATCGGCACCGGTACCAGGGCGGCGATCACCTGCCCATCTTTGATCTGATCGCCCTCATGCAGCTCAACCCGAAGCAGCCGGCCTGTGATCGGCGCCGTGATGACGTAACGATCATGCGCGCGGATCTCCCCGTCTTCGTCAATGGTGACTTGCAGCGGACCACGAGTGACGCGCCCCGTGTCCACTGCCGCAGGCGCCGGCCAGAGCGCGTACGTGAGCGTCATTGCCAGCGCAAGCGCGGCACCCGCAAGAGCCAGGGACTTTCGCACAGCGCCGCGCTTCATGATTCTCTTGCCTTGAGGACGGCGACGATATCAAGCCGTCTGATCTTGGCCGCCACCAACAGGCCTGAACACACCACCGCCCCACCGGCTACAAGGAATGCGTAAGCGAAGGTCGCCGCATGAACCACAAGCGGAAGCCGGTACAAGTCAGTTGCCAGCCGAGTCGAGAGCAGCCCGCATACGCCGTAGCCAAGAAGGAGCCCGGCTGGCAGCGCTATGGCGGTGAGCACAAACTGCTCGCCAAGGAGAATCCAAGCGACTTCGGTCTGCGTGAACCCGAGCACGCGCAGCGAAGCCAACTGCTGAACACGTTCCGAGTAAGCGATGCGCATGCCATTGAACGCGACACCAAACGCAATCACACAGGCAAAGGCGAAGTTGATGGACGTGGATAGACGAACGCTTTCGTCCATGATCTTACGAAAGCTGGCGATGACGGCCTGGCGAACCGCCACTGCATTGACCGACGGCAGCCGCTTGAGCGTCGCATACAGATGTGCAGACGCATGCTGATCGACAGACAGCCTCGCCCCTGACCAGTTTCCGCTCTCCCCCAGGAGTTTCGCCAGTGCCGTCTGGTCCATGTAGGCCGCGACGCCCACCAGATCGCCCGACAGCTGCATCAACGTGACTTGTCTGGTTTGGCGCTCGCCTTCAAGCACTTCAACGGTGACCGGATCACCGGGTTTTATGCCGAGCACGGCGGCAAGTCTGGCAGAAATCACCAAGCCATCCGGGGGCATGTGCAGCGGTCTGCCCCCATCATCAACCAGCCTGTGCAGAGCTGCCTTCGGAGCGATCCCGCTCAGCGAGACCCGCCGAGACCGATACCCAGCGGATAGCCTGACCGGCACATCGCGAAACCCCTCGACCTTCAGCACACCAGGCAGACGTTCGATCGCGTAGACGGCGCGGTGAGATAACGGCTGAGAAAAGGCCACCGTCACATCCTGTCGCTCGATTTGCTGAAACTGAGTATCGAAAAGGAAATCGATGGAGTCGAAGAAAAACCCGCCAACGACGAGAATCGCACTCGCGCATGCAATGGCCAAGGAACCCAGGAGCGACTTGACGGGCTGGCGCGCGATATTGCGCGCAATCATTCGCCACACCACGCTCAGTTGCCGATAGATGCCCGCCCGCTCCACCCAGCCCACTGAAAACGCGGGCGGAACGACTGCGCGAAGGGCCTCGACAGGCATCAACCTCATGGCCTTCGCAGTGCTCGCGATGGCACCTCCGATTGCCGTTCCGAAGCTGATGAAGAACGCCCAGGTTATCGTCGAAAGATCGGCGCGAAATTCTAGGTGGGCAAGCCTGTAGTACCTGGCGTAGAGGTCTGTCAGATAGGTCCCCAACGCCAACCCACCTGCAATACCGACAAGGGTCCCCGCGGCAGCAACGACGCACCCAAGTTGCAGGTAATGCAAACCGACTGAAAGGTCACCGTATCCAAACGCCTTCATCAAGCCGATCTGTGAGCGTTGTGTATCGATCAGCCGGGTCAGGACGTTCTGCAAAAGAAACATCGCGACGAGAAAAAAGATGGCCGGCACATAGGTGGCAGTTACGCGGTTCTGCGCGATCTCGTCAGTAATGAACCGATTCGATATCTGGTTTTCCCGGCTGATGGTTCCAAGTCCGCCATACGGCAGCAACGTTCTGTCGATCTGAGCGATGACGTGCGGAGCCGGCACGCTGCCATCGAGAGACAACACGAGATCATTGAAGGCACCATCCATACGGAACGCTGCCGAAACCGCATTCGTTCCCATCCACACCACGCCGTAGTGACGGTTATCCGGAAAGATGGAGCCCGCGCCGGCCTCGTAGACATACTCCGGCGAGATTGCAAGACCAACAATGTGCAGTCGCTTCCAGCGGCCATTCAGTATGGCGCTGAAGTATTCGCCTGCCCTCAGGCTGTTGGCATCTGCGAAAGCCGCGCTGACCAGCACTTCGTCCTCTCGGCCGGGCGAAATGTATCGGCCGCTTTGAAGATGCAGCAGATTCAGCGCGGGCCACCCGAGTTCCGGGATCGAAACAAGGCGCGCTGTGGCCGGCTCGGAAAGGCCGGGAATATCGACCGTGACATCTGACACCACGCGCGCGTCCACATGTGCCACGCCAGGCAATGCAGCAATGCGCGAAGCCGTCTCAAGTGGTGCGCGCTTCAGGTGCACGAAGAGATCGGCAAAGCGATATGACGCGTAGTAGTCCTGCTGGGCGTTCAACAAAGCCAGATAGGTGCTGCGCATTGCAACAAACGTGGCAACACCACATCCGACAACGAGGACTGCCGCCAAGACCTGCGCCCGCATTTGCCAGAGGTCTCGCCAGAGCAACCGGACGAGCATGGTCACCATGACAGATCTCCCACTCGGGCACGCTGGGCGTTGCGGCGTTGCTCGACAATGGTTCCGCTGCTCATCCGGACAACACGATCCGCCATGTCGGCGATGACGGCGTTGTGCGTGACGATGACAATGAGGGTGCCGAACTCGCGGTTCACCTGCTCGAGCACCTCTAGCACCAACTGACCCGTCCGAAAATCCAATGCGCCTGTCGGCTCATCGCACAGGAGGACATCTGGTCGCTTCGCGACCGCGCGGGCGATGGCAACGCGTTGCTGCTCTCCCCCCGACATCTGCGAGGGAAAGTTGTCCGCCAACGCACCGATCCCCACCCGGTTCAAGGCCTCGGTGGGGTCTAGCGGATGCTCCGCGATGTCCGTCACCAGGGCGACGTTCTCGCGAGCGGTGAGACTTGGAATCAGGTTGTAGAACTGAAAAACGAATCCGACATGCTCCCGTCGGAATCGCGTCAGGCCTCTGTCTCCGGCGTGGGAAAGATCGTGGTCTCGATACACGATGGAACCGGTCGTTGGCGTATCCAGCCCGCCCATCAGGTTGAGTAGCGTGGATTTGCCGCTGCCCGAGGCTCCGAGCAGCACAACGATCTCACCCGACCCGAGTTGCAGGTCGACGTGTTCCAGGGCGCGCACGCTCACGCTTCCCATGGGATAGACCTTGCTGACGGCCTGAATGTTGAACACCGTTTCCACAACACACCGGTCGGCTAGGGAGGCGGGCGAGTGCGCCGCTCAGATGTTCGGCGCTGCCCTGACGGCGACGTCCAGCGTTCTGCAATTGCTCGCCCCACCTGCATGCCGGCTTCAATCGCGCCATCCACAGAATCAAAGTCTGCACAGACGTGGTGGAAGCGCTCGAGTTTTGGATACTCCAGCGCGGCGGATTTGGGTGAGCAGACAAAGCCGGTGTAGGCGTACTTGAATCCATCGCACCGTCCAACGACCGCCAAGATGTGAATAGAGCAGCCCCGGTACTGTTCAATTGCCCAGGCCGACATATCGATCTCCTGCAGAGCAGATGGAGCTGTCCTACATGCCAGCCCTATTAAGGCGCTGCCCCTCATTTCTGGACGAGCTGTACCGGGCGAGGAAGAGAGGACCAGCGCACTGATTCCTTCAGGCTACTTGCATTTGCCCGCGACGCGTTGACCTACCTCAATCAGTGCGGAAGCCAGCGCCGCTGGGGCACTCAAAGCAGTTTGACCTGCTCATCGCCCTGCCCTTGTCCGCGTGTCTTTGGCCGACGATGCGATCGGTTCCGGTCGCCGCCAGCGCAGACGCTTCGTTTGCAGAAGGTACTGCCAGTCCAGTTTGGCAAACCCATAAACGAGTGCCAGAAACACGACCTGCGACACGACGAAGTACACGCCCATATACGCGCCGTCGATCTCCGTCTCCACATCCAGATAACGGGCACCAATCTGGGCAATACGCGTCCAGGTCAGGTAGCTTATCCAGCGGCCCGCAAAGAACGGAAGTCCGATCAACCAAAGCCGCATCCCAGTCAAGCCGTAGGCTATGAAGATGTAGTTCGACGGGAACGGGCTGAACGCGTACGCGAGCATCAGTCCAACCGTCATACCTTTGCGCTCTTCAAGCCATGAGCGCACCACATCGACGTTCTGGCGATCGGCCTCGCGCATCCAGCGATTGCGCACGAGCGTGCAGGATAGCCGCGCTAGAACCAGGCGGCCGAGTGTTGCTGCGCAAGCGGCAATGCCCGCCAGAAGCACCGGGTTGGCATCGGGCCGCGAAAAGCCGATCCATGACATCACCATCCACGTCGGCGGTGCGAACGCCGGCATCACATTCAGCAACAGGATGGTCACGAACAATGCGAGCAGGTTTGTCATGGCGATCAAACCTCCTCACCGAGTACATGGAACAGTTCGTCTTCTTGTGCGCAATGCAGCCGCAGGATGGCATCGAGCCCATACAGCAAGCGTTGCAGCTCCTGCGTTACAGCGGCATCGGGGCCGTCGGGAGAAACATCCGCCACGATCCGGCCCAACAGGTTCGTCACGCGGAATATCTCGCGATGCATGGCGCTCATTGCCGCCATCGGGTCATCCCCACCGAGCAGGCGGGCAACGTCCGGATAAAGCTGGGTATCGTCTCGGCGCTCATGCGGCACCAGAACGTCCGCCAAGGACTGATTGAGCGATAGCAATGCGGCTTTTGCCGCGCTGCCGGCCATTTGGGGCAGCGTGTCGGCGACCACTCGGATCCGGCTCAGGATGGGTTCCAACTCCGCGTGTTCGGCTTTGAGGCGCGCGACGTCTGCAGAGACGAGTGGATGGGTTGTCTCGTCTTGTGTCGGTCGCAGGGCGCGCAACGCACTGGCGATCGCCAAGACATCGATGACCTCTTGCAGCATTGCGCCCGCCAAGGGTGGCAGTTGCCCCAGCGCTGCGACAACCATGGCGGCCAGCGACAGCGACATGCCGATCATCACGCTCTGGAGCGCGACGCGGCGTGTGCGGTGCGCTATGCGGACCGCGTCAACGAGCCGATCCAGGCGGTCCACCAACAAGACAATGTCTGCAGCTTCCGAGGAGGCTGCCGCGCCGCGCGCACCCATTGCGACGCCAATGTCTGCAGCGGCGAGCGCAGGCGCGTCGTTCACGCCATCGCCGACCATGATCACCTTGCCTTCCGCTCGGGCATTCCGAATCACCGCGAGCTTGGCCGCCGGCGACAGGGCGGCATAGACCTCCGTCACCCCCAGCATGGACGCCACGGATTCGGCAACATCTGGGCGATCCCCGGTCAACATTGCCTGTCGTGTGATGCCCTCCCGGCGCAGGAGTCGCAGCGCGCGAGGCGCCTCAAGACGGACCCGGTCAATCAACTGCAATGCACCCACCAATTGACCGTCCACGCCAACAAAGACGGCCGACGCACCGGAATAGCTCACGCGCTTGACGAACGCTTCTACCCAGCCCGGTACATCAGCCGAACCCAAGACATAAGGCAACGCGCCGATCGACACGACATGGCCTTCAACGCGGCCGCACACGCCGGCTCCTGGACTCTCGACCACCGCACTCGGCAGTCGCAGCGTTGCGCCCTGTTCGCGCGCCGCCTTGGCAACGGCTTCTGCCGTGACGTGATTCGATGCCTGTGCGAGTGAACCGGCCAGGCTCAGCACAACGTCGGCAGCGTACTCCGGTGCGCACTCAACGTTGACCAATCGTGCATATCCGCTGGTCAGCGTGCCGGTTTTGTCGAAGAACAGCGTGTCGGCCAACGCCAGCCTCTCCAGCGCGCCACCGCCCTTGACCAGCACGCCCCGCTTGGCGCAACGCGACAGGCCCGACACGATGGCGACAGGCACCGCCAGGATTAGCGGGCACGGCGTGGCCACGACGAGCACGGCAAGACAACGCGCCGAATCACCGGTGAGGATCCAGCTGGCCCCCGCCAGGAAAACGGCGACGCCCCCAAAGGCAAAGGCGTACCGGTCAGCCAGCCTCACGGAGGGGCTGCGTTCCGCCTGCGCCGCACTGACCAGCCGGACAACACCCGCAAACGTGCTCCTTTCGGCAGACGCACTGGCGATCATTTCGAACGCGGCGCCTACATTCAGCACGCCGCTGCAAATGGCATCCGTCGCCAGGCGATGGCGGGTGACCGATTCTCCTGTCAATGTGGATTCATCCAGATCGGCAGGCCCGGACAAAGTGCCATCCACCGGTACGACTTCGCCGTGCCGCACCAGCAGGCGGTCACCCGCTTGAACCTGTTCCAGACCGACCTGGTGCCATTGCCCGCCGTCGAAGCGATTGGCCCGCTTGGGTGCATGGCCCAGCAACGCAGTCATCTCGCGTTGCGCACGCGCCTGGGCAAAGTCTTCCAACGTGCGGCCCGTCGCGAGCATCAACGCAATGACCGCCGCGACCAGCACCTCGCCCGACCAGAGTGAAAAGGTGATCGCCAAGACCGCCAGAATATCCACGCCGGCCTGCCGTCGCACCAGTGACCGAATAATCGTGACGACCAGCGCCAGCCAGTTCGGGACGATGCCAATCAGCCAGAGTTGCCGCGCCAGCGCATCGGCACCGAGGTACCGCGCCCATAACCCCGCCGCCATGGTCAGCACCGACAAGGCAAGCAATGCAACGTTGGCGAGCAAGCGCGGAGAGTGCATCGTCTAGCCTCTTGTCGGCGCAGTTTTCATGTGCGCTAGATCATGCGGCGCAGCAGCCGATCCTTCAGGATGAACTCGTGCCAGAGCGCCGCGGCGGCATGCAGCCCGACCACGATATAGACGACCGTCGCGCCCGACTCATGAATTTCCTTGGCCAAGTGGGCCAACGACTTGTCCTGCGCCAACGCCAGCGTCAGATCCAGTCCGAATGGTTGAATCGGCTTGCCTGCCAAAGCCAATGCCAGCAAGCCCAGAACGGGCATGCCGACCATCAGGACATAGAGCGCGCCGTGCGTGAGTCGCGCTACAAGCTGCACCAGCGGTGTGCCCGGGACGGGAGGCGGTGCCTGCGTGCCCACCCGGGCCAGCAGACGCAACACCATCAGGGCGAACACGGAGAGCCCCGCTGTCTGATGGACCATGAACAGAGCGGCACGCTCGGTGCTGCCTTTCGGGAAGAAATCCATGATTTCGATGGCGACGACGGCGATCGACACCGCCAGAACCACGAGCCAATGGAGCGAGCGCATGGTGAGGGAGTATTTCGGTTCGGATTGCATAGCGTTATCCAGAATGTGTTGAGTGAGGGGTAAGGCTGGAGCAGGTCAATCGTCAAAGTCCCACATCCGGTGCAGATCGAGCTTGAGGCGGCTGTCTGCCTCGAGCAGGTCGACACGGGCGAGCCGCTCGGCCAGCAGGGCCTCCGCTAGACTACGGCGCGTTGCCAGTAGTTCAGTCAAGCCCGACTCACCTGCGCGATATGAACGCGTTGCCCTGCCGGATGCGCTTTTTTGCAGCGTAACCGCTTCCATCTGGGCTTGCGCGCTCGCCCGTTTGCCTTGCAAGTTGCCATAGAGCACATCGAATTCGGCACCCAGCCGACGCTCAGAACCCAATCTGCGCCGGGCAGCCGCTTCCGCTTCGGCAGCAGCCGCCAGCGCCGCAGAGCGACGATGCACCGAACCGATCGGCATGGCAACGCTCACGCCCATGATGCGTTCGGCACCCCCGCGTTCCACCGTCACGAACATCCCGACGGTGGGGTCAGGCCGACGTTCCAGATCTGCGCGCTTGGCCATTTGCTGCGCCTGAACCTCTTCTGCCATGGCGAGACGGTATTCGTGGCTGTCTTGAATGTACTGGGTACGCAATCGATCGGGTGGTTCTTGCGGCAATGCGGGCAGCACAGTATCGGCGCTAAACGAGGGGTCGCCTAACCCCGGAAACCGTGCCCGCAGCTCTGCCTGCGCCGTCTGTTCCGCCGCCACGGCAGTCGCCAGCGCGGCTTCCGTGCGCGCCCGATCGGCGGCGGCCAGCTCCGCATCCAGACGAGAGGCATCGCCCAGTTGCACCC
Source organism: Ralstonia sp. VS2407 (assembly GCF_052950655.1). Taxonomy (NCBI): domain Bacteria; kingdom Pseudomonadati; phylum Pseudomonadota; class Betaproteobacteria; order Burkholderiales; family Burkholderiaceae; genus Ralstonia; species Ralstonia sp. VS2407. The sequence goes on from NZ_JBRFVG010000002.1 coordinate 375,395, forward strand.
TTCGGGCAGTGAGCGCGGCCAGGTCGGCGGCCGCCTTGGCATTCTCCTGCGCTGCCTGGCGTGCCTGCCCCGCACGCACGGCGCCAAACCAGAGGGCCAGAATCTGGCGCGATGCTTCGTGGCGCGCATCCTTGACAGCCAACTGCCCAGCCTCGGCGGCGGCATCGGCAAGCTGCCCATCGGCTTGCGCTTTGCCCCAAAGCCGCAATGGACGCTCCATCGCAATCTGCCCTTCGGCATGGCGTTCGGAGGGATCGCGCACCTGGCGCCCTTGGCCAATTGCACGGACCACGGTTTCCGCCGTGCCGGCGCGAATGCCATCAGCCCGAGCCAGTACGGCGTCGCGGCGGGCCTCTGCCGTCAGCACGTCGGGCGACTGTGCGACGGCCTCGCGCACTGCGCTCTCAGCCGGCAGATAGGCCGGTGAGATTTGCGCTTGCGCAGCGGGGCTGCAAAGCAGCATCGTGCTCGCTCCCGCCAATACGATGCGAAACAGATCCAACCTCATTGCGAATCTCCCTGCCCGGCGGCCGCACGCGGCCGAGGCAACCCAAAACGTTCAAACAGCAGGGGCAGAAGAAGCAGCGTCAGCGCGGTCGAAGAAATCAGCCCGCCCGATACCACGATCGCCAGCGGCCGCTGAATCTCTGACCCCGGCCCGCTGGCCAGCAGTAGCGGAATCATCCCCAGTGCGGTAATGCAGGCCGTCATCAGGACGGGCCGCAGGCGGTCGCGCACGCCATCGCGCACGGCTTGCGCCATGCCCATGCCGGACTCAAGCAGCGTGTTGAAGTGCGACACCAGCACCACACCGTTGAGCACCGCGATCCCGAGCAAAGCGATAAAGCCAACGGAGGCCGGCACCGACAGGTACTCGCCCGAGATCCGCAACGCCGCAATGCCGCCCACGAGCGCAAACGGAATGTTGGCAACCACCAGCACCGCCTGCCGCACCGAGCGGAACGTCAACATCAGCAAGAGAAAGATTGCGCCAAGGGCCAACGGGACAACCAACGCAAGGCGCGCCGCGGCGCGTTGCTGGTTCTCGAACTGGCCGCCCCACACCACCCGCAATCCTTTTGGCAAGGTGCCAATGCCGCCGACGGCTGCCTGGGCTTCCTGCACGAAACCTGCCAGGTCCCGACCATCGACATTGGCCTGGATCACGGCAAACCGGGCGCCGTCTTCGTGGTTGATGCGCACGGGCCCATCCACGCGTTCGATGCGCGCCAGAGAGGTGAGCGGCCAGACTTTGCCGTCGGGTGCCGTTACCAGAAGGTTGGTCAGGTTTTCGGGTGCCTGCCGCAAGCCTGCTCCGCCACGCAAGATGAGCGGCGTGCGGACAATGCCTTCGGGCACCACGCCAACCCGGTCGCCCTCAATCAGGGCGCGCAGTTGCGCCTGGAGGGCGTCGCCGGAGAAGCCGGCCTGACCCACCGCAGCGCGGTCCAGCGACACTTTCAGGTACTGCACGCCGCTGTTGCTGGGCGCAATGACCTCCGCCGCCCCCGGGATGGTGCGGACCTTGGCAGCAATGGCCTGCGCGGCTGCATCGATGGCGGCAAGGTCGCTGCCAAACAGCTTGATGGCAACGTCGCCGCGTGTGCCGGTCAGCATCTCGGAGACACGCATCTCAATGGGCTGCGTGAAGCCGTAGATCACGCCCGGGAAGCGCTCCATCACGCGCCGGATCGCAATCGCGATGTCTTCCTTGGTGCCGCGCCACTGATCCTTGGGTTTGAGCACCAGGAAGGTATCGGTTTCGTTCAGCCCCATCGGGTCCAGGCCGAGATCATCGGAGCCTGAGCGCGCAACGATCGAGCGTATTTCCGGCACCTCCTTGAGCAGCGCCTGCTGCACGCGCTGGTCCATGTCGAGCGACGCCGCAAGCGAAACGGACGGTGCTTTCTGCAACTGCACGATCAGATCGCCCTCGTCCATCGTCGGCATGAACGTCTTGCCGACCGACATGTACAACACCACGGCCAGCGCCAACGCCGCCCCCGCCAGGCCGAACACCGTGCGGCGATGGGTTGTCGTCCATGCCTGGATTCGCGCAAAGCCGGCCGCGACCTTGCGCATCAGCCAGGGCGGCTCATCTGCATGCGCCAGCAGGAGCAACGACGCGAGCGCCGGGACCACCGTAAAGGCAATCACCACGGACGAGGCCAGCGCCAGCACGATGGTGAGCGCCACCGGCCCGAAGAGCTTGCCCTCCAGGCCTTGCAGTGACAGCAGCGGCAGGAACACGATGGCAATGATCGACACGCCCGACAGCATGGGTACTGCTACCGTTGCCACTGCATGGCGGATGACGGCACCGCGCAGCGCAGGATCGGTCTTGTGGTCTTGCGCACGCGCCATGGCCGTCTCGATGTTCTCGACCACGACGACGGCGGCGTCCACGAGCATGCCCAGTGCAATAGCCAGGCCGCCGAGGCTCATCAAGTTGGCCGTCAGGCCCACATAGCGCATCAGCAGAAACGTCGCGAGCATCGACAGCGGCAGTGTGGCCGCCACGACCAGGGCCGCCCGCACCCCGCCCAGGAACAGGTACAACGTGATGACCACCAGCACGCTGGCTTCAATCAACGCGCGCACCACGGTATTGGCCGCACGGGTGACCAGCTCGCCGCGGTTGTAGAAGACGTGGGTCGACATGCCCTTCGGCAACTGGGGGCCTATCGCATCCAGCCGCGCTTGCACCGCCTCGACCAGCTTGCGGGCATCGCTGCCGCGCAGGCCCAGCACCAGCCCTTCAACCGCTTCACCGTTGCCGTCTTTGCTGACTGCGCCGTTGCGGGTGGCCTCGCCCAGCCGCACGGTCGCGACATCGCCGACCGTGACCGCAGGGGCGGAACTCGCGCTTTGCGCCGGCACTACGACAATCGCACGCAAATCATCCAGCCCGCGTATGCCACCCTCCACGCGCACGACCCAGTACTCGTCTCCGCGGTCCAGCCGCCCTGCCCCGTCGTTGCGATTGTTGGCATCCAGCGCCTGACGCAGTTGCTCAAGGGTGACGGCGCGGGCGCGCAAGCGGGCCGGGTCCGGTGTGACCTCATAGCTGCGCACCTCGCCGCCGAGCGCGTTGACATCGGCCACGCCCGCGACGGTGCGCAGCGCTGGCCGGATCACCCAGTCCAGCACGCGGCGCCGCTCGGCCAAGGAATAGCCATCGCCCTCCACCGTGAACATGAACATCTCGCCCAACGGTGTGGTGATGGGCGCCAGACCGCCTACGGCGGTCGATGGCAGATCGCGCGCCAAGCCGGCCAGGCGTTCCGACACCTGCTGGCGCGCCCAGTAGACGTCCACCCCCTCTTCAAAATCGACAGTCACATCGCTGATGCCGTATTTGGACACCGAGCGCACGATCGTCTTGTGCGGCAGGCCGAGCAGCTCCTGCTCGATGGGCGTGGAGACCCGCTGTTCGACCTCCTCCGGGGTCATGCCCGGCACCTTCAGCACGACCTTGACCTGCGTCGGCGAGATATCGGGAAACGCATCGATCGGCAGGTTCAGATACGCCCACACGCCGGCCACCGCGAGCACGCCAGCGGCGATCAGCACCAGCACGCGCTGGCGCAAAGAGAACTCAATGAGGCGGGGCAGCATTACTGTTCTCCCGCCAGCAAGCCCTTGAGCGCACCGACACCTGTTACCGCCACGCGTGTACCCGCTGGCAGGTTTGCCCGCACGACGGCGATGGCGTCGTCTGTACTGCCAACGGTGACATCCTGGAAGCGGAAACCCTTATCGGTTGCGACGAATACGCCGGGCACGCCTCGCACGTAGACCAATGCGGCCACAGGCACCCGCAGCAAGCCCGGAGCGTTTGCATTGGCCGCACTGCGCAGCTTGAGCGTGACGTTGACGCTCTCTCCGGCACGCAGGTCCCCACGTCGCTCCAGCGACGCGCGCACACGCACACCCGCTGTGCCATCACCGGAAGGCGCGACACCAATGACGGTGCCGCCCGCGCCGCGTTGTGCGATTTCGACGTGGTCGCCTGTGGTCGGAACTGGTATGTCGCGGCCAACGAGCAGGTCCAGCTCCAGAGCCGCTGGGTCAACAATCCTGAACAGCGGTGCCGCAGCTTCTACTCGTGCCCCCGGAACGGCATTGACTTCGGATACCACACCGCCACGGCTGGCCACCAGTTGCGCCTCACCGGCGGGGCCGCTGAATGCGATGCCGGAGGACGCCAGCTCTGCCCGGCGCGCCTTCACCATGGCGCCGGCTTCAGCGGCCCGCGCCTGCGTTGCCTGCCAGCGGCTTGCTGCGATGATGCCGTCGTCGTACAGCGCCTTGTCGCGCGCGAGCGACTGCTGCGCGAGCCGCGCCTGCGAGTTGGCTTCCATCAGTGCGCGGCTGGTTTCGAAGAGCTGCGAGCTCAGAAAACCCGCCAACGGCTGGCCCGCCCGGACGGTTTGCCCGATCGACACCAACACCCGGGGCACCATGCCCGCGTACGGTGCCGCCACCACATACTGCGCATCCGGCTTGAAGACGACACGTGCATGCGTGCCAACCTCCAACCCTGAAGAAGCGGCGACCGGGCTGAAACGCACGCCGAGGGAGCGCGCCTGCTCCGCCGATAGCGGCACCACCTGGGCGCCTGCTTGGGCAGCGGCCTGCTCAAGAGGAAACGCGATCAGCGCTACACACGCACTGGCCGCGACGATTCGTTTGAAAGACATGCCTGACTCCAATCCTCGGAGGCAACGCCACGCGCGCTGCCTCTGATTGCCGCGCATACGCGGGCGACCTAAAGACCAACCGTCGCCCAGCATTTCCATGCGGCGCGAACGACAAACTCTTACGATGGATGGCCAATGGGGAGTGGAGTTGCTACCACCGCGTAGCGTCAGGCGTGCGCCATGCGTCAGAAGACAACACTTCTGACGCATTCATCATCGCCAATGCAGACACGAGGGGCTTGTTGCAAGTCAACAAGTTGCGGAGCAACGCGCTCGCCGGCCGTCAACCGGGTACGGATCAGAACTGCAGCGGAGGCGCCTGTGCAGGAGGTGGCCGATTGATGCGATCGCGCCAGCGCGCTCGAACGGGCGTTGGCCGATAGGCAGGACGCAATACTGCGGCGAGAGCAAGCGCCGCAAGCAGGAGGAACGTCAGCGCGGATACCCCCGGCGCCGCCGCTGCCCAAAGAAATGCACCCAGATCCGCAGGGCCAATGGCAGGCTCGACGTCTACCTCAAAGGGTTCCTGGCTTGTCAATGCCCAGTCATGATGACCGGCCCCGGCCGATTCCTCAATGAGAGGACGGTGGGCAAACGCTGCGGGTTGGAAATGAGAATCAACTGCGGCAGGAACCGCGGTATGCACGTGCAGGCCAAATTGTTTCGGTGTTCCGAGATGGCCGTGCAGAAGCGGGCTTAGCAGCTGCATCAACACGATGGTCAACAACAGCATTGCCCGAAGCGAGATGCTTGCGGTCGCACGTGGCATGGCCGAATTGTAACGCAATGTGCCCTTCGTTTGGCGCAGCTTCCCGGCGAAAGTCTGGCTAGCCTGATGTCAGCCCGCGCCCACCGGTGACAGGCCCACCACAGCATGCGCCAACGCATATGCCGACGAATACTCCAGCTCGCCCGAGGCTTGCGCGTGAATCGTAAACAACGGTTGTCCGACATTGACCTGATCGCGCAGTCGCACATGCATCTGCACGCCCGCAACTTGACGCATCGGTGCGCCCGCAAGTTTGGCGATGCGGGCAAGGTGGCGGTTGTCGATGTTCGTGACGACGCCATGTTGCTCGGCAACGACGTCGCGGCGGAAGACGGCTTCCCCGGGGATGCGCAAGCCTCCCTGCGCCTCGCAAATCGCTTCGAACTTCCGCCATGCGGCTCCGCTATCCAGCAGGCCGGTTGCCATGTCCAGCCCCGTTCCGGCCGCAGCGGCGCCGCAAAACTCCAGCAATGCGCCGGCGAGCAACAACGACCGTTCCCGCAAGTCGAACGGCGCCGTAGGGGAACGCTGCAGCACGGCCAGAACGTCTCTTGCCTCCAGCGCGGGGCCGATTCCACGTCCAACGGGCTGTGCGCCATCCGTGCGCACCATCAACACCTGCACACCAAACGCATGGGCCACGCGCTTGAGCAGCATTTCAAGGCGTTCGAGGTCTTCGACACAGCGGACTTTGGCCGTCGGCCCCACAGGCACGTCGATCAACACATGGGTGGACCCGGCCGCGATCTTCTTCGAAAGAATGGATGCCACCAACTGCGCATCGCTGTCGACATCGAGCGCCCTTTCCACGCGAATCAGCACATCGTCCGCCGGGCTCAGGCTCAACGCCCCGCCCCATGCCAGCGATGCCCCAACCTCCCCCACAACGCATCGCAGCTCCGCAGCGGTCAGATTCACGCGGGTGAGCGTTTCCATCATGTCGGCGGTGCCTGCCGGCGACGTGATGGCGCGTGATGAGGTTTTGGGCAACAGCAGCCCAGCCGCTGCACAAATGGCCACGACAATGGGGCTGGTGCGATTGCCGGGAAGACCGCCTACGCAGTGCTTGTCCGCCACGACCGCGCGATCCCACTGCAGCCGCTCGCCGGAGTCGACCATCGCTTGCGTGAGGTCGATGGTCTCCTTGATGGTCATGCGGCCCGCTGCACAAGCGCTCAGGAAAGCTGCGATATGGACATCCGCATAGCGTTCGTTCGAGATGTCGGCAATGATCTCCTGCAACTGCTTTGCGTCGAGATGCCCCCCGTAGATCTTCGCCCGCAGCGCCCGCAGCGACTCGAGCGACGGCGCATGCCTGACGCAGACCTCATCCCCTGGGCGCGCCATCAACGCATCGACCGCAGCGGCTGAGAGACTCACTTCATGCCTCTCTAGCAGCCCAGATCCGACCAGGTTGAGCGTGGCGATGGTCGATCGCTGCCCGATCTCGACCTCCACACGCGCCTGTGCGGCAAAGCCTTCCGACCGGCAGATCGCGCTGTCCGGGTGCATGTAGATAACGTGCTCTTGCCACGTATCGATGCCAAGCGCCTTGAACCTGAGGCATCCCGGCGGCACGACGGGTGCGTCAGCCGTGGGCACGGAGAGGGTGCTCATGACATGCGCGTCAGCTGGCGAAGCGGAAGTGCCCGCTGTGTAGCGTGATCTCTTTGGAACCTGTCTGCTCGAACAGCATGCGCGCGACGTCTTCGATATCGCCGCGGTGCGCTTTGAATGCGCTGAGCAGATCGTCCGACCGGCAGGACAGCGCGCCAAAGTGGTCTTCAAGAGCCTCCGCCGTGATTGCATAGCTTGCGGAACTGCCATCGACCGACGCGCGGCATTGCAGACGCGGCCCTGCGGCGCAGTATGTCGGCTCGTCAGGCAGGAACCTGATCTCTTTCATGATGGCCTCCAGATACGAACGTGCCCTGGTCAAACAAGCACCTGCTTGCCCGAAGGCAGGGGTAAATCGAACATGCTTGAAACGGCGTCAACCAGCGGCCCCGTGAGGGCAATCTCGTTCGAGGGGTGCGGGATGGTGTCGCACGTCACGATCTCTGCGCTCACCGCGCAGAGCTGGCTATACGCGTCGGCGGCAAACACAGCGTGCACGCCGACGCAAACCGGCTGCGGTTTGCCCGCACGCTGCAGCAAGCTTGCTGCGGCGAGCATCGTGCGCCCCGTTGAGATGATGTCGTCGACCAGCACGGGCGCACAACCCGGTGGAATGTTTGGCAAATCCGCAATTTCCACGTGCCATGCGCTGTGTCGCGTTTTGGTCAATGCCGCCCATGGAGCCTGGCAAAGGCCAGCTACATGCTCGACCCACTGCCTGCTTTCGTCGTCGGGCCCGATCAGGAACGGTGCCTTTACGTGAGTCTGGATCCATGCGGCAATGGCAGGCGCGGCTTCCACGGCCACGGTCGGCATGCGATAGACATTCGATAAATGTGAGATGCGGTGCAAATGCGGATCCACCGTGACAAGCCAGTCGAACACCGGATTCAGCAAGGCGGCAAAGTGCTCTGCTGCGCGAATCTCGCCGGCTTTGAAGATGACGTCCTGCCGCATGTACGCCAAGTACGGCGCGATCAATCCAACACGGTGCGCCCCGCCCTGGCGTGCGGCAATCGCCAGCCAGAGCAGCGGTAACAGCTTCTCGTCCGGATGATCGAGCGTGCAGACGATGGCCACCTCTGCGCCGTGCACGGGTGTGTAAAGCCGAACGTAGGACTCGCCGTCCGGAAAGTGGCTCACGGCCGCATGGCCCAACTCGGCGCTCAGCGGCGTGGCAAGGCGCATGGTGGCAGCTTCGCAGCCCGGCATGGCAATCAGCACGCGCTGCGGGTCCAGACCAACGACCGGCGCGGTCATGCACCCTCCAGATCGTAGGACTGGCGATACTCCGGCATGCGGACTGACCACTGCAGTTCGTGCTCGATGCGCTGGCGCAAGGCGTCGCTGGCGGCGGGCTCTCCATGCACGATGAAGGTCTGCCGTGGCGGCCGCGTGAAGCCCCTTAGCCAAGTCATCAGTTCATCGACATCCGCGTGGGCGGACAGATTCTGAATCTGTTCAACCGAGGCGCGGATGGCGACCTCACGTCCGTGCACCCGCAATGCCCGTTGACCGGCCAGCAGCGCCGCGCCACGTGTGCCGGCCGCCTGGAACCCTGACATCAGGATGGCGTTGCGCTTGCCGCCGCCAAAGCTCTTGAGGTGATGCAGCACACGGCCGCCCGTTGCCATGCCGCTTGCCGCAAGGATGATCTTAGGTGCGCGATCGCTCCCCAAATGCCTCGACTGTTCAGGGCTCTGCACCGGAATGGCCAACGCACAGGCGGCCTGGCAGTCGGCAGCCCCGATATGCAGATCGTCAACATGATGTGCAAACACCCCGGTCGCCAGTTCGGCCATCGGGCTGTCAAGATAGATCGGCACATGCGGGATCCGATGTTCGCGGATCAGCGTGTAGAGGCAGTACAACAGCTCTTGCGTACGCCCCACCGCAAAGGCAGGGATCAGCAGCGTGCCGCCCTGCCCGATTGTCCGCTGCACAACCTGCTGCAACGCATCGAGCGGATCCCCCGCCGGATGCACGCGATCCCCATAGGTGGATTCCACCAGCAAGGTATCGGCTTCCGCAATGGGCTCGGGTGGCCGCATGACAGGATCGACCTGCCGCCCCAGATCGCCGGAAAAGACGATGCGACGGCCCTCGGCCAACAATGTCGCCGTGGCCGCGCCAATGATGTGTCCTGCACGGTGGAACTCCGCTTCCACGCCCTCGGCAACGGGAAAGCGCTCGCCATAAGCAACGGGATGCAGACGGCGCAATGCCCTGGCAGCATCCTTTTCATCGTAGAGCGGCAAGGCGGGATGATGGCGCGAGAACCCCTCGGCGTTGGCGTACTGGGCGTCCTCCTGCGCAAGCCGAGCGCTGTCAGGCAGCAGGATATTGCACAGTTCGGCCGTACCTTTCGTGCAATAGACGGGGCCATGAAACCCATTGCGGACCAACAGCGGCAGGTAGCCGCTGTGGTCGATGTGCGCATGCGTGAGCACGACGGCATCGATGTGGTGCGGGTTGACGGCGAGCTTGTCCCAGTTCCGCAGGCGCAATGACTTGTAGCCCTGAAACAGCCCGCAGTCGACCATGACGCGGCGCCCGCCGGTCTCAAGCACGTACTTGGAGCCCGTCACCGTGTCGGTGGCGCCGAGAAATTGCAGCCGCATGCGATCGCCCCTGCTGCTCAGCGAATCGTCACGCGCTGCTGCGGTGACGCTTCCTTCTTGGGCAGCGTCACGCGCAGCAGTCCGTTCTCGTACGTCGCATCGACCTTGCTTTCATCGACTGCCGCATCGAGCGTGAACATGCGCTGCATCGATCCGCTGTAGCGTTCACTGCGGATGATGCGTTCGCCTTCCTTCTCCTCGGAACTGCGCTCTACCTTGGCCGAGATCATGACCGTGCCGCGATCGACCGTCACGTCGATGTCTTCCTTCTTCGCACCCGGAATTTCAGCGACAACGCTGTATGCCTTGTCCGACTCGGTTACGTCTACCTTGAATGGCAGCGCGCCATCCATGCTGCCGCGAAACGAGCGCAACAGCCCCTGGAAGATATCGCCCACCGGCTCGATGGCGAACGGGTCATAACGCTTGAGTTGACTCATGGCTGCCTCCTGATGATTCGGCCCGGGGGGGAATTAGGGCCAACAAATTCATCGTGGCACGGCGGTGCCGGAGCGCCTTGCGGCAGATCAACGGCGACGCACTGTGGCCGCCGCACGGGCGCGGTGGGATTCGTACCCCGCACATCGCTTCAGAGGTGCCGGCTGCCTTGTCAGGCTTTCCTGACATGGACACCAGCAGCTCCGACAGCATTCTCAGCACAGCCTGCATGACGCCGGCGAGCACGCTGCCAATACTGATGACACGCCAACGAGCAACGCAGCGTCTTGCCGAACCGCCCCCGGAACCCGACAACGCCAGCCAGTACAACGGAGCGCGCCATGATCCAGAACATCGATTGCACCGCCCAATGCAATGACTCGCAAGACCTCGCCGCTTTCGATACTGTGCTCCCCGTTGGCGCACACCTCGTAGCGGGCCGTGATGGATACCAACACCACGGCATCTATGTCGGCAATGGCCAGGTGATTCACTACGCCGGCTTCTCCCGCCGCCAGCGCTGCGGGCCGGTCGAGCGCATCTCGATTGGCTGCTTTGCATGTGGTTTTGCGGTAACCATCCAGTGCGACGCCAGCCCCTGCTACGACGGCGAAGAAGTCGCTCGCCGTGCCGGTTCACGCCTGGGCGAGCGCAACTATCGGCTGCTGACCAACAACTGCGAGCATTTCTGTTCGTGGTGTCTGTTTGGAGAATGCCGCAGCGCACAGGTGGAGGCGTGCCTGAAGAGCCCTCTGCGGGCTGCGCGCACGCTGTTCAAGCTGATGCTGCTGGCACTTTCCGCCGAATGGCGCACTGCGCAGCCGCCGGCTCAGGCCGCATGAAGCCGGAGCGCACCATGCCCCAATCCGACACCTCCTTGCACGAACTGATTGCCAAGTGGTTTGGCCAGAGCGACACACCGCATCTGCGAATCACGCGGCTGCATTGCCCCGGCGTTGATTGTGGCTGCGTGCGTGCGGAATTGACGACATCCGCCCGCCCACTTGCCATCGTCTTCTTCCGTCACCAGGCCGGTTGCTGGAGACTGTTTCCGCCATCGCGCGTACGCCGCCAATAGCCGCAACGCAAATCTTCCTGCTGCACGGCGGTGGGACTTGGCCGGTGGTTGATCCGCATCAACCGCCCTACCGGCTCAAGCACGAACATCAAGGTTCGATCGGACCTTGGTTGGCGCACGACCATGCGAGGGTGACGAAGTGAAAGAGAGTATGCAGCCACGGCAACAAAGGTTCTCGCTCTGGTACGCCGTCATCGTCGCGTTGACCATGCTGGCGCTCCAAACGCTGTTCATGTCCGAGCAGGTCGACACCCTCCCCTATAGCGACTTCAAGGTCCTCCTGCATGCGGGCAAGATCAAGGACGTCGCCATTGGTGACCAGGACATCACAGGCACTTTTTCGACCGAAGGCGTCGAGGGGCTGTTGACGCAGCAGCAGATCGATGCCATTCGCCGCACGGGCAAGGGCGACCATCCTTTCCAGACCCTCCGCGTGAATGACCCGGCCCTGGTTCAGGAGTTGGAGGCCGCCAAGGTGCGCTTTGTCGGTCGGCCGGACAACAAATGGTTGAGCACGCTCCTGTCTTGGGTCGTGCCGGCGCTCCTGTTCTTCGCTGTCTGGAACTTCCTGATCCGGCGCATGGGCGGCGCTGCGGCCGGTGGATTGATGGAGATCGGCAAGAGCAAGGCAAAGGTTTACATGCAAAAAGAAACCGGCGTGACCTTTGCCGACGTTGCCGGCATCGACGAAGCCAAGGAGGAACTGTCGGAAATCGTCAGCTTTCTGAAAGAGCCGTTGCGGTATCAGCTCCTGGGCGGCAGGATCCCCAAGGGTGTGTTGCTCGTGGGTGCGCCAGGCACGGGAAAGACGCTGCTTGCCAAGGCAGTTGCCGGTGAGGCAGCCGTGCCATTTTTCAGCATGAGCGGGTCGGAGTTTGTCGAGATGTTCGTTGGCGTCGGTGCGGCGCGCGTGCGGGATCTGTTCAGTCAGGCCGAATCCATGGCGCCGTGCATCATCTTCATTGATGAACTCGATGCCTTGGGCAAGACGCGTGCGTTCAACCTCGTCGGCGGCAATGAAGAGCGCGAGCAGACGCTGAACCAGCTTCTGGTCGAGATGGACGGCTTTGACAGCAACAAGGGCGTCATCATCATGGCCGCGACCAACCGGCCCGAGATACTCGACCCTGCCCTGCTTCGTCCCGGACGGTTTGACCGCCACGTTGCCCTGGACCGGCCCGACCTCAAGGGTCGAGAGCAGATACTCAAGGTCCACGCCAGGAACGTCACGCTGGGGGCCGATGTTGACTTGGGAAAGATCGCCGCGCGAACCCCGGGTTTTGCCGGAGCCGACCTGGCCAACCTGGTCAATGAGGCGGCGCTTCTTGCGGCGCGCGAAGGTAAATCCGCCGTTCAGACCGTCGACTTCGACGAGGCGCTTGATCGCATCGTAGGTGGCCTTGAGAAGAAGAACCGCGTGATGAACGCCAAAGAAAAGGAGACGATCGCCTACCACGAAGCAGGCCATGCCATCGTGGCCGAGCACCGCCCGCTGGCTGATCGTGTTTCGAAGGTTTCCATTATTCCAAGAGGTATCGCCGCCCTGGGCTACACGCAACAGACCCCGACGGAAGACCGCTATCTGCTCAAGCGCAGCGAATTGCTGGACAGGCTCGACGTGCTGCTGGGCGGTTACGTTGCCGAGCAGATCGTGTACCACGACGTATCGACTGGTGCGCAGAACGACTTGCAACGCGCAACCGACATGGCGCGCCAGATGATCACCCAGTTCGGCATGAGCGAGCAGCTTGGTCTGGCCACCTACGAGCAAACGCCCAACCCGCTCCTTGCCGGTACCGGCCTGATGCAGCGCGAGCGCAAGGAATATAGCGAAGACACCGCTCAGTTGATCGATGCGGAAGTGCGCAAGGTGCTGTCCGATGCCAGCGCGCGCGTAACCGCCACGCTGGAAGGCCAGCGCGCCAAACTGGAAGCACTGTCGCGCATGTTGCTGGACAAAGAGGTGGTTGACCGCCACGACCTGGACATGATCCTGTCTGGCAACGTGACCCCGATGCCGCCTCCGAAGGCAGAAGCGGGTTCTCCCGCCAGCGCCACGGCACCACAGCCCGCGCAACAGCCGCATTCAAGGTAACAGCGCCGAAGTCAATGGTTCGATGGCGGAGGTTTCGTCCAGATGGATCAGCGCGTCAAACTGGGCGCCAATGGCGGCATCGAAGTAGTGCGACGCGTACTCGGTCTTGGGGAGGTACAGCACGCCGATTGCCCGTTCCAGCAGTGGTTCGCGGAACACATCTGCCGCCGTATCGCCAAGCGGGAGGAAGAAGCGATCGAGCCCCGTGCTATGGAACAGGTGTTCCCAACTGTCTGGCCGCGCTGGCCGCACCCATTTCCGCTCCGCCTCGCCACCCCACTCGGATGCGGCGCACACGTGGCCGGTATAGGTCGTAAAGCCGACGAGCAAAGCGGCACCGCCAACCTGCTCGCGCACGAGCTGCCCAAGGTTCCACTCATGCCGGCTGGCGGATTCCGTTGCCCGTGCGTCGCCCACATGCGAGTTGTGCGCCCACACCACGATCCGCCCGTCACCGCCACGGCGCTGCCGATACGCAGCCAAACCAAACAGCGTCTGTGCCATGTGGGCGTCGCGCAGGTTCCACGTGTTGACGCGGTGCCCGAATGATTCACGGTAGTACGCCTCTGCGTTGACGACGACGATGGCGTTTTGCTCGGCAAAGAAATGCGAGTCGATGGCAGCAATGCCGTCCTGCTCGATCAGCCTGGCCTCGCCCGCCCGAAGCCGGCGCAGTTGCTCGATCACCTCACGTTGCGCAGGCAACCTCAAACCTGCGGCCGCTTCGTAGCCGTACGTCATGGGTTCACGCACGTGGTCCAGCGCTGCGTAGTGCATCCGCGCCACCGCCGCCTGTTCCGGGTCGGTCTTCTGCAGGTATTCGATGACAGCCTCGGCTGACCTGTACAGGCTGTACAGATCCAACCCATAGACACCAACACGTTCCGGCGCGGCAAGAGCCGCGTTGTGCTCATGGAGCCAACTGATGAAGTCGAGCATCTCCGGATTGCGCCACATCCACTCGGGAAACCGCTGGAAATCTCCCAGCGCCTGGGCGGCGGTGTCCGTGCCCTCGCCCTGAACATAGCGATTGATGCGCCACACATCCGGCCAATCTCCCTCGATGGCGACGGCATCAAAGCCGCCTTGCATGATCAACTGCCGCGTCATGTCTGCGCGTGTCTGATAGAACTCGCGTGTTCCGTGCGTCGCCTCGCCCAGGAGAACGTAGCGCTTTGCACGGGCCATCTCCACAAGGCGGTCGTAATCGCCAGCGCTGCCAGTGAGGCGGCTGGCCACTTCACGTACACCAAGGAAAGGTGTGAGCGGTGTGGACATGGGCGATCGACTCCACGGGATGTCGCTGCGGTATTTGCAGTCTAGACAGCGCGGCTGCACGCTGATTGCGCTATCGCAAACGACGGGCCCCTCGATGGGCGTACCGCCGTTCGCGCACGCTGGCGCGGATGTTGCCCGTGCGTTGACGCTCATCAATCGCCATCCAAACCAATCGTCCAATATGAATCGGGGCCCCGCCCGGTTCGCGCGTGCGGCCGCCATTCTTGCGGAGGCAGCCAATGAAAGCGCAATGGGTAAGGCAGTTGGCCATTGCCCTGGCTCTCCTGCTCTTGTTTGGCAGCCCGGCAATACCGCAGCCGGATGCATCGGAAAACGATCTACAACCCGCCACCGCAGTGCAGCTCGATCAAATGCTGGCACCCATCGCGCTGTATCCGGACGCATTGGTCGCGCAGATCCTCATGGCAGCCACATATCCGCTTGAAGTGGTGCAGGCTGATCGCTGGGTGCGTGACCCCGCTCACGCCGCCCTTGGGGGCGACCAGTTGGCTGAAGCCCTCGCGCCGTTGCCGTGGGATCCGAGCGTGAAATCTCTGGTGCCGTTTCCCGGGCTCCTGCACATGATGAACAACAACCTGGGTTGGACGGAACGCGTAGGCAACGCATTCTTGGCCGACGAGGGCGCGGTCATGGACTCGATCCAGCGCTTGCGCAGCCGGGCTCAAGCCAACGGCACCCTGGGGTCGACCACACAAGCTGTGGTGTCAACGCAGGATGGCGCCATCATCATCGAGCCCACCAACCCGAACGTGGTCTACGTTCCGGTCTATGACCCTTACGTCGTCTAT
This sequence comes from Ralstonia sp. VS2407, assembly GCF_052950655.1. NCBI lineage: Bacteria > Pseudomonadati > Pseudomonadota > Betaproteobacteria > Burkholderiales > Burkholderiaceae > Ralstonia > Ralstonia sp. VS2407. Next base: position 390,803 of record NZ_JBRFVG010000002.1, read on the forward strand.
GGGCCGTGGCCCTATCCCGCTTACCCGCCGTACATCTTTCCCGACATCTGGGGCGGAGTGATCGTCGGCGGGCTCGGGTTCGGGTGGGTGGGTTTTTCGGTCGTCGTTCCGTTGTGGGGCTGGAGCCATTGGAACTGGCACGGCCATCACATCGATATTGACCGGGGCCGCTTCGGCAACATCGACCGCCATCGTCCGCCACCCAGTGGCGTCTGGGCCCATGACCCGGGGCATCGCCATGGCGTGCCATATCCGGGAGCATCGCGGGGGCGGTTCGGCCCGGGCTCTGCGATCTCGCCGGACGCGCGGCGCGGGTTTCGTGGTTACCCAACGCCCCCGGCCCCGCCAGCGGGCTCCGTAATACGCCCCTCCCCGGTTTCGCCTGTGCATCCGACAATCCGGCCGCCGCCGGCCAGGCCGGCGCCCGCTCCCGGTGCACGCTCCTCCCCGCGCCAGTCACCTGGCTACCCGCCCACGTTCGAGTCGTTCGGGCGCGGATCCGATGTGCGCGGACAAGCCCAACGCGGGCAAGCCAGCCGCATGTCGCCCGCCCCGCCCCAGCCTACTGGACCACGCTCTGGTGGCTTTGCACCCCACGGCGCAGCGGGCGGCGGGCACGGGAGACGATGATGCACAAGATCTCTAGAGCGCTGCGCCTGCGCCGCCTTGCCGTGCAACTGGCGATGCTGGTTCTCTATGCGTCCGCCGTTTCATCCTGGGCCGACAAGCCCGCGCAGCAGGCGTTCTCTTCCCCCGAGAACGCTGCCGAGGCATTGGCATCCGCATGGCGCTCGGGCAACGCGGATGCCCTGCTCCTCCTGTTCGGGCCGGCAGGGGCAACGCTGGTGAAATCGGGTGACCCCATCGGCGAACAGATCGCCCGAAGCAAGCTGGCCTCCGCATACGACGAAGCGCATCGAATCGAACGAGACGCTGAGGGCCATGCCGTCATCCTCCTGGGCAAAGACGAATGGCCCTATCCGATCCCGCTGGCAAGGCGGGGCACGCGCTGGCGCTTTGACACGAAAGCCGGCGCACAGCAGATCATTGATCGACGTATTGGCCACCACGAGGCACACGCAATCCGCGTCTGCCGGGCGTATGTCGAAGCGCAACTGGCTTATGGCACGTCGCACCGCACCGCAGATGGGCGCGCCGTGTTTGCACAGCGCCTAGGCAGTTCACCCGGCAAGCATGATGGCCTGTTCTGGGTGCCTTCCGCCGGAGATGAAGAGAGCCCGCTGGGACCGCTCATCGCGCTCGCCGATGCACGACGCCAGGACACGTCAGGCGCGGGCAAGGTCATCCCCTTTCATGGCTACGTCTTCCGGATCCTGACTCGGCAGGGAGAGCACGCGCCGGGCGGCGCGCGGAGCTATGTCGACGACGGACAGATGACAGGCGGATTCGCACTGGTCGCATTTCCCGCAACCTTCGGGGCATCGGGTGTCATGACGTTTATCGTCAACCAGGATGGCGTCGTATACCAAAGGAACCTCGGCCCGCATACCGCCCAGATCACGCGGCGCATGCGCGCGTATGACCCCGACGAGCGCTGGAGCCCCGCATTGCCGTGATGCCGTGCTCTAACCCCCGGCAATTCTGAAGATAACGACATCATGGAACGCGCGCCTGACTCTGAAGCAGCAGGAAACGCTGCCTGCCAAGTTGGCCGTCATGCGCGCCATCGGAGCGCATTTCCACTCAAGTCTGATTTGATGAGTACCGCGGCACGCAGACTTGATTCAGCCCAAATTGCGTCGCGCTGCGGAAGGTACTCTGAGAAGTGTCCACCGCGACTGCGTTGCAGGTTCTGGTCTGCAACAGGCCGGAGGAACTCGCCCTCACAGGAGTCAACATGAAACAACGCTCTCAATCCGAACGAGTGCGGCCGGCACGCTGGAGCCCGTTTGCCGTCGAGCCGATCCACAACCGATATCGGGAACCCGACAAGGCACCGGCTGCAAGCTGCTGCCCAGTTTGCGGTGCTGTCTATCTCAAGGGCCGCTGGTTGTGGCGCAGCCCGCCACCTGGGGCCACTTCCCTGGTCTGCTCGGCATGCCAGCGTGCCGCCGACCAAATGCCCGCAGCACGAATCCACCTGTCTGGAGACTTTGAGGCGGCCCATCGAGAAGAGATCCTGACACTCGCCCGCCACCGCGAAGCTGATCTGCGCGCCGATCATCCAATGGAGCGCATCATGGCTGTCGAAAGCACGAGCAGCGGCACTGACATCCTGACGACCGGCTTTCATCTGGCGCGCGATATCGGCCATGCAATCCACCATGCATTCCACGGACACCTGACGTTTGACTATGGCAACGCAGAGACCGAACTGCACGTGAAATGGAGCCGGTAGTACCCCGGGGCGTTCCGTAACGCCCCCAGATGCCTGTCCGACAGGTTGGTTAGCCGATACGCTTCAAGACAACGACACCTCTGCGTAGCGCTGCTCGATCTCGGCGGCGCTGCCAAGTTCGGTACCGGCATGGCTCAACGCTGCTGCGGCCGCTGCCATGCCGTATCGAAATGCCTCTCGCATGCCTGCATTCCGGTTAAGCGCCCACACCATCCCCCCCACGAAGCTGTCGCCGGCTCCAATGGTGCTGAGGAATGACGTTGCGACGGCACCTGCCCGGACGATTTCTTCCTGCGTGACGAGCATGGCCCCGCCTGCGCCCAGTGTGAGCGCGACCGCATGCGCGTGCCCATTGCGGACAATCTCTTGCGCAGTCTCCATGCAATCCGCTTCTGTTTCCAACCCGCGCCCGGTCAGCTGTCGAAGCTCGTTCAGGCTTGGCTTGATCAGGTATGGCCCATGCGGCAACGCCGCGCGCAATGCCGGCCCCGAGGCATCCAGCACGACACGGCTGCCATGAAGCTTGGCCTGATCAATGACCCGCGCGTAGAAGTCGTCGGCCACCCCGAGCGGCAGGCTTCCGCTTAGGACGAGGTAGCGCGGCGCTGGCTGCAGCGCATCGAGGTAATCCAGGCAGTGCTGCGACTCCGATTCCGAAACGACCGGCCCCGGCATCACGAACCGGAATTCCCGGTGGCTGCAGAGTTCCGTCACGGAAAAGTTCTCACGCGTCTCCCCTTCGATCCCGAGCGCGACGAACGGTAAGCCCTCTACCGACAAAAGACGTCCCAATCGTTCAGCCACCGGGCCGCCGGCAAGGTAGATGGCCACGCAATCACCGCCCAGGCGATCGACAACACGGGCGACGTTGACTCCGCCGCCTCCAGGGTCAAGGCGGGCCGGGGTGCAGCGCATCTTGTGTGTATCCGTCAGGCACTCGACCGACGTGGCGATATCGATGGCGGGATTGACCGTGAGCGTGACGATTTCCGGCATTGCACACCTCAGGGGCTATGGCGGGCAGCCGGTAGTCATGCTGCACATCCGCGTTTGGATCCTGCCGCCTTGATCATTACAAGCATGTCTCGGAGGGCATTGAGAAGCGCGACATGTACGTCCACATCCGATGCCTGGTCTATTGCAAGCTCCCGCCCCTGCATCTGCACTTCGACGTGGACGAAATAGGGTCCGCCGCAAAGCGGCTCGGCTCTCTCCGAAGCCAACCTCACGCTGCAGCGTTCGACCCTGCATGGAAGACCACTGAGTCTGGTGGAGAAACGCCTCACGGCTTCCTTGATGGCATCCGAGGGAGGCAGATGACGGAATTGAATCTCGACTCGCCGAGTGTCCATGATCTAAACGGAATGAAAACCAAGTTCAACAGCGAAGCAGCACCAAAGCGAACTGATCTATTAGCCTATTGGGCGCTACGTAGCGCGCTTTGACCTACCTCAACACCGCAATACCTGCTTACGCTAATCACGCCCAGTGGCTGTACACATTGACGTGTTTGCATAGGCTGCCGGGATATGCGAGCAGGTGCGTGCACAGGAGCGCGCTCATCGCCGGGGGCTCTGGTGGATCTCCCGATTGATCAGGCAACGATCGCGCGCTCGATTTCACTGCTTGCATGAGGCTCACCAACCGAATATCTGCGCTGCCTCAGATTGATACGCTCGCTTGCAAGCTAAGGTTGAACACTACATAGGCGAGTCAACGTGAGTAAGCAGCCTGGGATGAAATGCACATCAGCCCGATAGCGCTCCGCTTGTCAGGAAAACCTGACAAGGTTCGGTGCCATGTCGGAGATGACGTCCAGCCCCACATAGCAGCGGCCACGTATCGCCCGAACAGGTTCCAGATTGGAGAGTGATCTTGAGCGACCAAGGGGGCAATCCCCGCATCTTCCTGTCGACCGTCCAGCCTCGACCGAATCAGCAGCGGCTGGTCATGGCCGTGATGCTGGCATCCGTCGTCGTCTTTGTGGCCGTATTGCCGTTCGCTCAGTGGCAACTGGCGCAGGTCTGGGGGTTCATTCCTGTCTATGAATCCGCGGTCGTCATCAACGATTTGGTCACCGCCGCGATGCTGGTCGGGCAGTTCACCTTGCTCCGCTCTCCAGGATTGCTGGCCCTGTCATCCGGCTACTTCTTTACCGCCACGGTGGCGGCGGTGCACATGCTCAGCTTTCCGGGGCTGTTCTCAGCATCGGGGCTTCTGAATGCGGGCCCGCAAACGACAGCGTGGCTTTACATGTTCTGGCACGGCGGGTTTCCCATCTCTCTGATCGCCTATGCCCTTTTGCAGGAAAACACGCGAACACGGCATATCAGGTTGCGGCGTGCCGTCTCTCCCGTTCTATGGGCAGCCTGCGTTGTGCTGCTTCTGACTTACGGGCTGACTGCGCTGGCCACCCACCCCTCTCTCTTGCCGGCCATCATGCGCGGGCATGGATATACCGGTGCAATGTCTACGACAGTGGGCATTGTGTGGATGCTGAACGTGGTGGCCGCAGCAATCTTATGGCGGCACCGTGGCCACTCCCTGCTGAATCTATGGTGTGCGGTTGTCGCCGTCACCTCGGTATTTGAGGTCGCACTGTCTGCCATGTTCAATCATGGGCGGTTCGATCTCGGCTTTTACGCAGGCCGCGCCTACGGCCTCGTCGCTTCCGGCTTTGTTCTTGTCGCGCTGATCATTGAACATGCCAGGCTTTACGCCATGCTGGTGAAAGCCCTGGATAACGAAAGCGCAGCGCGCGCACGCGCCTTGGACAAAACGCAGCAACTGAACGAGGCGAACGAGCACCTCGAACAGCGTGTCAAGGACCGCACCGCCCAGCTCAGCGTCACGAACGTCGAACTTCGACAGGAGATCGCCGAACGCAAGCGCGCCGAACAGGCGCTGGAGCGATCGAGAGAGGAGTTGCGTGAATTGGCAACGATCAGCTCACGGGCGCGCGAAGAAGAGCGACGGCGCCTTTCGCGCGAGCTTCACGATGAACTCGCCCAATCGCTGGCGGCGCTTAAGGTCGACATGCAGATGCTGGAGCAGAAGCTTCATGCCACGAACAAGCCGGTTGCCGACCGCCTGAGTTCAATGGAACAAGCCGTGGATGACATGATCGGTGCGACACGGCGGCTCGCCTCTGATTTGCGCCCCTCCATGCTCGACGATCTCGGTCTTGTACCTGCGTGCAGATGGCTTGTTGAGTCGTTTCAGCGGCGCCATCGCATTCGGTGCGAGCTAACGATCATGCCCGAGCACTTTGAGCTTCCCGAGCCCTTTGCATCCACCGTCTATCGCGTGCTGCAGGAATGTTTGGCCAACGTGGCGCGCCATGCTGGTGCCTCAACCGTACAGGTGAGGCTGGTCCATGACGTGCCCACCGTTCAGCTCTCGGTGCAGGACGATGGCATCGGCTTCGACCCTGCGCATCCGAGAAAAGATTTGTCTTTCGGGCTTGTTGGCTTGCGTGAGCGTGCCTACCTCGTGCGTGGGAGCTTAAGCATCGAATCGTCGCCAGAGGCCGGAACGTTGATCGAACTGACCATTCCACAAACGATGACTGCAGCTATGGAAGCACCGCTTCCAGCGCCCGACGCCCAACCAAGGGCAATCTAGTTCGGCATCGCTGCGGCCAGTCTCATACCAACCCGTGGGTGAGTGCGTACCGCACCAACGCGACATCATTCGGCAAGTTCATTCGTTCAAGAATGCGCGCCTTGTACGTGCTGACCGTTTTCTTGCTGATGCATAGATCGTGCGCAATCGTCGCCAGTGAATCGCCTTTCGACAGACGCACAAAGATATCGAACTCGCGGTCACTGAGCCGCTGATGAAGCAGTCTGTCTGCAGGGTCGCCCAGATTGTGTATCAGCAGCTCTGCCACGGCCTGTGTCATGTACGTACCGCCCGATGCGGCCTTGCGGATGGCCTTCTCGAGCTCCTTGACCGCACCCTCTTTCGTCAGATAGCCGACGGCACCGGCTCGGAATGCGCGTAGCGCGTACTGGTCCTCGGCGTGCATGGTCAGGACCAAAATCTTGAGCTGCGGAACGTCCCGATGAACCTGGGCGATCAGGTCAATGCCGCTGCGTCCGGGCATCGACAAATCCAGCACGATGACGTCGGCAGGTGTACGGCGCACCAGATCGATGGTGGATGCACCATCGACTGCCTCACCAACAACCTCGATATCGCTGGCATCGCTCAGGATCCGGCCCAATCCCTCACGAAAGACGGCATGGTCGTCCGCTATCAGCACCTTGATCATTGTGTATCCCTTGGATCTGCGCACCTACTAGTTCATGGTAGGTGGCAGGGGGATTCCCATACAACGCTTGGCACCGGCTTCTATGATCAAGGTCAGGAACGTGACGGCGCTGTTTGTGACGAACACGGCGAGAACCAAAACGCTCGCCAACCCTGCTCGGGCAACGACGGGAGCGTTTGCGTGATCCCCAGCCGAACACGATGTGCCCAAAGACCATGTGGCGACGCATCGCGGGCATCGATCGGTTGACGCCCATCAAGATGCTGTCCGCATCGGCGTCCAGAATGGTTTCTCCCAGACCCCCCACAGGAGAAAGCATCATGGCTGAATCCGATACCAAACTTGCCGTGAAGACCGGCGCGGAAGCTTCGAACAAGCAGCCTGGCGCCATGCAACCCTGGCGCGCTTTTGACAACCTTCGGCAAGAGGTTGCGCGTGTGTTCGATGATTTCGACCGCGGATTTCATCTCTTCCCATTTCATCGGGCCGCGCTCGATATCGAGCCGTTCTGGCGGCGTGAATGGGCTTTGACGTCCGCGCCTGCCGTGGACGTTGTCGAAACCGACACGGCTTACGAGATCAAGGCCGATCTGCCCGGCATGGAAGAAAAGGACGTCGAGGTCAAGCTGGCCAACGGCGGCCTGACGATCAAAGGCGAGAAGCAGGAAGAGAAGGAAGAGAAGCAAAAGGACTACTACCTGCATGAACGCCACTTCGGCGCGTTCGAGCGGTCATTCCGTATGCCGGACGGCGTCGACACAGAGAAGATCCAGGCCAGCTTCAAGAATGGCGTATTGACGGTGACGCTCCCCAAGACAGACGCGGCGCAAGCCACGCCCAAGACGATCCCCGTCAACGGGGGCTGATGTAACGGACGACGCACCGCAATAACAGCGGAGGACGAATAGCGACTCGTTGCACGACTCGCGCCTCCGCCCACCTTGGTTTTACTGGCGTCCCGAGCCGCTACGCTGCGGCCGCGTCGTCCGGTTGACAGGAACTGACCTTGAAATTCTCGGCTGCCCATGATGACGTGGCGGCGCCCGATATTGGGTCAAGGAGTTCGAGCGTGACTTTGGCATTGGACATTTCATTTCGGGACTTTCCGTACTCCAAAGCGATTGAGGATGCTGTCATCAAACAGGCGAACCGCCTTGGCAGCGTTCAGGTGGAGATCGCCCGTTGCCGCGTCAAGTTGATTCAACTGCCGCGCCAGCAGCTACCTATCCCGTCCGTCAGGGTTCACATTGACGTGATGACGCGCCACCATCGCCACCTCTCTGGCCATGCCTCCGGCGACGACGCTCTTGTCGCACTTCACGATGCGTTCAAAGACGTCGAGTTCGTATTGCGAAGCGAAATGGTCCACGAACAATCGACTGCAATCATCGAAGCAAAGGGGGGCATATGAGCTTGACCGTTCATGCAGGGCGGGGTTGGGTGGACGTTCGTACAAAACGGCGAAGCGACAAGCGCTGGGATTGCGAATGCAGGTTCGTTTCATCCAATGGAAAATGCTCGTCCTGGGTTTCAGCGGCCAACGCTGAGGGCTATGTGTCCCGGGATCTCGCATTCAGTGCCGGCATTCTGCTCGGCCGCGAACTTGCCGCGCGCTTTACGGCGCGAGTGGAATCGGCTCCGCCACGCATGTATCAATGAAGCGGCAGGGCAAGGTCCGCCGACGGCCGGCGTGCCTCGCCCACTCAAGGTTGCTTTAACTGCCGCGTGTCGCCGGCAAGTGATTCAGCGGGGCCAGGTCATGGTGCGCATGGCGGCACCATGCGCGGGCACGACAAGCGTGCCCTGCCGTACCACGCCGTTATAAGACGCGCTGACTTGATACTTACCGCTCGGCAGACGGACGTAGAGCAGCGGGCCTTCCGATACGACAGCCAGGGACACCGCGCCGCTGGCAGAACGAATACGCGTGTCGACATCTGAAACGTACGCGCCCCCTTGCTCAACGAACGTCAAGCGCAGGTTGTAGTCCGCCGCAACGCTACGCATTGCGTCCACCTCGTCTTGTCCCACCCCACCTGACACATAGGCCACGCCTCCTTGCACACGTTGAATAGCACGGGCGGCGTAAGCACCTTCATTCAGGCAGCCCATCTCGTACATGGCACGCCACGAGCGCCTGTTCGTCATCCCACTATGCCTGCCACCTCGTGCCCGGCCCGTCAGCCGATCAGGCTCATTCACGCCTTGAATATCCCGCATGCGCTGCATCAATGCGCGGCGCTCTGCCGGTGTCCGAGCATTGCGCAGTTGCGCGCAAAAATCGGCGCTCGGCTGGCGTACTTGCTCGGGGGCGGGCGCCTGCGCCAATGCCGTGTTTGTCGACAAGAGAGACGCTGCAACCAGCGCAGCGCACAAGAGGCTGTGTACCCGAACCATGACCGACTCCTTGAGAGTTCATTCGCTTCCCTAGAGCCACAATGGTCCATGCGTGCCGAAGCGCGTTGATATGGCGCAACCTTTGATCCAGCCCAAACTGGCATATGACGTCATGGCTAACCTGAAAAGCAGCAGCACGTCCATCGCATACCACTCGTGGCGGCGGCACCCGCTGCTGCTGTGAGCGAAACCGCACGCCGCGGCACATTCCATCCAACGTGAGTTGACCATGACAGCCCGCACCCTCGTCTTCCATCAAACCGCGCGCAGGATGATGCTCAACGGAATCGACCTGTTGGCCCGAGCTGTCAAGGTGACGCTCGGGCCTGGCGGCCGCAACGTGATCATCGAGCGGCCGGGCATGACGCCTATGGTCGCCAACTCCGGCGTGGTTGTTGCGCGTTCCATTTCATTGCGCGAGCCCTTTGCCGATATGGGTGCCCGATTGCTGTGCGAGGCAGCGGCGCGCACCAGCGAGGTCGCGGGTGACGGCACCACCACGGCCACCACCTTGGCACACGCCATCGTGGCGGAGGGCGTGAAGTACGTAGAAGCCGGACACGACCCGATGCAGCTCAGGCGCGGTATCGAGGCCGCCGGCGCCGTTGTTGCGCAGCAGCTCCACGCCATGGCTCGGCCCTGCACCACCGTTGACGAAATGCGGCAGATCGCCACGATTTCCGCCAGCGGAGACCAAACCGTGGGCACGCTGGTGGCGCGCGCGGTTGAGCAGGTCGGCAAGGACGGCGCCATCAGTGTGGAAGATGGCTCGAAGCTGGAAGATCAGTTGGAGATCGCAAAAGGCGCGCGTGTTGACCGGGGCTTTCTATCGCCATTCTTTGCCACCACCGAAAGCCGGGCCGTCGTGCTCGAAGAGCCATGGGTCTTATTGTGCGATGCCACGATCAGTTCGATTGCCCAATTGCTGCCGGTTCTCGAAGCCGTGTCCGGCACCGGCAAGCCGCTGCTGGTCATTGCCAACGAAGTGGAAGGCGAAGCGTTGGCCACGCTCGTGGTCAACAACCTGCGCGGCACGCTCAAGAGTTGCGCGATACGCTCGCCCGGCTTTGGCGAGTCCCGCACGGAACAACTGTCCGATCTTGCTGCGCTGACCGGTGCGAGCGTCATCTCATCGCAGACCGGCGTTTCGCTCGAGCACGCGACGCTTGACCAGCTCGGCCGCGTACACCGAACGGAAACCACCAAGGATTCGACCACACTCATCGCCGGCGATACGGCAAAGGCCGAGGTGGAACGCCGCGTGGGCCAGGTGCGGGCTCAACTCAATGACGCAAAGACAGACTACGACCGCGAGCAACTTCAGCACCGGATCGCGCGCCTGAGTGGTGGTGTGGCTGTCATCAAGGTAGGCGCGGCAACCGAAGTCGCGTTGCACGAACGCAAGAACCGCTTTCAGGATGCCCTTCACGCCACCCGTGCAGCCGTTGAGGAAGGCATCGTTCCCGGCGGTGGCGTTGCATTGCTCCGTGCGCGCTCCGCAATCGACGCATGGAGCGCACCCAACACCGAGCAGCATGCAGGCGCCCGTATCGTGCATACCGCCCTGGCCGCGCCGATGCTGCAGATCGCAGCCAACGCAGGCGCAGACGCACAGGCAGTCGTCCACCAGGTCCTCTCCGGGCAGGGATCGCACGGCTACGATGCGGCGTCCGATCGCTACGGCGACATGCTGGAGCTGGGTGTGGTCGACCCCGTCAAAGTGGTACGCACCGCATTGCAGAACGCCGTCTCCATTGCCGCCCTGTTGTTGACCACGGATTGCATGATCGCCGACGCGCGGGAAGGCTATGTTGACCGGCCGGATGAAGCTTCAAGCCCGGCCATGTTCAACGCCGGATACGCATAGCAAAGCCCCGGCCATCCCGAGCATTCATGACCCCACTGGCGGCGGATCAAGCTTTGCTCACGATCAAGGGAGCTTCCAAACCGTCCTCTACAGTGATGACAAGACACTTCGACACGCCGGACTTGCCATGATCGCTCCCGCCTTCGTCCACCATCAGCGCTCGAGAGCGACGCCCGCCCGGCACATCAATGAAGACGCATTGGCGACGGCCTTTCTTCCGAATGTCAGTACGTTCCCGCTCCCTGACCCGGCGCTTGCCGTTCTGGCAAGAACAGCCGCTTCCTGGTTTGCCCCGACGTTGGCCACCGCAATCCATCTCAGCGCGGAGCATGGGCGTATTCGCGTTGCCGGGCACGTCTGCAATGCCCGCCCGCTAGCCTATCTGAAGATCGCGCTGCTGCGCTTGCCCGGCGTCGTCGGGTTGGACATGACGGTTACGGTGGAAGCCACCACCGATCCGCTGCGAGCGGAGAACATGGCCTTGCAACGTCACCACGTCGGCTAACCGGGGGCGCGCAAGCATGCATACGACTTTCTTCTGCGCGACCAGTTGTCCGTGCCCCCACGCCAACTTCGATCCGAAATGTCCGCAGTCAGTGGAGGAGATTCTCCGCGCGTATGCTGCGCTCTTCTGGTTCAACCTCTACCTCAGGTGCCCCGACTTCTCCACCGCGGATGGCATGTTTCCGCGGGAGCCAGATGTTCGCCAGAAGTATCTGGCAGTGCATTCGAAGGTCTTCACACACTGGGCCACGGCGGCCAATCGTATGGGCATCACCACCGCGCGCTTTCGTGATGTCTGCGCGAACGTGCGCGCAGCCTGGATTGGGCCGGACGACCCTTTGCGCGGTTGCCGCTCTCGGGCCGATGTCCTGTCGGACCATCCAGAATTGGATTTGGACTAAGCACCGGCCCGCCTTCTCACCAAGTGCAATGAGGGACGCATCGCGCTCCGACGCAGGTCTTTTGGCCCAGGCAGCTAACAGCTTCACGATGACCGCCCAATCAGGGGCGTACGGCAAGCCGATCTGGCGGCTTGCGTCAGGTCAACTCTGGCAATGACGAAGTGCCTACCCTGCAGTCATATCAACCGGAGATCGTGATGCCACAACCTACTGATGCAGTCTGCAACCTTGCCTGCGCCACCCTGCGCGATGCCAGCCGCGCAACCGAGTTCTTCGTCGATAGCCAGCTTCAGCTCGCGCGCCTTCGCGTCAAGATGGCGGAAACGGCGCTGCAGAATCTGTCCCAGCTGGAGGGCCAGTTGGACGCAATCAAAGACTGGAGTGGCCTGGCCTCGGCACAGAGCGCCTATATGAAGCTGCAAGCCAACCAAGGCGCAAACGCGGCTCGCCAGTGGGCCGACCTCCTCAATGACGCACAGCGCTCTTATCTGCGCCAAGCAACGGAGTGGAACGACCAGTTCCAACATCGGCCGGGCACGGCTGCATCTCCTGCACAACTGCTCATCGCGTCCTTGGACTCTTGGCAAACATTGGTCAACACCTTCAACGCGATAGCCGCATCGGCTACGCAAGGCCGGACGCCGTCGTAACCGCGCACGAGGCCCAAGAGCGCGCAAGGCGCGTGACGGCGCTCAGGCCGAATGGCTGGCGACTGCCGATCGGAATGTGCAATGCACGGCCTCGACGAAAGAGAAGAGCTTGATTCCTGTCAACGAGGGTGTTTGGCGGCTACCTATTCTTGAAGTAGCCATCGGGCAAACACACAGTGGATGGAAACGATTGTTGATTCAGCGGTTGAACTTGATTTGTTTGCAGGAGCAAAAAATGCGCGGAAAACTCATGATGGCTCTGCTCGTCGTTGCAGCAGCCTCCACGTCGGCGTACGCACAAGGCAAGCCCGACACAGCACCGAACAGCGACGGACAACGGGCCGGCAAGGTGGATCCCTATACGGATGGCGCCAAACAGGCCAAGCCCGACCCGTACACAGAAGGATCGAGGAGCGGCAAGTTTGATCCGTACACGGAAGGCGCAAAGGGCAAACGCGACGCATATACGGAAGGCGCCAAACAAGCCAAGCGCGACCCGTACACGGAAGGATCAAGACGCGGCAAGTTTGACCCGTACACTGAGGGCGCAAAGGGCAAACGTGACCCCTACACGGAAGGCTCGAGGAGCGGCAAGTTCGACCCGTACACGGAAGGCGCAAAAGCCAAACGTGACCCACATACGGATGGCGGCAATCAGACGAAGTAGAGGCATCTGGGATTGCCTTGTCGTATTCCATCTGTCGGCGTAGCTGCCACCTTCAGTACAGCAGATACGTCGCACGCTGGGAAAGGAAGGCATCGGTCTGGGCGATGTAGGCGTGCTCGATCGCGTCCAGCGAAACGCCATCACGCAGCATTGCCCAGACCGTCTCGGACCCCACGGACACGCGGATCGTCTCCAGCTTGAAATGCTGCGGATAGCGCTGCGACAGCACTCGGGCCAGCGCTAAACCGATGCGACCGGGGTGCGTGAGCGCAGACGTCTGGTGGATCGCTACACCCGAGCACGAGCGGCCATGGTATGGCCCCTCTGACGGAACAAAATGGACAGGCGTATAGGTAGCGCCCGTATTCAGCGCATTGAGTTCGCGCGCTACCGCAGCGCCGTCCATCCACGGTGCCCCGACCATGCCGAACGGCGCCGACGTGCCTCTGCCCACGCTGACACGCGCGCCCTCGATCAGCCCCACATCCGGATATCGCTCCAAGGCGGCGAAATCCCGCAGGTTTGGCGATGGCGGAACCCAACCCAGCCCCGTGTTGGCAAAGCGCATGGCGCGGTCGTACTGTTCCATGGCCACCACATGCAACGCTGCGCCAATGTGCAGCTGGTCGTTCAGCAGCCGGGCAAGCTCGCCGATCGTCATGCCGTGCACAAGCGGCAGAGGCACGTAGTTCGTCAATGACCGGTCCGCCGTATCGGATACCGGCCCACCAACCAGATCGCCACCTATCGGGTTGGGACGGTCCAGAACCAGCACTGGAATGCGGGCCTTCGCTGCGGCTTCCAGCGTCGCCCCCAGGGTCGCAAGGTAGGTAAAGAAGCGTACGCCGGCGTCCTGCAGGTCGAACACCACGACGTCGATATCGGCCAGCGCACTGCGTGGTATGTCCTTGCTGCTGCCATAGAGGCTATGAACAACCACGTTGGAGCGTGCGTCGATCGTGTCACCGAAGCGCGCATCGAGATCGGTGCCAATGCCATGCTCAGGCGCAAAGATGGCGCTCAACCGCACGCCGGGTGCCTCATTCAGTACATCGATGGTCCGGCGCCCCTGCGCATCGAAGCCACTGTGGTTGGTGACCAAGCCGACCCGCTTCCCGACGAGCGGTGCGAAGCCGTTGGCCTCCAGTACATCGATACCTGATCGCACGGGCCCGACCGCCATGGGCAAGCGGCGGCCGGCACTGAGCACGGCATCGGCCATGGTCGGGGCGCGCACCGCGATCTGTTCGCCCGAGAGCAGCGGCGCAGAGTTCGATACCAGATTCAGCACGGCTTCACGCAACGGCATGGCGTTACCCTGCTCGTCGGGATACAGCCGGCTTGTGAGCACAATCACGAATCGGCGCGTGATCAAGTCGATCCATAAGCCGGTTCCGGTATAGCCCAGGTGCTGGAGGAGTCCGGCGCGCGGCGCGCGATAGCGATTGGGGATCAACGGCGCCTGGACTTCCCATCCCAGCGTGCGGGTCGCCTCCACCGCAGCCGAACCGTCCGGCGTCAACAGCAGGGCAACGCTGTCCGGTTGCAAGATACGGCGATCGCCAACGCGGCCCCCGTTGAGCAGCATCCTGGCGAACAGCGCGATGTCATCCGCCGTGGAGAACAGGCCCGCGTTGCCGGAGACGCCCCCCAGTGCGGCGGCGGTCGGATCATGGACTTTGCCGCGAAGCCATCGTCCGTTGCGAATGATGGTCGGAGCGATGCGCGTGATCGCCTTGCGGCGCGGACGGAACGCGGTGTCGCGCATGCCAAGTGGCCGAAAGATATGCTGCGCACACCATGCATCAAGTCCTACCCCACTGACACGCTGGACGATCTCGCCCAAGGCGACATAGTTGAGATCGCTGTAAATGACACGGTGACCCGGCTCAGAAATCGGCGGCATGATCCCGATCGCGTGAAGCACCGAGGCGGGGCCCCGCAGTTCCGAACGAGCTGCCAGGCCAGGAGGCAGACCGGACGTGTGCGTGAGCAACTGCCGTATCGTGATGCGCGACTTTCCTCCGTCCGCGAAGGCTGGCCAGTACCGGCCGGCCGGCGCATCCAGATCCAAACGTCCACGCTCTGCCAACTGCAACACCGCCGTGGAAGTGGCCACTGCCTTGGTAAGGGATGCCAGATCGAAGATGGTGTCTTCAGTCATCGGCTCAGCGTCGCGTCCGACGGTGCGCTGACCCAGCGCGACGCGTTCGCGCACCCCGCTGGCATCACCGATGGCAACCACCGCCCCCGCCACATTGGCATCGGCAATCTGCGCGGCTACCACGGCTTCCAGCTCGTGCATGGGCACAGGCTTGCCCAGCGGCCCTGGCGTGCTGATGGTTGGCTCGGCGCGCCCGCTCTGCATGCACGCCAACAACAGCGCAGCCAGCACCGCGGCTATCGCGGCAAGTTGGCGGGATCGTAACGATTGCGCGCGTTCCATAGCATCCACCCGTTGGTACCTTCCGCGTCAGCAGCGTCGACTTGGGCGCGAATCATCTCGGCATTGAACTCACGACGATCAAAAGCATAGTCCCGGAATGCCTGGAGCCATGGCCGGAATCTCACCCCCGGCAAACCTGTGCGCCGCTTCGCTTCAGCCAGGGAGTGCGAGACGATCTCGCCGGGCTTCTCGGTGGGTTTCCTGACACCCGGCAAGCCCCATGTGAAACCGGACGGATAAAGCATGGGCGAGATGTAGTCCACCACTGCGCCCAGCGTGTTGATCTGCTGGCCGATCGCGGTGTCGTCGGTGTTCCAGCAGACGTAGCCGAAAATATCCGCTGCCAGGTAAATGTTGTACGGCCGCAGCCGCTCTCTCGCCTGCGCAAGAAAACCAGTCACGGCCGCAACCCGGTGTGCCTGCGTGTTGGCCTGATGGAACTGCAAGCCATTGGCGTCCGGAAAACGCAGGTAGTCGAACTGGATCTCGTCGAACCCGAGTCTTGCAGCCTCTTCCGCCACGTCAAGCGAGCTGGCCCAGGCGGCTTCGACGCCAGGGTCGATCCATTGTTGATCTTCACGATCGTGCCAGACCGCTCCATCGCGGTCCCGCACGGCCCATTCGGGGTGCGCCCGGGCCAAGGGGTCGTCCTTGAAGACGACGATGCGCGCAATCAGGTAGAGGCCTCGTAGACGAAGTTGCCGAATCACGGCGGCGAACTGGTTGATGCGGGCTGCACCGTTCTTCTGTTCGCGGGCGGCGCTGACTGCCACACGGGCCGCGCTCGGGTACGGTGTATCGCCCCGGTCGCCCTTGATATCGATCACCAGCGCATTGATCGCTGTCTCGCGCTGGAGGGCGACGGCGGCATCGCGCAAGGATTTGTTGGATACGCCCTGTACCGACAGATAGACCGCTCGGGGCTTGATCTGCTTGAGCACGATCGTGGCTGCGGGCTGCGGGCCGCCAAGCACCAGCTCGGCGCGTGCATAGCCGGGGGCACGAACGCTGACCACCGCGCGTGCATCCACTGCCGCCGCTGGAATATCGACCAGGCCAGCCGCATCCGTATTTCCGCTCTTGCCCTGAACAAATGTGATTGCGCCTTCCACAGGAAGGTGGGTCTGTGCGTCTACCACCCTGACCTCGGCCGCGCCGGCAAGCTGCGCGCAGGAAAGCCACGCAGCGGCAAGCCAAAGGCGCAGACGGCTACTCATGATTGCCCTCGGCTGCATTGAGAATGTTTGTCATGCATCGTGCACCACAGCCATCGGTGATCAGGTATCGGGGCAGTACCATGGCGGGTTGGCTCGCCCGCAGCGGTTGCGCGTCCAGAGTGAAGGCCGCTGTATAGCCTTCCTCTCGTGCAATGCGCTCCAGCTCAGGATCGTGGATGCCGAAAGGCCACGCCAGCAAATGCACGCGGACGCCGATTTCCGTCTCGATGCGCACCTTTGCGCGGCGCAACTGATCGCGGGCGAACTTGACGAAATCATCGGTGCTTCGGTGCATCCGTTCCACGCGGAAGTTCGGATGCCAGTAGGTATGGGACTGCACGTCAAACTGTCCGGTGCGGGCCAGCGCTCGCAACTGGGGCCACGTCATTGCGTAGGCGGCATTTGAAATGGCAGATGGATACACAAACAGCGTTACGGGAACGTGCCGGCCGCGTAGCGCAGGCCACAATGTCTCGTACACAGACCGGTGGCCGTCATCCACCGTAATGGCCACCGCCTTCCCCGGCAGTGCATCTTGCTCGCCTTGGTGCCAGCGCAGGATGTCCGCGAGCGGCACGATGCGATAACCAGCCGCCGCGATCGCCTGTAGATGTGCTTCGAACGTCTGCATCCGAACCGTCATGGTGCTATCCACCGTCGATGCAAAGCGGTGATAGACGAGCACCACCACATGTGGCTCCATGGCCGGCATCTCTGCGTGGGCAGGCGGACACGCAAGCATCAGAAGTGCACAACACAACAAGAAGATCCAGGTGTTCATCAGCCGTGCCTGCGAAGAAGGGTGGATAGCGCGCATCGCCCGGCCCGCCTCGCTTATGACGCTCTGGGTGTGCCGTGCAGCCAATGCCAAAGCAGCACCCCGCTGCCCGCCATGCCGCCCAGATGGGCGAAGTGCGCGACATCGACTTCGGTTCCGCTCACGCCAAGCGTCAGCTCCACGATCGCATAGAGCGTTGCAAACACCCACGCAGGCATCGGGATGGGCGGGATCAACGGAACGATCATGCGATTGGGAAACAGGACGGCATACGCGAGAAGCAATCCGAACACGCCTCCGGAAGCGCCAATGACCGGCCCCGCCGGCAGAACGCTCAAAGCTGTAAAGGCGATCTGCGCGAAGGCCGCACTCAAGATGCTGGATACGTAGAGCAGCCAGGCCCGCGGTGTACCCACGGTGCGCTCCACGTCGCGGCCAAACATATAGAGCCCGAACATGTTGAGCACCAGATGCGCCCCGTTTGCGTGCAGGAAGGCGTATGTCAGCGGTTGCCACGGCATGAATCCGCTCCGCAGGCCGGCCCCTGATATGCCGAGCGGCCAGAGAGCAAAGGTACGCTGCAGCTCGTCTCCTGCAAAGAGCTCTGCACAGAACACCGCCACGTTGGTGAGGATGAGCAGCTTGATCATGAAGGCACCCCTGATCTCTGCCCACGATACGGCCGCGCGCGTTGGCCGGGTTGATCTCGCGCAAGGCGGTTCGACAGTGTGTCGTGATCCTGCAAAGCCACGCACTCCGTTTGATGTGCCGCAAGGCCCCCGCATCGCCAGATGAAACGATAGAGAGACTTGCACGCAAGAGGATGACCCATGCCATTGGCCGCTTCTTATCAGTACCCCGCGAACCAGGCCATCGCTGCGATCTTCAACGAAATCGCTGATTTGCTGGAGGTTGAGGAAGCCAACCCGTTTCGGGTACGCGCTTACCGCAATGCTGCCCGCATGGTCGAAGGCATGACGGAAGGCGTTGACGCCATGCTGGCACGCGGCGCCGACTTGACCGCCTTGCCAGGTGTTGGAGTGGACCTCGCGGCAAAGATGCGCGAGATCGTCGAAACGGGAACCTGCGCCATGCTCACACGTGTGCGTACGGAGGTTCCATCGTACGTGCTTCAACTGCTTCAATTGCCTGGGCTGGGCCCAAAGCGGGCCCGTGCTTTGCAGCACGAGCTGGGCATCACCTCGTTGGACGAGCTGGCTCGGGCAGCAGCGGCGCACCGCATTCGCGAACTGCATGGCTTTGGCCCCCGAAGCGAAGAGCGATTGCTCGAAGCCCTCAACGCACGCCTGGCGCGCGATCGCCGTTATGGTTTGGCAATCGCCAAGCCATGCGCCGACGCACTGACGCATTACCTGCTGGCGAGCGGCCTGGTCGACCAACTCGTCGTTGCCGGCAGCTACCGGCGGGGCCGAGACACCGTGGGGGATCTGGATCTGCTCATCACGGGAAGAAAACGCGCACAGATCGTTGAGCATTTCGTGCACTACAACGAGGTCGCTACCCGAATCTCAGCGGGGCCCACCCGTGCAAGCGTCGTCCTGAAAAACGGCATGCAGGTGGACTTGCGCGTGGTGCGCTCCGACGCGTTCGGCGCGGCGCTGGTGTATTTCACCGGATCGAAGCCGCATAACATCGCACTGCGCAAGCTTGCGCAGGCCCAGGGTCTGAAGATCAACGAATATGGTGTCTTCCGAGGAAAGGCGCGCATCGCCGGCCAGACGGAGGCGTCGGTCTACCGTGCAGTGGGCTTGCCTTGGATCTGCCCCGAGCTGCGCGAAGACCAAGGAGAGATCGCGGCCGCGCAGTCCGGCGCACTACCATCCCTCGTTGAACAGAGCGACATCAAGGGGGACCTTCATGTCCACACATCGGCCAGCGATGGCACCGCCAGCCTCGAAGCCATGGCGGCGCAGGCGCGCCAGCTGGGCTATCAATACCTGGCAGTGACCGATCATTCGCCACGCATTGGCATAACCCATGGGCTCACGGCGGAGCGCCTGGCCGCACAAGCCGATGCCATCGACCGCTTCAACGCCGAACACGAGGGTTGGCCCGTGCTGCTCAAGGGGGTTGAAGTCGACATTCTGGAGGACGGGTCACTGGACCTGCCGGATTCGGTGCTGGGGCGCCTGGATCTTGTCGTGGGCGCAATCCATAGCCACTTCAGTCTGCCGGCCGACCAACAGACGTCACGCATTCTTCGTGCGCTCGATCATCCGCACTTCACCATCCTCGCCCACCCGCTAGGCCGGCTGATTGGCGAGCGCAACGCCTGCAACGTTGACCTCAAGCGGGTCCTGACCGCCATTGCACAGCGCGGCTGCTACGTTGAGGCCAATGCCCAGCCCTCCCGCCTGGACCTGTCCGACGTTGGATGTCGCCTGGCAAAGGCGGAAGGCGTGCTCGTGAGCATTGCGTCTGACGCGCACAGCCCGGCTGATCTGACGAACCTGCCCCTGGGTGTCACGCAAGCCCGCCGCGCATGGCTGGGGCAAGCAGACGTGCTCAATGCGCACTCGCTCGACATGCTGCTGCCGTTGTTGAAGCAGACCATGTGACGAGCGCACGCGCACACCACCTCGGGCATTCTGTATCTGCACCGCAACATGTCGTACGCCGTGCCCATCGGGTTGATCCGAGTCAAGGTGCCGGAAATCGTGCGATCAAGAATGAACACATGAATTTCCACATCAGTATCCAGACCAACCGGAGCCAAACCATGAGCGTCCCAGTCGACATTTCCTTCCAGGGTATTCCGCATTCCAAGGCCGTCGAAGAAGCGGTTATCAACCATGCTGACCGCTTGAAGCGCATTCGTGCCGATCTGATGCGCTGCCGCGTCAGTCTTGCCGTGGGAGCCAAGCATCAGCACCAGGGCAAGCCGTTCGACGTCCACGTCCACGTGTTCACACCGCATCAGACGCATGTTTCGAGCAATACGTCCAACGAGGATCCCTACGTCGCGCTCCGCGAGGCCTTCACGCACGTGGAACGCATGCTCGTCGAAGCCAACGGCAAACGAGAATCACACTCTTGAGGCATCGTGCTTGTGCACGCGCGCTACTGCATGTGCAAGCCACCATTCACGGCCAGGTTGGCACCGGTAATGTAGGCAGCGTCCTCGCCGCAGAGAAAAGCCACCAGTGCCGCCACCTCTTCTGGTCGACCAAGACGGCCCAGCGGGATCTGCGGAAGAATCCGTTCTTGCATGATCTCGCGGGGAATATCGCGGGTCATTCGCGTGGCGAGGTAGCCGGGCGAGATCGTGTTGACGGTCACACCCTTTGCGGCACACTCGAGGGCCAGCGCTTTGGTGAACCCATGTATGCCGGCCTTGGCCGCCGCGTAGTTCGTCTGCCCGAACGCACCCCGCGAACCATTGACCGACGAGATGTTGATGATGCGGCCCCAACCGCGGTCGATCATGCCTTCATACACCGGCTTGGTCATGTTGAAGACGGAGTCGAGATCGGTGGCCAGCACGTTCCGCCAGGCTTCGAGCGTCATGCGCTTGAAAGTCATGTCCTGCGTAATACCGGCGTTGTTCACCAGAATGTCGACCGGGCCGACGGTCGAAAGCACCTCAGATGCGCATCGTTGGCAAGCGTTGTAATCGGCCACATCCACCGCGAACGTCTGGAACAGGCGCCTGTAGGCATGCTGTTCTGCCACCCATGAGGTCACATGCGCGTTGCCCAGCGAATGGGTAACCACCACACGATGCCCTTGCGCGTACAGACGAACGGCAATGGCTTCACCCAACCCGCCCATACCACCGGTGATGAGCGCAATGCGCTGTATTGTCATGACGGCCTCATCGCGTCGTCGGACGTACGCCAGCGCGGGGGCAATCGCGCTTGCACAGGAGCCACCGGTCTGTTTCCGGTTCGATACGCAACCGCACAACGGCATCGACCGGCTTCGTACCGGCCCGAACGCTCAGGGTCTGCATTACGCCCCGGTACGCAGCGGTTATCTGATAGTGCCCGCGGGGCAAGCGCATATACAACAGCGGCCCCTCCGTGCGCACGCGCAATCGAAGCGTTCCGCGATCGTCCGCCACCGAGACATCCACATCCGACAACGCCTCGCCGGTTCTGGCCGACACCACGTTCAGCCGCACGTTGAAACGGCTTGCCATTGCGTGCATGGTGTCGCGCGCGTCGCTGCCAACGCCACCCGACACATAGGCGATCTCGTTCTGAACCCGGACTTCCGGAGCCGCCGCCGCATCCGGCCCGACTGCACCTGCGTGTGCGCTGGCGGCCAAAGCCAACGCGGCGAGAATGCAGCGCGGCAAAGAACGAACTGCTTGGCTCATGTCATACCTCACTGCTCAGCGGCTGGGCGGCCGACCGTCTGTGCCAGCACCGGCACTTCGTCTTCATTGAGCGATAGCGCTTCTGCCAGAAAACGCTGATTGAGCCAGCCGCGCACCACACAGCCCAGCCCGGCCGAGGCACAGTAAAGCGACACGTTTTGCGAGATCGCTCCCGCCGCTACACCGGAAAATGTTTCGCGTACGGCTTCCGGCATCTGGTCTGCACGCGCATGGTTCACCACGTACACCAGATCCAGCGGCGCCTTGCCCACAAAATCCTGGTACCCGGTCAGGTTGCGCGCGTCCACGGCATGCTTGAGGCGCAGGCGGTGGGCCGCAGGCTCGTATTCGTAGACGCCCTCTGGCAGGGCGACGTAGATGTCGATCTCGTTGAGGCCATGCGCTGAGGGCGCCGTTCGCCCCCCGATTTCCGGCCGGTTGATGCCGTTTGCCGCCCATAGCAATTCGCTCAGTTGCTGCAGTGACAGCGGCGTGGGCTCGAACGCCCGCACGCTTTTCCGCTTGCTCAGCGCAGCACTCAACGTGTTGCCGCCATCCAGTACCGGCGGCGCCAGTGCAATGGTTGCCGCTGGCGCCGCGTGGGACGTTGACTGCGGCAGTAGATGTTGCACAGGGTCATAAGACAGGAGCATCGTCTGGCTCATGGCATTCACCTCATCAAACTGAAAATCCATCGAACATGTTTGGCCGCCTAGGCGGCGATGATCACCTTGAGCGCCTGAGTCTTCGCGGCGTTGCGGAAGGCAGCGCCGACCGACTCCACCCCCACGCCTTCGTGGCCCAGCGTGCGCCCTTGATGCTGTGCAGATCGGTGCCGCAGATGGTGGTTAACGTGACGCGCACCACTGCGTCCCCCGGTGCCTGCAGTACCGGTTTCGGCTTGTCGGCAAGGGTGATCTTGCCGGGCCCTTCGTAGACGAGTGCTTTCATTGGGGAACCCCAAGAAGACGATGACTCCATGCTAGGCAACCGACCCGTGCGGACGTTGATCTACGTCAGGGCGCATGGCAGCCACCGCGCGATATTGACCTTCTCTATCCGGAGGCGAAAACCGCGTATGGCCGAACAAGCCACCACCATTCCATGCTCGCAGCCACCAGAAGCGTTGGTGACGCGGATGCTCGAAGCAGCATCGTATCCACACCCCGCTGCGGATCTGCAGATGATCGAAACCCATCTGTCGTGGGTCTTCCTGGCCGGAGAATTTGCATACAAGGTGCGCAAGCCGATCAAGCTGGACTTCGTCGATTTTTCGACGCTCCGTGCGCGGCAATTCGATTGCGAGGAGGAATGGCGCCTGAACCGCCGCCTCGCTCCTGCGCTATACCTCGGCGTGGTGCCGATATCGCACGATCCGGCCACGGGCGGGCTCCACGTCAGTGGGCAAGGCACGCCCTGTGAGTACGCGGTCTGCATGCGCCGCTTTGCCCAGCAGGACTTGCTCAGTGCATTGGCGCGTGATGGGCGCCTACGCGCGAGGGAGATCGACGCACTGGCCGACCTGATCGCAGACTTCCACGCAACCGCGCCTGTCTGCGGCTCAGGCTCAGACGATGGCACACCCGCAAGCATTCAGCGCACGCTTGAGGACTGCGCAGCGGGGGTGATTGCCCTCACCACGGAACCCCAGATTGCAGCGGCCACGGTAACGCTGCTTCGTCAGCATGCAAGTCGCCTGGAAGCGACATTCGCGTCACGCCGGCGCAGCCGCCATATCCGCGAATGCCATGGCGACCTTCACCTGGGCAACATCGTACTGATCCATGGCCAGCCGACGCCGTTCGACTGCCTGGAATTCTCTGCGTCGCTTCGGCGGATCGACACCATGTACGACACGGCGTTTCTGTTCATGGACTTGCTCGCAGCGGGCCTGCATGCGATGGCGTATCGCCTGATCAACCGTTATCTCGAGCGATGCGGCGACTATGGCGGGCTGGCAGTCCTGCCCTTCTACGCATCGATGCGCGCGCTCGTGCGTGCCCGTGTGCTGCTGGAGCGCGCCCATCAGTTGGAGGGAACCCCAGATCTGGCTGCCAGGCCGCGCGGCGAGGCACGCCGCATGCTCAACCTGTCTAGTGAGCTGCTCTGCCGAAACGATGCCTGCATTCTTCTCATGCATGGCCTTTCTGGCAGCGGAAAATCCACCCGCGCAGAACAGCTTGCCGAAGCAGAAGGGATGATTCGCGTGCGCTCCGACGTCGAACGCCAGCGCGTCGGGCATCCCGCCGCCGTCGACCGCTACCTGCCGCGCGCAGTCGAACGTACCTATCGGCGCCTTGCCGCTGTCTGCAAGCTGGGGGTAGGCGCCGGTGTTCCGATGATTGCGGATGCCACGTTCCTGGCCGAGCGCCAGCGCCGACGTTTCTTCTCACTGGCCCGCCGATTGGGCGTGGCCCTGGCCATCGCGGACTGCATGGCCGACGTCGACACGCTGCGCATGCGTATCCGCAATCGCATGCGCAGCGGGGCCGACGCATCGGAGGCGGACCTGCACGTGCTGGATGCCCAGATCGCCACACAGCAGCCGCTCAACGTGGAAGAGCGAGCGCATGTGATCCCCGGCGAGATATCCAACGTGGTGCCCTACATCAGAGGCACAGAACGGTGATTCCGTTTGGGCGTGCTCAGGCACCCAAGCGCCCTGAGATCAAGCACCGTAGCGATGGTGTTCCGCGCGCGGCCGCCAATTTGCGCCACATCAACGCACACAACTGCAAAGTGCCTACGCTGCATATGGACACCTGATTCGGCGGCCCCCTCACCTGCCCGCCAAGACCCCACCGGAGATCACAATGCAACAACCTGCTGATATGGCATGCAACGTGGCATGCGCCGTCATGCGCGAGATGAGCCGCACCGCCAGCTTCATGCTCGAGGCGCAGATCGACCTGGCCCATTTCCGCCTCAAGCTGGCCGAGGCTGCGCTGGAGGATGTGCGTGAGCTCGAACATGAACTGAGCGGCACGCATGACTGGACATCGCTGGCCACTGCACAAGGCATCTTCATGAAGATGCAATCAAGCCACGGCGCCAACGCACTGAAGACCTGGGCCGAGTTCACGGACAAGCTGCAGGCAGCCTATTTTCGTCGGTTGACGGAGTGGACCCAGCAGATGCAGCAACCCGAAGGCCAAACCTCTTCCTCACAGTTGTTTGCCGCGTCCTCCGATTCGCTGAAGGCCTTCTTTGACAGCTTCAACCTCATGGCTCCGCCAGACTCCGAAGCGAAGAAGAACGGATTGGCACGTTCCACGACGGCAAGAGCCGAAAAAGCCGCCTGATCAACACGCCAAGGAGCCCATCATGCGAGTTCAGGACGTCTATTCACACAATGCAGTACACATTCCGCTTTCCTGCACGCTTCAGGAGGCGGCACAGCAGATGCGCCAGAAGCATGTCGGTGCACTGGTCGTGACGGAGAACACCCCGTCCGGGCCCCGCGCGATCGGCGTTGTCACGGATCGCGACATCGTGCTTGATGCGGTTGCGATTGGGGTGAGCCCATCGCAGACCTGTGTGGCCGATGTGATGAGTCGGGGCATCTCCAACGTACCGCTCGAGGCAAGCCTGAGCGACGCGTTGCAGGAGATGCTCTCATACGGCGTGCGGCGTGTTGGAGTGACGTCCGACGGTGCGCTGGTGGGCGTGCTGTCTTTGGACGATGTGCTCGGCGCAATGGCCACCGAATGGAGCCTCATCGCCCGGCTTGTTCATAACGAGCGTGAGCGCGAGATGACCGGTAGCGTCCAGCCGCCGCTGAGCGTGTAATCCGGCGGTCACCCCACTTCAGGAAGACATCTCCCATGAATCCCGAGCCGCTTTCTCTCAGCATGGATATCGTGGCGGACGACGCAGTGCTGGAAGGCACGCTGGACTGCCCCGCCAATGCAACCGGCCTGGTGATCTTTGCGCATGGCAGCGGAAGCTCAAGGCACAGTCCGCGCAACCAATACGTTGCGCATCAGCTCCATGCCGCCGGCCTGGGCACGCTGCTCTTTGATCTGTTGAGTGCGGAGGAAGCGTCGCATGCGTCGTGCCGGTTCGATATCGACCTTCTGGCACGGCGTCTGCATACAGCCACACACGCGGTAGGCAGCATCGCGCGCGAACGCAGGTTGCGCCTCGGCTACTTCGGCGCCAGTACAGGCGCCGCAGCCGCGATCCTGGCGGCGGCCGAACAGGACGACGCCTGCCCGATCGAAGCGGTCGTCAGCCGCGGCGGTCGCCCCGATCTTGCTGGCCAACGTGCGCTAAGCAATCTCGCCTGTCCGACCTTGCTGATCGTTGGTGCAGCCGATTTGGACGTTCTCGATCTGAACCGGCAGGCCCTGAGCCAAATGCACTGTGAAAAAGCTCTGGAGACGGTACCCCACGCAACGCACCTTTTTGAAGAGGAAGGCGCGCTCGAACAGGTGGCCGAGCTGGCGCGGGCGTGGTTTGTCCGCCACCTGAGTGCAACCTCCCAACCTCACCGACACGCGAGGTAGCCCCATGCGATTCAAAGATCGATTGGATGCAGCGCGTATGCTCGCGCAGGCACTGGAGAAGTACAGGGACATGCACCCGCTGGTATTGGCCATCCCACGGGGTGCGGTTCCAATGGGCGCACTCATCGCGCACGCACTCGGCGGTCAGCTTGATGTGGTGCTGGTTCGCAAGCTCGGCGCACCGTTCAACCCTGAACTGGCTGTCGGCTCAGTGGAAGAAGGCGGCTGGACTTACTTCGCACCCTATGCCAGCCGCATTGGCGCGGACACCACATACCTCGAACAGGAAAGCGCCGAACAGATGGACGTCATCCGTCGGCGCCGTGCGCTCTATACCCCGAACCGCGGTCCGTATGACGTAGAAGGACGCGTCGTGATCGTGGTCGACGATGGGCTGGCAACCGGGGCCTCCATGAAGGCAGCACTCCACGCCATACGCCAGCGCCATCCGCAACGCCTCATCTGCGCCGTCCCCGTGGCGGCACCGGACAGCCTGGAGGAAATCCGACCGCTGGCCGACGAGGTCGTCTGCCTCTACGCGCCGCAAGGCTTCCGCGCGGTCGGCTTGTATTACGCCGATTTTCCTCAGGTGGAAGACGCCGAAGTGCGTGCTGCGCTGGGCGTGGCCCCGCAAACCGAGCGCCAGGCCGGCTGACACGACCGGCTCAATCCAGACCGTATCTGCGCACGTACCAGGCTTTCATCACGTAGGCACACAAGCCGTAGACGAGAACGATCGCTGCCAGGCAGGGCCAGTAGGCTGCCGGCAGCGGCGTAAAGCCGAACAGCGCCCCGACCGGTGTCAACGGCATGGCGATACCCACGCAGGCAATGGCAATGCTGGTCAGCACCAGGGCGGTGCTCGCCCGGCTTTGCACGAACGGCACCTTGGCCGTGCGGATGATATGGATGATGAGCGTCTGCGTGAGCAGCGATTCAACAAACCACCCGGACTGGAACAGCGCCGGATCGGCCCACGCGTGAAAGACGCCGAGCAGCAGCGCATAGGTCGCGAAATCAAACAGCGAACTGACAGGCCCCATGTACAGCATGAACTTCAAGATGCTGCCGATCTCCCATCGTCGTGGTTTGACGAGATAGTCGTCGTCTACGTTGTCGGTCGGGATGGCGGTTTGCGAAAAATCGTAGAGCAGGTTGTTGAGCAGCACCTGCACCGGCGCCATTGGCAGAAAGGGCAGAAACAGGCTGGCGCCCAGCACGCTGAACATGTTTCCGAAGTTCGAGCTGGCGCCCATCTTGATGTACTTGACGATGTTGCCGAACACCTTGCGCCCTTCCGTCACGCCCTCGCCCAGCACGGCCAGGCTTTTCTCCAGCAGGATGATGTCGGCGGACTCCTTGGCAATATCGACAGCGCTATCCACGGAGATGCCGACATCCGCGGCCTTGAGCGCCGGCCCGTCGTTAAT
The DNA here is from genome assembly GCF_052950655.1 of Ralstonia sp. VS2407. Taxonomy (NCBI): domain Bacteria; kingdom Pseudomonadati; phylum Pseudomonadota; class Betaproteobacteria; order Burkholderiales; family Burkholderiaceae; genus Ralstonia; species Ralstonia sp. VS2407. The sequence goes on from NZ_JBRFVG010000002.1 coordinate 418,645, forward strand.
ACCGTCACCCATGAAGCCCACAACGTGGCCCCTGCGGTGCAGTGCCTCGACAATGGCCGCCTTTTGCGCCGGCGACACCTTGGCGAACACGGATGCGCGCTCTGCCACCTCGGCCATCTGCTCGGGTGACATGGCGGCCAACTCGGTCCCGAGCACCACGGGCTCCACGGCGATCCCGACCTCGCGACAGATCTTGCGCGCAACAATGGCGTTGTCCCCCGTCAGGATCTTGACCGCCACGCCGCGGGCCTTCAATGCGCCAATGGCGGGTGCGGCCGTATCACGTGGCGGGTCGAGAAAGGCGATATACCCCAGCAACGTCAATCCAGACTCGTCCGCCACGGCGTACTGGCTTTGCTCGGGCGGCATCTCCTTGTACGCAACCGCCACGACACGGAAGCCGTCGGCGTTGAGGTTCTCCGCCAGTTGCCGCGTATCTTGGAGGTGGCTTGCCTCCAGCGGGCCAGCCTCGTCGCCGCTCACGTAACGCGCACTGACGGCCAGCACTTCTTCCACTGCACCCTTGCAGATCAGCACATGCGTGCCGTCGTCCTGCGCCAGCACCACCGACATGCGCCGGCGCTCGAAGTCAAACGGCAGCTCATCGATCTTCTGGAACCGCGCATGCACATCCAGGCGCTGTTCCAGCTCCACATGCTTGAGCACAGCCACGTCCAGCAGGTTCTTCAGGCCCGACTGATAGAAGCTGTTAAGAAACGCGTACTCCAGCACCTGGTCGGATTCTTCACCGCGCAAATCCAGGTGATGCTTGAGGATGATGCGGTCTTGCGTGAGCGTGCCCGTCTTGTCGGTGCACAGCACATCCATCGCACCAAAGTTCTGGATGGCGTTGAGCCGCTTGACGATGACTTTCTTGCGCGACATGGCGATGGCGCCCTTGGCCAGATTGACCGTCACGATCATCGGCAGCATCTCGGGCGTGAGGCCCACGGCCACGGCCACCGCAAACAACAGCGCCTCGAACCAGTTGCCCTTGGTCAGCCCGTTGATGAGAAACACCGTGGGCGCCATCACCAGGATCAACGTCAGCATCAGCCACGTGAATCGGGTAATGCCGCGATCAAAGCTGGTCTGCACGCGTTGCGCGGCAATCAGGTTGGCCACATGGCCAAAGGCGGTGCGGTGCCCGGTGGTCAAGACAACGGCCGTGGCGTAGCCGCTCACCACGGCGCTGCCCATGAAGCACAGGTTGGGCCGGTCGAAATCTGCCGCAGGATGGCTGTCGGAAGGCTCCGCATGCTTTTCCCGTGGCATGGCTTCGCCAGTCAGTGCCGACTGGTTGACGAACACATCCTTCGCACTGAGCAGCCGCAAGTCGGCCGGGACCATGTCACCGGCCGAAAGCTGGACGATATCGCCCGGCACCAGTTGATCGATCGGGATTTCCTGGCTCGCTTCGGCGCCATCGGAACCGATACGACGTACCGTTGCCGTGGTATGCACCATGCGCCGCAGTGCCTCCGCCGCCCGGTTCGAGCGATGCTCCTGCAGAAAGCCCAGCACCACGCTCAGCACCACCATGACGGCAATCAGCACCGCCGCCCGCACATCGCCCAACACCGCCGAGACGCCCGCCAGCGAGATGAGCAGCAGATTCAGCGGATTGACCGAGCGGCGCGCCAACTCAATCAGAACGGCCTCTTGATGCCCGTTGGCCACGCGGTTGAGGCCGTTTTCACGCAGGCGCTGTGCGGCAGCCTCCTCCGTCAGGCCGTGCGTCTGGGTCTGGAGGCGCACCAGCACGTCTTGCGAGGCAAGCGCTGACCACATCGAGAGATCGTCGGCGGGCGAGTGCGGAAACGGCACGGACGTGATGTGCATGGGAAATTGCGAGCAAACCGGATGGATGTGCAAACCATTAGAGCGCAGGACGTGCGTCCGGTCTTGACGCAACTCAACGGCCATCGTTGCCTGGGCGGCTGTCGTGCGTGCCCGCCACCGGCGGTTCAATGCCGGCGCCACGCCAGCCGCCGCCCAGCGCAAGGAACAGCGCCACGGTGTCTTGCAGCCGCTGTGCACGCACCTGCAGCGTGCCGAGCACAGCTTGCTGATACTGCAGGTCGGCACTCAGCACCTGCAGATAGCCGCTAACGCCGGCACGGTAGTCAGCGTTGATCTCTTCGAGTGCGGCACTAGCGGCCGTCTGCGCGCGCAACTGTGCGTCAAGCTGCGCGGCATCGTGTTCCAGCGCCCGCAGCACATCGGCCACCTGTTCAAACGAAGAGAGCACGACCTGCCGGTAGCCGGCATCGGCGGCTTGCAAAGCCTGCCGGGATGCAGAACGGCGGAAATACAGGGTGCCGCCCTCAAACAGCGGGGCGACAAGACTTGCCCCCACGCTCCAGGCGCCGGCCTTTGCACCAAACAGATCGGCGCTGCGGCCGCTCATTCGGGCGTAGTCTGCGCTCAAGGTCAAGCTGGGCAGCATCGCCGCCGTTGCAACACCGACCTCGGCGCTGGCCTGGTGCAGGCGTGCCTGTGCGGCCAGAACGTCGGGGCGCTGGCGCACCAGTTCAGAGGGCACCAGCCTGGGCAGGTCCGCCGGCAGTTGCAGCCCGTTGAGCGCGACGTCTACAGCGTCTGCTTCGGAAGGAAATCGGCCGGCCAACACCGCCTGCAGATGTGCAGCCTGGTCGCGCTTCTGCTCCAGCGGTGGCAGCGATGCCTCCAGCGACGCCAATTGCGCAGCAAGGCTCAGCTCGCTTGCATGTGCCATGACGCCGGCTTCGACCTGCGCGTGTGCAATCTCTACCTGCTCGCGCACCACGGCAATCAGGCTGCGCGTGGTTTCAATCTGTGCCCGATAGGCGGCATGGGCGATCACGGCGTTCACCAGGTTGCCGGTCAGGGTGAGGTAGGCGGCGGCCACTGCGTACCTTTGTCCCTCCGCTTGCGCCGCCAGTGATTCCACCGCACGCCGATTGCCGCCAAAGATATCCACCGCGTAGCTGATGGATGCCCCCAGCGTCCACAGCGTAAAAAGACTTGGCGCCCCGGTCTGGCCGAGCCTGGCGGGCACCGCTGCCTGGCGCGACACATCGGCTGATCCCGCCACCTGCGGGTAGAACACGCCCGCGCCAGCTCGCAACAGGTCTTGCGCGGCGCGCAGGTTGGCTTCTGCCTGCTGCAGGCTCGGGTTGGCCGTAATGGCGGCATCCATGGCCTGATCAAGCGCCGGACTGCCGAGGGCGCGCCACCAGTCTGCAGGCACGGTTGCCGCCGTGAAGCGCTGCGCAACGCCATCTGCGGAGGTGCTCTGCGCAGGATTGCCTTCACGAAGATAGCGATCGACGCCCGGTGCCGGCGGCGCCTGAAAATCCGGTCCGACGGCACAGCCCGACACCGCAAGCGCGGCGCCTATCGCCCACGCCGCCGCTTTCACGACGCCCCCTGTAGGTAAACGTCGACCAGTTGGCCTGGATAGACAGCCAGCTTGTCAGGCTGCTTGAAACGGAAAAGCAATGGCAGCACGCGCACATCCACGCGTTCGGAGCGCTGGTCAGACAACTGCACCTTGGGCGACACGTACGGCTGCACGCGCACAAATTCCAGCGGCACGCTGACATCGGTGCCGCGCACAAACATGCGTGCCTGTACCGCACCGGGCGGAAGACGGTGCACCAGGATCTCGTCCACATACACACGGACAGCCAGCTTGTTCTGGCCGGTGCTCATCGTGACGAGTGGCACGTTGGCCCGTGTGTAGGCGTCATAGGTACCCTGCGGCGAGACATAGCTGCCCATTGCCGTGTTCACGGACATGACAACGCCATCCACCGGTGCACGCACGGCATATTTTTCGAGCAATGCTGCCGCTGCTGCCGCGCCCTTCTGCAAGGCATCGCGCTGTTTTTGCAGCGTGCGGATGTCGTAGCTCCAGGCGCCGGCGCGCGTGAGTTCGTACTGCCGTTGGGCAACTGCAAGATTGCTGTGTGCCACCCGTACCGCGTTGGCGGCGTTGTCCATGGCATCGCGACTGACTGCCTTGGGATTGAGCCGGGCGGCCGCTTCAAGCTTGTCCAACTGATCCTGTACGGTGCGCAGGCCGGCATCTGCTGCGCTCACCTGTGCACGGGTGACCTCCAGCGTTTCCTTGCGCGGCTGGGCCAGCAGCGCGTTCAACTGGGCGTCGACGGCATCCGCTTGCGACTGCTGCTGCGCGGTCAGGGCGCGCTGCACGGAATCCTCGATCTGGATCAGCACATCGCCGCGCTTGACCGTCTGCCCTTCCTGCACGGCAATGCGCGCAACGGTGCCCGACACCTCGGCATACAGGTTCAGGTTGGCGCCGCTGGGCTGATCGCTTTCGACGATGCCGTTGGCGTAGATGCCCGTCGCGTATGGATTGGCCGCTGGTTGGAAGACGGGCGGCAGCGGCGGCCTCTGCCGTGCGTAGTAGATGGCCGCGCCAATCCCCGCCAGCGCGCCGATCACAGAGAGCACAAACAACCAGCGGATCTTCATCGCGCCTCTCCATGTTCAATGCGGCTCAGCTTGCCGTCCTCCATGTCGAGGATGCGGCTGGCCATGTCGAGGATGCGCGCGTCGTGCGTCACGATCACGATGCAGCGGTGCGCGTTCAGGATTTCCGTCTTTACGAACTGCATGATGGAGCGTCCGGTATCGCCATCGAGCGATGCGGTGGGTTCATCCAGGATGAGGATGTCGGGCTGCGTGACGATGGCGCGTGCAATGGCCACGCGCTGCTGTTCACCGCCACTGAGCTTGACCGGCGGCAACTGCGCACGGTTCTTCAGCCCGACCACATCGAGGTAGTGCATGGCCTGCTCGAGCGCAGTGTCCCAGGCGACATGCCGCAGGATCAGGGGGATGGCGACGTTCTCGACCGTAGTGAGCCGCGGGAACAGGTGGTAGTCCTGAAACACGAAGCCAATCCTGCCCAGGCGAAAATCGGCCAGCGCGTCGGCACCCAGGCTCCAGATGTCGACTCCGTCCACCACGGCCCGCCCGCCATCCGGGCGCAGGATCCCGGAGATCACGCTCAACAGCGTGGTCTTGCCGCTGCCCGAAGGCCCGACGATGAACAGCATCTCGTTGAACTGGGCGTCGAAACTGACCTGCTTGAGCGCGCAGGTACGCGCCTCGCCCTCGCCAAACCATTTATCGAGCCCCTGCGCGGCAATGGCAACGTTGGCCACCATCAACCCCGGAAGATGTCGAAGGGTTCGATGCGCAGTACCTTGCGTACCCCGATGTACCCCGAGATGCCGGCAATCACAACCACCATGGCCAGCGCAAGCATCAGGTTGGTGAACGTGATCATGGCTGCATAGTCTGGAATGCGAAGGCGCACCAGTGCGATGGATGCCGCGCATAGGCCGATGCCCAGCCCGTAGCCAACCAGCGCCACGAACGTCGCCTGGAAGACAATCATCGTGACCAGCTCGCGCCCCTTTGCCCCGATGGCCTTGAGTGCGCCAAAGCGCTCCAGGTTTTCCAGGATGAAGGTGTAGAACGTCTGTCCCGATATCGACAAGCCCACCACGAAGCTGATCACCGTCATCAGCAGGATGTTGGTGCCAAGCCCGGTCTGGTAGGTATAGAAGTGCGAGATGCGGCCGATGAACTCTTCCTTGGTCAGGGCGCGATAACCGAGCCGGTCTACCGCACGTTCGATCGCTGCAACGTCGGCTTCGGACTTGGGCTCGATCAGGATGTACGACATCGTGTAGCGCGTACCGGGCAGATATTGCACAGCCCGGCGGTACGTTGTGTACAGGGTGGGCACGCCAAACAATCCGCTGGTCGCCACCTCGCCAATGCCGACGATCACGCCTCGATGGTCATTGACTTCGAACTCCGTGCCGATATGCGGGTTTTCCAGTTTCCCGAACTCGGCGTCCTGGATGACGATGAAGGCGTTGTCGCCGTACAGATCCTGGATACGGCCACTCAGCATGCGAGGGCGGCCGAACAGGCTGGTGTCGTCAATGCCGACGACAGTGACCGGCTGATAGGTTCCGCTTTTCAGGCGCACAAGTGCGCCGCCTGAATACAGTGGAACGGCAAATTTCACGCCGTGAATGCTGCGTACCGCATCAAGAACGTAATCCGGCATGCCGATCGAATTGGCCACGGTATTGACAGCCGGATCCATGACCCACATGCGTGCGCCGATGTTGTACACGGCAGATGAAGACCGATTGAGCACGCCTGCAAACAGCGACGTCATCTCGATCATCAGAAACACCGCAAACGTGATGCCGACCAGCAAGCCGCTCAGCTTGGCCTTGTCATTGACCAGCAGCTTGTAGGCGAGTTTGAGAATGGCTTGCACATGGCCCCCTTGGCCATGCACGGCAGACAGGGGCGCGCCCCGGGGTGATCTCGACCGGCCGATGCATGTGCATCAACAATAGCGATTCGGGCGCGACGGCCTTTGACGTGTCGCAAGACCGGGTTGGGTCCTGCGGGGAATGCGCTAGAGCGTATCGTCGTCGGAGAACAAGCGATGACGTATCGCGTAGCGCACAAGAGCGGCTTCGCTGGAGAGCTGCAGCTTGTCCATCAACCGCATCTTGTAGGTGCTGATTGTCTTGGCACTCACGCACAGGCTGGTGGCGATTTCGGTCAAGGGCTCACCCTGCACCAGCCGGCGATAGACCTCCATCTCGCGGTCTGACAGGCGCGTGTGGGCCGCCTCCTCACTGGGCTCGCCCAGGCTGTGCGCGAGTTTCTCCGCCATGGGCGGACTGACATACGTGCCGCCGGTCGCCACCTTCTGCAGCGCGGTGACCAGCTCGGTCGCGGCGCTCTCCTTCGTCAGGTAGCCGGCCGCCCCCGCACGAAAGGCACGCGCCACGTACTGCTCTTCTGCGTGCATGGTCAGCACCAGCACCCGCACCCTGGGGTGGTCGTCGTGCAACTGGCGGAGCAGCTCCAGCCCGCTGCGCCCCGGCATCGAAAGATCCAGCACGATTACCTGCGGTTGATGGTCACGCACCAGTTGCAGGACCTGCGTACCGTCGGAAGCTTCGCATGCGACTTCAAAATCCCCTGCGCGCTCCAGGATATGACGCACACCATCGCGCATCACGGCATGATCGTCGGCGATCATCACGCGAATCATGTCCGTGCCTCCTCGGTGGCTTTGTGAACGGTGGGAAAGCTTACGCTCAAGCGAAAGCCACCGCCGGGCGCGTGTGTGATCGTCGCCTGGCCGCCCAGCAAGCGGGCCCGCTCACGAATGCCAAGCAACCCCAGCGGCTTGCGCTCACCCACCGCCGGAGGTGCCCCGCTCCAGCCATGCCCGTTGTCTTGAATGGACAACTCCAGCACGTCTTCTTGTTGGGAGAACGCGATCTCAACGCGCGTGGCATCGGCATGGCGCACGACATTGTTGAGCGCCTCCTGCACGATCCGAAAGACCGAGATGGCGGCGCGCTCGTTCATTGCCAGCTCTTGAGCATGGACAGTCACGACCAGGCCAAAGCGTTGGCGAAAATTCTTGGCCATCCATTCGATGGAGGGCACAAGCCCCAGCTCGTCAAGCAACGGCGGGCGAAGATCTGCGGAAATCTGCCGCACGGCAACAATCGTCTCGTCAATCACATGTTGCATCGCCTGGGTCTGGTCGATCAGCGCCTTGTCGCTCCGTGCGGCCTGCAGATCCGCCGCCAGCAGCGAAATGTCCATTTTGAGCGCGCTCAGGCGTTGCCCCAGATCGTCGTGCAGCTCGCGGGCGATGCGGTGCCGCTCCTCCTCGCGCGTTGCCAGGATGCTGTCCGACAAATGCTGCAGTTCTTCCTGGGAGCGCCGCAGTGCCGCTTCCGCGCGGACGCGCTCCGTGGTGTCGCGCAGCATCACCGTGAACAGCTTGCCGCCGTTCACCTCGATCTGTGAAATCGACGCCTCGATCGGGAATTCCCGCCCGTCGGTATGCAGGGCAAACAGCGGCCGCTGCTTACCCATCTGACGCTCCGATACGCCCGTCACCCCGAAGCGCCGCACGTGGGCCTCGTGTGCACCGCGAAACCGCTCGGGAATAAAGTCCGACAGGGGGCGACCGATGGCCTGGCGGGCTGAACACCCGAACAGTGTCTCGGCCATTGGATTGAACAACACGATGCGCTGCGCGTCGTCCACGGAAATAATCGCTTCCATGGACGAGCGGATGATGCCGGCCAGCCGGGCTTCGCTCTTTTCCAGGTACGACAGATCCCGGGCGACGGCGGCTCGCAGCTTTCGGAGCCGCAGCCAATAGAACACCAGTGCGACAACCGTCGCGATACTTGCCGAGGCTAGTAAAACGAAGGCGGCATCTCCGGCCTGGAGGGCAAACGCCAGTCGCGCAACCGCCGCGGCCAGTAGCAAAACGGCCAGCACACCCACCACCAGTTCGGCTGAGGTGGATTGCAACTGCAGCAGCCGCCTGTGCGTTGCCTTCGAGGATTGAGTGTCTTGCTCCGGCACCGAACACCACCAAAAGGTCGGGATGCAATCAACATAGCCCATTCCAAAGGCTGGAGATACTAGCCGTGTGAAGGAGGCGCCCCCCGGAAAACCCTGCCGCCGGTGTCAGGGAATCCTGACACCGGCATGGCGCATCCCGACGGCCAACTCAGCGCTGCCTGATTTCGCGCAAACGCGGCGCCTCCGATACTGAGCATACGGACACCGGACCTTGATGGAACGCAGTGACCGGATACCCACCGCCTCACCGAGGATGTGTGGTTCAAAGACCACAGACGCCTTCCGGAGCCGCCCCATGATTCCGCGCACCATAGAGTCCCCTGCCCCCATTGAAACCCGCCATCCCGCTGCGCTTCCCCAACTCAGGCTCGTGCGCGACGCAACACAGGCCCGGCAGACTACGCCACTGATTCCCAGCAGCCAGTGCGCAAATTGCATGATGCACTGGGCTTGCATTGCGAGCGCTGTACCAACCGCGCAACGTGAACAGCTGGACCAGATGGTGCACACCTGGCGCAAGATCGCCAAGGGCGAAGCACTTTTCCGTGCGGGCGACAACTTCCACGCCCTGTATGCCATCCGGTCCGGATCGTTCAAAACCGTGGTATCGCACCCCAACGGCGCAAATCACGTCACCGGATTCCAACTGTCGGGCGAAACGCTTGGGCTCGATGGCATTGCCGCCGATCGACACACCTGCGATGCGATTGCCCTGGAAGACAGCACGGTCTGCTCCATGCCTTTCCATTGCATTGAAGACCTGTGCCAGGACATCCGCCCCCTGCAACATCGTCTTCACCAATTGATGGCCGAAGAGATCGTGCGGGAGTCGGGGCTCATGCTGCTGCTCGCCGGGCTGAGTGCAGAAGCGCGTGTGGCCACCTTCCTGCTGAACCTTTCCACGCGCATGCAGGATCGCGGATATTCCCCTTCGAGCTTCACGCTGCGCATGACCCGTGAAGAAATCGGCAGCTACCTCGGCATGCAGCTTGAGACGGTCAGCCGTGCGCTGTCGAGGTTTCAACGCGAGGGTTGGATCGTCGTGAGCGGCAAGAACATCGAGCTGACCGACAAGGCAGCACTGACTGAGCTTTGATCGGTCTGCCTGTTCTCCGCTAATCCACTAATCCACTAAAAAACGCTGCTCCGGATTTGCTGCCGGGCAGCGTTTTTTTTCTTGCATGACTCCCGACCCTACGGCGCGATCTGGAGATGATCGATGACTTCCGTCACGCCCGGTGCGGACCATGCCGCGCCCTTGGCAGCGCGCCGCTCCGCCGCGGAACCGATGTGGCCGCTGAGGGTCACCGTCCCGCCCTGAACGGAGACGCGGATGTGATCGGCCTCGCGTGCGGCATGCCGCTTGAGCGCCGCACCGATCTGCTCGGCCACATTGGCCGGCACCACGCGCGCTTTGATCCGCAACCGATTGATCAGACCCGCTACACCGCGCAACGATCCCACCGCATGCGCCGCCTGTTCGCTCTGGTATGGCCAGTCGACCTCGCCCGAGAGCGTTACCCAGCCGTTCTCGACCAATACTTCGATGCGATTGGACGGCAGGCTGACCTGCCATTCAAGCGCGTCACGGGCCGCTTGAGCAACGTCCGCATCGGTGTGTGCACCCGGCAGGCGAACTTCGATTTTCTGCACGACACCACGCACGCCACCCACGCGCTCGGCTGCATGCTCGGCTGCAAGCTTCTCCATGTAGCTGCGCACGTGGCCGGTCAGTGTCACCACGCCGTTCTCCACTTCCACACCAATCCCTGCGGCATCCACCGCAGGTTCCCAAAGCAGTTCGTCGTTGACGTCCTGCTTGATGCCCAGATCGCTTTTCATATCTCGCTCCTGCTAGATAGAGTCGCCTGGCTATGCCCAGTGGCGTTCACGCGCCGTTTGGCAAGACAGACAGCGCATGGCTGTCGGCTGGGCTTGCAGGCGTAAAAACGGAATCGTTTCGCCACAATCGACGCAGATGCCGTAGCTGTGCTGCTGCATGCGCTCGCGTGCAGCATTCAGTTGCTCCAGTTCCGTTCGGTAACGGGCGAGCATGACGTCGTTCGTTTGGTCCCCCGCCTCTTCATCGGCAAGATCCGCGTTTTCGAACGGCGCTTCACGCTGGATCGGCACAACGGATTCGCCCAGCGCCGCTAATTGACGTTGCACGCGGGCTTCCTGTTCGTCGAGCAAGCTCGTCAGCCGTTTCCATTGCGCCTCGGTAAAGCGGGTCATGCCCAGTCTCCTTCGGTTGATTCAGCGTCGCGCTGTGTGTCCGGTTTCAGGCTTCGGTTGGCGACAGCCAGGCTGGGCGCTGCCTCGATTGCTCCCACCGCCCGGCGGTCTTCACCTGATCGATAAAGCCCGCGATCTCCTCCTGCGACAACCCGCTGAGTACGTCGCGCTGGAACAACGCCAGCACCGGCGCCGGAATGGTGGCCGTAATCCGCATGATTTCTTCCACAGCGCGGAATGCCCCACGCGCCGCCATGACACAAATCACAGACAAGTGCGTGGACGCCGGCAATCGGTCAGCCAGGAAGTCCCGCATGGGCGAAGCCAGATGGCCCATCCAGATGGGCGCGATCACGACAACGTGCTCGACTTCACCAAGCGGGGGACCTTCATAGCGATACTTGGCGCGCGCATGGAATACCGTTTCGATGACGCAGCGCGCATCGCCCAGGAAGCCGGCGCGCGGATGCTCGTCGGTTACCTCGGCAAGCTGCCATCCGCTCTGCGCAGCCATCTGCTCGGCAACCTGACGTGCCGTACCGGTACGCGAGTAGTACACGATCAGCTTCTTTTCCATCTCGGACTCCAGGGTTTTCGAAAGCAGTGGAACGGGCAATTGCGTCTAGGAAACAACCCACATCTGATCGACAACGGCACGCACGCCGGGCGCGTCCCATGCAGCTTCACGGGCCGCACGGCACTCGTTGAGGTTGCGCAGCGGCCCATACAAAGTCACCGTCCCGTCCGCCACGGAAACACTGAGGCGCGAGGCGTCGACCACAGCCAGGCGTTGCAGCGCCTTCGCAATGCGATCACTCAGATCTGCCGGGCCGGAGGCGGGGCGCAATGTCAGCGCATTGGCCACGGACTTCACGCCGTGGACTCTGCGCACCGTGTCCAGCGCCGCGCGGCGCTGGAAGTCCTGGTCGACTTCACCGCGCAGCGTCACGGCCCCGTTTTCAACAGTGATCTGGACAACATTCGGCGGCACCGAAGCATTCCAATGCAATGCACTGCTGATCGCCTGCGCAATCTCGTCATCCGGGCGTTCCATCTCTGGCGGCATCCGTACATCCACATGGATGACAAGCGCGGTGACGCCCGCAACGCGGCGGATCGCCTCCTCCGCGGCATGCTTGTCGGCAAACCTGTCGACGCCGCCAGAGAGCGTGACGACGCCGTCCTTGGCCTGCACCGCAAAGCGGCTGGCGTCCACCGCCGGATCCCATAGCAGCTCCTCTTCGACATCGTGCTTGAGCTGAATATCGTTCTTCATGGCGATCTTCTCAGGTGCAATCGAGGTCAAGGCTCAGTGCGACATCAGCACCGGTACGGTCATCGTCTTGAGCAGGGTGCGTGTCACGCCGCCCAGCACGAGTTCACGCAGGCGGCTGTGCCCATAGGCACCCATCACGATGAGATCGGCATTGAAGTCGGCCGCTCGCGAGAGCAGCAGCTCGCCCACGGCGGTGTCGGAATCTGCGCAGTCGGCCTCTTCCACAGTGGTGTGGATGCCGCGCGCGTTCAGCGCACGCGCGACCTGCCCAACCGTGGTTTCTTCAGCCCAGTGCTTGGGCTGCGTGCTCGTGATCTGCAGCACGTGCACCGTTGCGCCCGTCATCATGGGCAGGGCATCGTGCAGCGCGCGAGCCGATTCGCGGCCGCCGCTCCAGGCCAGGAGCACACGCTTGGGCAATGCCGTGAAGTTGCCGGCATACGGCACCACCAGCACCGGGCGGCCCGACTCCAGGATCAGGGTTTCCACAAAGTCGCCGGCGATGAATTCATCCGGGTCGTCATGGTTGCGTTGTCCGACGACCAGAAGATCGGTCTCCCGCGCTTCACGCAGCACCAGTGCCACGGGGTCGCCTTCCACTGCACGCCATTCCGTTTCGACCGCAAGCTTCTCGGTCGCCTGATGAAAGCGCGCGTGCACAGCATCCCGCACGCTGTCGCGCCGGATCCGGTCTTCCTCCAGATAACGTGCGGCGTTTTCCATCATGTAGAACCAGCTGAGGCTTGGCGCAAAGCTCGCATAGATGCCGACGAGTTTGGCGCCGTGCGCCTGTGCGAACTGGGCCGCAAGGTTGAGGCGGTGCATGGCGCGTTCGCTGCGGTCCAGATGCACCATCACACTGGCGTAGCTCATGGTCAGATCCCGATGTCGTGTCAGAGGATGCGCTACCCGACTAGGCAATGACGGCATTGCTCAGCGGTTCCGTAGCGGCGTGCGGTGCTTGCGTCTCCACCGCGCGGACGAGCAGCACCGGCAGCGTGCTCCGGCGTACAACGCTCTCGGCCACACTGCCCAGGAACAAGCGCTGGAAGCCGCGACGCCCGTGGGTGCCCAGCACCAGGGCTTGCGCGCCAACGTTGTGGGCTGCCTGCTCAATGGCAGTGCCGATGTCGAAGGTGCCGATAGGGTCGTCAACCACCACGCTGTGGACGTGCACGCCTGCCTTCTCGGCCTTGGCCCGCGCGTCGGCAACGATTTGGTTGCCTTGTTTGACCAAGGCTTCGGTAAAGGCGCCAACGTCGATGTAGCCAACGTCGTACATCAGATACGAGTTGTCGATCACGTGCGCGATGACCAGCTCAGAGCCGAGCTTTTGCGCAAGCTGGATGGCCTCGTCCAACGCGCGATCTGCCGTCGGGCTGCCATCCACCGCTACCAGAATCCTGTCGTACATGATGTGCCTCCATCGAATCCGTCGTCCGCCCCAAACGGGGTTGCTGGATTCAATGTTGGACCACCAAGCGGATCACCCCTTGATTTACATCAGCGTTTGGCTCGGCGGACTGCCCAGCGACGCCACTTGATCTGCCTCAAGGGCATGTGTCCAACGCTCAATAGACTCCTCCGCTATCGGCTGCCGCCTTGTCCAGTCATGGAAAGCTCACGGCACCTTGTGCGGGATCAACTTCTGACACCGGCCCGTTCTTATAGTGAAAACGTACGCGCATCGGAGTTCAGCATGAGGGTCGACGAGATTTGCTCCCGCCGCATCGTCCACGTCCAGTCAACGGCGACGCTGCAGCAGGCCGCCCGATTGATGCGGGACGAAAGCGCTCGTGCGCTCCTTGTCACGGAACGCACCGGCTGCGGAGCGCGGGTGGTCGGCATCGTGACAGACCGGGACATGGTGGTGCACGGGATAGCCAACCGCGGCGACTGCACCGAGACCGCCGTATCGGAAGTCATGACGCGCGGTCTTCTGACCATTCACGATGACGCCATGATCAGTGAAGCCTTGCGCTCGATGCTCAGCCACGGCCTGCACCGTCTGGCCGTGGTCGATCGTCAGCAACGACTGGTGGGGATGCTCAGCCTGGACGACACCATCCGCGCGATGGGTGGCGAATGGACCTTGCTGGCCGGTATTCTCGGTCGCGACAACGCTAGCGGGTCCCGCCAGCATGCGCCGTCCGATTTGATCCTCTAAGGCTCCCCCCTGCCGACACCGCATGTGCACTGGGCAGAATTGACTAGGCGACAAACCAGAACACCGCCCAGCTGGACAGAAGCATGGTCAGCAGACCAGCGGTGACTTTGCCCGCAAAAGCACGGCCCCCGCTGATGGCCACGACAACCTTCGAGAAGGTGTTGGCCGTCAGCGCAAGCATCACCAGCGCGCCTGCCGTCGAAGTCTGCAGCGTGTGGCCAGCCACCTGCGTTGCAATGGATGCGGTCGCGGCATGCACATCGGCAAATGCGCCAAACACGGTGACAGCCACCACGGCTGCTGTGCCGAACCATGTGCGTGCGGCGGCGGCGGCAAGCAGCAAGGCCGCCGTCCACAGGGCAAAACCAATGGCGACACGCCAGTTGATGGATGACGCTGAACTCTCGGGCGCCTCCTCAAGCGGCTCGCTGCCACGCCATATCCATAGAGCGGACCATGCCACCGTTGCAATCATGCCGACCGCGAGCGGAGCCCCCAGCACGCGCAAAAAGTCGATGTTGATGGCGGCAATGAGCAGCAGCATCTGCACCAGCGTTGCGACGTTGGACAGCAGCGCTGCGGCAACGGCACCGTCAATGGGGCGATGGTCCTTGCGCACGCGCGCCGCCATGGCCGTGATCGTTGCCACACTCGATGCAAACCCGCTGAACAGGCCTGCCAGCGGCAAGCCGATACGCTCTCCAAACCATCGCGCCGCAAAATGGCCCGTGTTGCCGGTCAGCATGACAAGCAGCACAACCAGCCACAGCGTATGTGGGTTCCAGGCGTTCAGCGGCCCCATGTTCCGGTCGGGAACCGCGGGCCAGACCAGCAATGCCGCGACGGCGAGGATCAGCAGATCGGCGAGTTCACGCTGGGTGATGACCGTACGGGCAAACCGATGCAAACCCGCTTTCGCATAGAGCAGGACAAGAAGTACCGTGCCCAGGCCAGCCGTCATTTCGGGCTCGCTCACGGCATAGGCGCCTAACAGCGTGGTGGCCACCAATGCGAGTTCCGTCGTCACGCCGGGATCGACATTGGCCGAATGGTGATAACCCACCGCCGCCAACACCGCTACCGTGAGCAACACCGTGGGCACGGCCAACGGCACGGGCAGGCTTGCCGCAATGGCGCCAGCCAGCGCCCCGATCGCAAACGTTCGCATGCCCGCCGGCAGTTCTGCGCTGCCGGTGTGACTACGCTCACGCTCAAGGCCAATCGCCAGGCCCACGCCCAAGGCAACCGAGAAGGACAACAGTGAAGTCATTCAGTGGAACCGGATGGCCATTGCATTGCACCCATTCAGTATTGCGCGCGGCAACGCCTTCCGATTGATCTGGCGCAGCCGATGGTCGACTGCCGAGACTAAGTTTTTCAGGGCTGATCCATACTGACCAGACACGCCATACGGAGACAGCGATGTCTGAATCGATGCGGGCCATGGTGATGGAAGGCGCCGGGAGGCCATTGATTTGGCGGGAAGTTCCCACGCCCAAGCCTGGGCCGGGCGAGGTCCGGATCGCGGTGTCCGCTTGTGGTGTCTGCCGTACCGACCTCCATATCGTGGACGGCGAACTGACTGCCCCGAAACCCTCCCTCATTCCTGGGCACGAAATCGTCGGCATCGTCGAGACGTGCGGCGAAGGCGTGACAACGCCCGCCCCGGGCGAACGCGTGGGCGTGCCGTGGCTCGGCTGGACATGCGGTGTCTGCCCGTACTGCCTGCACGGGCGCGAAAACCTGTGCGACCACCCGGCCTTTACCGGATACACGCGCGATGGCGGGTATGCGCAATACGTGGTCTGCGACGCGCGGTACTGCCTGCCGATTCCGGCGCGGTACGACGATGCCCACGCGGCGCCCCTGCTCTGCGCCGGCCTGATCGGCTACCGCACGCTGCGCATGGCAGGCGATGCGCGCCGGATCGGCATCTACGGCTTTGGCGCCGCGGCCCACCTCATCACGCAGATTGCCGTGGCAGAGCAGCGCGAAGTGTTTGCCTTCACCCGGGCCGGCGACGCTGCGGCTCAGCAACTTGCGCTGGACACCGGCGCCAGGTGGGCGGGCGCCAGCGACACCGCCGCCCCGGAGCCACTCGACGCCGCGCTGATCTTCGCACCCATCGGCGCGCTCGTGCCGCAGGCGCTGCAGGCCGTGGTCAAGGGCGGTTCAGTGGTCTGCGGCGGCATTCACATGAGCGACATTCCCGCGTTTCCGTACCGGTTGCTGTGGGAGGAACGCAAGCTGGTTTCGGTGGCGAACCTGACGCGAGTCGATGGACTCGCGCTCATGCGCGTCGCCGCGGAAGTCCCCTTGTGGGTTCACGTCACGCCCTACCGGCTGCAAGATGCCAACACCGCCTTGGAAGACCTCCGCGCTGGGCGGGTGGCCGGCGCTGCCGTCCTGCAGGTGTCTTCGGAAGACCTTTGACACGCATCAACAGCCCCTGCGCCACGCTGTCTACGCTGATTACACGCGGTGCCCTACTGCGCAACGCCTTGGAGACCACCATGTACCAGCGAATCCTGCTCGCCATCGACGGCAGCCACGCGTCCTATCTCGCGCTGCACCAGGCTATTGTGGTCAGCAAGGCGACGGGCGCGGAAGTCGAAGCCCTATTCGTTGCCGATAGCAGCGACATCACCTTCGACATGGTCGGAGCTGACTCGATTGCCTACGCAAACCAGGTGGCCGGCTACGGCCGCGACACGCTTGCCGAGGTATCAAAGAAGCTGGACGCTGCGGGCGTCAAGCATTCGACCAAATTGCTCGAAAACTCCATTGCGCCGGGGCAAATTTCCGCAACGATTGTCGGGGAAGCCAACGAGACCGGAGCCGACCTGATCGTGCTCGGCACGCATGGCCGGCGCGGGCTCAAGCACCTGGTGCTCGGCAGCGTGGCCGAGGGCGTGGTGCGCAAGACCAACAAGCCGGTATTGATGGTGCGCAGTGAGGTCGAGGAGTAAGAGGCAGCGAGCAGCACGGCCTCCCGATCCTCTTGTGCGAGAGCGGCACACCCTAACGCCGCCCGCCTGGAAACCCCGGACGGGCGGTGAAGTCTTTTCTGGAAACCGAGCCTGTCGCGCGGCGGCCAGTGCACCCAAGCGCACTCAATTCTCTGCACCCTCGCTGTCCGGACCGGCCCTCCGCCCGCCGGACCAAGCCGAGAGAGTGCAAAACGCAGCCGCCCCGGAACGCGAGCCAATGTGATGCGTTTTGACGACAGTGTTGCCGCGCTGAACGTGCACGTCTGCGTCACGACCGAGCACTTTTGTGACACGCGTTGGACGCTCGCCCGGCAAGTCCGCGCCACCCTCGCAGAGACCCGATGCGCCGTGCCCATGCGGATTCGCGAGCTGCATATCGTGCGAGACGACACACAGGAAATGGATGGCGGACCTGCCCGTCAGGGCCGCAAATCCGCCCAGACCATGGCCGGATGAGGGTCGGGATTTTCTTGTGCATTCGCAAACGCATTGCATAGACTCACTCTTCAAGGCATCTCTATAGGCAATGCATCATGTGTCGCTGGCTGGCGTATTCAGGCAATCCCATTCAGATGGAGACAGTGCTGTTCCGGCCGCGGCACTCGTTGATCGACCAGAGTCTGCGCTCCCGCCTGGGCGGCGAGACGACCACCAACGGCGACGGTTTCGGCATCGGGTGGTACGGCCGCTACTCTGAAGTGCCCTTCCGTTATCGTTGCCTGCACCCCGCGTGGAACGACACCAACCTGCGTGAAGCCGCCCGCGCCATCCGGTCTTCGATGTTCATCGCCCACGTGCGTGCGGCCACCGACACCCCGGCCCAGGAGACCAACTGCCACCCGTTCCGCTACGGCCGGTGGCTTTTTGCCCACAACGGGCTGATCCGCGAATACCCGTTGCTCCGCCGCGCCCTGATGATGGAAGTGGCGCCGGAGCTGTTCCGCTGGATCGAAGGTTCGACCGATTCCGAGATCATGTTTTTCCTGGCGCTCTCGTTCGGGCTCGACCGCGACCCGCGCGGCGCCCTGGAGCAGATGGTCGGGCTGATCGAAGACATCGGCCGGCGCCACGGCGTCGAATACCCCTTGAACATGACGGTCTGCGCAACGGACGGCGTTCAGATCGTCGCAGCGCGCTATTCCAGCGAGGGCGAATCACGCTCCCTCTTTCACAGCACATCTTTCAAGCACCTGCACCAGCTCTATCCTGACAGCGCCGCAATTGAAGACGCCGGGGACGGGGCCTTCCTTGTGCTGTCCGAGCCGCTTGTCGACCTGCCTGGCGCATGGGCGGAGATTCCCGAAGAGACGGTCGTCATCGTCAAGGGCGGTGTGGTTGAGCACCACCGTTTTGTGCCGCGCAAGCCCGGTCCCACGGGTTTTGACCTCCCCGCCAACCAAGCCACTTACGGACGCGAGGCAGGCTGATCGCGCTCCCGCCGGGGTGATACCAGCATCACCCCGTTCTTTTTTTCGCCTCCGCTGAAACCTCCTGACAAAACGCTGTCAGGAGCCCTGCGTTACGCTCGCGCTCGCGACATGTTTCGTAGACGAACCGGATCTTCATAATCCGCTACAGTTTACGGCTCGAATTCTGATTGCCCGGCGCGGCTGCAAATGATTCACCGGCGCCGGCATTCCCCTCTACCTCCAAGCTCCAAGGAACGCCCTCCATGTCCTCCGGTGTCATTCGCCTGCGCGGAGCCCGTCAGCACAATCTCAAAAACCTCGATCTGGACCTGCGCACGGGCGAGATGACCGTCGTGACCGGCCCGTCAGGGTCCGGCAAGTCAAGCCTCGTTTTCGACACGCTTTACGCAGAAGGCCAGCGCCGCTACGTCGAGACCTTCAGCGCCTACGCGCGCCAGTTCCTCGACCGCATGGACCGGCCGCAGGTCGAGCACGTTGAAGGCGTGCCGCCCGCCATCGCCATCGACCAGACCAACCCGGTGCGCAGTTCGCGCTCGACGGTCGGCACGATGACTGAGCTGAACGATCACCTGAAGCTGCTGTTTGCGCGCGCCGCACAACTGTTCGACCGCGACACCGCGCTGCCGGTGCGGCACGACACGCCGGAAACCATCTACGACGAGCTGCTTTCGCGCACGCGCGAGGGCGATCCGCGCCTGGTGGTGACGTTTCCCGTCGAGCTGCCCGCCAATACGAGCCCCGAAGAAGTCACGCAGTGGTTGTCGGTCAGCGGCTATACGCGCGTGCAGGCCGAGCGCGTGGTCGAGTCGTCCACGGGCAAGCGCAAGCTGCTCGATGTGGTGGCCGACCGCTTCCGCCTGCAGGGCACCGAGCGTGCCCGCGCGCTGGAGGCCATCGAGTCGTCGCTCAAGCGCGGCGGTGGGCGCGTCAGCGTCTATGTGCTCCCTGCCGATGAAGGTGCGGAGCCAACCATCTGGCGCTTTTCCACCGGCCTGCACTGCCCCGAAAGCGACCTGCGCTACGCCGACCCGCAGCCCGCCCTCTTCTCGTTCAACTCCGCTTACGGCGCGTGCGATGCCTGCCGTGGTTTCGGCCGCGTCATCGGCGTCGATCTTGGGCTGGTGATTCCGGACGAGCGCAAGACCCTGCGCGATGGCGCCATCAAGCCGATGCAGACGCCGGCCTGGAAGGAGTGCCAGGACGATCTGATGCGCTACGCCGCCGCGGCCGACATCCCGCGCGGCACGCCGTGGGCAGAGATGACGGAAGCCCAGCGCAACTGGGTCATCAACGGCGACCCGGCCTTCAAGCGTGGCGGCTGGAACAAGCAGTGGTACGGCGTGCGCCGCTTCTTCGACTATCTGGAGTCGAAGGCGTACAAGATGCACATCCGCGTGCTGCTCTCCAAGTACCGCAGCTACACGACGTGCGAAACCTGTGGCGGCGCACGCCTGAAAACCGAGTCGATGCAATGGCGCCTCGGCAGCAAGGAAAACGCGGATGCCGTGCTCGCGCCCGAACACCGCTTCATGCCGCGCGGCGTGGCCTGGAGCCGCGCCCAGCTCGAAGCCCTGCCCGGCCTGACCGTGCACGACCTGATGCTGCTGCCCATCGAGCGCATCCGCCGCTTCTTTGACGAACTGACACTGCCGTCCACGCTGCTCGACGACGCGCTCAAGCTGCTGCTGGACGAGGTGCGCACGCGCCTGGCGTATCTGTGCGACGTCGGTATCGGCTACCTGACGCTGGACCGCCAGAGCCGCACGCTGTCTGGCGGCGAAGTGCAGCGGATCAACCTGACGACGGCGCTCGGCACCTCGCTCGTCAACACGCTGTTCGTGCTGGACGAACCAAGCATCGGCCTGCACCCGCGCGATCTGGACCGCATCGTCCAAGCCATGCAGCGCCTGCGCGACGCCGGCAACACGCTGGTGGTGGTCGAGCACGATCCTTCCGTGATGCTGGCCGCAGACCGCCTGATCGACATGGGCCCCGGCCCCGGCGAGCGCGGCGGCAACATCGTCTTTGACGGCACGCCGGCGGCCATCCGCCAGGCCGATACGCTCACGGGCGCTTATCTGTCCGGACAGCGGCGCGTGGCTGATGCAACCGACTGGCAAGCGCGCGCCGTCGATAACGCCACGCCGCGCCTGGTGCTCGAAGGCGCATCGGAACACAACCTGCGCGATGTCACGGTCGAGATTCCGCTGCAGCGCCTGGTGTGCGTGACCGGCGTGTCCGGCTCGGGCAAATCGACGTTGATCCAGGACGTGCTGCACCCGGCGCTGGCACGCCATTTTGGTAAGGCGACGGAATCGCCCGGCGCATTCCGCGCGTTGCGCGGTGCCGATCAGATCAGCGACGTGGTGTTCGTCGACCAATCGCCCATCGGCAAGACGGCGCGCTCGAACCCGGCCAGCTACGTTGGCGCGTTCGATGAAATCCGCAAGCTGTTCGCCAAGGCGCCGATGGCGCTGCAGCGCGGCTACACGGCGGGCACGTTCAGCTTCAACTCGGGGGACGGCCGTTGCCCGACCTGCGGCGGCTCGGGCTTCGAACACGTCGAGATGCAGTTCCTCTCCGACATCTACCTGCGCTGCCCGGATTGCGACGGCACGCGCTATCGCGCCGAAATCCTGGAAGTGAAGCTGCCGCGCGCCGGCCGTGCATTGTCGGTAGCCGATGTGCTGGAGCTGACGGTGAGCGAAGCCGCCAGCGTGTTCGCCGATGACGCTGACGTGCTGCGCGTGCTGCAACCGATCGTCGACGTGGGCCTGGAGTACGTGAAGCTTGGCCAGCCGGTGCCGACGCTCTCCGGCGGCGAGGCGCAACGCCTGAAGCTGGCGGGCTTCCTGGCCGAAGCCGCACAGGCTGCCCAGGCGGCCGCCCGCAAGCGCGTGAAGCAGGACGTGCCCGCCAATGCGGGCCGCCTGTTCATGTTCGACGAGCCGACCACCGGCCTGCACTTTGACGACATCGCCAAGCTGATGCGCGCGTTCGGCAAGCTGCTCGACGCCGGGCATTCGCTGATCGTGATCGAACACAACCTCGACGTGGTGCGCGCGGCGGACTGGATCATCGATCTCGGCCCCGAAGGCGGCGACGCCGGTGGCCTGCTGGTCTGCGCCGGCACGCCTGCGCAGGTCAAAGGCTGCGCCGCATCGCACACGGGCGCCGCGCTCAAGCAATACGAAGCCAGCGTCGGCCAGCCGGAAGCCATCGAAGGCGTGCCGCTGCAAACCGCCCTGGCTGAGCGCCGCGCCAAGCGTGCTGCACTGGCGGAAGTCCAGGGCGAAAACGTCGTGCGCATCGTCCACGCTCACGAGCACAACCTCAAGGGCCTGAACGTCGATATTCCGCACGGCAAGTTCAACGTGGTGACGGGCGTGTCGGGTTCGGGCAAGTCGACGCTGGCGTTCGACATCCTCTTCCACGAAGGACAGCGCCGCTATCTCGAATCGCTGAATGCGTATGCACGTTCGATCGTGCAGCCTGCGGGGCGGCCGGAAGTCGATGCCGTGTACGGCATTCCGCCCACCGTGGCCATCGAGCAGCGCCTGTCGCGCGGCGGCCGCAAGAGCACGGTGGCGACCACGTCCGAGGTGTGGCACTTCCTGCGCCTGCTGTATGTGAAGCTGGGCGTGCAGCACTGCATCCACGACGGCACGCCGGTGTCGGCGCAAAGCCCGGAGGCGATCTTTGCCCAGCTCATGCGCGATCATCGCGGCCAGCACATCGGCCTGCTCGCGCCGCTGGTCGTCAACCGCAAGGGCGTTTATACCGACCTGGCCAAATGGGCCAAGGCGCGCGGTTATACGCATCTGCGCGTCGATGGCGAATTCCTGAGCGTCGACCCATGGCCGCGCCTGGACCGCTTCCGCGAGCACACGCTGGAACTGCCGGTGGGCGACATCGTTGTCTCGCCGGAAAACGAAGCCGCGCTGCGTGCGTTGCTGGAACAGGCGCTGGAATACGGCAAGGGCATCATGCACGTGCTTGCACCGCTCGACGGCCTGCAACACGCCATGCACAACGGCGGCACGGCGCACGTCGGCAATGTGAAGGTGTTTTCGACCAAGCGCGCGTGCGCCACCTGCGGCACCAGCTACCCCGAGTTGGACCCGCGCATGTTCTCGTACAACAGCAAGCACGGCTGGTGCGCGAGCTGCGTCGGTACCGGATTGGCACTCACGCGCGAACAGCGGGCCGCGTTTGACGACACCGTGCTCGGCGGTGACGATCGCGGCCGCGAGCAGACGCTGCCGTCGGAGGAAGTCGATCCGGAAGGCATGACCGACCTGCCCTGCCCGGACTGCCACGGCACGCGCCTGAACCCGACGGCGCGCGCGGTGACCTTTGCCGACAAACCCATCGTCGACATTGCGCAGTGGACGGTCAGCCAGACCCGCCGCTGGGTCGAGGGCCTGGACCTGACCGGCCGCGACGCCGACATCGCCCGCGACGTGGTGGCCGAGATTCACAGTCGCCTGTCGTTCCTGGAGGAGGTTGGGCTGGGCTACCTGAGCCTGGATCGCGCTGCGCCGAGCCTGTCGGGCGGCGAGGCGCAGCGTATCCGTCTGGCGGCGCAACTCGGCAGCAACCTACAGGGCGTCTGCTACGTGCTGGATGAGCCGACCATCGGCCTGCATCCGCGCGACAACCAGATCCTGCTCGACGCGCTGCGCAAACTGGGCGACAAAGGCAACACGCTGGTGGTGGTCGAGCACGATGAAGACACCATCCGCCGGGCCGACCACATCATCGACATCGGCCCGGGCGCGGGCAAGCGCGGCGGCACACTCGTCGCGCAAGGCGGCGTGGCAGACCTGGCAGCGCAGCCGGATTCGCTCACTGGCCGCTTCCTGTCACAGCCGATCGAGCATCCGCTGCAGCCGCGCCGCCAGGTGGTTGCGCCGCGTGCCGGCAAGCAAGCCGTGCCGGAGCAATGGCTGACGGTGCACGGCGCCAAGCTGCACAACCTGCGCAACGTGACCGCGACGATGCCGCTGTCGCGCCTCGTGGCCATTACGGGCGTGTCGGGCTCGGGCAAATCGACGCTGGCGCGCGATGTGTTGATGACGAACCTGCTCGATGCGGTCGGCCGTTCGGTGCTGTCTTCGCCGGCAACCCGCCGTGCACGCAAGGCCGCGCAGGCTGAGACGCCTGAGGCGAAGATGCCGCGCAAGCTCGATGTCAAACACGACTGGCACGGCTGCGACAGCGTCACCGGCTGGGAAACCATCGACCGCGTGCTTGAAGTCGACCAGACGCCGATCGGCAAAACGCCGCGCTCCTGCCCCGCCACATACATCGGCGTGTGGGACACCATCCGCAAGCTCTTTGCCGACACGCTGGAGGCGCGGGCACGCGGCTACACCGCGTCGCGCTTCTCGTTCAACACCGGCGACGGCCGCTGCCCCGCCTGTGAAGGCCAGGGCGTGCGCACCATCGCCATGAGCTTCCTGCCTGACGTGAAGGTCGGCTGCGACGTCTGCCACGGTCAGCGCTTCAATGCAGAAACGCTGGCCGTCACCTGGCGCGGCAAGAACATCGGCGATGTGCTGACCATGGAGATCGACGAAGCGGTCGAATTCTTTGGCGCGATGAACAGCATCGCCCATCCGCTGCAGTTGATGAAGGACGTGGGCCTTGGCTATCTGACGCTGGGCCAGCCCTCGCCCACGCTGTCCGGCGGCGAGGCGCAGCGCATCAAGCTCGTCACCGAGTTGTCCAAGGTGCGCGATGACGTGACGCGCCGCGGCCAGAAGGCGCCGCACACGCTGTACGTGCTGGACGAGCCGACCGTGGGTCTGCACATGGCCGACGTGGCCAAGCTGATTCGCGTGCTGCATCGCCTGGCAGACGGCGGCCACAGCGTGATCGTGATCGAGCACGACCTCGACGTGATTGCCGAGGCGGACTGGATTCTCGATCTCGGCCCCGAAGGCGGCGATGAGGGCGGCACGATCGTCGCGGCTTGCGGGCCGGAGGCGCTGACGCGCGTGCCGGCCAGCCATACCGGTGCAGCGCTGGTGCCGGTGCTGGCGCGCGGCAAGCAGGTCGATCCGAGCAAGGAAGGCGAGACGGTTTAACGTGGCGCGGCGGTCTCCACCCTGATGGAGACCGCCGGCGCTGGCCGCTGCGTCGTGTGGCGTCGGCAATTCTTTCGCTTTCCTGAGCAAACCCGGACAAAAAGGCTGCCCGAGCAGGGTTTGCCCTAAAGAACGGGGCTGCGCTGCCGTCACATTGTGGAGATTGTGAAGAAAGCGTTTGCGCGCGTCCGACTATGGCCACCTCGTCCACGAGCAACAACTACATTCCGCCGATCTCCGTTCCGGGCATCGGTACGAACATCGACGTCAACAGCCTTGTCACGAAGCTGATCCAGGCGGAAAGCAAGGGCATGACGCTGCGGCAGACGCAGCAGAAGGCGTTTCAGACGCAGTTGTCGGCGGTCGGCTCGCTCAAAAGCGCGCTGGCGACCTTCCAGACGGCCATGGCCGCCCTGAACAATCCGGACACGTTCACCGGCAACAAGGCCAGCGGACACGACACCTCGATCCTCACAGCTTCGCTGTCCAACACGGCACCGGCGGGCACGTATCAAGTCAACGTGACGCAGCTTGCGCAGGCGCAGGTGCTGTCAGCCGCCGGGCAGGCGTCGAGCAAGACGCCCATCGGCAGCGGCACGCCCACTACGCTTACTTTTTCATTTGGCAGCGTCTCGGGCGGCAGCTTTGCCGACGGCAAATACACCGGCGCCACCTTCACGCAGAACGGCAACCAGGCCGGCGGCTCGATCACCATCGACCCGTCGAACAACACGCTCGCCGGCATCCGCGATGCCATCAACAGCGCCAACCTGGGCGTTTCGGCCAGCATCGTCAACGACGGCAGCAATTCGCCGTACCGGCTGGTGCTGACGTCCACAGCGGGCGGCGCCAATTCGGAGATGAAGATTGCCGTCTCGGGCGACCCGGCACTGCAATTCCTCCTGAGCCACGACCCGGCCGGCACGCAGAACATGACCGAGGTCGCGACGGGCCGCAACGCCATGGCTACCGTCAACGGCATCGCCGTGCAAAGCGCCACCAACACGCTGACGGACGTGGTGGACGGCACCTCGTTCACGCTCGCCAAGACGGGCAGCACCACCGTCACGGTCGGCAGCGACGCCGGCCAGGCCAGCCAGTCGGTGCTGAACTTCGTCAAGGCGTACAACGCGCTGCGCATCCAGCTCAACGCGTTGACCAAGTTCGACACCGCCAATGCCGCCAACAACGGCGCGCTGGCCGGCGACGTCAGCACCAAGGCGATGATCAACCAGCTGACCGACGTGCTGGGCCAGGGCATCGGTAACGGCGCGTTCCAGTCGCTGGGCAGTATCGGCGTGACGATGGACAAGGAAGGCACGCTGTCGATTGACGACGCGAAGCTCACGGCCGCGCTGAAGAAATCGCCTAGCCAAGTGGCGGCGCTGTTTGCCGGCACCGGCACGGCGACGGATTCATTGCTGAAGGTTTCGGCGTTTTCAACGACCACGCAGGCCGGCAGCTACGCCGTCAATGTCACCCAGCTGGCTACGCAAGGCTCGCTCAAGGGCTCGGCAGCTGCCAACACGACCATCCAGAGCGGCGTGAACGACAGCCTGTCCGTCACGCTCAGCGGCATCACGACCAACATCAAGGTCCCGGCAGGCAACTACACCGCGTCGAGCCTGGCCACGCAGATCCAGAGCCAGATCAACGCCTCGCCCGACCTGCAGAAAGCCAAGGTGGAAGTCGCCATCGGCACCGATGCCAACGGCGTGCTGACGTTCACCGACAAGCAATACGGCTCGGTATCGACGGTGTCGGTGTCGGGCAATGGCGCGGCATCGCTGCTCGGTGGCAGCCCCACGGCCACGGCCGGGCGCGATGTGCAGGGCACCATCAACGGCGCGGCCGCCACGGGTTCGGGCCAGAACCTCTACGGCGCCAGCGGATCGGCCGTCGATGGCCTGACGGTGCAAGTGACCGGCGGCGCGTTGGGCGACCGCGGCACCGTCACCGTGCAGCGCGGCTATGCGGCGCAACTCCACACCGTGTCGGGCAACTTGTTGTCGAACAACGGCATGGTGCAGAACGCCAGCGACGCCATCAACAGCTCCATCACATCGCTCGGCAAGCAGATCGATCTGATGCAGAAGCAGCTCGATGCCAAGCAGGCGCTGTATTACGCGCAGTTCAATGCGCTGTCGAAGGTGGTAGCGAGTATGACGAATACGAGCAATTACCTGGCGACGCAGTTGGCGATGTTGCAGAAGCAGCGGACGGGGGGCTGATCGCGCCTTGGCGCATCCGCTGCGGCCATTTGCCTGGTTACTGCTGCGGCTTTCCCCACAACGGGTTCTTGTTATCCGAACCCAGCACCTGGGCGAGCACTTCTGCATCGCCATCGCGAGCCACCGGGGCACTCTTGCGCGCGCGGGTGACCTTGCCCCGCTTGCCGTGCTTCTTTGCGTGCACGGCCTTCTTGATTCCGCTTTGCGGGGCATTGCCTGAGGTCGGCACGGTGGAGGTGTGCTGGGCACAGATGCCTGTGCTCATCCAGGCGGTGGTGAGGAGGGCTACGGCGAGTTTGTATTGCACGTTCATGTGAGAAAGCTGACTGATTTAGTAATTGGAAATGCGAACGCATGAGCATGTCGTATCAGCGAGTCCATGGCCTGCAAGCCATCCCCGGCGAACCATCATTTCGCGCTGGTATTGGGTGGCGGCGAAACAGGCTGATCACCGGATGTCTCGTCCGGATTGCGATAGCTGGTGTCAATGCTATAGCCCTGAACCTTCAGCTTTTGCTCTGCGCCGGCCCGCTCTGCACGCATCTGTCGTTGCAAGCCGGGAAAGAGGTCACGCCAATGTGGGCGGTCCTGCTCGTTGAACGCGTTGCGCCAATAATTGGCGTAGCCCTCCAGCTTGATCTTGACGAAGTACGCGCCCGGTTCATCCACTTTCATGCGCTTCGAGTCCCTCGACATCTGAACGTCCATGTAGACCCCGTTGAGGTAAAAGCGCCACGAGGTCATGTCGGGGAGTTTCATCCAGTCTTCGAGGCCAGGCAAATAGCCTGGATCCAGTGAATCGACCCCTTGGTCTTTTACGAGTCGATAGCGGAAGGCTTCGACACCGGACAACCGAGGATTCTCTGGGTATATCCACCGCTTCCAGCCCGCCTGCTGAATTCGCTTGAGCATTTCGTAGAACTGCAGACGTGCTTGGTCGTGCGCAACGTTGTTTCGCGGGGGAATGCCAAGGCTAATGCTGTAGTCATAGATACCCTCGTCGGCGTGGGCCTTGTCGAACGAACCCGAGACACCCAACGCAGTGTCGAGGCGCACCTCGCTCTTTTGATTCTTGATAACGACCGTACCTTGCGAGCTGTCAAGCCAATCCACCGCATAGAACGTCACGCCATAGGCCTGCTCATTCTTGTTGTCAACATCCACGGCCTTGCCATAACGCCCAATGAGCGCCTGCGGCGACTCGCCTATCTCGATCTCAATACTTTGCGGCATCACTGTTTTGCTGGATGACTTAGTGGTGGAAGAAGGCTGGCACCCCATGACCAGGAGCGCGGCCAGCGTTGCGAGAAGACACGAAACCGTGCGGCGTATTTGAAACATCATCGTGCAGGGGCTGTTTGATTGGATCCGCGAGAAGCAGATTGTGACGATGGTAGTGCAGGCCTCAGCAGCAATGCCGTACTCAGATAGCCGTCGGTGGTTTGTTCGCTGCGGGGGATCCTAACGGCCCGTCTGCAAAGGCGGGAAACACCGTGGAAAATACGTACGCCGACAACGCATGCCGAAGCATCTTCAATCCGGATCCAACCGTGTTACGCATGACTTGGGAATGTTGTTCTCGAAGAATGTACTGATCAGCCGTTTTCGTTGCGCCTCCACTCGAAGGTTGAGGAACGCGTCGCCACAACGGGAATGGCGCTCAACAAAATCGGTCCGCTTTCGTGAAAAGGTGAAAACACGGTAGATCTTGTACACGCCCTGCCCTTCGTCGATCGACCAGAAAGCGAAGCCTTGTCGCCCGCTGAAATCGTAGTCGCCTGCCGCTAGGTGGATAGGCTTTTCAGTTTGGGTAGCGATTGCCCCGCTGTGAATGCCGGTCGCACTGCGCAACTCGTAATAGACGTGGCTGCCTCATATTTCGATTGTGGCGTTGGTGACTTGATCGAGCGAAATCGCAATGGAGTCGGCCGCTGATGCGATGTGCTGGGCCGCAAAGAAAAGCGCAAACGCTGTTGCTATGCGGCGCATGCAACTTGTCGTGTGGAGAGGTAAAGAAGACCGTTCAGCAAGAGATATTGGTTGTCCGATGCCGACGGCGGCCGTGTGTACTGAGGTATGTGAATCACCCTTGAATATGGTGGTAGCCAGGTGGTGTCGTCGCGTCTCGCTTGACACCGGGCGCGATCTCGTCGGGCAAAAGTGGTATCGGTTCCGCCGGCGCCTGAGGGGGTGGCGGTGCATCCTTCAACGCGCGCATCTCCTCTTGAAGCCGGGCCCGTCCCGCCGCTTGCGCTCGGGCGCGCTCTTCTTTCAGCTGAGCCGCACGTCGGCTTGGCTCGAAATGAAAGTCGGCCGGCTTAACCGGATAGGCCGGGCCCGGATAATCAGGATGACCAGCGCCCTTACTGGAAACGATGAGTCGAACCTTGTTTTCAGGCAGGAAATGCACGTGTAGCGTGCCGGTTTCTACGTACTTTTCGATTGGAACAACAGCTTCGTGCCAATGCGGCTTCACCGCGTCGCCTGTCGCATTCGGGTCAGAACTGGACGTTGTCCACTTCACCGTGGCAGTGAGGCCCGGGCGCCATGTTTCGGGGTATGCGACGCAACAGACAAATTTGCCTCCGCCGCCGTACGCGAACGAGTTGCCCGCCCAAGTTCCATCCACGTAGAACTGGTGGATATAGTCGGGAGTGTGGTTGTACGAAGTGATGCTAGCCGCTACCTCGTCATCCGTTGGTGCAGGCTTAGTGGTGCACGCCGTCAGTACACAAAACGCAGTTGAAGCGATGGCCGCTGCGCGTAGGCATCTCCAGGTTTTCATAGCGTTTCTTTGCGGACCGGTGAGATCAGGATCAAGGTTCTTTCCCCGGCGGCACCGCGCCGCTCATCCGACTACAAACCGCCATTACTGCTGCGGCTTCCCCCACAACGGATTCTTGCTATCCGAGCCGAGCACTTGGGCGAGCACTTCTGCATCGCCATCACGCGCGACAGCAGTGTTCTTGCGCGCACGGGCGCTCTTGGCACGCTTGCCGTGCTTCTTTGCGTGCACGGCCTTCTTGATTCCACTTTGCGGGGCATTGCCCGCTGCCGGCGCGGTGGAGGTGTGCTGGGCGCAGATGCCTGCGCTCATCCAGGCGGTGGTCAAGAGGGCTACGGCAAGTTTGTATTGCAGGTTCATTGGAGAGAGTCAGGTTGTTTTAGGGTTGAATTCACAACGACGTCGCCGGGTCATCCGGAAAACGCGTCAAAGTTTTTCTGGTTGGTGTTGTCACAAATCCGGTCTGCCCGTACCCCTACGGGGACGCCCGTGGAGACCGTTCTCTGGTCTCCGCCGAGAAGGTTCTGTGTCAGAAACTGCTCCGCGGCAACGACGCCACCATCCAAAAAATACAATCGAACGTTACGGACAGATGCTTGCATAGCCCGTGACGTCGTCCCTTGAAAGGCGGGAACGCTTACGCTTGCCTCGTGCCAACGGGCCGGATCGTCCAGCGTCTGCCAGCGCACTGCAAGCGGCGCTTGGATGTCCAGCAGCGCACTGCCGACAAAACTCGAACGTCGATCGCACGGCGCTTCAAAAACGCGCTCATTGTCAGTTCCAATCACCAGAGTCTGACCATCGATCTCAAGTCTCTCCAAACCTCGCGGGTATTGATCGGACAGATAGAAGGACACGACATTGCCCAATCGGCCCTGTAGTTCGTCCAATTTCGATGCGTCCAATCTACCTAGCGCTGGCGCGACATCCACATGATCGTAGTAATGAAAGTACTGATACACCAGCAAATCGCTCGCGCGAAGGTCCGACGGAAGTCTGCCGAGATCTGGGTACGGGCGTAGCAGCAGTGGGCGCGGGCGTACCGCTACGGGTTGTCCTGCCTCGTCCGTATCGGCGTAGGCGTATGAATGCTCGCTCTCACGCAGGCGGCTTCCCGTATATGGAAAGCGCCCCTGATTGACGTCGTCTTCCTGAGGATGACGAATGAAGCCGGCAAACCTTGCCTCTGGCCCCGACAGCAACGGCATATGCGGCCATGAACCTGCGCCTGTCTGAGCGCTGCCTACTGCAAGCCACAACGGTCTTCCGCTGAAGTTGACATGCAGTTCGCGGATGTCTGGGTGCGCTTCACTGAACCACCTTCGCGCTGTGTCCTGCATTCCTGCCCCAATTGGAAGAACGCTCAACGCTGCAAGAGTCGGCAAGAACATGGCTGCATGCAACTTCGCCGGCAACGGCGTGGATGCACTGCGTCTATATGCAAGCCACGTCAATAGCAATGCCAAACACAACGGCAGACCAATTACCAGCGCAAGCAGGATCAGCAGCACCACGCTATATTCGAGATTAGGCGTAAGAAGCGCGATCAAGCTAAGCGTGATTAGCAGGATTGCGAGTGCTGTGCTGAGGGTGATGCCAAGCCAATAGCGCTTCAATATGGAACGCGGCTTCCCATCCGTTGAAGGCTTGGCCGTCTCCTGAGCTGGCGCGTGGTGCTCGTGCGTCAAATTGCTACTCGTCGTGTGCAGCATTTAGCCAATCGAATGGACTGGAGAAAGCTGAATATCGGCGATATCAACTGTGGTCGAACACTCGCCGGTATCGTCCATGCCCATGGGGTTCGCGTCGGGATTGTGTCCCTAGCACCCGCATTGCCACACTGGTGGCTATGCCAGCGTTCTCGCGCAGGTCTGCAGCATCGGAATCGCGCATTACCGGAACAATACCTGGCGACTCCGCGTCTTTAGCGAGCACCCTTCGCTCAAACCCGTTGAGCTCATACGATAGTGCGATCCGGCGGAGGTTGTCGGCACGGCCAGGGTTGAGCGATGCATCGGCTTCACGCAGCAGCCGATCATGCTCCGCCTTCTTGGCTTTAATGTCCGCGATGAACGCCGTACGCTGAGCGGCGGTGATAGGGCCGAGCAACCAGAAACCACCGTGGGAATCGTGTACGTACTTGTCAAAAAATTCACTCACTGAGGCAGGTACCGCTTCAGCAGCATTGACCTCGATAAGGATTTGCTTCTGAAGCTCCGTGGGAGACGGCGGGAGTTCGACGACATCGGCAGCGCCATATCGCCCCCTCGAGACATATCGGGGTTGACTTGCTGCAGCCTTGGCTCGCTCAACATCCTTGCGCCAATCCAATTCCGATTCCCATAGGTCGACTTGGTCCTGCTCGTCGGAATGCGTGTAAGAAAACAGCGCCTTGAACGTTGCGTCATTGGACACATGTGCACGCCAACGCCAATACAACTGCGTATGGCGTTGCATACGATTCTCGCAAAGAGGCCCCTTGCCATCGGTCACGCTTTGCTTTTCTGCAAGCTTTGTCCAATCGGAATATGCAGTAAATGCTGCGTCCAGATCAGGAGACACAACAAAATCGCTGAGAAGTCCTTCTTGCATCTCCTCGTTGGGCAAGAGCTTCACGCCCGCGTTGCAGGCTTCGAAGTACATATCGTTCAGCGCGATCTGGGACAACAGTTCATGCCGCCCCCCGACTGCCTTGCCCTGCGACCCTGGCCCATATCCACCTCCAATGTCCGAATGTGCGCCGGGATAAATGTATTCCTTGGTATTTTCCGGATAGTGCTTGGCACCAATCCGGGCGGTAGAAAGGGGAAACGACTGGCGAATCTCGTGCGCGGCAACGAAGTGCGTGACTCTCTCGAACTTACCAATGTCCATCGTGCCGTCGGCCCAATCCATGAACCCCTGGCCTACAGGCGAAGAGTCCGCCAAGCCAACGGACGCAACGGTGTCAAAAATGCCCAGAAAGCGCATGTTCAGTTCCGCATATCCCACCTTCATCTTCGTGGCTTTGCGGATCCACTCACAGCATGTACGCGCCTCTGCTGCTCCGCGCGAGAATCCAAATACGGAAAGGTGAACCTTGGTGATCCGGGGGCGCGCTTCCTTGATCTTGTCGAGCAACTGCTTCTGAAGATCAGCAAAAATGTTGATCATCTTGTCGTCGCTGAGTCGCCACCAAGTTGCTAGCCCGCTTTTACTGGTGACAAGCTGTTTCATCTGCTCCTTACTGAGCAAACCTAAGTCTTCATCAGATGTTGTTGAAGAAGCATTGCCGGCAATTGATGCACGGCACACCGCATTGAGAACTTGCAGCATGCCCCAGTGAATGCGAGCCTCTCCACCAGAGGCATAGGCTTTTCCCGAATCCGTCTCTGCCGGCTCACCAATATCATCGAACGCTGTTCCAACACCGGGAATGTAATAGCGAAAGGTGTCAGTTCGGTCATTACGATGTGCATTGAAAAGAACCACAACATTCGAGTGTGATCGCGCTGGCATATCACGATCCATGTTGTTGTTGGTGCCATCGAAGAACAGTCCGACGTGTATCTCTCTGGAGCAACTGAGGCTCTGCTTGCCCACAATATCGGCAGTCCCCGCGCGACCGCACAATTCACTCAAGGTTGGTTTGCGGTCCGCGCGCGAGTTTGACGGCGGCAGCTCTGGGTTGTAGCTCTTGCCGCCCGGCGGGTTGTCCCACCAATCGTCCTTCGGCGCATTGTCCAGTGGACGATAAGTCGACTGCCATGCGGCAGCTTTCCCAGGCCCGTTCACTCCCGCAGGGTCATGCCACAACAGAATTTGCTGCCCAGTACTCTTGAGCAAACACTCCGCTGTGTATGCGGACGGACTCTTGAAATATCGACAGCGCCGATCACGCGTACTCGCATCGAAGCTAATCTCGTACCAGCCAGGGCGGAACGCGCTCATTTCTCCCCCTTTGGAAGTACGGGTGGAGGAGGCAAATTGTCGCCTCCCGGTGTGCTCGGAGATGAGTCCGTCGGAGCGGCGGGCAGCCCCCCTTTGAGGGCACGCATCTCAGCCTCCAATCGCGCCCGCCCTGCCGCTTGCGCTCGGGCACGTTCTTCTTTCAGTTGAGCCGCACGTCGGCTTGGCTCGAAATGAAAATCGGCCGGTTTGACAGGGTAAGACGGCCCAGGATAGCTACCCTGCCCCGGCCCCTTATTCGAAATAATGAGCCGGATCTTTCCTCCAGGCAGGAAATGCACATTCAGGGTGTCAGCTTCTTCCACATACTTCTCGATCGGAACGATAGCCTCGTGCCAATGCTCCTTCGCAGCATCGCCCTCAGCGTTCGGATCAGAACTAGAGGTCGTCCATTTCACCTTGGCGGTTAAGCCTGGACGCCAAGTCTTGGGGTATATCAAGCAACAGACGAAACTTCCACCTCCCCCATAGGCAAACGAGTTCCCTCCCCAAGTCCCGTTTACGTAGAACTGATGGATATAGTCGGGAGTGTGGTTGTACGAAGTAATGCTGGCTGTCGCCTTGTCATCCATCGGGTCTGGTTTCGTAGCGCAAGCGGTCAACGCATACAACGAAGCCGCTGCCACTGCTGTCAACCCTAAGACTTTCCAAATCTTCATTGTCAACACCTTCCTAAACGTCGGACACCGCAGCGTCGACCTCTCCGGGCTCCAGAGCACTCCAGATCTCTGGCGTCCAAGCTTTCATGAGCTCTTTGAGGCTTGCTCCTTGAGCAACCTCATTCCACATCTCTGCCAATGCCGGCAAGCGATGAAAATCCTCGCCGCAATACACGCTCAGCACCGCAAATTGCAGGCGGTCCGGTGCCTGCGTCACCTGCAGCTCCGTTGCAAGTGCGAGTGATTGTGTCAGCGTCCGATACAAGTCCGATCGACGCCGATCCACGATCAACTCGGGCGTTGTTTCCAAAAACGCGCTGAAAATGGTGTCAGGTTCACTGGCGTCGAGTACGGCACCAAATTGGCGGGCGTCGAGTTCCAATGTACCGGCAAACGCTGATACCGCGGGCAGAACTTCAGCAGACTTGGTAGCGAGCTCCATCGGATGCCCTGCTCGGTCGCAGCAACCCCAAGCCACGATGCGGTCGGATAGTGTCGCATGCTGCTCTTCAGACAGCGCAGCCCACAGCGCTGGTAGCACACGCGTATCAGCAAAACGGCAATGCACGTCCATGTCACCGTCAATACGCACAAGGCCTAGATGCGCCAGCGCCTCACATAAGGCATCCGCCGAATGTTGCGAACGGAGCCAACTAAAAGCCGGCGATGCCGATGCCGAATGCGGCCGCAGCAGCTTCGCCAGCTTTGACCTGATCTCGCCCACGTCGCGTGGCAGTTCAATGAGGTGCGGGGCCTGTGCACCGAATGACGCCAGCCTTGATCTGGCAAAAACGTTGTGAATCGGCCAGCCCCAGTTGCCTGCCAGCGCGGAAATTCGATGAAACTCAACCAGTGCAGCGTCCACCAGTAGCCACGTGGTGCCGTTCGCATCCTGCTGGTGCTTGTCGCAAATTTGTGCAACAACCTCGTCAACCGCGATGGGGTCTGTCAGGAATTCCATACCGACAATTACTGCAGAGCGGAAAACGGACTACCGTTCATCGCGGCCTTCAACATGCATTCGACGCAAACGCTCTGTGGGAAGAGTGGCAGCGGATAGCTACTGCTTGTCGGCCCCTCAAACACCCGCTGCGCCGCCTTATACGTAATCGCCCCCGCACACTCCACGGTGATATTCCCACCTTCGAGCGTGATCGACGCCCCGCCGGCCGTGGCGATGCGAATGCGCTTGGCGGCCGCAAAGTCCACGTTCATATTGGCCGACACCAGTTTCAGGTCCTGCTTGGCCATCAGCTTGAGCACGTCATGCTGGGCTTGCACGTCGATGTTGTCTTGCCCTGCGGTGAGCTGCAGGCCGATGTTGTTGTCACCCGCCTTCGACAAACCTGCGGCCACGCCAATCGCCTGGCCGGCGTGCATGCGCGCCTGTTTGCCGATGGCGAGGTTGGTGTCTTGGCCGCTGCCCAGCGCGATGCTCTCGCCGTTGGCGAGCTGCAGGTCTTGCCCCGCCACCATGACGAGGCCCGCGCGACCCGCGAGGTGGGCGATAGCCTCGCCCTGATGCGGCACCTTGCCTTGTGTGGTGGTGTTGCCGGCGCTGGCGTCTTGCTTGGCGGCGTCGAGCGCCTTGCCGTCGACCATACCCGCGACTGCTTTGGCTTGCTTGGCCAGCGGCGCGTCGTCGTTCTTGGCGGTGTCGAGTGCGGCAGTCTGATGCGTAACCGCGCCTTGCCCGAGCGATGACGTCAATTCCTTGGCTTGCTTGATCAGCGCAATGCCGGCCGCGTTGTCGCCGGTGGGCACGGCTTTGCCGGTGCTGGCGTCGCGGTAGGTGGTCAGCAGCAGGCCGGCTTGGCCCCGCACGGCGGCGTGGCCATCGGTGCGCAGCTCAAAGCCTTGGCCACGGAAGCTGCCGCGCCGGTTGTCTTGCTGATGGACAAGATGGCCCAGGTTGAGCTGGCTGAATTGCTGCGTGGTGGCGAGCTGCGTGCGCAACTGGCCGTCGCTGTCGTCAAAGACGAGGTGGTTGTAGCCGCTGCCGCCGTGTTCCGCGCTCTTGAAGCCCGTGTGGGCGGCGGCGTTGCGGTGGCCTTCAGCCTCAGTGCCCATGCCGTGCCACGCGGGGCTGTGGCCGCCGGCCACGTTGCCTTGCGCGCTTGCGGCGCTGTCGCTGCCTTGCTTGTAGAGGGCTGTGCTGTCGCTTTGGTCGGATGCGCCCTGCCCGCCCGGCGTGGGCGCAATGCCAGCCTCCCCTTGGCCGTTGTACAGCGAGCCGATCACGACCGGCTGGTCGATGTCGTCTTCGCTGAACTTGACGAGCACTTCCTGCCCGATGCGCGGCAGCCATTGCCAGCCCATGCCGGAGCCGGCCTGCCGCTGCGCAACGCGCACCCAGCGCGTGCTGCGGTCATCCGCGCGCTCGCCTTGTTGCCAGGGAAACCGCACGCGGATTTCACCTGCGGGGGTAGCGTGGTGTTCGCCGTCTCCGCCTGCCTGCGTCTGGCCGTCCGGGCCGACCACGATGGCGCTGTGCACGCCTTGCGCGGTGGGCGCGGCGTAGAGGCGGCCGCAATCCGGTTCTGTCACGGCCGGGCGCCAGGGCCTGCGTGCGTCGCTTGCGCGGAACATTCCGGCATAGCCGTGCGTACGTGCTGCCTTGATCAACTCGCCAGTCGGCGTGCTGCGTTCGATGGGGCCTTCTGCTTCCTGGAAACCGAAGATGCCGGGGCCGGACTCCGGCGCGCTAGGCGGCGTATCGAATTCCAGCGCGGCATCGAGCCCGCCCAAACGCTGGCTGAGCGCGTTGTGCGTATCGACGGTCAGGTTGTTGATGCCGCAGTGTTCGACCAGATCCATCAATAGTGGATAGGCGCCTTCCACGTCTTGCGGCAGGTGCGGGCAATCCACCACCTGCAGCCGCGTGCCGCTGCGCAGCGTGCGCACCGTGCCACGCCCTGAAAACAGCAGCGCGCGGGCTTCCAGGCTTTCCATGACCTGTTCGGCAATGCGCTGGGCATTAGCGGAATCGGGTGCGAGCGATGGGCTGATCGACAGGTATGCATCCGGGCTGCCCGCGCTGGTAGCAAAGCGTGCGGGCGCGTGGGCTCGGGCGTTCTGCTTGCCTTCCGGGTCCCACGCAGCGACAGCCACGCCACTTACGGTGGTGCGGCTATGGCAAGCGAGTTGCTGAATCGCGTCGCGCTCTTCCAGGCTATGCGCGCGGTGAAAGCGGATACCGCCCGACGCAGCCGATTCCGCATCTTCCTGCAGTTGCGTGCTGTCGGCAAAAATCACCAGCGTGTGACCGCCATGCGCCTGGTCGTCTTCCACCGTGGTGAAGCCGAGCCCCGCTTCGGCCAGCAGGCGCGTAACGAAGTGGTAGTCGGTCTCGCGAAACTGGGCGATGTGCGTGCGTGTACCAAAGTCGGCCATGCGCGCTTCGGCACCGGCCGCATAGCGCCACGAGGCATACGGCTCGTACGGCGACAGCATCTGCTCAAAAATGTCCGCGAGCGGCCGGTTCTGGAACACCTGGCTGTGGCGCTGCTGCGTGGTCAACCAGAACCAGGGCACCACGGTCAGGCGATAGCGTGTGAGGCTCCCATCCGCGCCGAGCTTCTCGGCAAGCCGGATAAGGCCAGTGCGCTTGGTCTGCGTTCCGTCGGCCAGCGTCGTGACCAGCGTGACGCGCTCGCCCAGCAACGGCTTGAGCGCGATGCGCGCATTGGCGCTGACGGCCACCACGCGCCATTCAAACAGCTCGGACAGCGCCTCCCGACCGAGCCAGGCTTCGACCGCAAGGTCTGCAAGCGCCCCGTCCCCCTCCAGCGTGTACAGGCGGCGTGTGGGTGCGAAGAGGTTCTGAAGAAGGGTCGTGGCGTCCATTCGCTGTCCGGTGCTGCAACGCGTGGCGTATCACGGGGCGATTTCGTGAAACCAGCGCGGGCAATTACGAGGCAGCGCAATGTCGAGCATCGCACCCGCCTCCGCTCAATTACCCGGTTGTAAAAAAACCAACCGGGCAGTCGGGCGGCTATTGCCCTTTGTAAGTGGGTGAATTGGCGGGCTTATTGGCAGCATTCTGCGGCGCAAGCAAAGCGGCCAGCAGATCAGCGTCAGGATCATCAGGCGCCAATGTACCCTTTCGGTTCTTGGCGGCTTTGGCAGTTGAGTGCGCCTTCGGCTTTGTTGGCTGCTGCAGCGCCTTAAATGGCGTATTGGTCGATTTGGCCACCAGCTTGGCGGTTGCCGTTTTGCCTTCGTCGGTATCCGCCGTGGGGCTGGCAGACTTTACCGCCACGGAATGCGCCGCCGGCGCCTCATCATGCGCCTCCTTGGCGGGCGCGCTGGCAACCGACGCGTTATCGCTCTTCTCGCTCTTTTCGCTTGCGTGCTCCTCGCCCGGCGGAACGTTGACGATGGTGGCGGCTTGCACTTCCGCCACGGGCTCGCTTGCGGAAGCGACAGGCGCCGCAGCGGCCGCGTGAGCGGCTTCCGGCGCCGCTGCCTGCGTGGCTGCCGGCGATTGGGCGGCCGCCGGCGCGGGTTGTTCTGCCACCTGGGCGGGCGCGGATTCGCCGCTCGGATTCAGCATGATCCATGCGCCAATACCGGCGGCGAGCACCACAACCGCCGCTGCAACGCCATAGCGCTGCCCCGACTTTTTCGGTCCCTTGCCGCTGGCCGCGACGCGGCCTTCAAGGCTCGCCAGAATGCGCGTATGCCCGGCCTCATCGGTCTCGGATTCAGAATTGAAGAGCGTTGGAGGCCCTTCTTGTTTCAAATCGCCGTTATTACTCATCACGGGTCCAGAATTGAAATAGAATGCGCGGCGAACGTATGGATTACAAACAACCGCCGATTCCGGTGGTGGCTGCTGATTCTAAGTCTGGCCTTGCTGAAAGACAAATGATTGACGTAGGTTGCGGTATTTTCTTTATCGTTTCTTAATATTTCTGCGCAGCGAGCACCCGATTATTACCGTTTATTAATAATTTAGACTTCTAAATACAGATATAAATCTGGATGAATTGACGTAGGCGCCCACGCTCCGCAGGTCGGTATGGTTTTTCTCGCTCTTGTTCTCTACTTCGTTGCCATGGTGGTGGTGGCTGCCGTGCTGCTGCTGCCGTCGGTACGGCAGCGCTGCGCGGCGTTGCTGCGTGCCCAGTGGC
Source organism: Ralstonia sp. VS2407 (assembly GCF_052950655.1). Lineage (NCBI taxonomy): Bacteria > Pseudomonadati > Pseudomonadota > Betaproteobacteria > Burkholderiales > Burkholderiaceae > Ralstonia > Ralstonia sp. VS2407. The sequence continues at coordinate 458,047 of NZ_JBRFVG010000002.1, forward strand.
GGCGCTTGAGCACGGGGGCGGCGGTGGTGGGCGCGCGCTCGGCAGGGTCGTTGCGCGAATCGGTGGACAACGCAACGTCAGGGGTATCGGCGTTCAAGCAGTTCGTGGTGCGGCGGCGGATGTTGCTGCTCGGTGCGCTCGGGGTGCTGTCGGTGCCGCCCATGCTGGCGCTGGCGCTGCGCGAGCAGCAGTCGTTCGAGTTCGATGACGATCAGGTGCGCGAACCGGATCCGCACATCTCGGCGCTGCTCAATGGCGAACGGCTGGTCCCGCCGCCGCCCTTGCCGCCCGAGGTGTTCACCACGCGTGAAGTCGAGCAGATCCGTCCGGCCATCCGCGATGCGAGCCGCGACTGGAACCTGCTCGACGCAGACTTCCGCCAGCGTTTGCTGCTTGTCTACAAGATCATGCGCGACGAACACGGATACGAGATGGCGCTGCTCGAAGGCTACCGAAGCCCCGAGCGGCAAGTGAAGCTGGCGGCGATGGGCAGCAATGTCACGCAGGCCACGGCGTTCCAGAGCTATCACCAGTACGGCCTGGCGGCGGACAGCGCGTTCTTCCGCGACGGCAAGCTGGTCATCAGCGAAAAGGACCCGTGGGCAATGCGCGGCTACGAGCTGTACGGCCAGACGGCGGAATCGGTCGGCCTGGTATGGGGCGGCCGCTGGAAGATGATGGATCTGGGCCACGTCGAGCTGCGCCGCAAGGGCGTGCTCGGCAAGCAGCCCGCACCAAGGCAATGACGATAGGACACATGGGGAGCATGCAATGACACGGCCCTTCATCCTGCTGGGTGACAAGACCGACCACGGCGGCGTGGTGATCACCGCATCGGGCAACACAAGCACCGGCGGCAAGGGCATCGCCTGCGTGGGCGACAAGGTGACCTGCCCGCGGAACGGCCACGGCGGCACGACCGTCATCGTGACGGGCGACCCGAACGTCATCATCGACGGCAAGCAGGCGGCGCGCCATGGCGACAAAACCGCCTGCGGCGCCACGCTCCTGTCCAGCCAGGGCAACACCGGCAGCATCTGAACGCGCACGACATGGTTGCAAGACTCTTCCGGTCCGGGCTGACGCTGCTCGCTGTCTTCGTGGTGGTGTGGATTGCCGTCATTGTGTGGTGGCAGTCCGTCAACCGCATGCCGACTACCGGCGACATCCTCACCTACCTGCTGTTGCTGCCGGTGGGCATGATCGTCGGCTATTGGGTCATCAAGCGCGCGCTGGATGGCATCCGCTCCAATGTGGTCGCGGGCCGCGAGCTGGCTGCCGCCACGCCGGCCGCCGCAGGCACCGACGCCAAAGCCGCAGACCCGCAAGACGCCACGCGCCAATGGCGCGCCGTGCTGCTGGCCAGCGCTCTGCGCGCGCCTGCAGGCAGTGATGCGGCATCGGTGGTGGACGCAGTGCAAGCCAACACGCAACCGGGCCTGACCGATGTCCAGGGCTTCGGCCAGCCGATCTTTGCAGCGCAAGTGGAAGGCATCGACATCGAAGACCTGCGCGCCGAGCTGGCCGAGCATCATCCTGACATCGACTGGCTGGACGAACGCCTGCGCGCCCTCTCGCTCGCTGGCCAGGTGGCCGAAGAGCTGGCCGCACATGCCGTTGCGCAGGTTCCGGAATCGACCGCCCCGGAAAGCACGCGACTGATCATCACCGCCCTGCTGCCGCGCGAGTGGACACCGCAGCATCAAGCCGCCGCCGATGGGTGGCTGCGCCAACGCATCGCGTTGATCTGGCCCGCAGACCGACTGACGCTGGAGCCCATCACCGCCAAGGGCGATGCCGATGCGCTGCTGCTGCTCGATCGCGCGACGCAAGGCGTTAATCGCGCCAGCGACGAGCGCGTGCTGCGCATGGTGGTGGTGGCGGATTCGCTGGTCGGCCCAAGCGCTGTTGAGCAACTGATGCAGCACGAGCAATTGTTCGAAGCCAATCGCCAACACGGCCGCGTGCCGGGCGAAGCCGCTGCGGGCGTGCTGCTGTGTGGGCCGGCCATGGCGCAAAGCCTGCTCCCGCCGGCGCTGGAAGGCGAAGCCGCTGCAGCGGAGCCGTTCACGATCACGCGCGCCGGCGTGGCGCGGCTTGAATCGCCGACGCCGGATCGCGGCCAGCCGCAACTGCAGGCGCTGGGCGATGCCGTGGGCCACGTGCTCGATACCTTGGCCGCCACACCGGTCAAGGCCAAGCAGGACGCAGCGCCCGCCGAGAAGGCTGATACCGCCGAAGGCGAGTCGACTTCCGAACCCATCACCGTTGCCGGCGTTGTCTCAGACACTGGCATGCACCCCGTGCGCACCGTCGAGGTGGCACGCGTGTTTTCCGAACGTTTTCCAGCGCTCGACCTGGCGGCAGATCTGCTGCCGATTGGCACACCCTGCGGCTATGTGGGCGCCGCGGGCCCGCTGCTCTCCGTGGTGGTGGCGCACCAGTTGAGCCAGCAGACCGGCAAGCCGGTGCTGGCCATTACCGCCAACGACATCCAGCAGCGCGGCGCCATCGCGGTGGTGCCCAGCCTGACGTGACCTCGTTCCTGATTTCGATTCCGATTCTGTCTGTTCCCGAGCCGAAGGCAACATGCAACGCTTCCTGAACTTCCTGACCAACTCACGCACGCTGTCCATTCTTGGCGTGATCGTGCTGACCATCTTCCTGCTCCTGATGGCGCAGACCTTTGAGGTTGGCCTGGTCTGGGTCGGCGTCGCGCTAGGCGTACTGCTCGCGCTGTGGCTGCTGACGTATCTGTGGAAGCGCTGGCGTGCGCGTCAGGCCAGCAACAAGCTGGAGGGCGTGCTCGAACAAGCCGCCACCGACAAGGCCGCCACGCCAGACAAGCGTGAAGAAGTGGAAGCCCTGCGCGTGCGCCTGGCCGAAGCCGTCAAGACCATCAAGCGCTCCAAGCTCGGACAGATGTCGGGCAGCGCAGCGCTGTACGAGCTGCCCTGGTACATCGTGATCGGCAACCCGGCGGCGGGCAAGAGCACGGCCGTGTTGAACTCCGGCCTGCAGTTTCCGTTTGCCGACAAGGGCGGTGCCGTCATCCAGGGCATTGGCGGCACGCGTAACTGCGACTGGTTCTTCACCACCGAAGGCATCCTGCTCGACACGGCCGGCCGCTACTCGGTGCACGAAGAAGACCGCCGCGAGTGGCTCGGCTTTCTGGACCTGCTCAAGCGCTATCGCCCCAAGGCGCCCATCAACGGCATCGTCGTCACGGTGAGCGTGTCCGAACTCACGCAAAACCGCCCCGAATTTGCCATCAACCTGGCCAAGAACCTGCGCCAGCGCGTGCAGGAACTGACCGAACGCCTGGAAGTGTTTGCCCCTGTGTACGTGATGTTCACCAAGGCCGACCTGATCACCGGCTTTACCGAATTCTTTGGCGACAGCGAGAAACAGGAGCGCGACCGCGTCTGGGGCGCCACCCTGCCCTTCGAGCCGGATTCAAAGCCGGACGTGGCGGCCGTGTTCGACCAGCGCTTTGACGAGCTGTGCGACGGGCTGAAGGAGATCAGCGTGGCGCAGATCGCGCTGCACCGGAACAACAAGCTCTCGCCGGGACTGCTCAGCTTCCCGCTGGAGTTTGCATCGATCAAGCCGACGCTGCGTGCGTTCCTGATGACGCTGTTCGATGAGAATCCGTTCCAGTACAAACCGGTGTTCCGCGGCTTCTACTTCACCAGCGCGCTGCAGGAAGGCGCCACCAACAGCGTGTCGGCCGAGCGCATTGCACGCCGCTTCGGCCTGTCGACCGACGGCGCCGCACGCACCCGCGAAGTGTTCTCCAAGAACGGCTTCTTCCTGCGCGACCTGTTCTCGAAGGTGATCTTTGCCGACAAGCAGACGGTGCGGCAATTCGCCAGCCCCGCCAAGACGCGACTGCGCATCGCCACGTTCTTTGCGCTGGTGCTGGCGCTGGGCGTGATGCTCGGCGGCTGGACGTGGTCGTACATGGGCAACCGCACCCTCACTGCCAACGTGCAGGCCGACCTCGACAAGATCGTCAAGATGCAGCAGAACCGGGTAGACCTGCAGGCCCGCCTGGAGGCACTCGACATCCTGCAGGACCGTATCGAACAGCTCGACCGCTATCGCAATGACCACCCGCTGGCGCTGTCGCTGGGTCTGTACCAGGGCGACACGCTGCAGCACAAGCTGCTCGACGAGTACTACAACGGCCTGCGCCAGGTCATGCTCAAGCCGGTGGGCGGCGCGATCGAAACCTTCCTCGCCGAAGTGAACGCGCATCCGGATCAGCTGGCCCCGATGGTGCGGCCGCCGGAAACCGGTGCGGTGATGACCACGTCCGTGACGACGGCCACCGCCACCATGGCTGGTGCGTCGGGTGTCTCAGGTGCCTCGGGCGCGGCCGCCAATGCGCCTGCTGCACCAAACCAGGCCACAGCTTCAACTGGAGCCAAGCGTTACACCGATGCCTCCCCCACGAACGTGGAAGACGGCTACAACGCGCTCAAGACCTACCTGATGCTGTCGGACAAGCGCCACGTGGAAGTCGCGCACCTGACCGATCAGATCACACGCTTCTGGCGCGGCTGGCTGGAAGACAACCGGGGCAACATGCCCCGCGAGCAGATGATCCGCTCGGCGGAGCGCAACCTGTCGTTCTTCCTCGCCCGCGTGAACGACGACAACTGGCCGCTGCTGGAAGCCAACCTCTCGCTGGTCGACCAGACGCGTGAGAACCTGCGCCGCGTGGTGCGCGGCATGCCCGCACGCGAACGCGCGTACGCCGAGATCAAGGCCCGCGCGTCCACGCGCTACGCCCCGATGACGGTCGCACGCATCGTTGGTGACACCGGTGCAGGCCTGGTTGCTGGCAGCTACGCCGTGCCCGGCACGTTCACCAAGGAAGCGTGGTTCGGCTATGTGCAGTCCGCCATCAAGGAAGCTGCCAACAAGGAACTGCAGACCAAGGATTGGGTGTTGAACGTCGCCGCCCGCGACGACCTCACGCTGGAAGGCAGCCCAGAGCAGATCCAGAAGGCGCTGGTCACGATGTACAAGACCGAATACGCGCGCGAATGGCAACGCTTCATGCAGGGCGTGGCGATCCAGGATTTCACCAGCTTCGATCAGGCCGTCACCGGCATGAACCTGCTGGGCGATCCGACCAACTCGCCGATCCGCAAGGTGCTCGACACCGCGTACGAGCAGACGTCGTGGGACAACCCGTCGATGTTCAACGCCGGCCTGAAGCAGGCCAAGACGGGCGTGCTGGGCTGGTTCAAGCAGTTGTTCGCGCGCCAGACGCCGTCGCAGGTGAACGTCAACGTGGACGTGGGTGGCACTGCTGAAGCCGGCGCCATCCCGATGGGCCCGGTTGGCAAGGAGTTCTCGGGGCTCGCACGCGTGGTGGTCATGCGCGACGACAAATCGCTGCTGCGCGGTTATATGGATTCGCTCTCCAAGGTGCGCACGCGCTTCAACCAGATCAAGAACCAGGGCGACCCGGGGCCGGGTGCACGGCAGTTGATGCAGCAGACACTGGACGGCAACGGCTCCGAACTGGCCGACACGCTCAAGTACGTGGATGAGCAAATGCTGACCGGCATGACCGACAGTGAGCGCGCAACGCTGCGTCCGCTGCTGGTGCGTCCGCTGCTGCAGTCGTACGCAGTGGCGATCCGCCCGGCGACGACCGAAGTCAACAAGGTGTGGAACGCGCAGGTGTATCAGCCGTTTGCCACCACGCTGGCTGACAAGTACCCGTTTGCGCCCAATGCCAAGATCGAGGCCAGCGCGGCCGAGATCGGCCAGGTGTTCGGCCCGGATGGCGCGATTGCCAAGTTCGCCAGCACGACGATCGGTCCGCTGTCGGTGCGCCGTGGCGACATGATCGCCTCCCGCACCTGGGGCGACCTGGGCATCGCGTTTGTGCCAGAGTTCACCACGGGCTTCACGCGCTGGATCGCGCCACTCACGGGTGGTGCGGCCGGAGGTGCAGGCGGTGCAGCAGCCGCAGCACCGCAGACGGTGTTCCAGATCCTGCCGGTGCCGTCGCAAGGCGCGACCGAGTACACGATCGAGATCGACGGACAGCAACTGCGCTATCGCAACACGCCGCCGCAGTGGGCCAACTTCGTGTGGCCGAATCCGCAAGGCACGCCGGGGGCGCGCGTGACGGCCACCTCGTTTGACGGCCGCACCGTGGAGCTGCTCAACGAGCCCGGCCGCTTTGGCCTGGAGCGACTGATTGCCACGGCGCAACGCAAGCGTCGTCCGGATGGCGCGTTCGATCTGTCCTGGACGAAGGACAACCTGACGGTATCGATCAGCCTGCGCATCATCAGCAGCCCGCAGACTGGCGGCACGACGGCATCGGATTCGCCGCAAGGCCAGGGCCTGCGCGGCCTGCGCTTGCCGACGTCGATTGCCGATGCATCGGCACCGCAGAACACACTGACCCCGCCCGCCCCGGCAGCGCCCGCAGGCACGCCGCCTGCGGCGCAAGCGGCCGTGTCAACGCAGGCCGCACGCCACAGCATCACGGAAGAGCAAGGAGGGACGGCGCAATGAGCCAGACCCAGTTGCAGCTTTCGTACTTCGGCAAGCTTCCGTCGCGTGGCGATTTCGTCAAAAGCGCCAATAACGTCCAACTGCTCGACACGCTGGACCGCTGGCTGGCGCAAGGCATGGAATTGCTGGCCGAAGCGCCGGATTGGAAGACGACCTACGACAATTGGAAGCCGGTGCAGTTTGCGTTTCTCGGCTCGCAGAGCAAGCTCGCCATTGCGGGCACGCTCATGGCCAGCAGTGATCTGTCATCGCGCCGCTTTCCGTTCCTGACGGCGGCAGCCATGGAGGTCGATCGCCCGATCAACTTCATCGCGCGCAGCCCGATTGCGCTCGCTCGCCTGTGGACACGCGCCGGCCAGCAGATGATCTCGCTCGGCACGGCCACCGACGCCACTGAGGGCCTGCGCCTGCTGGCCGAAGGTCAGCACGGCGTGGAGACCGGCACGGGCGGCACGAGCACGCAATCGCACGACGCCAGCTTTTCGGATTTCATCGACTTCCAGACCGTTGCCGGCCTTGAGCAGATGCTGCGCTCGGAAGGCCACAACATCCGCCTGCGCCGTACGTTGCTGGCGCTCGGCACGCTGCTCCAACCCGTGATGGCGAACGGCTCGTCGCGGCTTGAAAAAGGGCTCACGCTGCCGTTGCCGGCAGACCCGCTCTATCGCAGCCTGGTGGCGAGTTTCTGGCTGGAGCTGGTGTCGCGCTTCCTCCAGCGGGCCGACTTCGAGCTGTCGCTGTTCCTGGGCGATATCAACGGCGCCGAGCGGCTGGTCATCGGCTTCAACGGGGCCTCGTCGCGCACGCTGCACAGCGTCATGTCGCCGCTGGCGTATGCCGAACAGAACATCAACATCGACGATCCGGAATGGGTCGACCAGCACGTCAGCGGAGATTACGGCTTGGCCAAGTTCGTGAGTTACCTGGATCAACCGCAGCTCTCGCTGCGCGTGGCGGTCGATACCTTCCGCGAAGTCTTCATCGGAGAATGAACATGGGTCTGGATGCAATCAAGCGCGGCTTCCGGCCTGCAACCTTCCTGGCGAACGCTGCAATGCTGGTGTGCCTGGGCAGCGCCCTGCCCGCGCATGCCGCTGCTGGCGACGCTCCCGTGCCGGGTCAAGTCGTGGCCGGTGGCATGGTGCCGGACGAAGCCACCAAGGCGACCGTGCTGGCCAAGCTGCGCGAGCTGTACGGCAGCGCCAACGTGGTCGATCAGATCGAAGTGGGCAACGTGGTGTCGCCGCCCAACTGGTCGGCCAACGTGCAGAAGATCCTGTCGCCGGCCATCAAGCAGGTCAACCGTGGGCAGCTCAACATCGACGGCACGCAGGTTTCCCTGCACGGCGACGTCGGTAACGAGGCACAGCGACAACAGCTCACGAGCGACATGGCGACGGCGCTCGGCCAGAGCTACACGATCAAGAACGGGCTGCGCGTGGCCGCGGTGTCCGAGCAAGGGCTGCTGGATCAGACCCTGGCCAACCGCATCATCGAGTTTGAAACCGGCAGCGCCACGCTCACGCCCAAGGGCCGCGCGATTCTGGATGAAATGGCCGCCGTGCTGCCGCGCCTGAACGGCCGCAAGATCGAGATCGTCGGCCACACCGACAACTCCGGCAGCCGTGCGTTGAACCTCAACCTGAGCCAGGCGCGCGCCGAGACGGTCAAGAACTACCTGATCGCCAAGGGCGCCGAGCAAGGCACGCTCACCGCGATGGGCGTGGGGCCGGATCAGCCTGTGGCGGCCAACAACACCGATGAAGGCCGGTCGCGCAATCGGCGGATCGAGTTTCGGGCGAGTAAGTGACGCGGGAGGATGCACGCCGACGGGCGCGGTTGCGTGAGCCGTCGACAGCTACCCCATTACAGCCGGGTGATGAACGGCGTGCCTCCATCCAGATCCGCCTCGAGTACCACGACCCCACCAGGAGACCATCGCAGCCCATCGCGCAATTTTCTCCGATGAAAGAGCGCATCTGGTGGTTATGGTGCCATTTGGTATGGGCGTGGCAGCAGCTTGAGCACTGGCTTGCCAGTCGACGACAGGGCGCGCCCGTCGCGATCGTCAGCGGAATCATTCGCTCAGTACAGGTGGATAACGCGGCATTCAAGGCATATGAGGCCATGGGATGGAGCGTCGACACCAATGCGCGCAGCGCACATGACTACACCGACGATATCTCGCGAGACACCTACTATCGCGTGACCCCCGTCGTCATTACGCTGATGGACGACCGGGTCATCCACTTCTGCGAATACCAGGTCACGGACCGTCGGGTTTCGTCCAACGCGCCCTATTTCGCGGGCCTGAACGGCATGCGCGTGCGTGCTGCAGGCTGGTGGGACAACGACTGCTTTTCAGCGTGGGGCATGCGCTTAACCGGCCGTCGCGAGGCTCAGACTGTCTATGTTGCAAAGCGCCCTCGAGAGTTGCCCGAACCGCTGGACACCATAGTGTCGCGCAGGAGCCCCCACTTTAGCGAGGCGATCGGACTTCTCGGTTATTTCAGCGCGCTGATGCTCGTGATCATGCTTTTTTTTGTGGGCAGCGAGTTTGGCCTCGAAGGCGTCGGCCCTGTCGCGGGGATGATGGTCGGGATGTTTACCCTGGCGCCGATGTTGCTCGTGATCATTTCACAGACGTTGATGCGCCTGATGGCGGGGCCCCTGCGCCCGATCCCAGAAATGATGGTGGCTGGTGAATACGGCAACCGCCATCTCCGCTTGCGCAGCTTCGACTTCGGCCGCTGTGAGCGCGCGGTGTTTCAGGCGCTGGAGCAGCCACAGCAGGAGTAATCGTCGCGATCTGCTGCCAGTGCTACTGGCCGGCGGCTCAGCCTCTAGGCACATACGGCGGACAACAACACAGATGACATCGCTCACTCCATCGACCTCCCCCGGTTCCGTCTCCGCACACCAGGCCGCTTCGACCGAAGCAGATCGCCAAGCCTGCCTGCTTCGGCTGAGCCAGTATTCACCCGATGCGCCTGGCGCGCCGGTGCCCTACAGCCAACGTCTGGCCCAGGCTGAAGGGTGGTCGCGTTTATATACGCTGGCCGTCATCGAGGAATACAAGCGCTTTGCGTATCTGGCGGTGTTTGCGGGGCACCCTGTCACGCCTTCCGAGGCCATCGATGCCGCCTGGCATCTCCATCTGCAATATTCGAAAGAGTATTGGACGGTGTTTTGCGGAGAGGTACTGCGCGCGCCGCTCCACCATGCGCCGGGCATCGGAGCGCAGGACGAAGACGACACCTACGCGCAGCACTACCAGCAGACGATCGATAGCTACCGGCGCACGTTCGGCGTCGAGCCGCCTGCCGACGTCTGGCCAGTGCCGGAACCTGCGCAGCCGGATGGTGCGCCTGAGGCTGCCCGCCGCGCACCGCATCCGCCGCCCCTTGCCACACCGCCGCGCACGTCCACCGCTCGCTCGATCATACCTTCCGTATGGCTTCTGATCGGAGTCATCCTCCTCGTCATCACCACGAACATCGCATCGGATTTCGATGTGCTGAACTTTCCGGGGCCGCGCTTTCTCGCGTTCTATCTGGGCGTGAGCGTGATGGCGTGTCTGCTGATCCGGGGCCTGCATCGCGCGGCGTACGACCGCCAGCCATGGGGCGCCGCCGATGGCAACGTGCCCCGCCAGTTGGCGCCGGCCGAAGCCGCGCTCATCAACGGCGACGCCACGCGAATGGCGCAGGTTGCGACGCTGGCACTGCTCGACGCGGGTGCGATCCGCGTTGCTTCTCCTGCAAAGAGAAAACGTGACCGCAACACATACGTGGTCGCGAACGAAACACCAATGCCCCATTGCCACGTCAACGCGTGGACATGGCTCGCACGTCAACCCCAGCGCCGTTCGCCATGGCCAGCCTTTCGGGATCGATTCCTCGACGAAGCCATAGACATGACAGATCGGCTGCGCCACGAAGGTTGGATGTGGGCCGCCGGCGCGATGCGCGCAACGACTGTCGCTGCATGGGCGATCGGACTATCGGTGCTGTGGCTCGGGGTGATAAAGGTATTTGTTGGCCTGTCCCGAGAGCGCCCGGTGATGTGGCTGCTGGTCGAGATGGCGCTGTTCGGAATCGTCTACTGGTGCGTGACCGTGCAGCTGATCGGCGTCGGTCGTGCGGGCCCCACCGCAGGAGCCCGCGCCGCGCTCGATGTGCATCGTCAGCGTAGCCAGCAGGCGCCCAAGGCTAGTTTGTCGACAAGCGATCTACTGTGGTTGGCGGCGTTTGGCGGCACGAGCGTGCTGGCTAACACAGTGTGGGCAGGATACCGACCGATGATGGGAACACCCGCCGGCGCCAGTTCCGGCGGCTCCGGAGGCGACACGTCGAGCAACTGCAGCTCAAGCAGCAGTAGCTCCAGCAGTTGCAGCTCGAGTAGCTGCGGATCCAGCGGCTGCGGCGGTTGTTCAAGCAGCTAGCCTGTTCAGCTCGCGCTTTCCGACGGCGGATCGCCCAGGCCCAGCAGCTCCTCAATCTGCGACAGCGTCGCATCATCCTTGACCACCGTGCGCAGCCAGGCGTGCAGCGGCATGTCGCCCCACTTCGCGGCGCGCGCGGCGAGGTAGGCAACAGGGCTGTGCGGCTCGGTCTGACGGAAGAACTCAGCCACATCGCGCAACTGGTTCAGCGCCTGCGCGCGCGTGCGGATCGGGCCAGAAACCACGGTTTCGATGGCGGCGCCGGTGGCAGACTGCGCTGTCTGTTGCGGAACACTCTTCGCCTCCACTGCAGTTGGCTTGGGCTCCGGCTTGCCACCAAAGCGCTCCACCAACGCACGCACTGCTTGCAATGCTTCACGTGCGGGGCGGAAGCTCGGCGCATGGTCTCCAGCACGAGCATCCAGCACGGATTCCAGCCGCAACAGCGCAGCGCCACAACCCACCACATCATCATGCAGCGTCTTATAGAACGCCGGCGGTGTGGCGCGCCGCGCCGATTCAAACTGGTCCTGCGTGATCTTGCCGCGCGACAGCTCGTCAGCCTGTTCCGGATCGCGGCGGATGGCTTCGACCAGGCTGGTCGCAACTTCCCAATCGACGAGGCTATAGCCGCCCTTGGCCGCATCCACCAGCGGCACCTCGCGAATGAGCTGGCTCGATCGCGTCGCAAGCCACGCCATGCTGCCCGTGCGGGCTTCGGGGTCGTCGGCTTCAGGCAGCGGATAGATGTGTTCCCAAAACTGCTCGCACAAACCGGCGATCAGTTCGTAGCCCTCGCGCAGGCCAGCGAAGCCACGCTCCTTCGACAACGCCTCGGCCAACCATGCGGCCAGCCGCAGATCCTTCGTGCGGTTTTGCAGCAGCGACGTGCTCTGGGCGATGACGGCACGCCAGTCGGCCTCCTTGATCTCCGTGACCCACTCGCCCTGATCGAGCGACGGGTCATCAAACCGGCGCGCATCCTGGATGCTGTCGAATTCTGCAGAGAAGAGCATGTCTTCGCCGCAGGGCTGAGCGCCAGGCAGCGGAGCGAGCAATTGGTCAAACGGAAGAGAGGCCATGGTCGGAAACGAAACTGGAATGCAATACAAAAATCAGGGCTTGCCGACGCGGCAGTCCGCCAGCGCCAGCGTCAGGCCAACGAACTGCCGGTTCAGGCAGTCCAGCGTGATGTCCTTGCTGGGCTTGTACGCCGCAAGCTTGTGATCGGGAAACAGCGCCTTGAGCGCGTCACGCTGATCGTCCTGGAACGGCGCGCCCACCTTCAGGTCTTCGGTCACCGCCAGCGTATTGAGGCTGTCGTCGGACAGCGGATAGACCTGGCCCGTGAAGACAAGGCGGTGGCCGTCGTATTTCTTCGACGCTGTCGGCGCGTCCTTGAAATATTCGGTCAGCACCTGGCGGTACGAAACCTGCAACGGGGTGTCGTCCTGGGCGAAGGCGGGCGTGGCGAGCAGCGCAGCCACTGCAGAAGCGGCGGCGAGGCGGGACAAAGCGTTCATATCAGCGTGCGTGAAATGTGACGTCCGCACGCGCACGGGCGGACGGTGGAGATGCTACGCAGGCTTGGGGCGGTTGGGGGGATTGTTTCTAAATCTTCATGTGCGGGCGGGCCGATCGCTTACATCTGCAGGGTTGAGCTTCACTGGTGGCGCATCCCGGCACAAGGAAACTCAATCGTGGGAGGGTCGCCCGGTTTCCGAAACGATCTCTGCCGGCCACTTTGGCTCCGGCGCAAGGCGTTGCCCGACGTACTCAAAAATACCCGCAGGAAGAAACAGCCAAAACAGCGGGATCCCAACCGCCGTCAGCAGCACCAACTCAACCACGTGCATATTGGCGCGAAGCCGTGCGCCCTCCTCTGTCCGGTCAAACAAGGGGTAAAACTCCAGCAGGCACCGCCGGAAACTGATATCGCGCGGGAACGGCCTGATGTCTCGCAAATTCTTTGGCCCCTCACTCATGAAGCAGCGGATATACGCCCACATCTGATGCAGCACGAGTGGAGTCGCCACCTGCGACTTCACGATGATCCGATCCTGGACCTTGGTCGTGTTCGCTTCGCACTGCGCCAAAATCAGCCCATAGCGCACCGAGTACGTCTTGCCGTTGTATCCGGCGATCTTTCCAATTTCCGCTTCGACGCGCGACCAATCCAGCTCCTTGATCACGGTCTTCCATTTCGCGAATGGATTCGCCTTGGGCACATACTCAAACGCAAAGACCTTCCGATTCTTTCGATCGAATAGAACTGGAAGGTCTCGCGGCGTCCGCACCCCTCTCTTGATGAGGTGAAGCAAAAGAACCGCAAGCCCCAGCAGCATCAAGGCCAGCACCGACGCGATGACCGGCGACTCTTCAGGGTGGCCCTCCTGATACATCTGGCCGATGAACGGCAGCATGGCCACAAACGCGACGGAGACACCCACCCCAAACATCAGACCAAAACCACGCTGGATGGACGACGCCCGGGACAACTCAAACACGTCTTCATTCACGTAATTGAGGTCGAGTGCGAGGTTTGGTTGGTCATTCTTGTTGCTGGACTTGAGCGGCATGGTTGGGCCGGGCAAGTCTTCATACCAGTAGGGGCTCTGCGGCTGCAGTTTCGATGCATTTCCCGTCATCTCGACCACTCATCATCGTTCCCTCTGGAATCCTAGGTGCATAGGCACATGGCCGGCTTGCGCAACAGCCCTCCGGGTTGAATCGGCCAAACCCTGTTTCTCGCCGCCTGCCAACGCATCAGTATCTGAAGTAGAAGGTGCCGTATTCGCCCGGGTCATCCGGCCTGCGTTGGACCTTGGCCGACTTGACCAGATCGACGTTCCCGGAATCGGGAATGCCCAGCGTGCGGCAAACCTTCTCCGTCAGACGTACAAATGGCATCCATTTTTTGGCGAGGCTAAAGGTCATCAGACCGAAGAACGCGTAGAAGCCTGCGGTCATGGCTAGAAAGCCGTACGGGAAAACGTCGCGCAGCAAACTCTGCGGCGACTCGACGAGCAGCAGCATGATTCCCAGCATCGGTCCCCCGAGCCCAACAAGTATTCCAGCCACTCCCGTAATCCACCACTTCACCGCATTCTTGATATGCCGGGCCTTACCCCGAGAGCAATGCGGGTACAACGCGATGATGCGGTCCTCTGGTCTCGCAATGCCCGCTGTCTCATAGTGATCGTTACGCCATTCGGCGGCCACTTCGACTTTGTCCCCTTCTTTGAAAGGACTGCGCCAGACCCAGCCCTTGACCGGATCGCCGTCGAGGTCAAATTCGACGTAATCAGCATGCTCCTCCGCACTCGATGCGGACGCTGCTGTCGCGATCGCGGGTCCACTCAACCCCGCGATGCCCGCTGCAATGGCGACCACTCCGAGCTTGTCCCGATCGGCCTCCGTAAACACGAAACTCGCTTCTGCACGGGTCACCTTGTAGTTCGTTATCGTGCCAGTCAGCTTTACCAGCCCTTCAGGCCGTTGCTCGACGCTCATTTATCGGAAACGCATTTTGATCAAAGCAGCCGACAATTTTTCGCCTTGTTCCTTGGCTGTCTTTTAGCCGACAGCCCTCCGCTCATGCTGCCCCTGTCAAGGCCTCGTTGCTCTGGCGCGTTCTTCATGCGGATCAAGATAGTGGTAGATCCATGGCCCATCGCTGAGGTAAGGCCATTTTATGCCGCGGGCCTTGCTGTAACGCTTGTGGTCGCGCGGCAGATCGACGTGTGAAGGATTGGGGTAGCCCAGGGCGGCAAAGATACGTTCGGCTTGCTGAGCAACGGGGCGCCATTGGAAGTAGAAGCGAAGGCCATAGTAAATCGCTGCTACAACCCCGAATGTAGAAAACATCGGCAACACAACGTGAAATGTTCCGGCATCGATTTTTGGGCCAAACGAAAACAGGCTTGATGCCAAATAGCTGGCACAAAAGAATACGGGCAAACCCACTACCAGTTGCAAAAAAACTCCATACGCAAACCGCCTATGCGCTCGCACACCGCGCGAGCAATGCAAGCTCATCCATAGTGTGCGGTCCCTCGGCCTGATGGCCGCCAAGGCCCGATCGGCTGCACGTGGCTGACGCGCCACCACAAACGAAACTTCATCCCCATTCTTGAACGTCACCTTGCTGAAACCACCTGCCACGGTGCGCTCGCCCAACTGGCAAGTAAAGAACTGCACCGCGTCACCTGTGGATGTGGCCGCCAAGCCCGCGCCCGCGGCGGCTCCAGCCAGCCCCGCCGTCGCAAGGCCAGCAGCCACAGCCGCACCAGAGCCCTGCTGTGCTGTGCTCAAGAAAGCTTGTTCGCCATCGTGAATCGTCAGGCCGCTGACCATGCCCGAGATCAATTCCAGTCCATCGCTCATTCCGCCCCCGTCAAAGCTTTGTTGAAGGCGGAACGCTGCGCCTAGACCGCCTTGTAGCTGTCTTGCGGTTGCACCCGTTTCAAGCCGATGGCGCAGCGGTCACACCACTTTTTCAAGGCATCAACATGGCTTTGCTTTACGCGATTCGGCTTTAAGGAGGCGGCGCGTTTCTATGGCCAGCCAAATCACACTTTTTCTGGCACCCACCTTAGTGGTTCCTCTGGCCCAATCCCGTCTTCTCGACGCGGCCGCCCACAATCGCTGTTCCACTCCTTCGGGAACGTCGGCCAGGCACAAAGGCGCTCGGCCAAGCAATGCAGCGGTGCCCACAGAAACGTCGCCAAGAATGTGAGCTGCGTTTGCGCGGAATTCTCGCCGCGACCACCGACACGATCCAGTACGCGCGAGGCCGACAACTCCGTTTCCTCAAGATGCTGGCTCGGGGTGTGGAAGCCTTTTCGCAGCCATTCATATTCGGTCGGGGGCGGCACCTTCTCCATGCCCTCTTCCATGAATGTGCGGATGTACTGCCACAACCCTTCTCCGGCCAGCTTAGGGCCGACCCAAAGAACCTCCTCGCCCTTGCGTTCGGGGTCGCCGGGGTCCAACGGCGGCCAGTACAGCACCAGGCCACGCAGCCCAAAATAGCCTCCACCTGTCTCCTGCCTGCGCTGGCGAGCGAATTTGTCATCAATCTGGTCTGGCCGCATGTCACGTGGTGCACACCAACTGGTATGCGCCCTGACGCGATCCCACTCCAAAACGACGTTCCCGCCATAACGCTGCGGACGCACCACATACACTTTGCGTGTGGTGCGATTGAAGCGATAACGCGGTCGCAGCAGCGTGAAATAGTTAGGCGCAATCTTCTCTGGCCAAAAGAGAGACAACACAAATCCCATGACTCCTGTCATGCCGGCGCCGATCAGCATGGAGATGTACCACCCGCTGGAAAACACGGGGTCCATCGTGGATAGCAGCATCCAAAAGAACAAACAAACACCGAGCGCAAGCCATAACAAGCCCACCGCCATGAACTCAACGGAGCGATCTTCCTCGCCCATGTTGGAGAGTTCGATGAAGTGCTCGTTATGATCGAACAGCGTGCGCGCCCATTCTAAGCTGGGCTTAGCATCATCCTTGCGGCGCTCCTTGGGAGCGTGCAGTACGGTGTACCGATTGATATCAGCCAGGAATTCGACGGCCTCCTTCTGACCGTGTTTTTTCCGGTGCTGCTGGAAAGCTGCTTCGCAATCAAACATTACCTACCTCAACCGATATCAGCCAGTGCATCAGCAAGCTTGTCCATCATTTGCGCCTCGCTCTTGTAAGGGATTTTCGTGCTACTGGCCTTGTGGAACGGCTGTGCTTTAAGCCAATTCTCCCACTCCACGCCTTTAAGCTTCCCGATCACGAAGGTGGCAGCGACCGTCAACAACCCCGAAACCAGGTTGAGTCGAAGCAACCAGAGAGGTGCAGTCAAATAGCGCGCACTCAAAATGGCGCCACCAACCGCAACACTGCCACTAACGGCGCGCACAGCGTACGCGACCATCAAATATTTTTCTTTTTCCTTGTACGCAGTCACGCCGTCCACACTATCCCAGATAACCCCAACAACCGCCCCCGCAGCAACATATCGCGCTGCCCCTGCCTTCAATGTGAGGAGTTCGCGTTCTGCGACCGTGGCCGTACCGACCTTGTGAGTCTTATACACAATGTCTGGCACCTGCTTATAGAGCACCTTTTCATAAAAGGTTGCCCTCGTGTCTTTGAACATCCCCAGCAGATCGGCCATTGATCCGACCAACTCTGTCGTGGTGCGCAGATCGTGCCGAACGTAGGCCCGGCTGATGGCTGGAAGAATCGCTAAGGCATTGACGGCGCCGATTGCATGAGTGGTTCGCATCTCCTGCATGGCGCTGTTAGCGCTGCCCCCTTTGATAGCATTTCGTATCCGCCGGTCAATGGATTTGACTTGCTTCATCAGCGCTGAACTGAGTGCGTCCTGTTCGAGCTGCTTGATGTGAGCTATAGCTTTGGTACCCAAACCTCGAGCGAGTAGCAAAGCCTGTGTCCGGGCAATGCGCTTCTCCATCTCGGACGGCGAGAGCCCCTTGACCTGGATCATGACGGCGGACAATACGATTCCCGCCATGCCGCTCTTCGCTTCCTTCGCAAGCTTCATCAGCGAAGTACGCCGATCTGCGGCGGCCGCTGCTCCATCGAGCACGGTCAACAGATCCTTCTCAACTTTGTCCGACGTCTTGAGGGTGCCGCTCATCTTGTTGAGCGCTGCTGCCATATCTGCGTAGGCTTTCTGGCTACGCGCGTTGTCTTGCGCTCCTGTCACCGCCTGCTCAGAGGGGGGTATCGGCGTGACGAGAAGCTGCAGCGCCGACTGCAGTTCCGAGCTCAGAGCACGATTGTTCAAGCTGAGCATTCGCCAGACCAGATTCTTCTTATGTGGAGTGAACAAGTCCAGTGACCCATACCACTCGCGACCACGAGGACTGTTGTCCAACTGCATGAGGATGACGCACAGTTGACCAGCACACCGATCGCCGTCGCCCATATCTGCGGAAGCAGTATCGCTGTACAAACCCAGTGCTTTGTCCGTCAAACTATCCGACTTCAGCCATTGCACAAGGTCTTCCGCTACGCGGTCCATCTCTGTATCGCGGTTCCTAATTTCCTTTTCGTGCTCGGTGTCGAAGGCACTGACCAACGCCATATCGCAATTGGCGTCGATGCTGGCTTGTGCCTTCTTTGCAGCGTCGTCAACAGCCTCTTGACGCTTCGCTGTCTTCTGGTCGATCTGCTTCTGCAAGTCTTCACGACGACGCCGATTCAACTCTTGAATGCTAATGGTTTCGTAGGTGCCATCCGGCCGGCGAACCCTGACAGGTTGAGGGCTGTCCGAGCCCGGATAGTGCCCGCCCATGTTTTCGCGGACTTCACGCATACGATCGATCGCGCCATCAAAGTCATCGATCGCTTTTTTCTCGAGCGCCTTCTTAACCGTTTGGATACTGCGACTGGCGCTGTCCTTCCAAGCGTTTGTGATGTTTCGCCCGTCCTCCGTCTTAAGCCACTTGACATAGGGCACTGATGCCGACAGGTGATGAAGGCTCAGTTCCTGCGCGACACCGAGCGCGTCTTCGCACGCAACTACCGCGCCTTTGTTGTCCTGCAGGAACTTACGCATGCCCTCCAACCGAGAACCGTGCTTGGCCTTGTAGGACGGCTGCGTCACCGTTTCAACGCGAGTGTCTTCGATAATCACGGGAGCCGCATCGGGGGTTGGAATGACCTGCTGCTCCGTCACGGTTTTCTCGTAATTGCCCCAGCCACGCTCCTGCGGCGTCATGCCCATCAGGCCGAAGAACTGCTCATTCCCGACAACCTGAACTTTCTCATCCCCAAGCGCAGCATATTCCAGCACCTGCTTGTCGAGTTGCGCAGGCTGCATGCTGTCTGCCTGGCTGGTATTGCCACCGAGCCAGCCTGCAACGTCGAACTGCTGCATGTATTTTGCGGGGTTCGGTTCGATCTCGCGCTTGAGGTGCTCCGGGTCGATCGGATCGGGATGGAACGCATACCAGAGCGATTTGACGTTCTTTGCGTCTTTGATCCAGACCAGGCTGTTATTGGCCTGCCGCGCGTCACGCGCGCAGGCAATCTTGGTTTCCGCCTGCTGCGGCAACATCACCGGAAACTGTTTCAAATACCCGTGCGGGTGGATGGCGTAACCCTCCCACTCCAGCAAGCCACGCCGCTCGATGCGTAGGTACAGGTAACCGGCACGCAGCATTCGTACGCCATAGCGCGCTGTATTAATGGATACCCCTCCGGGCTGGGGTTGGAACTTGCCGGTCGGTTTGAACTTATCGAGAAGGCTCAGCCCTTCCGGCCGCGAACTGTAGCCAACGGCGTAGCGTGTAAAGAGAATCGGCAAGCCTTCGCGCTTGCAATCATCACACGGGTTGGTGCAAACCATGTGTTTCGTCTCCGGGGTTCAGGCAGGCATCGAAGGCGCTCACAAAGCGAGCGTCCGGATCTGCATTCAATACTTCCAGCGTTTGGTTCAATACGCGCGACCACTGCGGCGTGCCCCAGTCAATGGAAGGCGGTGCTTCGCGGTAACGGATGCTGCACCAGACGAAGTCTTCGAGGTTGCCCTCATCGAGATGGTGCGAGGTACCGATTGCAAGCAATTGCCGCATCAGGTTGCCGTTAGGTTGTTCACCTGCAATGACGCCGTTTTCCGCAAATCGCGCCCACACTCGATTCCCGACCGGCGCCGAATGTGCTGCCCGCCATTGCTTCGCATCCATCAAGCGGTTCAATACCAGCCCTTCTGACCGCCTGTCTGGCTCCATCGGCTGCTCGGCCTTGAACCAAACGGGTACCGACACAGCGGCATCCTCCGTCGCTACCATGTCCTCCAATGCCCACGGCCCCCATGGCTGCGTCAATGACCACCATGCTTGCACCGGGCCCAGCCACATGCTCTGCTGCGTGGCACTCAGTTCTGGCCACACGCGTTGCATCACGCGTGGGTCCTGGTAGCGAAAGACTTTGGCATTTCGGCCTTCGGGGGGATATTGAAACCCCAGCATGCGGAGGTGTTGTGCGACCTCGGCCGGGGAATCGGCGCTGAACAGCACGGCACCCAAACCTTGCCGCACCAGCCGTTGATGTGCATGCCCGCTCGCGGCCTCCAGCAAGCGGGCGAGTACATCTCGTGACAGCCCTTGCTCCAACGTGTCCGTCTCGCCGTCTGGTAACGCGCTGTCGGGCAGCGGCACGACGCAGGGTGCTTCGTCCTCACGCCCCGTGTAAAAGTCGTCTGGCACGGCGGCGCGTATGGTGGCGGCTTCCGGCCAGGCCTCGGAAATAGCGGCGGCCAGTGGATTGCCTTCCCAGGCGCCCAATAGAAGATAGGCACGCAATGGGGGATACCCATGCCGTTGTTGCCGGTTCATTGCGTGATAGCCGGTGGCCAACTCTCCGCACCGTGCCAGGGTGTCGGGATGTGGCACGTCTGTACCTGTACTGTCCGCCGCAAATAGCGAAGCTTCCAAGTTCGCCAATGTGCGATTGGTCATGCTTTGGTCCTGCCGGTTCAACGCGACACCGAGCCGGCGCCATTGGCAGCGGCACTGCTTTCCTGCACGCCGCAGCCTTTCAGATTGCCACTGGCAAGGCTGTTATCCACCCCCGCCCCTCCCGGCCCCACAAACCGATGCCCCGCCCCCTTAAACGTCACCATCCCCGGCGCATGCAGCTCAATCGTGCCGTTCGTCACCTTGATCTGCGCCCCGGCCGCATTGACGAGCACATGCTGCTTCGCCTCCGCAGTGACGTTGCCCTGCGTGGACGCAACCGTCACGGCCTTTTCGGCAACCAGATGGGTCTCGCCCTTGAGGCTCGAAAGCCCGACCTTGCCGCTTGCGGCATGCATGGCGATGCCCGGTGTCGCATCGCCGGCTTGCCCGAGCGATTTGCCGTGCGCGTAGAGGCTCAGCCCCTCGGCTACCGCCACTGAGAGATTGCCGCCCGCAGCGACGTTGGTGTCCTGCTTCGCAACCAGCGTGGCCTGCGTGCCCGCGACCAGCACCGCATCGACCGGCGTCGTGCTAACGATGCCCTTGGGCGCCGAGACTTGCAGATGCGGCTCGCTGTAGGCAACGGCCTGCGCGCCTTCACCGGCGCTCTCGGCATGACGCAGCACTTCGGTGGTGTGGCGCAGTTGCTTGAGCGCGGGGAGTTCCTTGGCGGCGGGTTCGTCGGCCAGGCCGGCTTTCTGCTTCTGCGCTGCGTCGGCGAGGGATTCGGCGAGGTCGCTCACGGCTTCGATCTGGCTGGCGGCATCCTCGCTGTCTTGCAGCGACGCGCTGGTGCCGGCGCTGTGCGCGGTGAGCAGCAGGCCGGCGCCGGCGCGCACAGCGCCGCTGTCGTCAGTGGCGAGCGCGGCTCCGTGGCCGAGATCGGTCTGCCGCGCGCTGTCGACCTGTTCCTTGTGATGGCCAAGCACGAGGCCAGTCGCCGCCTGCGTGGTGCTGAGCTGTGTGCGGCCCTGCCCTTCGGAATCATCGAAGACGAGCTGGTTGTAGCCCGACGAGCCCGACTGGCTGCCGGCCAGTGCCTGCGTCTTGATGCCGGACAGCACTGCGTTGTGAGCGTACGCGCCCTGGCTCTTGCTGTCACCGGCAAACCAGGCGGGGGCATTGCCGGTCGCACCTGCAGCGCCAGCCTGGTTCTGGTTGTATTGCGCGTCGGTCTGGCCGCTGCCGTTGTAGGCGGCGCCCACCACGACGGGCCGATCGATGTCGCCTTGCAGGAACTCGACCAAGACTTCCTGGCCGACGCGCGGCAGCGCCACGCCGCCCCAGTTCGGACCGGCCACGGGCGCAGTTACGCGCACCCATGCGCCAAGGCCGGCGCTCGCACGCGCGTTATCGTCGCCAGCCGGGTGCGATTGGCGGCTGGCGGACCGAGCGCCGCGCTGCCAATGGAATTGCACCTTGATGCGATGGTCCCGGTCGGTATGCACGGGCCCATCCGCACCCACCACCAGCGCAGTCTGGCTGCCATTGACGGTCGGACGTGGATGCAGCGCACGGCCTTGCTCGTCACTCTGCTGCGGACGCACGGGTACGTTGTCGCGCACGACGGTGAAGTGGTTGCGGTAAAACGGCGCGTCGTCGCCCGTGCCGTGGTTGCTTCCTGCAGCCAGCACATCGCCGCCGCGCAGTGCGCCCAGCGCTTCGGTCAGTACCTGGCCGAAGCGATCGTTGAAGTTGTTGCGCGCCTGGTGCGTCACGGCCAACACGGCAAAGCGCTGCTCGCCATCGTCATGATCGAAGTGATCGAGCAACTGGAAGCGCGTGCCCGTCGCCAACGTGCGGGCTGTGCCTTCGCCGTCGAACTGCTTGTCGCGCAGCTCCAGCGCTTCCATCATCAGCCGTGCGACGCGCTGCGCCTGGTTGTTGTCTTCAAACCAGTACTGGCCGGGGTAGTCGGTGTCTTGCAACGTCAGCTGTGGGCCGTCGTTGCCTTGCTGCTGCGCCCCGAGTTGCGCCGTGCGCTTGGCGTTGGCGCGGTAGTCCCAACTGGCAATCGACACGGCGTTGGTCTGCCAGCGGCGGGCGCCTTGCCAGCGGTCGATCACGTCTTCGGTGGCGGTGGCGTCTGCGCGGCCAAAGCGGATGCTCGCCTGTGCGTTGTCGGCAAAGACGTCATTGGAATCCGCAATGACCATGCGATGCACGCCCAGCGCGTCGCCGTCCTTGGCTTCGTGCTCGAAGAAGTAAAACAGCCCTTCTTCGGCCAGCAGGCGCGTGACGAAATCGAAATCGCTTTCGTCGTATTGCGTGATGACGCTGCGGCGCGTATAGACCGAGCTGTCACGCAAGGCCCAGCGCCATGCAGGCACGAGGCGGCCTTGGCCCTGGTAGTCGCCAAACAGGCTGTCGATTACCTCGATGACCGACATGTCCTGGAACAGGAAGCTGTCTTGCCGATGGCGCAGGAACGCCAGCCACGGTTCGATCACCAGCCGATACCGCACCAGGCCACCGTTGGCGCCCACCTGCTCGAAGCGCGTGACGTGGCCATGGAACGGCCGCAGCGCGCTCCGGCTCTGCTGCGTCAGCAGATCCAGCCGCACGGGCTGGCCAAGCAGCTTGGCCGAATCGATGTCAGCGTTGTCGGACAGCGCCGTCAGTTCCAGCCGAAAGCCGCCTGCGTCGATGTGCTCGGCGGCTTCCAGCTGCTCTGGCAGCAGCGCGTTCGGCCCCAGCGGCGTTTCCAGGCGCAGCAGCCGGTCAGCCTGGGAGAACGACGCACGCAGCAGGTTTGCCAACTCGGTCGGAGAGACCATGATGTGCTCCAGCGAAGCGACTTAGTTGATGCGGTATTTGAACTCGCCGTTCTTGCCGACGCCGACCTTGATCTTCTCGACACTGCCGCCCTCGGCCATGCGCGTCAGCACCGACTCGGCAATCTGCGGCAGCAGCGTGCCGTTGAGGATGTGATCGACCGCGCGGGCGCCCGCATCCACTTCCGTGCAGCGTGCGAGCACGGATTCAACCAGCGCGTTGTCCCACTGGAACGTGGCCTTGTGGTTGATGGCGACGCGATCGCGGATGCGGCCCAGCTTGAGCGTGATGATCTCGGCCAGCACGTCGTCGGAAATCGGGTAGTACGGCACCACCTTCATGCGCCCGAGGAATGCGGGCTTGAACGCCTTGTAGAGCGTCGGGCGTAGCAGCTCTGCCAGCGCATCAGTGTCGGGCAGTTCTTCAGCAGGCTTGTTCAGGCAAGCCTGCATGATGGCCTGCGAACCAACGTTCGACGTAAGGATGATGATGGTGTTGCGGAAGTCGATCGGGCGGCCTTCAGCGTCGTCCATTTCGCCTTTATCGAATACCTGGAAGAACATCTCCAGCACGTCCGGGTGGGCCTTCTCCACTTCATCGAGCAGCACGACGCTGTACGGGTTGCGACGCACGGCTTCGGTCAGCACGCCGCCTTCGCCATAGCCGACATAACCCGGCGGCGAGCCCTTGAGGCCTGACACGCTATGCGCTTCCTGATACTCGCTCATGTTGATGGTGATGAGCTTGCGTTCACCGCCGTAGAGAATGTCGGCCAGTGCCAGCGCGGTTTCCGTTTTACCAACCCCAGACGGGCCCGCAAACAGGAACACGCCGCGCGGCTTGTTCGGGTCTTCCAGGTTGGCGGTGGCGGTGCGCACGCGCTGCGCGATGGCATCCAGCGCGTGGTCCTGTCCGATCACGCGGGCGGCCAGCAGCGGCTTGAGGTTCAGCACCGTGCGCAGCTCGTCCTTGACCATGCGGCCCAGCGGAATGCCCGTCCAGGCGGAGACGATTTCCGACACGACATGGCCATCCACCTGCAGCGGCACCATGGGCGATTCGCCTTGCAACGCACGCAGTTCGGCGAGCAGCTTGGCCAGTTCGTCCTGCTCCTCCGTTTTGTCGGCGGCACGCTTGCGCTTGGGCATCGACACCACGTCGCTGTTGGCAGCCACGGGCAGTGCGTCTTCCTCGCCGGTTTGTGCTGCACCGCTTTCGCGCGCCTCACGCAGCGCCTGAATGCGTGCGACCAGCGCGCGCTCCTGCGCCAGACGTTCGGTGTTCTGCGCGACGCGTTGTTCCAGCTCCGTGCGCTGCTCATTCAGCGCCTTCAGGCGCGCGTCGTGCTCCGCACCGGCGCTTTGCTCGCGCTCCAGTGCATTGATCTCGCCTTGCAGGCGTTCCAGCGTTTTCTGGTCGTCTTCAATGGCGCCCGGCGTGGCGCTCTGGCCCAGCGCCACCTTGGCGCAGGCCGTGTCCAGCACGCTGACGGCCTTGTCCGGCAGTTGACGGCCGCTGATATAGCGATGCGACAAGCGCACCGCCTCCGTAATCGCCTCGTCCAGCACGCGCACGCCAAAATGGCGCTCCATCAGCCCGGCCATGCCGCGCAGCATGGCAGCAGCCAGCGGCTCGCTCGGCTCTTCCACCTTCACGACCTGGAAGCGGCGTGCCAGTGCGGCGTCTTTTTCGAAGTACTTCTTGTATTCGCTCCACGTGGTGGCCGCAATCGTGCGCAGCTCGCCGCGGGCCAGTGCGGGCTTGAGCAGGTTGGCCGCATCGTTCTGCCCGGCCTGCCCGCCTGCCCCAATGATGGTGTGCGCCTCGTCAATGAACAGGATGATCGGCTTGGGGCTCTTCTTCACCTCGTCGATCACGTTCTTCAGACGGTTCTCGAATTCGCCCTTGACGCTGGCGCCTGCCTGCAGGAGCCCCATGTCGAGCGTGCGCAGCGTCACGCCTTGCAGCGGCGGCGGCACATCGTTGGCAGCCACGCGCAGGGCCAGGCCTTCCACCACAGCGGTCTTCCCCACGCCGGCTTCACCGGTGAGGATCGGGTTGTTCTGGCGACGACGCATCAGGATGTCGATCACCTGGCGGATCTCGGCATCGCGGCCGATCACGGGGTCGATGCGGCCATCGCGCGCGGATTGCGTGAGGTCCACGGTGAACTGATCCAGCGCCGGTGTGGCCGTCAGCGCGGCGGCAGGCTTGCCGCTTTGGCCTTGCGCTGCGTCTGCGCCGTCGTCGGCAATGTCCACGGCCTGCTCTTGTTCGTCCGAGCCGGTGGTCAGCCGATCGAAGTCGTGCTTCAGTCGGTCTGCTTCAATCTGCCCAAACAGACGCGAGCCACGTTGCGCGAGCGCAGACAGGCTCGGCTCAGTCAGCAGCGCGAGCAGCAGATGGCCCGAGCGAATGCGCGTGATTTGCGAATCGAGCGAGGCAATCAGCCAGCCGTGCTCGAACAGCTTCGGCAGGTACGGCGAGAACGCCGGCGTGCGCGTGTTGCCGGTCTGGAACCGGCTGATCTCGGCCTCCAGGTCACGTTGCAGCGCGGCTAGGTCGATGCCGCTGGCGCGGGCCGCCACGGCAAAGTCGCTGCGGCGGTTTTCCAGCAACGCCAGGAACAGGTGTTCGAGATCGACCTCGTAGTTGCCGCGCGCCATGCACAGCGACGCGGCGCGCTCGGCTGCTTGCCGGCTTGTCGCATTCAGCTTGGTGATCAGGGTTTTGAGTGGGATGGCCATGGCGGCAGCGCTCCGGAAGAATCGATGAATGTGTCGGTATCAATGCAGCGGCGCGAGCGTGTATTGCGCATCGCTGCGGTCCTGCTGCGCGGGGCGGGAGCACAGGAAGGTGTCCCAGCCCAGGCGCCCGTCGTTGCTGTTATCCAGCGTGCTGCCGGTCACGTCTTGGTGGCGCAGGATCAGCTTGATCTCGAACTCCAGCGTGGTGCCGCACAGGATGGTCAGCATCTTGCGCAGTGCCAGCGCGCCCGATGCGCCCGGCAGGAAATTGCGGTACTGCGCGCGCTTGAGCGGCCCGACCCACAGGCGCACGCGCAGGTCCCGCTGCCACACCCGGCCCCCAGCCAACGCCGTGGCGCCCAGCAGGTTGTTGGTGCTGCCCAACCGCGTGTATTGCGACGCCGGCACGCGATACCACCCGCCAACGAACTGCTCCACCCGCATCGGCGCCTGGAAGTAGTCCGACAGCACGCGCTGCAGATACGCCGCAGACACCGGCCGATGCCGGATCGCCGTGGCATAGCCGGCCAGCGCTTCGTCAAGGATCGGCCCGGGCGTGGTGGAAAGGTCGTGGCGCAGCGTCTTGTCGGCCGCGCCCGCCAGCGACAACAGCAGCGGCAGGTAATGCTTGTTGCTGTCGACTTCGTACTGGAACGGCAGCCGGTATTTCTTCCACGCCAGGTAAAACAGCGCCGTGGCCCGGTTCGAGAAGATGTCGAAGAACGCGCGTGCAGCGCGGTCGCGCCAGAGGCTTTCTCGCTCCGCCACGATTTCGGTGTAGCGCAACGGCAAGGCGCCCTGCCCGCCCAGCATGCCGAAGAACGAGGGCGTGATTGCCAGCGAATCCAGCGCGCCTTCTTCCAGCGCGGCAATGAACGCGGCGTCGGTTTCGAGCATCTCGGCGGTGATGCCCTCGGCCTCGACGTTCTGCAGTTCGCTAGGCGGAAACGACAGCGACAGCGTGTTGCGAAAACTCAGGCGCGTGGCCAGTGCCTGCTCGGGCGCCATGCCGCCTTCGCGCGCAAACAGCTGCTCCAGCAGGCGCACGGCCTGGAAGAACTGGTACCGGTGCGGCTGCTTGAGCAGCCGCCGGATCACACCAGGATCGATTCGCCGCTGCGGGGTGCGCATTTGACCAATTCCTTGCCGCTGCGGCGCGAGACCGCAATCAACTGCACAAAGCTGTTCATGTGGACGTACAAGCCGAAGAAGTGGTCCAGCACACGGATGAACCGATGCATGCCGGTGCCTACAAAGGCGTCTTCATCCAGCGTGAGGCGCACCTCCAGGCCGCGCACGAATGTGGCGAACGGCTTGCCGGCCAGCCACTGCGTCGCCGGTTGGTAATCGAGCGCGACGATGCCTTCGATCTGCCGCGCCGAGATCGCGTTACGCGGCAGATCGTGGAGGCGCAGCATCTCTTTCAGCGTCGGCAGACCGTTCTGCACGAGCGACAAATGGTTGAGCGCCAGCAGCGAGATCAACCGCCACTGCGCCGCACGCCCACCGCCAAACCGCATCGAAGGCGTGGGCTTGCGCAGGAAGGTGATGTTGCGGGCGATGGAACTGCCTTCCATCGACAGATCGCCATCGGGCTGGCCAAACGCCAGCGTCGAAGGCAAGTCACGGTTCGTGCAGGTGACGGTCAGGCTCAGCGTGTCGGTCTGCGGGCTTGCCGGGTCGAAGTGTGTATCGACAATGGAGATCTCGGTTTCGAACCCCGGGCTGCGCTGGGCGATCAGCTCATTGCGGCGCGCCAGCCAGTAATGGCCCGCGCGGCCGGGCTCTTCGCCGTGGTGCAGGGAGTAGAACGGCCGGAACTCTGTGACTTTCTCGTGCGCCGTGGTTTCGCGCACCAGCTGCACGTTGTCGATGGAGTAGATGTCAAAGCCGTGCGCGCGCCGGCTGTCGGCCACCACCGGATACGCACTGGCCGTATGTTCGATGCGGATCGGGTCTGCCTTCTGCTGGAACAGATTGACCACGGGCGTGCAATGCAGGCGCAGGTGCTCGGGTTGAAGGTTCTCAAGCAGGCGGGCAGCGTGCGAATCACTGCGCAGGTCTTTGAGCACCAGATGCAGTGTCAGACGGCGCACCGGCACGCCCGGCGTCATGCCGCGTCGCAATGCGGCCAGGTCGATGTCGAAGAAGTTGAACTTCTCGGCAAAGCTGAAGTGCTCGGTCAGCAGACGATAGGCCGGGTGCGAGCGCGCCGGGCAATCAATCAGGGACTCGTCTTCAGTAAAGCCGACTTCGTGCAAGGGCACCGAGATCAGCCGTTTCCAGACGCCTGCGCGTTCGGCTTCCACATATCCGGCTGCGGTGTGCAGGAACAACGCATCACCGAGCGCGGCCACGAAGGACGGCTCGCCGTCCATGTAGACGCGCAGCTTGTCCATCGACAGCGATTCAAAACCACCGCGCTCGCCGACGTATTCCAGCGTGATCGCAATGGAGCCGGTCGCGCCTTTGGGCAATTGCACGGCGGCCGGCGCCGACACCGCGCGCTCGAACGTTGCACCTGCAACACGCACTGGCGCGAACGTGACGTCGTATGCGGTGCGGAAACGGCATTCGACCTTGCGCACCACGCGTGTAGTGAGAAACGTGCCGCGCGCAATCGTGACCGGCACGCTGAGTTGCGCAGCTACGCCGCGCACGTCGAAATGCGCCACAGAACACGACGGAAAGGGCCGCAGGTAGTGCGGGTACAGCACCTCCAGCAGCGCCTCGGTAAATTCGGGGTAGTCGTCGTCGAGCTTCTTGCTGACACGGGCGGTCAGGAAGGCAAACGATTCGATCATCCGCTCGACATGCGGATCGTCGCAGCCGTCGCCCGACATGGCGAGGCGGCCGGCGATCTTCGGATACCGCTCGGCGAAGTCGCGCGAGTACCGGCGCAGGAAGGCCAGTTCTCGTTCGTAATAAGGCAGCAGCTCTTCCATTCTTCGTTGCGGTCCGGTGGCGATCCTGCGGGTGCTTCAGCGTGTTGCGGGTGGTGCCGTATGCAGGGTCGTGCAATCTCAGCCGCGTCCGCGCGACACGGAATACCGCAGCGTCGAGGGTTGCAGCATGGCGTCAAAACTCACGGGCTCGCGGGCGGGCCCCACCAGCAGCACCGCGCTGATCCCAAAGCACAAGGCATTGGTCGCGCGCTCATTGATCTCCAGCGACACATTCACATGCTGCAGACGCGGTTCGTGCCGCTCGATCGCCTTGGTAAGCGACTGGCAGATGTAATTGCGGTCGTAGAAACTGGCCAGGCTCAGGCCGGAAAAATCGTTCAGGCCATACGTGAGCAGCGACCGCTTGCATTCCGGCAAGCCGTGCAGGTCTTCCTCTTCCAACACGATGCGCGTGTTGAGCAAGGATTCAATATCGCGTGCCACGGTGCTCTTGAGTTCTTCAAGCGAGAGCTGGCGCAATGCCGTGGGCATGGGCGCGTGCGGCTCGTCGTCGAAGAGCTTGTCGAGCAGGCTGGGTTCGAAGCCTTTCATATGCTGCTAGAAAACAAGATGCCGCAGCACGGCGGCTGCGGCTCTTGTCATCAGGAGAACACCAAACGTTAAACCGAGTAGGTCTTGTCGTTCTTGGTGAGGCTCCAGGCGCCTTGCGAGTTGCCGCCTTGGCCGCCGGCGCTCTTCTGCTGCGTGTACTTCCACTGCACAGCGGCGTAGCGCAGGCTGAAGGTGTCGGTCGGAATGCCCTGGGCCACCACTTGCGAATCGACTTCGCTCAGGATGGCGTTCTTCAGCTTGACTTCGAGGTACTTCACGCGGTTGCCTTCGCCGTCTGCGCGGAAGAACTCGATGGTCACTTCACCGAAGGTCGTGCCGCCCGAAGCGTGCTGATACAGCAGCGGGCTGACGACGTCCAGATCCTTCGTGAAGACCATGTCGCGGTGCTCGCAACGCTCAGCCGTGTGGCCGCCGGCGGTCGAAGCCGTGGCCGAACGCGGTTGGCTGATTGCTTGCGACCAGCTGTTGATTTCGATCCAGTCCTTGTGATCCTTGTCTTGCGACTCCCCCTTGATCGCCGGGCTGTCGAACTTGACGTAGATATCCTTCATACAGAGACCCTCTTCAATAGATTGGTTGTTGGTACTGCAACGGGTAACGAGCGTAACGGGTGGTTATGCCCGAACATTCCCCCCCGGGGAGAGTCCGGTCAGGAATTACGAGTTGGCCGACTTGGGCAGATCCGCCACCAGACGCAGCGAGATCGACAATTCATCCAACTGGAAGTGCGGCCGCAGGAACGCCACCGAGCGGTACGTGCCAGGCTTGCCCGGCACTTCCGCCACCTGGATCGACGCCTCGCGCAGCGGGAATTGCGCCTTCTGCTCTTGCGTGGCGTTGTCGTCCAGCAGCACGTACTGCGAAATCCAGCGGTTCAGGAACGTCTCAACGTTCTTGGCCGAGGCAAAGCTGCCGATCTTGTCGCGCATCATCGCCTTCAGGTAATGCGCCACGCGCGACACCGAGAAGATGTACTGCAACTGCGCAGACAGGACCGCATTGGCGTTTGCGCTGTCGGAGTCGTACTTCTTCGCCTTCTGCGCCGATTGCGCTGCGAAGAACGCGGCGTAGTCCGTGTTCTTGCAATGCACGAGCGGGATGAAGCCGAGGTCGCTCAACTCCTTCTCGCGGCGGTCGGTAATGGCGATCTCTGTCGGGCACTTGAGTGCGATTTCGCCGTCATCGGTCTTGAAGGTGTGCGTCGGCAGGTCTTCCACCAAGCCGCCACCCTCCACACCGCGGATGGCAGCGCACCAACCGAAGTCATCAAACGCGGCGGTCAGGCGTGCGCCGAACGCCCAGGCGGCGTTGCACCACAGGTACTTGCTGTGATCGGTGCCGTCCACGTCTTCAACAAAGTTGAAGCTCTCGACCACGGTGCCGTCCTTCGGGTTGTACGGCAGACGGCCGAGGAAACGCGGCAAGGTCAGCCCCACGTAGCGCGAATCTTCCGAATCGCGGAAGGACTTCCACTTGGCGTATTCGACCGTGTCGAACACCTTGGCCAGGTCACGCGGCTTGCCCAGGTCGGCAAACGATTCCAGACCCAGCAGCTCCGGTGACGACGACGCGATGAACGGCGCATGCGAAGCCGCAGCCACGTGTGCCATCTGCTCGATGAAGTACATGTCTTCGGGCTGACGCGTGACTTCAAAGTCGCCAATCAGCGCGCCAAACGGCGCACCGCCAAAAGTACCGAATTCTTCTTCGTAGACCTTCTTGAACAGCGCGCTCTGATCAAACTCGATCGCGGTCTTGAAGTCTTTCGTCAGATCGCGCTTGGTCGCGTTGAGCGCCTTGATCTTGATCGTCTGGCCGGTGCTCGTTTCCTTGACCAGATAGTGCAGGCCGCGCCAGGTCGATTCCAGTTTCTGGAATTCCGGTGCGTGCATGATTGCGCTCAGTTGCTGCGAGATCAGACGGTCCAACTCGGCCACACGTGCATCGAGCGTGGCCGACAGGTTGTCGGACACCACCACGGTGCCGCTCAGCACTTGGCTGGCCAGCTCGCCGATGATGTCTTTCGCGCGTTCGCGCTCGGAGTCGGACTTGGCGACGCGGCTTTGCTCGACGATGCTGTCCAGCAGGCTCACCTCTTCCGCAACCGAGGCACCCTGCGCAGCGGATTGGTTCTCAAGCATCCTCGCCCCCGTTTTGCTTGGCGCCCAGCTTCTTCGCGTTTTCGGTGTTCTTCAGCACTTCCGACAGCAGGTCTTCCAGCTTGTCGTTACCGGCCATCTTGTTGCGCAGGTCAGCCAGCTTGGAGCGGGCTTCGAGCAGCTTGCGCAGCGGCTCGACCTGCTCGACAACGGCTTCGGGGCTGAAGTCTTCCAGCGAGCGGAACTTCAGGTCGACGCCAAAGCGGCCACCGTCTTCCGTCAGCGTGTTCGGCACCTGGAACGCCGCGCGCGGCTCCACGCCCTTCATCACCTCGTCGAAATTGTCGCGGTCGATGTTGACGAACTTGCGATCGCGCAGCTTGGGTTGCTGCACTTCGGATTGGCCCGACAGGTCGGCCACCACGCCCACCACGAATGGCAGCTCCTTCGTCTCGATTGCGTCGCCGATTTCGACGTCATACGTCAGTTGCACACGCGGCGGACGCACCTTCTGCAGACGCTTCTGTACGCTTTCTTTCTTGGCCATCACGTTCCTCCAGGAATGCGAACCAGCGCTGCGCTTAACGCAGGGCGCCGAACGGGTCTGCGCTGCCGCTGGCAGCACCGGTGGCAGCTGCCGGCGCAGCAGTGGTGCCGTGCTCAACAGCGTGAGCCGGGCGGCGAACGACGCGGGTCGGGCGGCGCACAGGTTGCTTGACAACCGGTTGTTCGCCCGGGAACAGGACCTGCTCGCCCAGCGTGTCGCGCAGCATCTTGGCAAGCACTTGCGCGTCGGTCTTGACGTCGCCGGCCAGCGCGCTGTCTGCACGCAGCTCTTGCAGCGAACGGCGCGCCACGCGCAGACCGCTCACAGCCAGGATGCTCTTGGCTTGGCGATCGGCGTTGTCACGTTGCAGGGCTTCCTCTGCAGCCAGGATGGCCTGCGGGTACTTCTCTGCGCCGAACTGGATCTGCGCGATGCGCACCCACGGCTCGTCACGGGTTGGGTTCTGCTTGGCGATCTGCTGGTACAGATCAATCGCCTTGTCCTGCTGGCCGCCCTTGGCCGCAGCTTCCGCCTCCGACATGCTCTGGCCGAAGGCCTCGTCGGTTTGGGGTCCGGGGTTGTTGGTCGCGCAACCCGCAAAGAGGGCGGTGGCAGCAGCCAGCACGATGAAGGAACGGAGAACGGAGGTAGACGAGGATTTGGCCACGGCGAGACTCTTCAAAGTTTCAAAGCGGTGTGTCGATACCCAATCAAATTCGCCGGAATTGGCGAGTTAAATGTTGGTCTCGACTGGCGCGAAATAGTACACTCCGCTCGTTGCCGTTGACAACCAAAAACGGATTATTAAGGAACCGAAACATCCTTTGTATTCAACGCCTTAGAGCCTCACCAGGCAACGATCTCCGATTATTAAGAAACGGAAACATTCTTCGTTTTTCCTTTATTAAGGAATCGAAACAATTCACCGACTTCCTTAAGCGGAACAGGCGCGACAGCAGTCAAACAAAGAGAATTAAGTAATTCAGAAATCAGGCATGAAGATGATGAAATTCGATGCTGCTTGGGGGCAAGCGGCAAGGCAGCCGGGCTGCGGCAGCCTTCTGAAGCACTCTCTGAAGCACCGTCTCGCAGGGGCGCTCAAGTTGATGCTGGTAAGCGCGAGCGTGGCCGCGTTAGCCGCCTGCTCCACCGGCGCGAGCGTGCTGGCTGGTGCGGCCAACGGCGCCCTGGAAGCGATGGGGCTCAAATCGTCGAACCTGCCCGACGCGCAGAAGCCGCCGCGCGAAGTGCCGCTCAAGCTGACGGCCGGCAATAACCTGAACGCAGCAAACGACCGCCGTCCGGTGGCGATCGTGGTGCGCCTGTATGCATTGAAGGATCCGACCAGCTTCCTGCAGGCACCGTATGACACGTTCATCGACCCGGCGCGCGAGAAGCAAACGCTGGGCGCCGACCTCGTCAACGTGCGTGAGATGACGCTGATTCCGGGCCAGCGTTACGACTTCACCGAGAAAGTCTCGCGCGAAGCCACCACGCTGGGCATCGTGGCGCTGTTCCGCAGCCCCGCATCGCAGCGCTGGAAGTTTGCCTTCAACACCGAGAAGAACGAGAAGTCGGGCATCGTGATCGGGCTCCACGCCTGCGCCATGACGGTCACGTCCGGCACGCTGACCACCCCCGCCGGCGCCACGCCGCTGACTGATGTCAACCTGCTCTCCCCCGCGGTTTGCGGTAGCTGAACAACAAGGGCCAACGTGAGTTACTCCGCAAAGATTCTCTGGGGCGAAGGGCTGTTCCTGCGTCCGCAGCACTTCCAGCGTCAAGACGCGTACCACGAGTCGCGCCTGCACGCGACTGCGCAAGTCATCCAGCCTTACGCATGGGGCATCCGCCATGCACGCTTCGATACCGATGCGCTGGCCAGCGGCGTGCTGCGTGTGATCGAGTTGTCGCTGTTCTTTCCCGACGGCGAGCTGTACTTCGCGCCGCAGGCCGATGCGCTGCCGCCGCCGCTGGTGCTCGACGCCATTCCCGCCGGCGTGTCGGAGTTGACCTTCCATATCGCGCTGTATCCGCTGCAAGACAACGGCGGCAACTACCGCGAGCAGATCGAAGGCGCATCGGTCTCGCGCTTTGTCGGCACGGAAGAGGAAACGGCCGACCTGTATACAGAGGCCGAGCCCGCGGCCATCACGTATCTGAAGAAGTCGGTCAAGCTGATTGCCGAGACGGAACCGCGCGAGCAGTTCATCTCGCTGCCCGTGGTGCGCGTGCGACGCACCGGCACCGGCGGCTTTGAACTGGATGAGAACTTTGTCGCCCCCAGTATGGCGATCAACGCCTCGGCCGTGCTGTATCAGCGCCTGCGCCGGCTGCTGGACGCGCTGCAGGCCAAGGTCAACGCGCTGTACGGTTTCCACCGCGAACCGACCAAGAACATCATTGAATTCCGCTCCGGCGACATTGCGTCGTTCTGGCTGCTGCATACGGCCAATGCGGCCTTTGCGGCGCTGTCGCATCTGTATCACCACCCAGACCTGCACCCGGAGCGCCTGTTCCAGGAAATGCTGCGGCTGGCCGGCGCGCTCATGACGTTCACCAAGAGCTACACGCTGGCCGACCTGCCCGCCTACGACCACGACAATCCGGGCCCGGTGTTTGCCAAGCTCGACACGATCGTGCGCGAGCTGCTCGATACCGTCATCTCCACACGCTACTTTGCGATCGCGCTGGAAGAGACGCGCCCGTCGTTCCACCTTGGCCGCATCGACTCCGGCAAGATCGACGATCAGACCAGCTTCTATCTGTCGGTGTCGGCAGACATGCCCGCAGCCGAGCTGGTGGAAGCCATTCCGGCGCGCTTCAAGGTCGGCGCACCCGACGATGTGGAAAAGCTCGTGTTGTCGTCCATGCCCGGCGTGCCGCTCACGTACACGCCGCAGGTGCCGCCTGCCATTCCGGTGCGCCCGGGCGCGTGCTACTTCGCCGTGGAAGCGCGCGGCATGCTGTACGAACGCATGCTGCAGGCGCAGACCCTCACCATCTATGCCCCGGCCGGTATCCGGGAACTCAAACTTGAACTGATCGCGGTGACTTCATGAGCGCTACCTCCACCCCTTCACTGTTTGGCGGTTCGGCACCGGCAGCCGCTGCCGCGGATGCACGTGAATCCAACACGCACGCGCGCACGCTGCTTGATTTGCTGTACGACGGCTTCTTCATGCTCTTCCAGTTGCGCAATGCCCAGCAGCCGGCCAGCGCAGAAGATTTCCTGAACCGCGTACGCGCCTTCCTTGACGATTTCGACCGTGGCGCCAAGCGCCTGAACGTGTCGGCAGAAGACGTGTTCGACGCCAAGTACGCGTTTTGCGCGGCGGTGGACGAAACCATCCTGTCGTCCAACTTTGCGATCCGTCCGGCCTGGGAGCGCCGCCCGCTGCAGCTCGTGCTGTTTGGCGAGCAACTCGCCGGCGAGACCTTCTTCGTCAAGCTTGAAGAGTTGCGTGCGCACGGCGCGCCGCGCCTGCAGGCGCTGGAGGTCTTCCACATGTGCCTGCTGCTGGGCTTTCGCGGTAAATACATCCTCGAAGGGCCGGAGAAGCTGGCTTACCTGACCGCGCGCCTGGGCGACGAGATTTCCGCCATCAAAGGCAAGCGCGCCGCATTTGCACCGCACTGGCCGCTGCCCGACAAGGTTGCGCATATGCTCAAGCGCGAAACGCCGCTGTGGATTTTTGGCGCCGTGTTTGCGCTGATCGGGCTGCTGGGCTTCCTGGGGCTGTCGCACACGCTAAGCACCAAGACCAACGAAACGCTGGAAGGCTACTCGCAAGTCATCAAGCTCGGGCCGCGCTTCTCGCACCTGACGATTTCGCTGCCGTGATGGCCACGATGGGCCGCGTGCCCATCCTCCTGCTGAACCGCAACACGAACCCCAGCGCGACGCTGTTCCGATGAAGCCTTTGTCCAACCTGCCGGCCGCCGTGCCACAAGCCGTCCTGGGCGCGCTGCTCGGGCAGCAGACCCGCCAGATCACGCTGGAGACGGCACTCGCTTCCGACAACCTCGTCGTGGAGCGCTTTACCGCCACTGAAGCGGTGTCGGCCTCGTTCGTCCTGCATATCGATTGCCTGAGCCCATCGGCGCATCTGGATACGGCCAAGCTGGCTTCGCAGGAAGTCACGCTGCGCCTGGTGCAAGCCGACGGCAAGCGGCGCGCGTGGCACGGTTATGTGGCCGATTGCGCATCGCTTGGCGGCGACGGCGGCCTCGCACGTTACCGCCTGCGCGTGGTGCCGTGGCTGGATCGCCTGCGCACGCGCAGCGATTGCTTCGTCTACCAGGACAAGACCGCGCTCGAGATCGTCGAAGAGGTCTTCAGCGAATACCCCACCGCGCATTACAAGGTTGCGGCCACGCAGCCGTGCACCAAGCGCTCGATCTGCTGTCAATACCGCGAAACCGACTATGCCTTCGTGATGCGGTTGCTGGCCGAGGAAGGCCTGTCGTTCCGCATCGAACACGAGCAAAGCGAAGACAAGCAGCAGCAAGGCAGCGCCCAGTCGCGCCACACCGTCGTTATCTTCGACAACGATGCGCAACGGCCTGCCTGCCCGCAGCCGGAGATCCGCTTCCACCGCGTAGACGCCACCGAAAGCGACGACGCCATCGAGCGTTTTTCGCACGCGCACAGCGTGGGCACCAACGCAGTGACGCTCGCCTCGTGGGACTACAAGGCCTTGGCCGCCACCAGCGCCCAAGCCAGCGCCAGCGACCCTGGCGGCGAGCTGCCCACGCTGGAGCGCTTTGAAGCCTCGGGCTCGTATCAATATTCGAATACGCAAGAGGCCAGCCGCGCTGCGCAGTTGCGCATGCAGGCACACGAAGGCGCGTACCTGCGCTACGAGGGCCAAGGCAGCGTGCGCCAGTTGGGCGCCGGCCAGCGCTTTACGCTCACGCAGCATTTCGACAGCAAGCACAGCGAGTTCGTCACGCTCCAAGTCGAACACGAAGCCGCCAACAACCTCGGCGCCGACATCGCAAGATTGCTCTCCACCACCGAGATCGAATCGGGCAGCTACCGCAATCGGTTCGTCGCCGTGCCGGCCGAGGCGCCCATCGTGCCGCCCTATCGACGCCGCCCGACCGCGCCGGAGGGTCAGGCTGCCGTGGTCATTGCCGACGACGGTGCGCCGCTCACCACCGACCGCGACCATCGCGTGCGCGTGCGCTTCCCGTGGCTGCGCGCGCCGGAGGTCAATGCGTTTTCCGACCCGTCCAGCAGCGATCGCACGCAGGTCACCGCCTGGGTGCGCGTGTCCAGCGCCAGCGCCGGCCCGAACTGGGGCGGCAATCACCTGCCGCGCGCCGGCACGCAGGTGCTACTGACGTTCATCGACGGCGACATCGACCGTCCGATGATCGCCATGCAGCTGCACAACACGCAAGACGCCCTGCCCTGGGCCCCGGCCGATGCGCCGCTTGGGCAGGCGCTGTCCGGCTGGCACTCGCAGGGTCTTGGCGGCGACGGCTACAACCAGTGGGTCATTGACGATCACCCGGGCCAGTTACGCACGCGCCTGGCAAGCTCCACCGCCAACAGCCAACTGAACCTCGGCTATGTCACATCGCACGGCGCCACGGGCGGAGACCGCGGCACCTGGCGCGGCACCGGCGCGGAGCTACGCACCGATGCCTGGGCCGTCGTGCGTGCAGGCGCGGGCCTGCTGCTCTCGACCACGGCGCGAGCACAAGCCGTCGGCACGTTGCTCGACGCCCACGAAGCGCGCGGGCAGCTCACCGCCGCGCAGAAGACCGCACAGCGCTTGTCGGATGCTGCCGCAAGCCAGCAAGCGCTGCCGCTGGCCGCCAACGAAGCCTTCGAGCCGATCGACAAGGCGCTCGACCCTGCGCAGGACGGCAAGTACCCCAGCAACGTCAATGGCCAGGATTCACAGCAGCCCGTCGACAAGTTCGGCCAGCCGCTGCTGGTGACCGAATCGCCATCGAGCATCGCGCTCGCCTCGCAAGCCACGACCACTGTCTACGCGGGGCGGCATTTGCACGGCACCGCTCAGGCCGACTGGCACCTCGCCGCAGGCAATGTCATCGCCGCGGCGGCTGCAAAGGGCGTGAGCCTGTTCGCCCAACGCAACGGCATCCGCGCGATTGCCGAAGGCGGGCCGGTGTCCATCCAGGCGCATACCGATGCGCTGGCTGTGCTGGCAGACAAGGCCGTCACCGTCACCTCGTCGGCCGATTCGGTCGAGATCCTCGCGCAGCAGAACATCGTGCTGCATGGTGGGGATTCGTTGATCCGGCTGGAAGGGAACGCGGTGACGTTCGAGACGTCGGGGTTGTTGTCGGTTAAAGGGGCTGGGCATCCGTTTGAGGGCCCGGGGGGGCAGGCGGCGGGGTTGCCGGCGTTGCCGATAGGCGCTCTGGGTGAACCCACGCACTTTATTGAACTCAATCATCACTACGATGATCTTGAGCCCGTGAAAGGCGCGCCTTATAAGCTGCACTTCAGTGACGGCACCACTATTTCAGGGAAGGTGGACGACAAGGGGTTCGCTCGTCATGAGGGCGTACCGCCGGGTGACGCCAAGGTTGAGTGGGGCGAGGACGCGCGCAAATGGGCCGCCGAGTCACAGCGCCCGAATGATCGATTCGGCGCAGCTTCCGACGCTGATTCTGCAATCGCCCTTATCAAGAGCCTGCTGTCATGATCGCTCGCACCATCCCAATTACACAGGTCAAACCCGACCTGAACGACTCGCTGCGCATGGCGGTCGCGGAGATCGAACGCTTCCTGGCGATGTTCTATCCCGCCGAAGCGATCAATCAAACCCATGCAGGGACGGCGATTGCAGGCCAGTGGCTATCCCGCATCAAGGGCTTCCATCAAGATGATGACTTCCTGCATCTGACGCGAGACTTCCTGAGTTATGTACTGAGCGGTGGCGAACGCTCTCGCATCTCTGATCAACTGGCGTACTACTTCTCGGGATTCATGCCGAGCTACGGTTCGGCATGCATCTTCGTGGACATGGTCGCCGCTGGGCAACCGTGGTCGGAAGTTCAATCGTTCATGCACAGCCAGTCGTATGGCAACGCACGCCAGTACGTTGAGGGTTTCGATTGGGCCGGTGGTCAAAAGAAGGCACAGGCGGAAATTGATGCGTGGAAGGCTGTTCTGCGCGAGCAGGACACCAAACTGCAAACGGCAACGTATGGGGAACCGATTCTGCTCGCCCAGGCACAGCCCAAGCCGATGCCGAATGGGCCAATGACGGATGTACCCGCCAATGACCCGTACATGCCCAAGCCACGACCGCCGCTGCGAGTTGTGCCGCCACCCGAGTTGCCGCCTCCCGGAGGCGGGGCCGCACGGGCAGCAGGACGCGGCCTGGTTGCAGTGCTGGCTGAAGGTGGCGCCGTTGTACTGCTTGCCGTTGTGCTGATCCTCATCCCCAGCAACGCGTTCGAGAAGAACACGGAGGATGAAGACCTGCGGCGCATGCGCGAAGAATATGAGCGCAAGAAGCAACTTCCAATTCCGGATACCAAGCCACAGGCTGACGCAGCCACCGACACGTCCAACAACGAATGCAAGGCGCAGATCGAGGACAACCAGAAGAACGGTGCTGTTTGCGAGAATGATGGCTATGTACTAATGGAGAACGCGCTCGAGTACAAACGCCTGATCAACCCACCCAAAGGCAGGGGCTTGGATGGACTGTTCGAGAAACAGCTGCCGTTGAATCAACCAGCGCCAATGCCCACCACCGTAACCATCCCAAAGCCCGGCAGGCTTGTCTTTATCCCCACGGACAAAAAGCCCCCGCTATCGGACTACGACTACGTCGCGACCAAACTGAAAAGGCCCACTTCGCCTACGTACCCAAAATTTGTTGTCTTGGAAGCCAAGCATATTTCAAGAAGCTTCGACCCTGGTGATACAGACGGCATAAAGAAAGCCGCAAAGAATCGTTTGGGTTGCACTCAGGATGGCACACAAATGGGTACAAAATGGACAGAGAGACGCATCCCGCAAGCGCTGGGGCGCAAAGATAGCGGCCTGACAGTAACGCAACAGAAGACGAAGCTGGACGAAATCATCATTTACCGCTACGCACGCTGGATCTTCGCATGTTTGCCTGGCCCAACTGGGGCGGGTGCTTCAAGCAAGCTATACGTCTTCATTGATGTCGTGGCGACAGGGATGAATCTGGATAGCGGAGCTCCGCCAACTGGCACACCCAGCCCAGTCGGCGGCAACGCACTTTAACTATTGATCTATGGCTTTCAAAGACGTACGTCGTCAGAAATTTCTGAGCGAAAAAGACTACCTCACGAACTATGATTGGTTTGAGGATGGCGTCCGACGAGCACGGAAAATTCTTGTGGACGAGGAGCTGATCCCAGAGGCCAAAGAAAGCTTCAGATGGCGGATCGCCTCCGACAATCTCAGCCTGCTGATCTTGCAGTACACCGCGGGCAAGTCGATCAGCGAGCTACGTGCGCATCTGACAAAAGTGGTTGAAGATTTTGACACTTTTGTTGCAAATGAGATATCGCCTCGCAAGGACGATCCTCCTCGAAACGAAGCCGACACACTTGAAATCACCCAACTCGAAGCCTACGTCAACGTATTCTGGCTGCTGGCCCTATGCAAGCTGCTCCGGCATGAGGCGCTGATTCCCAAGGTTATGAGCTGGGTAGACAAGACTTACGAGTTCAACCGAGGCCGTGACATCCTTTTTGAGAATGTTGTACAGGCATTGACCGGAAAGCACGTCGAAGCCGAAAAGGTTTTGCTGCATCCGCTTCCGTATCGACCACTCGGCCGGGCCACCGTGTACGCGCCCGAAGAGCGCCCCGCGCTGGTCAAGGAATTCGTCGAGACTTGGTACAAACACATGAAGCCGTGCTATTGGCATGGCACACACACCGACGGCACGTCTTACTTCGGTTACTGGGCGTTCGAAGCCGCACTGGTCACTGTGCTGTGGGATATCGACGACAGTAGTTATCGTGACAACCTTGTTTATCCGCGGGACTTGGTGGACTGGTACCGCTCGCATGCCAGCTCAGCATCAGACGGCACCCCGCCACGTACACCAGCTGGCGAGCCTTGTCCCAAAGAGGGTTGGTGGTTCACGCCCGCAGCAACCGACTCCCGTCAGTTCTTTAAGCAAGGCGAGACCATGCCGGAGGTGAAATCTGATTACGGCTCGACTTTTTGGCAATGGGACAAAGACCAAGTGAAGCCCGAACCTAAGCTGTGAAGCAAAGAACTCCTGACCGCCTTCTTCAGCAATGAAGTGCTGAGGAGATTTTTCCATGCTCTGGGTCCTCTACCTGGGCCTGCTCGTCTACGCCGGAGCGCAGGCCGCATCGCATGTCGCACCCAAACCACGGCTTTCTGACAGGGATTCAAAGACAACCACGAAGTCGTCGTTACCTCATGAGCACGAGTCAAGCCACACAAGGCGGCGTCATGCTGCCGACCGAGCACGAACGCAAGCAGATTTTTTTCTGGCTGAAGCAGATTAGTTCGTATACCGCATGGAACCGTATCTTCGGCTTCTATCAGGCTTGGGCTCGAGCGACCGAAGAGTGCGCCCGCCAAACCACAGAATCGGGAGGGCCTGCTGCAGATTACGGACTTATCCTCAACGGGTTGGCGCATTGCGAGGAGGCCGTACTTCGTCTCAAGAAAGGTGACAAACGCATCTTCAAGTTTGATGCAAATGGCGAACTGGCTATGGCCGACCGCCTACCCACCTATTGGGAGAAGATGCTCTTCCGCATGGAGGATGGGGAAACACTGCAACGCGATGAAAGTAACACGCCTGGCTGGACGCAGTTTCATCAAGCACTGGTGGATCTGTCCGATGCCTGGGGCGAGTGCTCTCCCGACATTCTCGAAAGCCAATGGCTAAATGAGCCTGCCCACACGATCTACGGCGATTGGTTCCGGGAAAACCTGCCTAAGATGCATTTCCCCTCTGCCCTACCTGACGTACCTACCCCTAGAGATGAGGTACTTATTCCTACTGGCAAGACAATTCCCTACTCGGGCATATGGGAACCGGTGGATGCGCCAAAGCCCCCACTGTTCAGTCTGTTCCGCAACAATGAGAAACCCACGGGGCCATTTCCTATCATTGGTTGCATGAACTATTTGCATGGCGGGTCGCCTGCGCCAATAGCGAAACAGGAAACTGCAGATGACAGCCTGCGGGTAAGTGTTACTTGGCGCCTGCTCTGGCGCGATACACGCTACGAGGACGGGACCGTCCCCGCCGAAGAAGCGGGCTACGTTTTCCTCAAACCCGATCCAGCAGAGAAGGAAACGCTATCTGTAGCATCTGACGCTTTCGATCCGCTCATCTGGGCTGAGAGCGGGCAGCCGGCCCCCCAAACGGGCCGCTGGCTGGCCGAACATGACCTACAAGCCAGCATCACACTCCAAGCCGGAGAAATCTTGCCGATGCATCAGGGAAGAAAATCTCGTTGGACGCTCGCGCGGGCGTAACCGGGCGGCAAACGCCTTATCGCCTGAAAGCGGCAACGCGCTTGTTCGCTCGTCGCCCCCCCCTTTGGCAATCACCTGCCGCGCGCTGGCACGCAGGTGCTGCTGACTTTCATCGACGGCGACATCGACCGCCCCATCACCCGATGCGAAGTTTCAAATGAGCACGCCGCTTTATCCGCAGGAAATCTATCTGCTCGAACGCTACACCTCTGTCGAGTACTTCGGCGCGATGCGCGATGCGTGGCACGCGGCGGTCAACCATGTGGAGGACTGCCTTGCCCAGTTCATGACCAAGCTGCCGCCGGACTATCGCAGCCGGCCGCAACCTCTACAACCCGACATCGGCTGGGGACAGCGTGCACTTCCGAACTTCCGCCAAACGGCACTCATGCTGGACGACAGCGTCATCCGATTGACCCGTCAAGACTATGACGCATTGCTAGCGGCAGACGCGGTAACCGGCGATGTGCGCGGACAACGGGATTTCTCCGTGGACTGGTTTGATGAGGTACAGCCGGATGCAGCATCGCGGTATGAAGAACTTCTGTATCAGGCTAACCAATACGCGCTCAATATTAGCCACACGATCCATATCGGCTGGAATGCGACGAATTTGTCCACGGGTTACAACGCGACTGCCAGAGGTCCGTTGGATGCGCCAACCGTTTGGCCGCGCTACGAATTGGATCCAACGTTGCAGGTCAGCACAGGCAAGACGATCGTTGAATCAGGCATCTATCTACCCGACTTGGATGAATCCAGCGCTCAGTTTCTGTGCGCCGGAGACGAAGCCCCGACGGCCCTAGTCGGTTACGACGGCCAACAAAACACGTCCGAAGCGCCAGCGCTTTGGACCCGCATCCGCCGCGTGCCAGGCGCTACTGCCTCAGATGGACTGCTTGATCTCCTTCCGCAAAATCGCCAGAGGCCGGTGGGACGCGCACCCGGGGGGGATACCTGCCCACGCAGCGGCTGGTGGTTCACGCCTGCAGCGGCCAATTCGCGCCGGCACTTCAACCAAGGCGAGGTCATGCCGATCATCGCGTCTGTCTATGGCAGCACCATCTGGCAGTGGGATACGGATCAGGGTGTGCCAAGACTCTAGTGCTACTGCACAGTTTCAGGAACAAACTATGGGCCTACTGAAAAAACTATTCGGCAGAAACGCCAACGACCGCGTCGCCAACCCGCCCCCATCGCCGAAAGACGACGACCCCTCGCCCGACATCGCCCCCGAACTCGCCCCTGCCCTGG
The DNA here is from genome assembly GCF_052950655.1 of Ralstonia sp. VS2407. Classification (NCBI taxonomy): domain Bacteria; kingdom Pseudomonadati; phylum Pseudomonadota; class Betaproteobacteria; order Burkholderiales; family Burkholderiaceae; genus Ralstonia; species Ralstonia sp. VS2407. The sequence goes on from NZ_JBRFVG010000002.1 coordinate 501,981, forward strand.
AGGCCTACCAGCAAGGCCGGCACGAAGCTGCCATCGCCGCCGCGGCACCCTACGCGAATCGCCACGCCGACGCCAACCGCCTATGCGCGCTCGCCTATTCAGATATGCGCCGCTATCCCGAGGCCTTCCCTTACTGGCTTGCGTTGTTCGAACAGGAGCCCAGCGCACATAACGCGCTGCAGCTGGCGACGACCTCCGTCATGTGCGGCGAATTGAAGCGCGGCGACGCCTGGCTGATGAAGTTCGACGAGGTCAATGAGCAGACGCACGAGATGTCCAGCGTCGCGGCCCGCACGCAGTTCATCTCGTCGCTCACGCAGAGCGGGCACATGGCCGAAGCATTGCCGTATCTGGATTGGTTGCGCGATGTCTACGCACACGTCCGCATTACGGATTCGCATTTCCTGTACATGCGCGGCATCCCGTTCTTCCCGAGCTTCCTTGAAAACAGCTTGCCCATTCTCAAGGCGAATCTGCCCAGCGAGGCTATTGTTCAATGGTATGGCGTGCTGTCGGGGCAGTTGGATGAGGAAGGCGAGGCGCAGCTTAAACAGTGGGTGCAATCGTTGAGTGCCACCGCCGAGAGTTGAGGTTTTTCCCGGCAGTTGATGCACAGCCAACACAAGAGTGAATCAGACGGAATGCAGTTGATACCGGCCGCGCGAAGCGCACGCATGCACAGATGTATCTCGCAACGATGGGCAATACTCTGCGTGGCGGCGACTATTTTTGGCTGCACTCGAACCGAGCTGCCGGTCAACACCAACGCCGCCGAGCTTCGGCAATACGTTCGTCTGAGCACACCACCTACCGCGTCGCGGTTCGAGCTTGCCACGCTGCCGGAGAACAACACCGGCATTGGCGTACCCGGCCCCACTGACTATGTGGCGTTGGTTGCCGCGATCAAGTTGCCACGCTCAGGTGCCTCGCTGATAGAAAGCCAACCCCGCTCTTCTGAATCGACTCCCGTTCCCGAAGCGTTCCTGCGCGCATGGCTGTCGGCTCCGGAGAAAGACGCGTTGCGACGCGTCTCCACTCAGGCCAGCGTGGCGTACAACATCAGCGCGCTCGTGACTGGTCCGGCAAAGCGCGCGATCGCCATCCCGGTCAGCGCCGAAGATTGGGTTCTGTACCTGGAATATGTCGCACCTTAGTCGCAACCGCCGGTAGCCACGCAGCTGTCACTCCCCACCTCCCGGCGCCAGCACCTCACGCTGCCCATTCCGCCCCATCGGCGACACCAGCCCGGCCGCCTCCATCTGTTCGATGAGCCGCGCGGCACGGTTGTAGCCGATACGCAGTTGCCGCTGCACGGAGGAAATCGACGCGCGACGCGTGTTGAGCACAAACGCCGCCGCCTCGTCGTAGAGCGGATCGGCTTCTGCATCTGCGCTTTCGCCACCGAACAAATCACCGCTCGCAGCAGCTTCGGCCGGATCGCCGGCGAGGATGGCCTCGTCGTACTCGGGCTCGCCAAACTGTTTCCAGTGTTCGACCACGCGGTGCACTTCTTCGTCGGCGACAAACGCGCCGTGCACGCGTTGCGGATACCCCGTGCCCGGCGGCAGGAACAGCATGTCACCCTGGCCGAGCAGCGATTCGGCGCCCATCTGGTCGAGAATCGTGCGCGAGTCGATCTTCGATGACACCTGGAACGCCACGCGCGTGGGAATGTTCGCCTTGATCAGGCCGGTGATGACGTCCACCGATGGCCGCTGCGTCGCCAGGATCAGGTGGATGCCCGCGGCACGGGCCTTCTGTGCGAGGCGCGCGATCAGTTCTTCGATCTTCTTGCCGGCCACCATCATCAGGTCGGCCAGTTCGTCGATGACGACCACGATCAGCGGCAGCGTCGAGAGCGGTTCGGGCGCATCAGGCGTCAGCGAGAACGGATTCGGGACCTTGCGCCCGGCCTGTTCTGCCGCGCGGATCTTCTGGTTGTAGCCGGCCAGGTTGCGCACGCCCAGCGCAGACATCAGGCGGTAGCGCTTTTCCATCTCGCCAACGCACCAGTTGAGCGCGTGTGCGGCCTGCTTCATGTCGGTCACGACCGGCGCGAGCAGATGCGGAATGCCCTCGTACACCGAGAGTTCCAGCATCTTCGGGTCGATCATGATCATGCGCACGTCGTCGGGCGTGGCCTTGTACAGCATCGACAGGATCATCGCGTTCACGGCCACCGACTTGCCCGAGCCGGTCGTGCCGGCCACGAGCAGGTGCGGGGCGCGTGCGAGATCTGTCACCACCGGATTGCCGGTGATGTCCTTGCCCATGGCCAGCACGAGGTGCGACGCATGCGACTGGAAATCCGCCGCGTTCACGACCTCCGACAAGCGGATCATTTCGCGGCGGGCATTGGGCAACTCCAGGCCCATGCACGTCTTGCCGGGAATGGTCTCGACCACGCGGATGGACGTCACGCCGAGTGCACGCGCCAGGTCCTTCATCAGCCCGACGACTTGCGCGCCGCGCACGCCAATCGCCGGATCGACCTCGAAACGCGTGATGACCGGCCCAGCCGAGGCACCCACGACCGTCACCGGCACCTTGAACTCCGCCAGACGTTGGGCGATCAGATTGCTGGTCTCCTCCAGGTGTTCAGCGGAGACCGCTTCAGTGCTGGAGGATGCGGCGGTCAGCAATGCGGCGCCCGGCAGGCGGTAATCGACAATGCGCTGTGCAACAGGAGCCGGCACAGGAGCATGAGCAGAAGCGGGCGCCGGTAAGGGTACTGCGGCGACTGCCGGTGCCGCACGTGACACCACCTCCCCCACCACCGCAGGCAACACGATGCGCGGCTTGGGCGTGAGCAATGCTGGTGCGGCTTCCGGCTGCGCGGCCGGCTCGATAGCCGGCGTGGTGGGCAGCGTTACCGCCTCGGGCAGTGCTTCGAGAATGGGGACGACTTCAGCTTCAACTAGCGGTTCGGCAACCTGCGGATCTGGCGTCGTCGTTACGGCGGGCGCCATCAGCCCGCGCAGTTCGGCCAGGAGCGCTTCCGCCTCCTGACGCACGGCGTCCAGGTCGACGATGTGGGCTTCTGCAACGGCGGCTTGCGCTTCCACCAACTCCGGCACCGCAGGCTCTGCCACCACAACGGGCTCGCTTGGCGGCGTGGTCTGCGTCACAGGTGCCGCGGATGCTGGTGCTGACACCCTCGTCTGCGTCTGCAGACCCAGTTGCGGTTGATGGAACGGGCTGCTGACGATGGTGGCACGCGGTTTGGGGCGTGCCGGAGGCGCCTGCGGCGGAGTGTGCACTGCGACGGGTGGCGCGGCCTTCGCGCTTGCGGGCGCCTCTGCGGGCGTGCCCTTCTTTGCATCGATCAGTGGCCAGATCTCGCCCGGCTGTGGCGGCGAGGGGCGCGTTCGCGGGGGTGGCTGCCACGCCGGCTGGCGCCGCGCAGAAACGGCTTCGATGCCGCGATGACGCACGGCCGGCTGCGTGTGGCCAGTATTACCGCTCCAACGCGCCTCCCCTGCCCCGCCAAGACCAAGCGCGGTCGGTTTCAAGCCATCGTCAACGGGTTCGTCGTGGCGGGTGTCTGGCTCGGCAGACGTCTCGGCATCAGCCGTGCGGCGGCGGTTGAACACTTGGCCCCACGATCGGCCGAACACCATGGGCGCGACCCAGATCAGCACGCCCAGCATCAGCAGGAACGCGCCCGTCCAGCCCAACATGTGCGAGAAGAGCGACGACACCGCGCGCCCGGCAGCACCGCCGGCCTTGTCCTGCGGGTCGGCGCCAGACGTCAGGGCTTCAAGCGCGGCGCTGGCGCTCAGCGCGACGAGCGTCACCAGCCAGAGCCGCACGGTGCCCCGGCCTTTCAGAAAATCCCGCTCCCCCGCCAGCGCGCGCGTTACATACCGCCAAACCAAGGGCAGCAGCCACACGGTGGAAATGCCAAACCAGCCAAGCACCATTTCAAACGCCATCTACAAATGCCAGGCCGCGATTGTAGCGGTGCGCGCCACCGCCATGAGAATCGCCCGACCGAAAAACACCGGGCCGGGCGTTCTCGTAACATGTTTCAGCGCAGCGTGCCCGATGCAGTGGCGCGTGCGCTGCTTGCGCTGCGCGAGGCTTCGATCAGCAGGATGATCATCAGGATGGTGCCGGCCAGCGCAAACACCGCATAACCGATGTTGCTGCCTTCAATGGCGAACAGCGACGGCGAGTAGCTCTGCCCCGTGCAGATCATCGTGCCGGCCGTCATGCCCGTGTAATGCATGCCGCAGACGGCCACCCCCATGATGAGCGCCGCGCCGAACTGCTGACCGCGTGTCTTGACGGTTGTTGCCAGCCACAGCGCGACCATCGACACCAGCACTGCAATCAAGGCCGAGACTCCCATGATGGAGATGTCCCAGTCGAAATTGCTGTTGGTGTGCACGGCGGCCATGCCGGTGTAGTGCATCACCGCCACGCCCAGGCCGGTCAGCACGCCACCCTCAGCGACATTTCGCATGCGGTTGCCCTTTGTGCGCGATGCAATGACGAGGCCGCCAGCGGCAAACACCATCACCACCACGAGCGACGCCAGGGTCATGAAGAGATCGAACTCGATCCGGACCGGTGTCCGGTAGGCCGCCATGCCGATGAAATGCATCGACCAGACGGCACCGCCGCCGAGGGCTACGCTGGCGCACACGAGCCTGTCCATGTCGATGGCACCGTTCTTGTTGCGCACGCGCCTGGACCATCGCAAGCCCACATACGCCCCCGCCACCGAGATCAGATACGACAGCCCCACCAGCAGCCAGTCGTACGCATAGGGCACGACCGCGCCCGGCACCGCAGAAAAGCCGTTGAACATGACACACCCTCCCGTTGGGATACCAAAAGACCGCCGGATTGCCGGGCGGTATCGGCCGACTGCCCCCCGATTTCTGGGCAGCCACGTTTTCGTTATCGTGTGGCTGGAAAATTGGCCTCGATTCGGGCCTTGGTGGGCAAGTATGGCGACGAGTGATTGCCCGGCCAATTACCTGATCTAGGTAACTTTGGGTCCACTTTGGGCCCAGCCCCCCCGCTTGCTTGCGCTATGGGAAATGCGTTTCTCAGGAGGCCCCATGTCGCTCATCGTCGCTGCCCGTTTCGACACGTTTGAACGCGCCGAAGGCGCCGCGCGTGCGCTGTTCGCCCAGCGCTTTTCCGAGGACGATGTGAACGTCTTCTTCGTCAACCCATCCGGCCAGCACGCGGCGTTTCCCATTGGCGGCGACCGCAACGCCGACCCGGGTGCTGCGCGTGCCCATGCAGGCGCGGGCAAAGGAATGGCGATTGGCGCCACCATTGGCGCCGTCGCAGGGGTGGCGGTGCTGCTTGCGCTGCACGTGGCCGTGCTTTTCTCGGTGGTGGCGGCCGGGGTGGGCGCCTATATCGGCTCGCTGGCGGGTGCGATGTTCGCAACACGCGACGAGCCCAATCCTGCGCAGCCACCCGACGCCACATTGCGCACACGCCATTCCGGCGTGCTGCTTGCAGTGCGCGTGACACCCGACCGGGAAGCTGAAGCCGCGCGCATTCTGGCGAGCACCGGCGGGATGGATGTCGAAGAAGCCGCGGGCCGCTGGCGCAACGGGGAATGGGTCGACTTCGACCCACTCAGCCCGGCCAAGCTCAACCCGACGATTGCTCAGCGGGCCGCCTGACCGACGGCCTTTGCAGTTGCGGTTCAGGCAGCCGTGCTGGTTGCCGTGCCGCTCGGCTGCACCGGCACCGGACGCGCCTGGTTGTCGTTGAGCATGGTCCACACGAGGATGGCCGCCACGATGTCGAACACGGCCAGCGCCACGAACAGCGGGTTGTAGCCGATGGTCGTTGCCAGCGTGCCGACAGCCAGCGAGAAGAGCATGCCGCCCATGTAGCCCGACATGCCCGCCAGCCCCACGGCCGTGCCGACTTCATGCTTGCCGAACATGTCGGACGTGAGCGTGTAGAGCGCGCCAGAGAGCGTCTGGTGCGCAAAGCCGCCCACGCAGAACAGCGCAATCGCCGTGTAGGGGCTCGTCGCCAGACCAATGCAAGCCGGGCCGATCATGCACAGACAGCCCGTCACCATCACCAGCTTGCGCGACGTCACAAGCGATACCGAGAACCGCTTCTGGAACCATGGCGCCAGATAGCCGCCCAGCACGCAGCCCACGTCCGCCGCCAGGAATGGCAGCCACGCAAACAGGGCAATTTCCTTCAGGTTCATATGGCGCTCGGTGGCCATATAAAGCGGAATCCAATAATTGAACGTCTGCCACGCCGGCTCTGACAGAAAGCGCGGAATGGCGATACCCCAGAACCGTCGCCCGCTGACGATCTTGCCCCATGAGGGCTTGGGCACGTTGGCGGTGTCATCCGGCGTTTCCTGGCCTGCGCGGATGTAGTCACGCTCTTCATCCGACAGGCGATGGTGCTTGGCGGGCACGCGATACAACAGGAACCACAGCACGCTCCACACCAGCCCGATCCCACCGATCACGGCAAAGGCAAAACGCCAGTTGCCGTGCAAAATGCACCAGACCACCAGCGGAGGCGCCACAACCGCGCCCACGGACGAGCCGATGTTGAACCAGCCGGTTGCAATCGACCGCTCCTTGGCCGGGAACCACTCTGCCGTTGCCCGCAGCGCCGACGGGAAACCCGCCGCTTCCGTCATCCCCAGCATCGCCCGGAACGCGGCCAGCGACAGCCAGCTTCCCGCCGTACTGTGCAGCAGGCAGACCACCGACCACGCCGCTGCAAACAGCGCAAAACCCAGCTTGGTGCCCAGCACGTCAAGCACGTAGCCCGCCACCGGCTGCATCACCATGTAGGCCGCCTGGAATGCAGCGACGATATAGCCGTACTGCTGCGTGCTGATGTTCAGCACCTTGTTCACTTCGGGCGCCGCCACGGCCAGCGCATTGCGGGCCAGGTAGTTCATGATCAGTCCGCTGAGTACCAGGACGATGATCCACCAGCGCAAGCCTTTGATGGGTTTCATGTGTTGTCTCCTAAGAGCCCCGGTTTGTTCTTATGTGCGGGGCGTATTGCAGGTTCAGAGGTGCAAGACGGGTTCGGGCAATCCGGTCACGCCCGGGCGCACTGCAAACGTGGCGCCCGAGAGCGGGTCGTCGCCGATCAGGATCGACGTCACGAACAAAGTATCCAGCCCAGGCCCGCCGAACGCGCACATGGCAGGTTTGGACGTGGGAATGGCAATGCTGCGATCGAGACGACCGTCCGGCGTGAAACGATGCACAAACCCCGCATCGTTGCCGCAGATCCAGTAGCAACCGTCGGCGTCAACCGCGGCGCCGTCGGGGCGGCCCGGGTACGCATTCATGTCGATGAAGACGCGGCGGTTGTGCGGCGTGCCGCTGTCGATGTCGTAGTCGAAGGCCCAGATGGTCTGCCGGCTTGCGTGCGAATCCGACAGGTACATCGTCTTGCCATCGGGACTGAAGGCCAGGCCGTTCGGCACGATCAGATCGTCAATGACGGCATCGACACGCCCTGCGCGAGCGGCCTCCGCGTCAAAGCGATACAGCTTGCCGAGCGGCAAACCCAGCGAGGTGTCGAACACCATCGTGCCGGCCCATAAACGGCCCTGGCGGTCGCAGCGGCCGTCGTTGAAGCGCATGTCGGGACGCGAGTGCGCCACCGTGGCGAGACGCTGCAGCGGGCCAAGCTCGGCGCCGGCGCGGGGCTGTAGCGCGAGAAAAATGCCCGTCTCCATGGCCATCGCCCAACCGTTGGACGTCATGGCAATACAGCCGGCCATCTCGGGCAGCGCCCAGCTGTTGGTCTGGCCGGAGAAGAAGTTCCAGCGCCACAGCCTGCGGCCCGGAATATCCGTCCAGTACAGCGCCTGCTCGCCGGCGTGCCATATGGGGCTTTCGCCCACACCGCATTGCATGCTGCCAACGCGCTCGACTGTCGGCTCTACATTCACGTGCATTGCGTCAGTCTCCGAACGGGCCGGCTTTGACAAACGCTCCGCCCTGGTACTGCGCAGCCGGGTCATCGGCGGGCAGCGGCGGTTGTGCTTCGACCTGGGCGCGGAAGATCTCGCTCGTCTCCGTAGGTGTGTAGCCAAGGTGCGCGGCGTGGCGGTTGTCCCACCAGCGGTCGCGGTTGTTCGACATGCCGTAGACCACGGTAAAGCCCACGCTCGGCACGAACAACGCGCGGCGGATGAGTTGCTCCAGATCGTCATAGCCGAGCCAGGTGACGAGCATGCGGCGGTCCTTCGCTTCGGCAAACGAAGAGCCGATGCGGATGGCCACCGTTTCGATGCCGTAGCGATCGAAATAGAAGCTGGCCAGCTGCTCGCCAAAGACCTTGCTCAGCCCGTAGTAGCCATCGGGCTTGGTGGGCGCGGTGCTGTCGATCACCTCGCCCTGCTTGTAGAAACCGATGGTGTGGTTCGAGCTGGCGAACACGATGCGGCGCACGCCATGGCGACGTGCGGCTTCGTACAGGTTGTAAGTGCCCGCGATATTGGCCGGCAGAATCTCTTCAAACGGCCTCTCGACCGACACGCCGCCCAGATGCACGATCGCATCCGTGCCGGCAACAAGCGCATCGACGGCCTTTGCATCAGCCAGGTCGCACGGTGCGAGCTCCTCGCCGGTGCGCGCTTCGCCGAGATTTGATATATCAGACAAGCGCAAAAAATCGGCGTACTTGGGCAGGCGCTCGCGCAGCACCTTGCCGAGGTTGCCGCCTGCGCCAGTGAGCAGCAGGCGGTGGCAACGCGTGGTCACCCCCGCGAGCGGGTCGGGTTGAACGTGTACTTCAGTGGTCATATCAGGTCACCGGGGCGGGATTGAACAGAGCCAGCGCATTATGCAGGCCCAGCTTGTCGGCGCAAACTTCCTTGCGTCCGCTCGCCACGTCAAGAATCAGGTGGAACAGCTCCCAGCCGATGTCGGCAATGGTCGCCTCGCCCGTGGCGATGCGGCCAGCGTCGAGATCGATCAGGTCATGCCAGCGCTCGGACAGCGCCTTGCGCGTCGATACCTTGATGACCGGCGCCATGGCCAGTCCATACGGCGTGCCGCGGCCGGTGGTGAACACCTGGAGGTTCATGCCGGAGGCCAGCTGCAACGTGCCGCACACGAAGTCACTCGCGGGAGTGGCCGCAAAGATCAGGCCCTTGCGACGCACCTTCTCGCCGGGGCCAAGCACGTCGACGATGGGCGTGCTGCCTGACTTGACGATCGAACCCAGCGCCTTTTCCACCACGTTCGACAGGCCGCCCTTCTTGTTGCCCGGCGACGGGTTGGCGCTGCGGTCGGTCTGACCGCCGCTCAGGTAGTTGTCGTACCAGGCCATCTCGCGCAGCAGCGCACGGCCGACGTCTTCATCGATGGCGCGCGGCGTGAGCAGGTGAATGGCGTCACGCACTTCGGTGACTTCCGAGAACATCACGGTGCCGCCTGCACGCACGATCAGGTCGGCCGCAAAGCCGACGGCGGGGTTGGCCGTCACCCCCGAGAACGCATCGCTGCCCCCGCACTGCACCCCGACCACGAGGTCGGATGCCGGGCAGGTTTCGCGCTGGCGCTTGTTCAGGTGTTCCAGGCGGCGCTCGGCCATCTCCATGATGGCGTCGGTCATGCCGATGAAGCCGTCGAAGGCTTCGTCCTGCAGGCGCAGTACGGGCGAATCCGCCGTGCCGGCAACTTCGATGGGAATGCGGCCGCCGGGTGCGAGCCTTTCCGGCACAAGGCGTTCGGGCACGAGCTTTTCGCAGCCCAGGCCGATCACCATGATCTCGCCGCCAAAGTTCGGGTTGAGTGCCAGGTTCTGTAGCGTACGAATCGGCACGATAGCGGCCGGCGCATTGATGGCGACGCCGCAGCCGTACACGTGGTTCAGCGCCACCACATCGTCAACGTTCGGGAAGCGCGGCAGCAGCTCGCGCTTGATGCGACCAACGACGTAGTCCGTCACGCCGGCCACGCACTGCACGCTCGTCATGATGCCGAGCACGTTTTTCGTGCCGACCGTGCCGTCTGCGTTGCGATAGCCCTCGAACGTGTAGCCCTCGAGTTTGGCGAGTTTGGGATCGGGGCGCGTGGCCAGTGGCAGCTCATCCAGCGCGGGAGCGGACGGCAGCTTCACAGCATGCTCGTTGACCCAGCTACCGCGCGGCAGCGGCTTCACGGCATGGCCGATCACCTCGTTGTAGCGGATGATCGCGTCGCCTTCGGCCAGGTCGACCAGCGCCACCTTGTGGCCCTGTGGAACGCCTTCCACAAGCACAGTGCCATCGGCCAGTGCCGTGCCGGCAGGCAAGCCGCGTGCGTTGACGACGATGGCGACGTTGTCGCTGTCGTGCACGCGGATCGTCAGCGCCTTTTCAGTTGCGTTGCCGGCCTCGGGGGCCAGCGTCGGTTCAGACATCACAGACTCCGTGATTGATACAAACGGGTTTTGCTTCAACGCCCCAGGCTCGGACGTTTCGGATCGTACGTCCAGCCCGGCACGAGGTATTGCATGGCCATGGCGTCGTCACGCGCGCCGGGGCCCAAAGTCTTGTACAGCGCATGGGCCGCCATGACGCGGTCCATGTCGATTTCGATACCGAGGCCCGGACGCTCCGGCACGGCCACATGGCCGCCGTGGATGCGCAGCGGCTCGCGCGTCAGGCGCTCTTCGGCTTCCTGCCAGATCCAGTGCGTGTCGATGGCCGTGATGTTGCCCGGCGCCGCTGCGGCCACATGCGTAAACATCGCCAGCGACACGTCGAAATGGTTGTTGGAGTGCGAGCCCCACGTCAGGCCCCACTCGTCGCACAACTGCGCAACACGCACGGAGCCTTGCATGGTCCAGAAATGCGGATCGGCCAGCGGAATATCGACCGCGTGCAGCTGGACGGCGTGGCCCATCTGGCGCCAATCGGTAGCAATCATGTTGGTGGCCGTCGGGATGCCGGTGGCGCGCTTGAATTCGGCCATCACCTCACGGCCCGAGTAGCCGGCTTCGGGGCCGCACGGGTCTTCGGCATAGGCCAGCAGATGCCCTTGGCCCTTGCACAGCGCAATCGCCTCGTTCAGCGACCATGCGCCATTCGGGTCCAGCGTGACACGGGCTTGCGGAAAGCGCGCCTTGATGGCGGCAATCGCTTCCATCTCTTCAGCGCCGCGCATCACGCCGCCCTTGAGCTTGAAATCGGCAAAGCCGTAGCGCTCGGTGGCGGCTTCGGCCAGGCGGGCGATGGCGGCGGGCGACATGGCGGCTTCGTGGCGCAGGCGTAGCCAGTCGTCGGCGCCGCTGGCGCCATCCAGGTACGGCAGATCGGTCTTGCGGCGATCGCCCACGTAGAACAGGTAGGCGAGCATCGGCGCGCTATCGCGCTGCTGACCGGCGCCTAGCAGCTCTGCCACCGGCACCTCCAGAAACTGGCCAAGCAGATCGAGCAGCGCGGCTTCCACCGCCGTGATGACGTTGTCCATGCGCAGGTTGATCTCGTGCGGCTGGCGCAGCACGGCGGCTTCCGAAGCGGAGGTCACCTGGTGCACCGTCGCCTGATGCGCGGCATTGCCGCCACCGGCCAGCGCCCGGCGAATGCTGTTCAGCACACCGTTGGTACGACCGATCGATTGACCAACCACCAGCGGAATCACGCGCTCCAGCGCCAGACGGATGCCCTCCCCGCCAGGCACCTCGCCCACGCCGGTACGCCCGGCGTTGTCCTTCAGGATGACGAGATTGCGCGTAAAGAACGGAGCATGCGCGCCGCACAGGTTCAGCAGCATGCTGTCGCGGCCTGCGACCGGGATCACCTGCATCTCCGTCACACGCGGAGTGTGCGTGCGTGCACTGGACTCGATCGATTGCAACGTCACTTGCAAGGCTCCTCTGGCTTACAGCGGCTTGAGTTCCACACGCTTGATCTCGCCCACCATGAACAGGTAGCAGACGATGGCAACCGCCGCGTGGATACCGACGTACACCAGCGCACCGTTGAACGAACCCGTGGTGTTGACGATGTAACCGATGGCGATGGGCGTGGTGATGCTCGACAGGTTGCCGAACGTGTTCATCAGCGCGCCCGACAAGCCGGCGATCTGCTTGGGCGCCGTATCCGAGTTCACGGCCCAGCCCAGTGCCCCGAGGCCCTTGCCGAAGAACGACAGCGCCATTACCGCCACCACGATGGCCTGCGCGTCGACGTAGTTGCAGATCACCATGGTCATGGAGAGCAGCATGCCCAGCACGATGGGCACCTTGCGCGCCACCGACAGTGAAGCACCACGGCGAAGCAGCGCGTCAGAGATGATTCCGCCCAGAATGCCGCCCAGGAAACCGCACACCGCGGGAATCGACGCGACGATGCCCGCCTTCAGGATCGACATCCCGCGCGCCTGCACCAGATACACCGGAAACCACGTGATGAAGAAGTACGTGAGCGCATTGATGCAGTACTGCGCGATGTACACACCCATCAGCATGCGGTTCTGCAGGAGCTGCTTCACGTAGCCGAGCTTCGGCCCCTCGGCCTTGGCCACGCCCGCGCGGTCCATGTTGACCAGGCCGCCCCCGGCTTCGATGTACTCGATTTCGGCGCGGTTGACGCCCGGGTGGTCCTTCGGTTCGTGCACGAATGCCTTCCACACGACCGCCATGACGATGCCGATCACGCCCATCACGATAAACACGTGATGCCAGCCGAACGCGTGCACCAGCCAGGCCATCAGCGGGGCAAACACCACCGTGGCGGCATATTGCGCAGAGTTGAAGATGGCCGCTGCGGTGCCGCGCTCATTGGCCGGAAACCAGGCTGCCACGATACGGCTATTCGCCGGGAAGGACGGCGCCTCTGCCGCCCCTACCAGGAAGCGCAGGCAGAACACCATGATGATGGCGGTGGCGCCGGTAAAGAAGCCGATCGCGCCCTGCGCCAGTGTGAACAGCGACCACAGCAGAATGCTGAACGTGTACACGCGCTTGGAACCGAAGCGGTCAAGCAGCCAGCCGCCCGGAATCTGGGCAATCACGTAGGCCCACCCGAACGCCGAGAAAATATAGCCAAGCGACACGGCATCGATGCCGAGTTCCTTCTGCATGGCCGAGCCGGCAATGGAGATGGTCGCCCGATCGGCGTAGTTGATGGTCGTCACGATGAACAGCATCGCGAGGATCACGAAACGCACGCGGCTCATGCGCTCAGCGCGCGGAACGGCCTGTGCTCCCACTGCAGGGGCTTTGATGTCCATCGTCTCCTCCTTAAGCCGGCACCCGTCGTGCCGGTCGGTTCAAGTTGCCGGGTCCTGTTCGGCCCGGCGTGTTGTTTTTGCTATTCGACTGTTACGGCTTCAGGCCCAGCTTCCATCCACCAAGCGGCGCAGCTTGAGCGGATTGGCGTCCTGCAGGGCCTCGGGCAGCAGTTCGGCCGGCAGGTCCTGGTAGCACACCGGGCGCAGGAAACGCTCGATGGCCGCCGTGCCGACCGAAGTCGTGCGTGCATCCGTGGTTGCCGGCCAGGGGCCGCCGTGCACCATGGCGTGGCACACCTCGACGCCGGTCGGCCAGCCGTTGGCCAGAATGCGGCCCGCCTTGCGTTCCAGAATCGGCAGCAACGAACGCGCGATGGCTGTGTCGCCGGCGTCCAGATGCAACGTGGCGGTCAACTGGCCTTCGAGCGATTCGGCCAGCGTGCGCAGCTCCTCTGCGTCGCGGCAACGCACGACCAGGCCGGTCGCGCCGAAGATCTCGTCGTGCAGCGCCGGCTGCGCCTGGAAGCTCTTCGCATCGGTGATGTAGAAGCCGGCTTGCCCGCGGTTGGGTTGGTCGCTTTCTTGCCCGCGTGCGACGCACCGCACGTTGGCCTCGGCGGCCAGCTTGTCGACACCGCGCGTGTAAGCGGTGTGGATGCCGGCCGTGAGCATCGGCTGCGCAGCCACGTCGCCCATGGCGGCAGCGGCGGCAGCTTCAAAGGCATCGAGTTCCGGCCCATCGATGGCGAGCAGCAGGCCCGGGTTCGTACAGAACTGGCCCGCGCCCATCGTGAGCGACGCCACGTATTGCTGGCCCAGCGCAGCGGCGCGCTTGGCCAGAGCATCGGGCAGCAGGAAGACTGGGTTGATGGCGCTCAGTTCGCCGTACACCGGAATCGGCTGCGGACGGGCCTGCGCAATGCGCAACAGCGCCTGGCCGCCGGCGCGCGAGCCCGTAAAGCCAACTGCCTGGATACGCGGATCTGCCACCAGTGCGCCAGCCGCATCGTTATCCGCCAGGATGAGCGAGAACACGCCCTCCGGCAGCCCGCACTGGGCAACCGCAGCCTGAATGGCGCGACCCACCAGTTCGGACGTACCCGGGTGCGCCGGATGCGCCTTCACGACCACCGGGCAACCCGCAGCCAGCGCCGACGCGGTATCACCACCCGCCACGGAGAACGCCAGCGGGAAGTTGCTCGCACCAAACACCGCCACCGGGCCCAGCGCAATGCGGCGCATGCGCAGGTCCGAGCGCGGCAGCGGCTTGCGCTCCGGCAGGGCCGAATCAAGGCGCGCGCCCACCGCATCGCCGGCACGCACCACGCTTGCGAACAGGCGCAGTTGGTTGCACGTGCGGCCACGCTCGCCTTCCAGGCGCGGACGCGGCAGTGCCGATTCGGCCATCGCGCGTTCGATCAGCGCATCGCCCAGCGCTTCGATCTGGCTGGCGATGGCTTCCAGGAAGGCGGCGCGGGTTTCCGGCGCGGTCTCGCGGTAAACGTCAAAAGCCGCGGCGGCCAGTTCAGCAGCACGCGCGGCATCGGCCTTGGAGGCCAGGGTGAATTCAGGTTCGAGCCATTCCCCGGTGGCGGGGTTCATGGCGCGAACCTTGCCGGCACCACCCGCGACGCGGGTGGCACCCAACAACAGTTCGCCGCTCAATTGCATTTCGATTCCTTGTGTTTTCGGTTGCGCTCAGGCCGCCAGCTTTTCGACTTCGGCAATGCGCGACACCAACGCAGACAGTTCTGCCGTCTCGGCATCGGTCAGGTCGGTCAAAGGGGCACGGACCGGACCTGCATCACGGCCAATGACCTTCATACCGGCCTTGACGATCGACACCGCATAGCCGCGCTTGCGATTGCGCAGCTGGATGTACGGCAGCACGAATTCGTTGAGCATCTTGTAGACCTTGGCATTGTCGAACGCTCGCACGGCGGCGTAGAACTCTAGCGCGAACTCCGGCACGAAGTTGAAGATGGCCGACGAATACGTCGACACACCCATCGTCAGGTACGGCAGAGCAAAGGTTTCAGCGGTCGGCAGGCCACCAACGTAGGTAAAGCGGTCGCCCAGGCGGGCGTAGATGCGGGTCATCAGTTCCAGGTCGCCCACGCCGTCCTTGAAACCAACCAGGTTCGGGCAACGGTCGGCCAGGCGTTCGAGGTGGTTTTCGTCCAGGATCTGGTTGGCGCGGTTGTAGACGATCACGCCCAGCTTCGTCGAGTTGCAGACCTGCTCCACGTGCGCTGCCACGCCATCGGCAGAGGCTTCGGTCAGGTACGGCGGCAGCAGCAGGATGCCGTCGGCGCCGGCCGCTTCAGCGGCCTTGCAGTATTCGATCGACTCGGCCGTGCCGCGGCCTGCCGGGGCGATCACCGGAATCTTGCCGCCGGTTTCCGCCACGGCAGCGCGCACCACGCGGTCGGTTTCAGCCGCGGTGAGCGAGAAGAATTCACCCGTGCCACCCGCGGCAAACAGGCCGGCGGCATCGTGGCTGAACAGCCAGTTCAGGTTGGCGCGATACGCTGCCTCGTCGAACGACAGGTCCGACGCCTTGAAGTGCGTGACCGGGAAGGACAGCAGGCCGGAGCCGATCTGTTGGGCGAATTCTTTGGGGCTGTATCGGGACATGTCTCGCTCGCGATGAATGCGTGTTGTTGATGAGCGAATTTTTGCACCCGCATCGATTCAAGTCCAAGCCAACTGCTGACTCGATTAATACAAAACTTGTATTGATACAGGGTCTTCCCTAGGTGAGCAATTCCCTTGCTGCGGCCGCACGTGACGGCACGGCCGCGTTTGGTCAGTGCCGCGTCACACCGCGCCCTCCGCCTCCACGTAAAGGGCATACAGGGAGTGGGAACTCGCCATGTACAGGCGGTTGTTCTTCGGGCCGCCGAAGGTCAGGTTGGGGCAGCGTTCCGGCAGGTGGATGAACCCGATCGGCTTGCCGTGCGCATTGAAGATTTTCACGCCGTCGTAGTCGGCGGAATTGACTCCCAGGCGCCCGTCCGAGCCCCAGCCGCACCAGAGGTTGCCATCCTTGTCGACGCGAAAGCCATCCAGCGCGCCCGCGCCGTTGGCGTCGATCAGCTTGGTCTTGTTGGACGCCGTGCCGTCGGGCGCAATGTCGTAGCTCCAGATGCTGCGCGACGGCGTGCCCTTCCACTCGACCACGTAGAGCTTCTTCTCGTCGGGCGAAAACGCCAGGCCGTTCGGGTTGACGAGGTCGGTGATGATTGCGCGGATGCTGCCGTTCGGATCGATCCGGTAGACGTTGGTGGTGGCCTGTTCCGGCTGCGCCTTGAAGCCCTCCCAGTTGCCGTTGATGCCGAACGTCGGGTCCGTGAACCAGATGCTGTCGTCGGACTTGACGACGATGTCGTTGGGCGCGTTCAGCCGCTTGCCCTGGTATTGATCGGCCAGCACGGTGATGCTGCCGTTGAATTCGGTGCGCGTGATGCGCCGCGTAACCGAGTGCTCGCACGTGACGAGGCGCCCTTGCCGGTCGCGCGTATTGCCGTTGGCGTAGTTCGACGGCTCACGGAACACGCTGAACGCACCGTTCGTCTCGTCGTATTTCATGATGCGGTTGTTCGGAATGTCGCTCACCAGCAGGTAACGTCCGGCGGGAAAGTAGACGGGCCCTTCGGCCCAGCGCATGCCCGTGGCAAGCTGCTCTACCGAGCTGCTGTAGAGCCGGTATTTCAGAAAGCTCGGGTCCAGCACTTCCACCGCAACGTCGGGGTAGCGCGCGTTCGGCTTGAAACCTTCGATCTTCTGCGCGCCGGCCAAGCCGCTGGCCGCTGCAAGGCCTGCGCCTGCCGCGTTCTTAAGAAACCTGCGACGGCCAACTTCCGCGCTTTTCATGGACATGCTTGTCTCCTGATGGTTGTTATTGGCCCTTCAAGCCGAAGGGGCGAGCCGATTCTTGCACCGGCGATCTTTCCCATCCAAGATAAGCACTGACTCAATCCATACAGGTTTTGAATCGATGTTTGAACTCAGCCAACTCCGCTGCTTTGTCGCCGTGGCCGAAGAACTGCATTTCGGGCGGGCGGCAGAACGCCTGCACATGACGCAGCCGCCGCTGTCGCGCCAGGTGCGCCTGCTCGAACACCAGGTCGGCACAGAGCTGCTGGAGCGCAACAGCCGCTCGGTCAAGCTGACGGCCGCGGGCCGCAGTTTTCTGCCCGATGCGTCGCGCATCCTGCGCCTGGCCGATGAAGCAGCGGCCACGGCGCGGCGCGTGGCCACAGGCGCTGCCGGGCAGTTGGCGATCGGCTTTACCGCGTCGGTCGGCTACGGGAAGTTGCCTTCGCTGGTGAGCGCCGTGCGGGCGGCTTCACCGGGCGTGCGATTGACGCTCAAGGAGATGGTGAGCGGTGCGCAACTCTCTGCGCTGGATGCGCGCGAAATCGACGTCGGCCTGCTGCGCCCGCCGGTGGAGCACGGCGAACTGATTGCCGTGCCGTGCTCGCAGGAAGCGCTCGTGATCGCCCTGCCGGAAGCGGTAGCCGACAGCTGGCCGCAACGCCCCAGCCTGCGCGATTGCGAGGGCCAACCGCTGCTCATGTATTCGCCATACGAGGCGCGCTATTTCCACCAGATGGTGAGCAGCCTGTTCGAGCGTGCCGAGGTGTTGCCCGACATCGTTGAATACGTCAGCCAGATCCACTCGATGCTGGCGCTGGTGCGTGCAGGCATTGGCGTGGCGCTCATCCCGGCGGCGGCGGCCATGCTGCACTTCGAGGGCGTCGTCTACCGCCCGGTGCGCACCACGCCGGCCAAGCCGGTCGAACTCTGGATGGCCTATCGGAAAGACAACGACAACCCGGTGTTCAACCTGCTCAAGACGGTGTTGCACAACTCGCTTGCCGAGGGGCGCTGAACTGGCGCGGCACCGCACTTGCTGAACCATGGCGGTCCCGACCAGGAGAGTGCCATGCCGCAAACACGCCAAAACATCCGACATTCCGCCATGTGGCCCGCCGCGATGGCCATCAGCTTGACCGTGGTGGCGCTACCGCACCCCGCCCACGGCAAACTTCCGCCGCCTACGCCGGCCGAACAAGCCGCCGCAGCCAAGCAGGCCGAGACGGAACGCGCACAAAAAGCGCAAGAGCAAGCCCAGTTGACCGAAGTGCAGGACCGCTTGGCGGCACGCTTTGGCAAGGGCGGCAACAACGCCCCGGGCGCCACAACTCCAGCCACCAACCTGCCTAAGAACGTCGCGGAAGCGCCGGGTACTGCCGGCCCGCATGGCGGCTCGCGACCGAGCGCGGAATCCCATTCGGGCAACGCCCGCTAGGCCCCAAGCGGAAGCCCGCGCGTCAAAGGTGGAAGCCGCCGCGGGCGGCAATACGGCCTGCCCCTTTGACCATGCATCAATCGCCCCGTTGATCAGCATCGACACGATTGCGACGTGCTGTGCAGTCGAATCCACGCTCTGCACGACAACTCCGCGCTGGCCTCAGTCGGCCGCACGGCACTTGGGGTTTCTGTAGACGCCTCCGCCCAAGTCCAGCAAGATGCGCAGAACCCCACATCAGGAACTTGCCGATGAGCACGCCTGCCCGCGCTGCCGTGTCCGCTGCGGCAGCCACACAAACCCGGTCCATCGCGCCGCTGCGTGATTTCGTGACCGCGCTGTCGCGCCTGCTGGATCAGCAGCCGACCGAAGCCGAAATCCTCTCGGGCGCCGGTGCCCTGCTCGGTGCGCTTGTATCCCACGACGACTGGCTACCCGCTGAATACGCGCAGCCGCACCCCGAGCACTTCCAGCAGTTCCTGCTGCATGCCGATTCGGGCGAGCGCTTTTCCATCGTCAGCTTTGTCTGGGGCCCGGGCCAGCGCACACCCATTCACGACCACACCACGTGGGGCCTGATCGGCATGCTGCGCGGCGCTGAATACTCGCAACCGTTCAAACTCGACGCACAAGGCAAACCCCAACCGGACGGACCCGCCATCCGCCTGGAGCCCGGCGCTGTGGAGCGCGTTTCCCCGCGCATTGGCGACATCCACCGCGTGCACAACGCCTTTGACGATCGCACCTCGATCAGCATCCACGTGTACGGCGGCAACATCGGCGGCATCCACCGCTCCGTCTATACGGAAGACGGCGAGCGCAAGCCTTTCGTCTCCGGTTATTCGAATACCCACCTGCCCAATCTCTGGGACCGCTCCAAGGACACGCCCGCACCATGAGCAGCCCTATCGACGCCATCGAATCGCTGGTCGCCGCACCGCTGGCCGAAACCCATGTCCCGACGCTCGCGTATGCCGACGTGCGCGCCGCCCTGCTGGCCCGCAAGGAGATCGCGCTGCTCGACGTGCGGGAAGAGGACCCGTACGCCCAGGCGCATCCGCTGTGGGCAGCCAACCTTCCGCTCTCCCGGCTGGAGCTGGAAGCGTGGTCGCGCATTCCGCGCCGCGATACCTTGATCGTGCTGTACGGCGTGCACGATGGCGTGGACCTCGCCCCGCAAGCGGCCGCCAAGCTGGCCGAACTCGGCTATACGCGCGTGTACCTGCTCGAAGGCGGCCTCGATGGCTGGCGCGCCGCCGGCGGCGAGGTGTTCCAAGACGTGAATGTCCCGAGCAAGGCCTTCGGCGAATACGTGGAGGCGCACCGCCATACGCCGTCGTTCAGCGCGCAGGAGGTCAAAGCGCTGCTCGACGCCAAGCGCGACGTGGTCATCGTCGATGCGCGTCGCTATGAAGAATTTCAGACCATGAGCATCCCCACGGCGACGAGCGTGCCGGGTGCAGAGCTGGTGCTGCGCATCCGCGAGCTGGCGCCCGACCCGAGCACGCAGGTCATCGTCAATTGCGCGGGTCGCACGCGCAGCATCATCGGCACGCAATCGCTCGTGAATGCCGGTATTCCCAACCCGGTGGCGGCTCTGCGCAACGGCACCATCGGCTGGCTGCTGGCCGATCAGGTGCTGGACCATGGCGCCAGCCGCCGTCACCCGCTGGACGTGTCCGCCGAAACACGCGCGCAAGCCCAGGCCGATGCACGCGCCGTGGCCGAGCGTGCCAATGTGCCGCGCATTGCGTTGGCTGACGTTGCCAAATTGGAGGCGCCGGACCGCACGGTCTACAAGCTCGACGTCCGCACGCCCGAGGAATATGCCGCCGGCCATCTGCCCGGCTTTGCGAGCGCGCCCGGGGGCCAGCTCGTGCAGGAAACCGACCACACCGCCGCCGTGCGCGGCGCCCGCATCGTCCTGGCCGATGACGACGGCGTGCGCGCCGACATGTCCGCCTCGTGGCTCGCGCAAATGGGCTGGGAGGTCTATGTCGTCGATCCGGTCGACGCGAGCGAGCGCAGCGTCACCGGTACATGGCAGACACCCGCTCCCCAGCCTCCCGCCGCGCGCACGGTCGACGCCCGCGCCCTGGCCGGCTGGCTGGAAGCGGGCGACACCGCCGTCATCGACGTCACACGCAGCGCCAATTACGTTGCGCGGCATATTCCGGGCGCGTGGTTTGCCGTGCGCTCGGATTTGCCCGCGGCGCTTGCGCGCATCCCCGCAGCACGCCGCTACGTGCTGACGTGCGGCTCCAGCCAGCTCGCCCGCTTTGCCGCCGCCGACCTTGCCAATCTGACGCAGGCCGAGGTGTGGGTGCTGGACGGAGGCACCGCAGCGTGGGTGGCCGCCGGCCTGCCCGTTGAAACCGGCGAGACCCGCCTGGCCTCCCCCCGCATCGACCGCTACCGCCGCCCGTATGAGGGCACGAGCGCACCCCGCACGGCGATGCAGGGGTATCTCGACTGGGAGTTCGGTCTGGTGGAGCAGTTGCGGCGCGATGGCACGCACGGGTTCCGGGTCATCTGAAGGGCCACCAAGGTTCGGAACGTCAGGCTTGGCGTTCTGAACTCGACACTTGGGGTTCCAACACTCCACGCTTGAGGTTCCGGACGCCGCGCTTGAGGTTCCGAACTCCACCGTTGGCGTTCGGAACGTGACGGGTGGCGTTCGGAACCTCGATATCTCGTAGTTCGAACGCCGACATTGAGGTTCTGAACGCCATGCATGGGGTTCAACACTCGGCACGCCGGGTTCGTAACCCCGATTGCGAGGTTCGGAACACGGCGATTGAGGTCTCAAACCTCGCATACGCCTCAGCTCACTTGCTTGCTAACACCGCTCACAACGAGCGATAACAAAACTCGTTTTGCGCATGAGCCGGCGTTGAGTAGCATCGGGACTTCCTCGCAGAGGTCCCGTCATGTCCCCCTTCATCGCCCTGTGCCTGCTCATCACCTACGTGGTGTGGGGCACAACGTATCTCGCCATCCGCTTTGCGCTGACCGATCTACCGCCCTTCCTGATGATGGGCTCGCGCTTTCTGGCTGCAGCGTTGCTGCTCGCTCCGCTGGTCATCCTGCGCCAGCGCAAGCAGCCCGAAGATCGACCGACCGTGCGCCAGGTCCGCAACTGCGCATTGATCGGCGCCTTCATGCTGGTGGGCGGCATGGGCATGACGGCGGTGGCCGAGCAGACCATCTCGTCGGGTGCGACCACGGTGATGATCGCGTCGATGCCGCTGTTCTCCACGCTGTGGACGCTGCTGGCCGGCGGCCGCCTGCGTGCCTATGAGATTGGCGCCATCGCGCTGGGCAGCATCGGGATTGCGGTGCTGTTTCGCGGGGCGGAGTTCCAGGCCAGCACAGTCGGCGTGCTGGCGCTGACCACCGCCATTGCGTCATGGTCGTTCGGCTCGCAACTCTCCAAGCGCATCGACATGCCCAAGGGCATGACGGCGTTCGTATTGGAGATGGCTTTTGGCGGCGTGGCGCTCGTACTGCTCAGCCTGATCACGGGCGAAGTGTGGCCGAAGCACATCGGCATGCATGCCGCGCTCGCATGGGGCTACCTCGTGGTATTCGGCTCGGCCATCGCATTCACCGCCTACATGGCGCTGGTGGAGCGCGTGTCCACCGTCATGGCGACAAGCTATGTGTATGTGAACCCGCCCATCGCCCTGTTGATGGGCGCATGGCTTGCAGATGAAGTCGTCGCGCCGCAAACGCTGGGCGCCACGGGCATCATCCTGGCGGCGGTGGTGGTGCTGACGGCCGGGGCGACACGCGCGGCGCGGCGGGCGGCTGCTTGAACGTGCATGACGGTTACCCCGCCAACGACGACGGCAACGACCCGCTCGGCACTGCATCGTCCTCGGCGTCCGCAGCGATGTCGCTGTCCGAAACGTTGTCCAGCCGGTTGAGCCACGCCATCAGCGCGTCGGCGTGCTGCGGGCGCGAGAACAGATAGCCCTGCCCCAGGTCGCATCCGGCGTTGCGCAGCAATGCGAGCTGCTCGGGGTCTTCCACGCCTTCGGCCACCACTTGCATGCGCAGGCTATGCGCCATGGCGATCACCGCGCCGGCAATGGCTTCACCGTCGCCGGGCATGCGCTGCACGAAGCTGCGGTCGATCTTGAGCTTCTGGATCGGGAAACGCTGCAGATACGCCAGCGACGAATACCCGGTGCCGAAATCGTCAATCGACAGGCTGATGCCGGCCGCGTGCAGGGATTCGAGCAGCGCGATGTTGGCCTCGATGTCTTCCATCAGCACGCTCTCCGTAATTTCGAGTTCGAGCTGATTCGGCGGCATGCCGGTTTCGCGCAGCACGTCCATGACGTTTTCCACGAGGGCCGGGTCGCGCGTCTGCCGCGCCGACAGGTTGACGGCCACCCGCAGCGTGACGCCGTCTTCGCGCATCCAGCGCACAGCCTGCTGGCACGCGGTGCGCAGCACCCATAGGCCGAGCGGCACGATCAGGCCGGTTTCTTCCGCCACGGCGATGAACTCGCCGGGCCCGATCAGGCCGATCTCCGGATGGCGCCAGCGCACCAGTGCTTCCACGCCATAGACGTTTGCCTTGGAGAGCACCGCGTCGTGCGCGTCTTCGGTCCGCAGGCGCACCTGTGGCTGGTAGGCCAGCAGCAGTTCCTCGCGATCGAGCGCGCGGCGCAGATCGGCTTCCACGCGCAGGCGGCGGCGCGCCTGCTGGTCCATCTCCGACGTGAAGCTCGCGGCTGCGTTCTTGCCGTGGTTTTTGGCGTGGTACATCGCCGTGTCGGCGTTGCGCGTGAGTACCTGCACGTCGCGTGCGTCATGCGGATACAGGCTCACGCCCACGCTCGCCGTCACGTAGATCTGATGCAGGTCGAGCGCGAACGGCGCCGCCAACGCGGCAAGAATGCGTTTGGCCAAGCCATCGGCCAGCGTTGCCGCTTCCGTGTCGGCAATCTGCGCACGGCCAGACAGCTCGGCGATCACCGCAAATTCGTCCCCGCCGATGCGGCACAGCACGGCACGCAGGTTGGCTTGGTCGATCACGTCGTTCAGCCGCCGCGCAACCTGGCGCAGCAGGCGGTCGCCGTTGTTGTGGCCCAGCGTGTCGTTGACGACCTTGAAATTGTCCAGATCCAGCAGAAGCAGCCCCACTGCACCCGCCTGACCCGCGCGCTTGAGCGACACCTGCAGGCGCTCGTTGAAGGCATGCCGGTTCGGCAGTTCCGTGACGGAATCGATGTGGGCGAGGTAGTCCAGATGCGCCTCTGCCTGCAGCACCGCACGGCGCATGCGGGCAATCACGAGATACGCCAGACCCATCGCGCCGATGCCCACCGACACCGTCAGCACGGCATAGCCGAGCAGTTGCATGTACAGCTCGGTCAGGCTGGAGCGCACCACCACATAGCCGATCACGCGGCGTTCGGACTCCACCGGCTCCACCACCTCCAGCGTGGTGAGCGTGGACACATCCGACTCGCGCAGCATGGCGGCATCGGGCGCGCGCACCGGCGCGGCATCGTGGTGCTGATACAGCGCCAACGGCTTGCGCAGCGCACTGAAAATACCGGCCGCACGCAACGGCGGCGAGGCCTCCAGCGCGGCCAGGGTTTCTTCTGCGGCACGACGGTCATTGAAGAGCAGCGCGGCCACGCTGTTGGCGCCCACGATGCGCGCCTGCACATGCACGTCGCGCACCAGCGCCGCATGCAGCGCGATGAACTGGAACACGATGAGCAGGAAGCCGGCGATGGTCAGCGCCGCGCCGGCACCGGCCATGTTGGCCCGCACCATGGAGTGCCCCAGGCGGGGCCGAGGAGTCGTAATCGACAGGCTCATTGCACGGTCCTAGCCAGGCGCAGCAGTTGCGAGCTGAGCTGCAGACGGGCCTGCCGCGCGGCCACTGCATCGATGTCGAAAACCACGCGATCGTCATGCAGCGTCAACGCGATCATCGGTTCGGGGTTGCCGGCCACGCGCTCGCTCTTTGGGCTGTCGGACACCGTCAGCACCGGCGTGCCCGGGTCGAGGCGCACGCCGTTCTGGGCGCGCGCGTCAAACACCAGGACATGGCAGCCGGCAACGGTGCCATCGTTGATCTTTCGGATTTCCAGGCGGTGTCCGCGCACGGGTTTTCCTGTCAGTTTTTCCAAGGCCGCCTGCAACGGATGTTGGGCGGTCACGCACACCACCATTGGCGCGTCGGCCTGCATGACATCAGCCGGCCAGTTGGTGAACAGCGCAAAGTTATAGATGAACGCCGCCTTGACCTGCACCTCGCTGGCCTGCATCTGTGCGTGCGTGGCACCCATCCATGCCACACCTGCCAGCACAGCGCCCAGCACCGCGCATAACCTGCGCGGTCGTCGCCATTGGGCGCGTCGGACGATGCCGTGCGGGGCTTTCATCGGAAGGTGTAGGTGAATTTCACGCGAAAGGCACGGCCATCCTGCTCGACGGACGGCTGCGGCAACTCCGGCCCCGCTGGATCCGCATAGCGCCGATCGAACAGGTTGTAGATACTGGTCGACATCTCCAGGTTGGGCGCCAACCGTGCCGCCAGCAAGGTCAGGTTGGCGATCCAGTAACCGCCCACCTGGCCGGCTGTCGTCAGCCGGTTGCTGATGTACTTCGCCTCGATCCCGGCACGCCAGTCGCTGCGCCATACAGGAGCGGTGGCGTTGACCTTGAGCATGTGACGCGGCGAGTTGCTCAACGTCTGGCCGGTATCGACATCTTCGGAACGCTGGAAGCTGTAGCTCGTGCGCAGGCGCGTGCCGCCCGGCCAGTTCTGCTCGTAGCCGAGTTCTGCGCCGCGCGTGCGCACGCGCGCTACGTTGCTGAAAAAGAGCAGCCCAGTGTTCGGGTCTTGGCTTTGGCTGATCAGGTTGGAAACGTTGTTCTGAAACACCGACAAGGTCGCCTTGCCGCCTGCCGCAACTTGTTGCTCGACTACCGTTTCATACGTGCGTATGCGTTCGGCCGACAGCCCATTGGTGACTTGTTGGCCGCCGGGCGCACTGGTCTGGTAGTTCAGCTCGTAATCGTTCGGCGCGCGATAGGCCATGCCGTAGATCGCCTTGACGGTGGTCGTTGGGGCGGCATGCCAGATCAGGCCCACGCGCGGGCTGAAGATGCCCGGCGCAAAACTCGTGTGGTCGTAGCGCAGGCCCGTGTCCAGCACCCAGTCCCGATGGAGCAGGAATTGATCCTGCACATACACGCCCACGCGGTTGTTGTCGCGATGGTCGTCCAGGTAGCTGGCGTATGGCGCTGTATCGAAATTGCGCATCGCATCACGGTAGTCGCGCTGCAGCTCCGTGCCGATGACCAGCGTGTGGCGTTCGATGCGGCGCGTCACGAACTTGAGTTCCGTGCCGTACCACGCCGTGTCGAATAGATCGCGGTTGATGCCGACCGGTGGTGGGTTGTACGCGTAGTCCCCCTGCGAGACATAGCGGCCCCAGAACAGCCGCGCCGTCACGTCGGTCGTGTCGTCCAGCGCGTGCTGCCACGTGCCGTTGAACATCTGCCGCGTGTCGACGGTGCGCGAGCGCGGGTCGTTGAAGCTTTGGTCGTACGGCGCGGTCGGCACGCCCTTCGTACGATCGACGTAGCCGAAGGTCAGCCCGAACTCGCCAAAACTGCCCTTGGCAAACAGGCGCTTGGCGCGGTCGTAATCCATGCCGCGGGCCACGCCATCGCTCACGCCCGGCTGGTTGAACTCGGGAAAGTAGAGGTCGCGCCCCGGGGCATCGTTCACGCTGGCCGACAGCAGCCATTCGGCGCCGTTCTCGGCCCGCCTGCCCCACGTCACTCGGGCATCCCGCGCATTGGCGCTGCCCGTTGATCCGCTGGCCTGCACGCCGTCAATGTCACGGCCTCGCTTGGTGATGATGTTGATCACACCGAACAGCGCGTTCGATCCGTACACCGCCGACCCGGCTCCGGGCACGTACTCCACCCGCTCGATCAGGTCGACGTTGAGAATGGCTTCGGAGCCGACGGCCGCCTGGTCGAAGATGGGATCGTTGGTGCGATGGCCGTCAATGAGCAACAGGAAGCGCGTGTCGTAGTCGCCCGCGCGCAAGAAGCCGCGTGCGCCCAGCGTGGTGTAGTTGCGATCGTAGTTGGTGTACAGCCCCGGGAGACTGCCCAGGATGTCGGCCAGCGTGCGCCAGCCATAGGCTTTGATATCCGCCGCCGTGATGAAGGAAACATTGGCCGGTGCCTCATTCGCGGCTTGCGCGTACTTGGACGCCCCGGTGACGACCTGCACCTGCATGAGTTGCTCGATGGGCAGTGCGGTCAGATCGGTGACGTCTGTTTGCGCCAGCGCCGTGCGGCAAAGCAGCGCAGCGGCCACCGCAAACATTTGCGCGCACCGCTTCGGCTTGGAGGGCGCGCGCGGCAAGCGCATGGGCAACGCGAATGAATGCTCAGCACTCGGGTGTTTGCGGCAACCAAGCGCAAACGCACGGGCCATTACAACAAGGGGCGACATCAGCAGAACCGGCAGAACCGATCACGTCTGTGGGGCGACGTTCAGCGGGAATTCGATAGTTCTGCTTTAAAACGGAGAACCGGCGCGGTTCTTTACCCCTCCCCTGCTGGGGCGACACATTGCCGCCGTTATGGTGTGAGGCCAGCGGGGGCCATTTGTGACGGAAGAGGCTCAGCGGCGGCGCTTGCGCAAACGTTCGATGGCGGCCAGTTGCGCCACGGCTTCAGCCAACTCAGCCTGCGCGCGCGCGTAGTCGAACTTGCTCTTGCTGTTCTGCATCAGCTCCTCAGCCGCCTTGCGGGCCTGCTGCGCCTTTGCCTCATCCAGATCGTGTGCGCGCACGGCGGTGTCTGCCAGCACGATGACCTGCTCGGGCTGGACGTCGACAAAGCCGCCGGCCACAAACAGAATCACCTCTTCATCGTTCTCCTGTGTAACGCGGAGACTGCCCGGGCGCATGCGCGTCAGCAGACGTTCATGGCCGGGCAGGATGCCCAATTCACCCTCGGTGCCGGGGATGACCACAAACTTGGCGTTGCCTTCGTACAGCCGCTCTTCTGCCGTGACGACATCGACCTTCAGCACCGGCATGGTGTCTCCTCTGTTGCGCGCATAGGTTCATACGGTAGCACGATGTGCGCCCGGCGCCCTCTTCGCAATGCCCTGCCACTTTGCAATCGACGCACACCACGTTGACACGCGCATGGCAGTTGCCGGCCGCCAGCGTCTGCGGCCTTGGCTGACCGTAAGGTTTCACAGTATGTAGCGTCACAAACGCTGCCTAGACTGTGCACCTGACGATCAAAAAGACATATCAGGGAAACACAACCATGCTGGGCGATCTACTGATGTCGTTCTTCGAGGTGGCGCGCCAGGGCAGCGTTACCTCCGCTGCCAAGCACCTGCGCCTGTCGCAGCCGACCGTGACCGGACGCATCCGCCAGCTGGAAGAGATGTATGGCGTGGAGTTGTTCCACCGCCGCGGCAGCCGGCTGGACCTGTCCGACCTTGGTGTGAGCCTTATGCCCATCGTCGAGCGCCTGGCGCAGCAGGAAGGTGACGTCGATTTTCTCCTGCGCAATGCCGGCGATCTGCGCACCGGCAACCTGCGCGTGGGCGCTACGGGCCCGTACTACATCCTGCCCAGCGTGGCGGCGTTTCGCGCGCGGCATCCGACCATTGAGATCACCATCGAATTCGGCAACTCGCAGCAGATGCTCGAAGCGCTGTCGGAGGTGCGTATCGACCTGGCGGTTTCGTCTCACGCGGTGGATGACGAACGCCTGCATCGCATCACGCTGGCCGAAGACACGATGGTGCTGGTGGTGCCGCTGGACCACGCGCTTGCACGGCGCCCGAACATTACGTTGGA
This sequence comes from Ralstonia sp. VS2407, assembly GCF_052950655.1. Classification (NCBI taxonomy): domain Bacteria; kingdom Pseudomonadati; phylum Pseudomonadota; class Betaproteobacteria; order Burkholderiales; family Burkholderiaceae; genus Ralstonia; species Ralstonia sp. VS2407. The sequence continues at coordinate 530,384 of NZ_JBRFVG010000002.1, forward strand.
TGACATTGCCGGCTGCCAGCTGCTGATGCGCGAGCCCGGCTCCGTCACCCGCCGCGTCACCGAAGACGCGTTCGCCAAGGCTGGCATCGAGCCCGCCAGCACGAGCATCATCGGCAGTCGCGAAGCCATTTACGAGGCGATCAGCCTGGGGCTGGGCTGCAGCATCGTGCCCGCGCGTGAAGCGCCGCGCCGGCCCGACGTGCGCGTGCTGCCGTTTGCCGGCAACGCGCCGGTCATCCACGAATACCTGTACTTCCTGAAGGAGCGCAAGGACGCGCGGCTGGTGCGCGCGTTCCTTGACTGCGTGGACCCGCGGCTTGCACAGGCACCCAATAAAAAGGCCGATGCGTTCATCGCCAAAGTTATGGCGATGGACACAGCCGCGACGCGCTAGGGCCGTAACCTCGCGGTTTTTCAACCGCCCCCGCCCGCCTGCTGTATGCAATCGCTTGCCCTGTTCGACCTGGACCACACCCTGCTGCCCATTGACAGCGAATACGAATGGGGCCGCTTCCTGGTCGCCCAGGGTGCCGTGGATCGAAGCGTCTTCGAGCAAGCCAACGAATGCTGGATGCGGGAATACCGTGACGGCACCCTCGACTTTGCGCGACACGCGCGCTTCTCGCTCGGCCTGCTGGCCCAGCACCCGCGCACGCGGCTCGACGCTTGGCGTGCCACGTTCCTGCGCGACATCATCGCGCCGGCCATGCTGCCGCGTGCGCGGCAACTGGTCGACTCGCACCTGCGCGCCGGCGACCTTTGCTGCATCGTCACCGCCACGCACCGCTACCTGACCGAGCCGATTGCCGCGGCGTTCAACGTGCCCCACCTGCTGGCGGTGGAGGGCGAGACGGTCAACGGCCGCAGCGATGGCGCATTCACGGGCAACCCGCTCGGCACAGCCACGTTTGGCGCGGGCAAGATCGTGCGCGTCACGGAGTGGCTCGCACAGCGCGGCCAGCGCATGACGGACTTTTCGCGCACCGTGTTCTACAGCGATTCACGCAACGACCTGCCGCTGCTCGAAGCCGTTTCGCACCCGGTGGCCGTGAGCCCCGACACTACCTTGCGAGCCGTGGCCGAATCGCGCGGCTGGCCCATCGTTGAACTCTTTGCCGCCTGAAAACAAGAACGCCCGCGCGGCGTGAACCGTGCGGGCGTCTTGTCGCTAAACAACGCTCCGTCCGTCAGGCAGCCATTGCTGCAGGCGTGCTTGCCGGCGGCGTCCATTGCGGCAGTTCGGTGCCGTCGACGAGTGCATCCATATGCCGATGCGCCAGCGCCGGCCCGACGCTCATGCCGATGCCGCTGTGCATCAGCGCGACGGTGGTGCGATCGTCGACGCGGGTGATGGAGAACGCGCCGCTGCCGGGTACATGGCACTTGGCGCCATATACGCCCTGCCAACGCTCCACCACGCGCAGCTTGCTGCCAAACGTGTCACGCGCGAGGTCGAGCATGATGTTGTCGACCGACTCGGCATTGAACGGGCGCGCGTCCTGGCCGTAGTCGTGCGAATCACCAATGATCCAGTCGCCATAAGGCGTCGGGCTGACCAGCAGGTGAATGCCGTGACGCGCCAGCTCGGGGCGCTGATGTTCGATCTGCATTGCCAGCGCACGGGCGGTTGGTAAATCAGCAAATGCCCCGTAGTGCGTGCATGACAGCCCGGTTAGCACGGCGTGCTCCAGGCGGAAGCCGTCTTCGGGCGTGACGCGCAGCATCTGCAAGCGGCACACCTGCGGTTGCAGCGCGCGAAGGTGGTCGGCGCACAACGTCTGGTAATCATGGCCGCTGCAGACAATCACACGCTCGGCATTGCACACGCCAGCGGTGGTCTCAAGCCGGCCGCCTTCCACATGGCGCACCAGCGTACCGAAATGGAAGCGCACGCCTTGCGTGGCAAGCCAAGACGCCAGCGCGGGAATGGCTTCGCGCGAATAGAGCTGCAGGTCATCGAAGCCCTGAAGCGCCGCGCGGTGACGCAGGAAGCGGCCATCGTAAAGATTCGCCAAGTCTGCGCTGCGCAACAGCTTGACGTTGTAGCCGAAGGCCGGTGCGCGCGTCGCCATGAACTCGTCCAGCACGGCCTCTTCTGCAGCATTGCGGGCAAACAGCAGCGCACCGTTGGCGCGCGCAAAGATGCCTGCCTTGTCGGCCCAGTCGAGATACAGCGCGCGGCTTTCACGCGCAAGGTCCAGCATGATGCCGGGCGGCTGGCCAGTCACCAGCATCTGACCGAAATTGCGAGTGGACGCGCCAACGGCAATATCACTGCGCTCGAACACCGTCACGCGCAGGCCGCGTTTGACGGCAGCGGCTGCATGCGCCAAGCCCAAAATGCCAGCCCCGACAATGGCGACGTCGGTGCTGGCATCCAGGCCCCCAAGAGTCACGGGAGCTTGCATCGCTTACTTCTTCTCCGACTTGCCGTCGTAGCGCTTCGTCCACTCGGCGAGGATGCGGTCGCGGTTGGCGCTCGCCCACGTAAAGTCGTTTTTGATCAGACGCTTTTCGTAGTCAGCCGGCAGCAGCGGATCCGGCTTGGAGAAGCCCGGCGTGGCAACCACGGCAAAGTTCTTCTCGTACAGCGCCATTGCAGCCGGGCTTGCCGAAAAGTCAGCCAGCTTCTTGGCGGCGTCCAGGTTCTTGGTGCCCTTCATGATGCCGGTGGCTTCCACGTCCCAGCCCAGGCCTTCGGACGGCAGCACGATGTCGATGGGTGCACCTTCCTTCTTCGATTTCACGGCACGGTATTCAAACGCGATACCGATCGGGAATTCACCCGAGGCCGCCATCTTGCAAGGCTTGGAGCCCGAGTGCGTGTATTGGCCGATGTTCTGATGCAGCGCGTCCATGTAGGCCCAGCCCTTCTGCTCACCCAGCATCTGCAGCCATGCGCTGACGTCGAGGTAACCCGTGCCGGACGAGGCCGGATTCGGCATGACGATCTTGCCAGCATAGACCGGCTTGGTCAGGTCGGCCCACGAAGTCGGCTTCGGCAGGTGCTGCTTTTCTGCTTCGACGGTGTTGAAGCAGATGGCGGCGCCCCAGGCGTCCATGCCAACCCATGCCGGCGGATTAGCCTTGTCGCGGTACGTCGCACCGATCTTCGCCAGATCGGCCGGCGCGTACGGCGTCAGCATGCCTTCCTTGTCCAGGATGGCCAGGCTCGATGCGGCAAGGCCCCAAACCACGTCAGCGCGCGGGTTGTTCTTCTCGGCCAGCAGCTTGGCGGTGACAACGCCAGTGGAGTCGCGCACCCACTTGATCTCGATGTCCGGATTGGCCTTCTCGAAAGCCTCCTGGTACGCCTTCACTTGGTCAGCTTCCAGTGCCGTGTACACGGTCAACGTGGTCTTGGCGAATGCCGACGTGGCAAACGCCATCGTTGCCGACGTGATTGCGACAGCCAGCAGGGAAAGACGTGCGGTCATGGTTTCCTCGGTATGGTGTGATGCAGCGGAAAAGACAACGAACAGGACTACAAACTCAAATGCACTGCGGGCGATCACCGCGCGCGAGGCGGCGGTTGATGTCGGCCACGACTTCAGGCAGATCGGCAATCGTGTCGATCTCGTAATGCGGACGGCAGGCGGAAAAACCGGCCGAGATGGCGACCCGATGGCGCGCACGCTCGTCCGCAGACAGCGCGGCGTACTGTTCGTACGGCAGGCCGAGCGCGTTGCCCGACATCAGCAGCGCAACGGTCCACATGCCGGCCCGGCGGCCCTCTTCGATGCCGGGCACGGTGTCGTCGACCTTCACGCAGGCGGCCACGTCACCAATCGCAAGATCGACCACGCAACGCAGGGCCTGCGCAGGCCACGGCCGCGCGCGGGGCACCTCATCGCAAGCGACCACGCAGTCGGGCATGTAGCCGGCACTGGCAGCCAAGTCGACTACACGGTCCATCACCACGCGCGGGTACCCCGAGCACGTGCCGATCTTCAACCCCGCTTCGCGCAGCGCGGCGATGGTGTCCAGGGCGCCCGGAATCAGTGCGGAATGCGCGCCGACCTTTTCGATCTGCAGCGGCATGAAGCGGTTGTAGATGGCGGTGACATCGTCATCGGTGGGCATGCGGCCGTGTGCGAGCGAGAAGCGCGCGGCAATCGCGCCGTCGTTGCACAGCGTGCGGATGTGGTCCCACTTGCCCAGGCCCATGGGGCCACGTGCTTCGTCCAGCGTGATGGCCACGCCAAACTCGGCAAACGCTTCGACGAAGATCTGCGTCGGGGCAAACGAGCCGAAATCGACCACGGTGCCAGCCCAGTCCAGGACCGCGGCCTCGAGCCGCAACGGCGTGTTGCCAGGGTTGAGGCGGTCTGCGCCCGCCTGGCGCGCCGAGATCGGGGAAGAGTCACCCATGTTCTTGCTTCCTTTCTGCTTGTTGCTGTTCTGCTATGACGGACTACGAATTCAATGCGCCGCCGTGCGCCAGGCCTGCGTGCGGCGCACGATGCCGCGCGTGGCCAGTTCCAGCAGCAGCGATACGACGATCGACGTGACAAGAATGAGCGTGGACATGGCCGCGGCGGGGCCGATGTCGCCGGCGTCGTCCATGTTCAACACGGCCACGGACGCGAGCACGGTGTCCGGGCTGTAGAGGAAGATCACGGCCGACACGGTCGTCATGGCCGACACGAACAAGTAGCGCGCGCACGACAGGACGGCAGGCAGACACATCGGCAGCGTCACGCGCCAGTACGTGCGCAGCGCCGACACTTTGAGCGAGGCCGACACCGCCTCGAACACCGGATCGAGCTGCCCCAGCGACGCTACGGATGTCAGGTGCGCCGCCGTGGCGCAATGCATGATCGTGCAGAGCACCATCAGCGCCATGCCGCCATACAGGCCGTTGAGGGGATTGGCCGGATGGTTGAAGAAGAAGACATAGCCCAGACCGAGCACGAGGCCGGGCACCGCCATCGGCAGCAGCACGGCAAAGCGGATGGCCGCATGCAGCCCCGATTGCAACCATCCTGCAGCGCGCGTCTTTTCGACCAGCCATGCACCGGTGAAGATCAGTGCGGTACCGAACACCGTGGTCAGCGCAGCCAGCTTCAGGCTGTTGCGATACGCCAGCCAGCCGCCGCCATCCATGTTGTCGAAGTCGTAGTTGCGCAGCGACAGCTCGAGGTTGTACGGCCAGAGCTTGACCAGCGACGCGCCAATGGCGGTGGCCAGCATCAGCAGAATCCCGCCGACCACCAACGCACTCAGCAACAGGAAGAGGCCGTCGCGCAAGCGATCCGGCTGCGGGTGATATGGCTGTGCACGGCTGGCCAGCGCGGCGTGCTGGCGACGCTGCACGATGCGCTCGACCGCAAAGGTCAGCAGCGCTGGCAGCAGCAGCATCAAGCCGATGACGGCGCCGCGCGCAAACTGCTGCTGGCCGACCACCGCCTTGTAGGCCTCCACGGCCAGCACTTGGTAGCTGCCGCCCACCACGGTCGGCACGCCAAAGTCGGTCGCGACCAGCGTGAAAACCAGCGCGAAGGCGCCAAACAAGCCGTAGCGTGCGCCGGGCAGCGTGACCGTGCGGAACGTGCGCCACGGGCTTGCGCCCATGGCACGTGCGGCGTCATACAGGCGGCCATCCGCCAGCGTGAGCGTTGCCAGCAGCAACATCAGTGCATACGGAAACGTGTAGAACACCTCGCCCAGCACGATGCCCCAGAAGCCATAGATGTTGCTGCCGTTCATCCATGCCTTGAACAGGCCCTGGTTGCCGAACAGGTAGACCAGCGCAATGCCCGGCAGCAGCGACGGCGCAAACAGCGGCAGCATCGCCAGCGTACGCATCGTGCCGCGCAACGGCATGCGGGTGCGTTGCACCGCGTAAGCCAGGGCAAACGCCAGCGGCACCACAATGGCGGCCACGGCGCCGGACACGGCCAGCGTACGGCCAACCATGTCGAGAAAATTCGGCGCCCGCACCACGTGGGCAACCAGCGCCAGGCCGTGCTCGTCTGTGCTGCGCACACTGGCGACCAGCCCCGTGGCCTGCAACAACATCATCGCTGTCGGCAACAGCAAGCCGATGGTGAGCAACAGCAGCCAGCCAAGCTTCATGCCGGTCAGCACGGGCGTATCGGTACGCCAGAAAGGACGGCTCGCAGAGCGAACCGGGTCGGATTGCGTGACTGCAACCACGTTGGCCTCGGGGGGCAGCATCGACATGGCGGCCTCAGGCATACACGCGCAGGCCGTCGCGCTCCAGCGCGATCCAAAGCTTGCTGTCAGCCAGGTCATTGCGGCCCGCTTGCAGGGCGTTCGATGCCACTTCGGCCACCAGCGGTGCATCGGCCAGGCCATCGATCGACAGCGTCACGCGCGTGCGGCTGCCCAGGTAGATCTGGTCGACCACGCGGGCGAGATGGCGGTTGGGAGCGTCGTCATCGGGGTGCAGCGTGACGGCCTCGGGGCGGCAGAACAGGCGGCCCTGCATCGACCCGCCATCGGCGAAAGCCGGATCGAGCAGCAACGGTTGGCCGGCCAGCGTGGGCGTGCCGTCCTCCGCGCGTTCGAGCGGCAGCCAGTTGGCCTGACCGACAAACCCGGCGACAAACCCCGTGGCCGGCCGCGAATAAATCTCCGCCGGCGAGCCCGTCTGCTCGATGCGGCCGTTGGACATCACCGCGATGCGATCGGCCATTGCCATGGCCTCGTCCTGGTCGTGCGTAACCATCAGCGTGGTGACGTTCAGCTTGCGCTGCAGGCGGCGCAGCTCGATGCGCAGGTGTTCGCGCACCTGGGCGTCCAACGCCGACATCGGCTCATCCAGCAGCAACAGCGACGGCGCGGGCGCCAGCGCACGAGCCAGAGCCACACGCTGCTGCTGGCCGCCCGACAGCTGCGACGGGTATTTCGCCTCGCTGCCGGCCAGGCCGACCAGGGCGAGCATCTCCGAGACACGCCCCTGCATGCGCGCACGGTTGCCGTTGCTGCTGTCCAGCCCGTAACCGACGTTCTGCGCAACCGTCAGGTTGGGAAACAGCGCGTACGACTGGAAGACGATGCCGTAGTCACGCTCGCGCGGGGGCAGATTGGAAATATCGCGGCCACCGGCGACGATCTGGCCGCCGTCGTACGCCTCCAGGCCGGCAATGATGCGCAGCAGGGTCGTCTTGCCGCAGCCCGACGGGCCCAGCAGGCAGACGAATTCGCCCTGCGCGACATCCAGCGACACTCCATCGAGCGCCGTGAATGCGCCAAAGCGGCGCGAGACGCGTCGCACGGACAGGAACGGCGCGGCGGAACCCGACGTCGGGTTGATAACAGGCTGAGGTAGGGGCACGGGGGCGCAGACAGTGGCAAAAACGGTCGCCACTGTAGCCAGCCGACATGTACCCCTTGTGGCAGTTACCCCAAAAACGCCAATGCGCGCATTTCCGGATTTTGGTTCGGTCTATGACGCGACGGGCCGGACTTCGCTCAGGAAGGCGGCAATCAATCGCGCATCGCGCCGATCCTGCAGGCAATACAGGTATTCGCTCAGTTCCGGCGCCCCGCCTTCGAACGGCAGCACGCGCAGATCGGCATGGCTCGGTACTTCCTGGCGGGCGATGACGCTCACGCCCAGGTTGCGCGTGATGGCCTCCCGGATGGATTCCCGGCTGCCGATCTCCACCGTAGAGGCCGGCGTCACACCTGCCTGGGCCATCATCGTTTCGGTCATGGCGCGCGTGGTCGACCCGACTTCGCGCACCAGCAGCCGGCATTGCGACAGCACGCTCACAGGCACGCTCGTCCGGTCGGCGAGCGCGTGGCTGCGATGCACCACCAGCACGAGCGGATCGCGGGCCAGTTCAATGCGCAGAAAGCGCGCGTCGTCCACCCGCTGCGACGACGAGGCCACGTCCACCCGGTACTCCTGCAGCGCCTCGAGCATCTGCACCGAATTGCCGGCTTCGATGCTGACATCGATGCCAAGGTGGCTCTTGCAGAAGCGGTCCACGATGTCGAGCACGTAATACGGCGCCGTTGCGCCGATGCGCAGGTGGCCCGATCCCATGTCGCCGGAGTTGCGCAGGAAGAAGTCGATCTCGGTTTCCTGGCGCACGAGCTGGTCCACCAATGGCATCAGCCGTACGCCGGCATCGGACAGACTCAGCCGGCGACCGCCCCGGTAGAACAGCTCGACGCCGTAGGCCTCTTCCAGGGCGCGGATCTGCGAAGTCACGGTCGGCTGCGACAGGCCAAGCTGCTTGGCTGCCAGCGTGATGCTGCCCAGGCGGGCAACCATGAAGAACGATTTGAGCTGCGCAACGAGCATCGATGGGTGACGTATTGAGCGCGTTTGCGGCGCTGTGAATGAGCGGGCGGCCCATTCTAGCGGACGGCACCGTCGCCAAAGTGGCGCCGAGCTCCCTCCTCCGTTTTCTGCATCTACATCCCGCGGCTACGACTTTTTCAACCTTTTCGACAACGCAAACTTTGCGCACCCCCACATCGGGGGGAATTGGCGCCTGTGAGGGCGTCATTTCCACGGATCGAATCCGCCACTTCACCTTGAGAATCCGTCCGCATGTTGCGCTTGAGGCAGTCACGAGCCGCCCCTGTGCAGGCATTTGTTATGTGCGGAATTGGAGAGAAGTGGATGGAACGCAGCAGCAACAACGTGCGCGGCACGAAGCAATGGACCATCGCGATGATGGTGGCCGCGGCAGGTACTCTGGCCGCCTGTGGTGGGGGCGGTGGCGGCGGAAGTTCGGGGGCCACCCCAGCGGCCACGCAAGGCTCGTCCGCCAATATCACCGTGGCGGCGGCGTGTAGCGGGTCGAACTGCGGTGCACTGGGCAATACCTACGCCGGCTCTGGCGTGGGTGTGTGGCAAGCGACCAATACGGGCGGAGCAGCCGGCTCGGTGCCAGTGTCGATCGCCGGGCTGACCGGTCAGAGCGTGACGCTTGTCTACACTAATCAGAGCGCGGCGGCTCAGCCGATGCCGTCCGTCTCGCTGACAGGCCTGGGGCTGCTGAACGCCACGGGCACGCCAGTCCCGAAGACTGCCGCCGACGTGGCGGGCAATGACGCCAACGCCGCGTTCGACCGCCAGCTTTCCGATTTCAACATGCATGCGCTGGACGGATACGCCACCGGTGGCGGCCCCCTCAAGACGCAAGGCGCCTCCAACGATACGGTCCTGCGTCCGCAGTCGGTGGCCAGCGTCGGCACACAGCGCACGTGGAACCACCAGCAGCCGGACGGCACCGCCACCGTGCGCACGGCCACGCTGCGCCAGCAAACCACGGCCACGGATGGTCGCGTCATCAACCTGTGGGTGGAAAACACCGAGTACGGCACGAGCAAGATCAGCGACGGCATCATCAACACGCTCATCACCAAGTTTGCTTCGGGCATGCAGTCGGTCTATACGCTGGCCACTTCGCTGGTCGGCCAGCCGTGGGGCAGCTATTCCAGCTCGGCCAGCCTGATCGATCCGAACCAGGCGCTCGACATCGTGGTGCTGAACATCCAGCCCGATAGCCAGCCCTATGGCCGCGTCGGCTACTTCTGGGCGCGCAACAACTTCACCACCAGCTCGCAGCCGCTGTCGAACCAGTCGCTGTCGCTGTATGTGGATTCGGAAACCATCTACCTGGGCGGCACAGACGGGCTGAACACCGTCATCTCGACACTCGGCCATGAGTTCACCCACATGGCCAACTTCTATCAGCGCGGCGTGCTGCACGGCTCGCAGTACATGTACGGCACGTGGCTGGAAGAAATGACGGCGATGACGATGGAAGACGTGCTCTCCAGCCAGATCGACCCCACCTTCAACAACGTGCGCGACAGCCGCTTCCCGGCCTGGCTGCAAAGCGCGTACGACTGCTCGCTGACGGCGTTTGATCCGTCGCTGTCTTCGTCGTGCCCGGGGTATCCGATTTCTGGCAGCCTGGGCGGCTTCCTGCTGCGCCAGTACGGCATTGCGTACTACACGAATCTGCTGCAGAACTTCTCGTCGACGGATTCGGCTGCGGTACTGAACAGCGCCATCCAGGCCGGCGGCGGTGCAGGCCTGGGCGATGCAACGGGCCGCTGGGGCACGGCGGTCGCGCTGCTGCCGGTGCCGGGCAGCCCGTCGGGCTTCGCGTATCCGGCTCGCTCGGACAGCGGCTTTTCGATCCCGGCGCTGAACGGCCCGAACTACAGCAGCCAGCGCACCATGCCGACGTCCGTACCGGCCACGCTGCAAGGCTTCGGCCAGTTCCCGGTCGCGCGCGGCACAAAGGCCGGCACGTACAGCGAGACGATCACGGTGCCGGCGTATTCAACGGTGTCGATCATCATCCACTGACAGCGCGCGGCTAAGGAAGCGGGCTCCCTTTGAGTTTCGGCCAGCTGCGCAATCCAGTGAAGCGTCAAAAAAAATGGCGCCGTGGGCATTCAACCCTCGGCGCCTTTTTCACGTCACCGCGTCAGGAACGACCCGACGCGGCTGCGACTACGCATTACATCTGCACGGTGTCGGCCACTTCCTTGAAGTCTTCGATCTGGTCGAAGTTCATGTACTTGTAGATCTTGTCGCCGTTCGCGTTAAGCACACCCATGTCGGCCATGTACTCTTCCTTGGTCGGAATCTTGCCCAGACGCGAGCAGATTGCCGCCAGTTCCGCCGAACCCAGATACACATTCGTGTTCTTGCCCAGACGGTTCGGGAAGTTGCGGGTCGACGTCGACATGACCGTCGCACCTTCGCGCACCTGTGCCTGGTTACCCATGCACAGCGAGCAGCCCGGCATTTCGGTGCGGGCACCGGCCGTGCCGAACACGCCGTAGTGGCCTTCTTCGGTCAGTTGCTTCTGGTCCATCTTGGTCGGCGGCGCAACCCACAGCTTGACCGGGATGTCGCGCTTGCCTTCCAGCAGCTTCGACGCCGCACGGAAGTGGCCGATGTTGGTCATGCACGAACCAATGAACACTTCGTCGATGGTCGCGCCGGCCACGTCGGACAGCGTCTTCACGTCGTCCGGATCGTTCGGGCAGGCCACGATCGGCTCGTGGATGTCAGCCAGGTCGATCTCGATGACAGCGGCGTACTCGGCGTCAGCATCCGGCTGCAGCAGTTGCGGATCGGCCAGCCATGCTTCCATCGCCTTGATGCGGCGTTGCAGGCTGCGCGGGTCTTGGTAGCCCTGCGCGATCATCCACTTGAGCAGCGTGATGTTGCTGTTCAGGTACTCGATGATCGGTTCCTTGTTCAGGTGCACCGTGCAACCGGCGGCCGAACGCTCGGCAGAGGCGTCCGACAGCTCGAACGCTTGCTCGACCTTCAGGTCGGGCAGGCCTTCGATTTCGAGGATGCGGCCCGAGAAGATGTTCTTCTTGCCTTGCTTGGCGACCGTCAACATGCCTTGCTTGATCGCGTACAGCGGAATCGCGTTGACGAGGTCACGCAGCGTGACGCCCGGCTGCATCTTGCCCTTGAAGCGGACCAGCACCGATTCCGGCATGTCCAGCGGCATCGTGCCGGTGGCAGCCGCGAAGGCGACCAGGCCCGAGCCTGCCGGGAAGCTGATGCCGATGGGGAAGCGCGTGTGCGAGTCGCCGCCGGTGCCGACGGTGTCGGGCAGCAGCATGCGGTTCAGCCACGAGTGGATCACGCCATCGCCCGGGCGCAGCGCGATACCGCCACGCGTGCTGATGAAGTTGGGCAGCGTCTGATGCGTCTTCACGTCCACCGGCTTCGGATACGCAGCGGTGTGGCAGAACGACTGCATCACGAGGTCGGCCGAGAAGCCCAGGCACGCCAGGTCCTTCAGTTCGTCGCGGGTCATCGGGCCGGTGGTGTCCTGCGAGCCGACCGAGGTCATCTTCGGTTCGCAATACGTGCCCGGACGGATGCCCTGGCCTTCCGGCAGGCCGCACGCGCGACCGACCATCTTCTGCGCGAGCGAGAAGCCCTTGCCGCTGTCGGCCGGCTGATGCGGCAGGCGGAACAGCGTCGACGGTGCGAGGCCCAGCGCTTCACGCGCCTTGGCGGTCAGGCCGCGGCCGATGATCAGCGGAATGCGGCCGCCGGCGCGCACTTCGTCGAACAGCACGTCCGACTTGACCTGGAATTCGGCGATGACCTTGCCGTCCTTCAGCGCCTTGCCTTCGTACGGGCGCAGTTCGACCACGTCGCCCATATTCATTTGCGACACGTCGAGTTCGATCGGCAGCGCGCCGGCGTCTTCCATCGTGTTGTAGAAGATCGGGGCGATCTTGCCGCCGAGGCACACGCCGCCGAAGCGCTTGTTGGGGACGAACGGGATGTCTTCGCCCGTGAACCACAGCACCGAGTTGGTGGCCGACTTGCGCGAGGAGCCGGTGCCGACCACGTCGCCGACGTAGGCGACCAGGTGACCCTTTTCCTTCAGCGATTCGATGAACTTGACCGGACCGCGCTTGCCGTCTTCTTCCGGCGTGATGCCAGGGCGTGCGTTCTTCAGCATCGCCAGCGCGTGCATCGGGATGTCCGGGCGGGTGGTGGCGTCCGGTGCCGGCGACAGGTCGTCGGTGTTGGTTTCGCCCGTGACCTTGAACACGGTGATGGTCAGGCTTTCCGGCACTTCCGGACGGCTCGTGAACCATTCGGCGTCGGCCCAGCTCTGCAGCACGGCCTTCGCATGCGCGTTGCCCTTGTCGGCGAGTTCCTTCACGTCATGGAACTGGTCGAACATCAGCAGGGTTTTCTTCAGTGCGTCGGCAGCGACGGCGGCGACGGCGTCGTCGGACAGCAGCTCGATCAGCGGCTGGATGTTGTAGCCGCCCAGCATCGTGCCGAGCAGTTCGGTCGCGCGGGCACGCGAAATCAGCGGGCAAGCGGTTTCACCCTTCGCCACGGCGGCCAGGAAGCCGGCCTTCACACGGGCGGCTTCGTCCACGCCGGCGGGCACGCGATGGGTAATCAGGTCGAGCAGCGTCTGCTCTTCACCGGCGGGCGGGTTGGTCAGCAGCTCGACCAGTTCGGCGGTCTGCTGAGCCGTCAGCGGCAGGGGAGGAATACCGAGCGCGGCGCGGGCGGCCACGTGAGCGCGAAAGTTTTCAAGCATGGGAGACCTGCTGAGATGACGTTACAGGGGAATCTTTTCGGGCACCCCGAGGCTGGTCCGGGCGCCGCTTGGGCGCGATTCTAATCGCAATACCCCACCCGGTCAAATGTCTTATATCTTATATAAGAGTCAAGCAAATGATCCGCGGCCTTCCGCCCACTGAAGCCTCTTCGGTCTTCCTCAAGTTCCAGGCGAACATGCCGAAGAAAGATTCCGATGTATAGCGGCAAGCACATCACCTGCTTGCCGACATTCAAACAAGAAGAATCAGCCATGCGAGTCGATCCCTCACTCACGCCCAACGCCGTGCCGCCTGCGGCGAGCCGCCCATCCAGCGCCTCAGCAGCGAATGAAGCTGCGGCTCCTTCCACCTTGAAAGGCAACGACATCCTTTCGAACACGGACCAAGCGCAATCATCGACTGGCCTGAATCCATCATCATCGAGCGACGCGGGCACGTCCAGCGACAGCCCTGTGGTCAAACAGTTGAAAGCACAGATCAATGCGCTGCGGCAGCGGCTATCAGCATTGCAACGCCAGATGGAAGCCGAATCGAAACAAGCCACTGTCGACAAGGAAGCGGCTGCCCGGCTTCAGGCGCTGTCGACGGAGGCAAGCTCGGTCTCTGCGGCACTTGAAACTGCGATCGGCCAACTTGCCCAGGCGCAGCAAGCGGAAGGCAAGCGTTCGGGAAGCCTGTTCTCCACGACTGCCTGAGAAGGCGGCAATACACCTCTAGCGCCAGCGACGCGCCCTGCCCCCAATCCCCCCGTGGCGCGAAGTTTCGGCGATGCATGGCGGGACGTCCGCCTATCTTGGGTACCGGCCACCGAGCGCTCCCACGCTCTCTGTCCAGCGATAACGGCCTACCTGCCTTCGGCGCGTATCTTGAGCGGATTCTGCGGATATGCCGCACGGCACAGCTCTAGAACTTCAGTGCGAAACCATTGATGCGCCGGATCGTGATCAAGGCGCGGATGCCAAATCTCTGAAATGGTGAAAGCGGGTATGGCCAGCGGCAGTTCGAAATACTGCAACCCATTGGCCGCCGTGAAATCCGTTACAAAGGCATTCCCCAGGCAGGAACGTGGAACGGCGGCGAACAAGTCCGAATGGCGCACCAGTTGCATCGCGCTCATATAAGACGGCACCACGATTGCCACCTTCCGCCGAAGGTTTGGCGGCTCCAATGGCACGTCGATCGCATTTTCCGTTTGGCCTGTCCGCGAAACCATGACGTGGCCACATGCTGCCCATTGTTCCAGGCTGATGGGCGCAGCGCCGAGCTGAGGATGGCCCGCGCGACACACGCCCACATAGCGATCGTGGAAAAGCGGCCGGGTACGGACCTCAGGAGCAGCCGTCCGGACAATACCGATCTCCAGATCAATCGCTCCGTCCCGCAGCGGCTGCGCGTTCCAGTCCGGCTTGGGCGTGAAGCGGACCTGCACGCCGGGCGCGGCGCGTTGGAGGCGATCCATCAACGCCGCGCCAAGCAGATCGACGAAGCCCTCACCCGCGCGCACGGTGAAGCATTGCTCAAGGGTGGCCACGTCGAACCGATGTTCAGCACGACTGAGCGCCGCCTCTGCTTCACGGGCCAGTGCAGGAATACGCTGGCTCAGTTGCTCGGCATAAGGTGTCAGCACCAGCGCGCGGCCAGCCTGCAACAGCAAGGGATCGCCCGTCGCGACGCGCAAGCGCGAAAGCGTGCGGCTCATGGCCGAGACGCTGAGATTCAGACGCCGAGCCGCACCGGTAACACTACGCTCGCTGAGCAATGCATCCAGTGCGGGCAGGAGGTTGAGATCAACGCGTGACATGCGGCCAGAATAATCGAAAACGCATCGAACCATGGCGTCCGGTGCAATCGTGGATTGCCAGCCAGGCGTCTGGTGCAAGACGCGAGTTCTGTCGACAATGCATTGCATCACCTGTGCACAACGGAGAACGCCTTGCCCGACGCTCCCATCCACACGCCTACCGTTTTGCTGATCGGCGCCTCACGGGGTCTTGGCTACGCCATGGCCGCCGAATTCCTGAAAAACGGATGGAATGTCGTGGGCACGGTCCGCGCCGGCAGCAGCCGAACGCTCTTGCATGATCTCGCCACTGCGCATCCGGACCGGGTCGCGATCGAAACGCTGGATATCACGCAGCCCGAGCAGATCCAGGCCTTGCGTGAGCGCCTGTCCGGCCGGATGTTCGACGTTCTGTTCGTCAACGCGGGGACAACCAACCCGGATCCGACGCAGACCATCGGCGAGGTCTCCACGGAGGATTTCGTGGCGCTGATGATCACCAATGCGCTCAGCCCGATGCGCGTGGTCGAACGCATGGCCGATCTTGTTCCGCCGGCCGGCCTGATCGGGATCATGTCGTCGGGGCAAGGCAGTATTGCCGGCAACGAATCCGGCCAGCGCGAACTCTATCGCGGCAGCAAGGCGGCGCTGAACCAGTTCATGCGCAGCTTCGCAGCGCGCCAGGCGCACACGCCCTTGGCCATGCTGCTGATCGCCCCCGGTTGGGTACGCACCGACCTCGGCGGCCCCGAGGGCCGATTGTCAATCGAGGAAAGCGTTCCGGGCGTCGTGAACGTGATTCTGAACAAACTGGGGCGGCCGGGCCTCGAATATCTCGACTATCGCGGCAGGACTGTCCGCTGGTAATGGGATGGACTGCTTTGGAGAAAACGGCTTTCCACGTGCTTGCCGCACGATGCCAGAGGATGCGCTCAACGATCCGACCGCTCGACCACGACCTCGCTGACCTGAACCACCGGTGCGATGTCGGTGTAGTTGGCAATGTCACCCATGATCTCGGCGCCGTGCTCTTGCATGGCAGCCTGGAAGCCTTCGGCCGAATCGCAGATCAACGCGCACATCGCCACGAAGGCAGGCGGTGTACCGGGCGCTCCACCGGCCAAGCCTTTTTCGACGGTGTAGTAGGCGCAGGCACTGCCCAACCTCGCCTTCACCATCGGCATGTGCCGGTCGCGATAGTAGTCGTGGTCGAAGCGCGCGCCTTCGGTGTACGGGTACATCACGGTGACCTTGATCATGCGGTTCTCCTTGCCATCATTGGCGTCGTCCCCGAGCGATTCTCGAGACTGCTGGCGATCATACCGTCTTGAGCTCGACGGGGCTTGGGACGTCCGTTCTGGCCAAACCGGAAAGCCCGCTACACCGGCATGCTCATCGTCCTGAAGGTCGACGATGCCAATGAGCCGGTTGTGGCTTGGGCGATCAAGCTGCGCAAGTCAACAGACCATTTGCGCCGCGCGCATTCCTTGAAGCCCGGGTAAGCACTCAAGCGCTACGCGCCAGCGTCATCTGGCTCGCTTCAACACAATTTCTCCAGAGCCCCCTCCCGAGGCGGCAGGCGTGGTCCATCGCAATTCATCTCCCGAGAGAACGAACGGCCTGCGCTGCTCTACCCCGTTCCAGTTCGGAAATGTGCTCGTCTCAATGCGGAAGGTGATGGTTCTGTCCGCTTGATTTACGACGTACCTGCCAATGTGCGCAATCGAACCTTGCGCTACCGCGCGATACTCGTCCGCACTGCCCTTCATGCGGTCGTTGGCGACGTACTTTGGCAGGTCGGCGCGTGAATTCACCAGCGCGTAGTGACCGTGGCCGTCAAAGATGACGAGGCCCTGCGGATGCGGCCCATACATGGGCGCGCGACTGCCATCTGGGCGAACAGTATCGACCGAGACATACGTCCAGGCGCCGGCCAGTTGCTCATCAAGCGGCTTTTCACCCAATGCGACGCAGGATTGGAGCACTAGTCCCGTAAGCACGAACGTTGAAACCGTGATGAAGGTGTACAAGCGTTTCATTGGGCCCTCCGCTCGAGCAATGCCGACCGTAACACCCAATATAGGCCGCAAGCCGGAAAAGACGACCGCGAGCCGGCCCTTTTCACGCTCCCTCGGCCCGCCGGAGGAACTGCCATAAGCGGTACGCTGCGCTCCTCACGCCAGGGCAAGCAGACGCTGTAAGCATCTGCCTCCCGGCGTTCCCGCGCCTGTCGATACTCACGACGACATCTACGTACCGAGCGACGATAACTGGTCCGTGTCGTACCGGGCGCGAAGCTCGGCAATCCTTGCAGAGTCCGCTCCATTACCCCCCGCCACGATGTCGGCAATCTCCTCGAAATAGCGCTCGTGCCCGGGCGGCGACACGGTGAGCAGAACACGCACCGGCTTGCCGGAAGTATTGCCGATGTTGTGCGGGACGCCGGGCGGCAGGAAGAGGTAGGCACCCGGCGTCGCGCGCACACGCTGGTCGCCAACTTGCCAGTCGCACTCGCCCTCCAACACATAGTAGGTTTCCTCCTGGACGCGATGCACGTGCATCCCGGTGGAAAAGCCGACCGGGATCGTCCATTCGAACATCGACGTGTAGCGGGTACTCTCTGCGGTGACGAGGAAGGCCATGGGTTGCCCGGCAAGCCGCACCTGCCTGCCCTCTCCGGGCATTCGGATAATCGCTTCTGCAGTCATGATGAACCTCCACGAGTTCAGGGTATGGAAGAGTGTCTTGACTCTGCATCTGTGCCGCCGAAAGGTCGTGAATCTCATCCGAATTTATTGCAAAATTTTGCCGAAGCTACGGACACCGTCACCATGTCAGGCACTTACAAGTTTGAGCAGTTCGCGCTCGATGCCGAGGCAGGGATCCTGTTTCGCGGTGGCGAGCCAACGCTTCTCGGCCGGCGCGCGGTTGCCTTGCTGCACCTGTTGCTTGAGCATGCCCCTGCGCCTGTGAGCAAGGATGCGCTGATTGAAGCGGCGTGGCCAAAGCTGGTGGTCGAGGAGAGCAACCTCACGGTGCAGATCGCAGCGCTGCGCCGCGTGCTCGCTCAAGACAACGGCGCAGGCTGGATCGAGACGTTGCCCCGCCATGGCTATCGCTATGTTGGGCCGCCTGCCACGCGTGCTCAGCAAGGGGCGGGCTATACGGCGCAGTGGCCCGCAGGACGGATGCTGGAAAAGCCATCGATCGCGGTACTGCCATTCGAGAACACAGGTGATGCCGAATGGTTTGCCGATGGGGTGGTCGACGACATCATCACTGGCCTATCGCGCATCAAGTGGCTGTTCGTGATCGCACGCAGCTCCAGCTTCATCTACCGAGATCGCTCCATCGACGTGAAGCAGGTTCGCCGCGATCTTGGCGTGCGTTACGTGCTCGAAGGCAGCGTGCGCAGAAGCGAAGACCACGTGCGGATTCACGCACAGCTTGTCGATGCGGAAAGCGGTGTGCATGTCTGGGCAGATCGATACGATCGCAAGCTCGGTGATGTGTTCGCCTTGCAGGACGAGATCGCGTTGGCGGTGGTCGGTGCGATCGAGCCGAGCTTGCGTCGTGCCGAGGTGGAGCGGATCCGCCGCAAACGGCCGGATAGCCTTGATGCCTACGAGCTCGTGTTACGCGCCCAACCCGACGTTGATTCCGGTATGCCCGACCGCGCGGCAAACGCCCTGCCGCTGCTGCACCGCGCAATGGCGCTGGACCCCACGTACGCGCTTGCTTACGCGCTTGCAGCAATGTGCTATCACAACCGCTTTCTTCGAGCTGGCCTGCAGGAAGCGGACCGCGCCGCATCAATACACCACGCACGCCTTGCGCTGGAGCACGGCCGCGACGATGCGTTGTCGCTGACTTTCGCCGGTTTCTCGCTCGGCATGGATGCGCACGATCGCGCTGCGGCTTTTGCGGCGCTGGAGGCTGCGCTATCGCTCAGCCCTTCGACCGCACTGGCCCACATCTTCGGCAGCGTCCTCTACAGCTGGGCAGCCGTGGCAGATCGATCAATCGAATGGGGCGAGCGCGCCTTGCGCCTCAGCCCATTCGACTCCTGGGCATTTGCTGCATTCGGTTCGCAGGCATTAGGGCACTTTCTTCAGGACGAGTTGCCAGCAGCAGCGAAGGCGGCCTATCTGGCGGTGCAATCAAACCCGGGGCACAGCATCAACTACGTCATCCTGATCGGGCCATTGGTTGGCCTCAATCGGCTGGACGAAGCTCGAACCGCCGCGGCACGCGTGCTTGAATTGCACCCGACTTTCCGCTTCGAGCGACAGTTCAGCGGAGTCGACTGCGCGCCCGCGCTCGCCTCGAAACTGGGCCATGCGTTGAACTTGGCCGGATTGCCTGCATAGCTGCAAGAGCGCAGGTCTGCAGAGCACCGCCGCGACTTACCGTCATTACGATTTCGGAAGTTTGACCATCAGTCGTCGCGGACCAGCCCCCTCCTGGGCTAGCTTGTCCAGCGGATTGCGCAGGCGGCACCGGTCAATCGACAAGCAGCCACAGCCAATGCAATCGTCCAATGTGTCGCGCAGCTTCTTGAGTTGAGCGATGCGCTCATCAAGATCACTGCGCCATGTCGTCGACAATCGCGACCACGCTTCGCGGTCCGGAATGCTGCCCTTGGGCAGTTTGTCCAGCGCAGCCGCTATCTCACCCAAAGAAATTCCGACACGCTGCGCTACACGCACAAACGCTACGCGGCGCAGGACGTCGCGCGCATATCGGCGCTGGTTGCCCGTCGTGCGGTGACTTTCGATGAGTCCTTTGGTCTCGTAGAAATGCAGTGTCGACACGGGTACGCCACTGCGGCGGGATACCTCTCCCACGCTCAACGTGAGCGGAATACCCATTTCTTCCAAAGGAAGTTTTTTCATGCGCGAACCTCTTGACCTCAACCTTACTTGAGATTTTAGAGTACGGCGGTATCTTTTATCCACGCCTAATAACGAGGTTCAGCATGACATCCGCACAAGCTTCCGACGACTCACACATGGCGGTTTTCCGCATCGGCCGCTTCGCCGTGCCTCCCGCCGCGATGCCGGCTTTCATGGAGCGCATCCAGCAAGCGAGGGCCCTGCTCGCGGCCCAACCAGGTTGCCTGAAAAGCTCAGTGCTGACGCACACAGCCGGCGCCACCGAGTTCAACGTGGTGTCCATCGTCGAATGGGCCAGCCTCCACGCGATGGAGACCGCGAAATCCGCAATCGAGGCGCAGCAGATTCAGCAGGGGTTCGATCCAGAAACGTTCCGTCGTGACCTCGGCATCAGGGCTGATACGGCTGTGTATTCGGTCGCGCCAAGTTAAGAAACGCGCGGTATTGAGCGCTTGGTCTTGCCATTCTCACCGCGCCAACCTCCGTCTCAGGCCGTTCTGACCGGCGCCGCAATCATCTGCCCGCTGCTGTCCAAGCGGAAGAATGCGACTGCATCGCGAAGCTGGCGCCCATGATCCTCTAACGAAGCAGACGCTGACGCGGCCTGCTCCACAAGCGCGGCATTCTGCTGCGTCATCTCATCCATCTGGGCAATCGCAAGGTTGATCTGCTCGATACCTCTGCTCTGTTCAACTGAAGCTTCGGCGATCTCGCTCATGATGCCTGTCACCCGTGCGATAGCCGATGTCACTTCAGACATTGTCGCCCCGGCCTCAGACGCCAATTGGGCACCATCTTCAACCTTGCTGACAGAGGCAGTAATCAAATCTTTGATTTCCTTCGCAGCCGTGGCCGAACGTTGCGCAAGTGCACGAACTTCGCCTGCCACCACTGCAAAGCCGCGGCCTTGATCCCCCGCGCGGGCGGCCTCCACGGCGGCATTGAGCGCAAGAATGTTCGTCTGGAATGCAATACCTTCGATGATGCCGGTGATGTCAGCGATCTTGCTTGAACCATCACTGATTTCGGCCATAGTGCTCACGACCTTACCAACCACGACACTGCCCTTCTGAGCGATGTTGGCAGCGCTGCTCGCCAGCGTGCTTTACGGCCATACGGCAGAGCTGGCACTTTCTGGACTATCCAAAGGAACTAAGCACAGGGTCAAGCGCTTCATGAGAGCGGGCGCGCAGAGGACACATGCGCCTATACAGTGGCCGTAGGAGCCGATGGCGCACCGGCAGGCACCTTGTATCGGTTGTAGCCCCACAGGTATTGCTGAGGAAAACGCCTGACCATCTCTTCCATTTCTGCATTGATCCATGCGGCCTGCGCTTCGGCGCCATCGGGAAGCGGGCCAGTCAGGCGCTTCACGTGCATCCGCCAGCCGCGCCCGCCGGGCAGGCGCTCGCCGGCGGCAATAATGAGGGCTGCGTTCGTCTGCTTGGCGAGCTTGCCCGGCAGCGTCATGGTGTACGCCGGCCGGCCAAAGAACGGAACCCACACACCGTCGCCCTTTGGGGCTTGATCGGGAAGAAGGCCGACCGCATCACCCTGGCGCAATGCGCGTACGAACGATCGCACGCCTTCAGATGTTGCTGGCACTGCCTTCAAGTTCGAAGTCTCGCGCACGGCATCCAGCAAGCCGCGCAGCAAGGCTTTGCGATGCGGGCGAAACATGATTGTTAGTGGAATGCGTTGTGCCGCATAGCGTGCGGCCAACTCAAAACAACCCAGGTGGGGGGTGAGCATGATGAGCCCATTGCGCTCGGCCAATGCCTCCTGGATGACGTTCCAGTCCTCGCAGATCACCTGGGCCATGCACGCATCGCTACGAAACCAAACCCTCGGCAGTTCGCTCATCATTGCACCGGTTTCTGCTGCTGCCTGCCGCGCAAAGCGGGGCGCATTGAATCCGGCCTGCGCAGCATTGCGCTGGACATGACGGCGATATCCGCCGGGTACGGCATAGAGAAGCCGCCCGCCCGCGCGCCCGATGCCGTGGATGATGCGTAATGGCAGCGAGGAAAACAGCCTCAAGAGAACAGGTAGCGCGCGCTGAGCGAATTGGGATGGGCGATGCACGGTGTTGCACTCCAGGAGTCATTTGGCTGACTTGCTGCCAGGCGTTTCTCAGAGCCTCGGCCAGGACGCCGGCGGCTAGCGAACCTATGAAGGCGCTTACGGCTCGAGCGACCAACCCGGGTTGGGCACGCTTTTCCCTTCGCGATACGTCCAGCTCGCCCCGCACGTGCGGCATGTGAACGTGCTCACCGTGACCGCCGCGGTCTTGGACGCCTTGATTCTCTGGGTATCGGTGATTCGTAAGAAGGCATGACCAGACGCACCAAGTCGGTGGACTTCAATCGCAAGGCAAGCGCGGCAGAGTGTCATGCCAATTCCTCTCTTAAATAACGTGGGCGCGATGTAGCGCGAAGAGCATTCGTACGCTTCGTCTTTCGTCTAGACGCCAAAGACAGGAGCACCGTACTTCAACAGCAATTGCTCGATCTGACTCATGTCATCGGTGCGCGGTGTTCTGTCTTCTGTCACGCGTGACGGCCCACCATAGACGGCAGCAACATGCCTGCGCACCGTCAGTACATCATTGGCCGGTGGCGCGACGATGACGGCATCACCCGGTACGTGTCGATAGCTGCCATCTTTCCAGCCCTCGGGCGTCAGATGCAGCTCTTCCCACTCTTCGCTAACAGACATGGTGATTTCCTTCCGGTTGACAGCTCGGTTGCGCCTGCTCTTGCCGCAAGCGGAAAAGCCGCGCGGGGCGGCTTTGGCGGTTCAGTTCTTGTGATGGGGCGCCAAGCGTGCGATGGCTGCCCTTCCTGCAAGCCGTGCAGCATTCCTTGCGAGCGCTTCCGTGCCGTGTACGTTGTGACGCATCGAGACGTTGGCGAGGATGCGTTCCGTGCCATCCCTGTACTCATTGATGAGGTAGGTGGCAAACCAGACGCCTGGTTCTTGTTCAATTGGGTACACGGACAACGTGTACGGGGAGTCGATTTTGTTCAATACACTGCTAGATTTCGGGCGAGCGCTGATGCAGGCATGAAGCGCCTGAGCAAACCAGTTCCTGCTGATGAGCTACGCCACGATGGGTAGGGCCAACGCCTTTGGGTCATGCATACAAATGCACGGAGCAAGCGATTGGCAACGAGGTGACCGTACTTGCGTAGGCTGGCACGCCTAGTACATGCGCGCTGCGTACGGAGCGGACAAACCGCCGGTCAGGTAGGTGATGAGCCGTGCGGCCCAAGATGATTCGGGTGTACGCCCGACGGGTGCCCAGCGTTTGATGAGTCTTCTTGCCAGGCACCCAGCCCGATCGATTCGAAGAACGGGTAAAGGTTGCGCATAGTAACAGCTTCTCGCAATCACCGCTCTCTGGGCCCCTCAATGGCTCGCGTTGCGGATAGCAATGGAAGGCCACTGCTCGACCTTCACAACCGAACGCGGCGGCGTATGGACAACATGGAATGGTTGCAAAGAGCGGCCCCATCCACATTCACGACTTATTTCCGGGTTTACCTCCTTTTCAATTGACAGAACCTTGCGATGCCGGTACACCTTGCGTCGCAGGCTTTTCAAGCAGTTACTCCGATGTTCTGGGTTGTCACGCTAGGCGACACCTTTTTCTCATTGTTCCTTCCTTGATTGTCATGCCTGGTGAGCATGGGCTCGACCAGAACATTTAAGGAATCCAACATGGAAACCGGTATCGTAAAGTGGTTCAACGACTCCAAGGGCTTCGGCTTCATCACCCCTGACGCAGGCGGCAATGATCTGTTTGCTCATTTCTCTGAAGTTCAGGGCAATGGGTTCAAGTCGCTTCAAGAGGGGCAGAAAGTCAGCTTTGTATCGGGCGTCGGCCAAAAAGGCCCGGTCGCGACCAAGATTACGGCGAACTGATCGCTATCGCGCGCAATAAAAAAACCTCGCTACGCGGGTTTTTTTTTCGTCGCTCACTCATCTGGCGCTAGCCCCGACACGCAGCCGTGCATATATGGGAGTACAGTGAGCCCCACCATTCTCATGCTCCGCACACGGACGCTTGCCCGTTGATGCTCCGACTCGCGATGTAAGTCATGGAGATCCGTGATGCTCGACCTTGTCGCGTTTACCAAGCCGGTGCTCGATGAAATTACCGGGCAGGATGTGCGGACCTGGCTCTTCGAACCGAGTGTGCTCGGCGCAAACTGGCAAGTGCCTCAGTTCGATAGCCGTATCTGGCACGTGAGGACGCTCACGATCGCGTTTGCGCACGATGCCATGAATCAGTTGATGCACGCAGACCGGCAAGACCTCGGTCAGTTGCAGCGCATGCTTGACCGTTTTCTACGGGCGCAGTTGGGCGTGCATGCCCGAGCGGACCGTGGAGATCGGATGCTCGTGATCACCGTCGATCATTTGGGGGCGGACTCATAACTAACTGCCCCGGCCAATCAGCAGATTGCTGTGGCCAGTCAATGTCGATATCCAGCCGGGTATCGATCACGTCCACCATCGGTTGGAGCCATTCATGAATGCAAGCCCGTCAGCCACGTACAAGGGTTTCGACCTGTATCCATTGGTATACAGGACCGAGATGGCCCAGTCTTGGCCGCGCAAGCGTGCCGATCGTACCTTCAACGCATCTGTGGTGATCTGCCTAGCAGGTCATCAACCAGGAGCCGAGCACTCGCGCGTTTTTCGAATGACACCCACCGTTTGGGAGAATGTCGGCACCGCGAGGCGGGGGGCGCTGAAGTTCGGCGAGGACGTCATCAATGGCCTGGTACCCGGCGAATCGGTGGCGTCGCTGTAAGGGGTGCAACGTTTTTCTATAGCCCTTGCTGTATTGATATTGCGTTGGCGAGGCGCGTTGCTCGCATGACAAACCAGGAAGCAAGATGAATCATGCGACCGACAAGACCAGCTTTCTCTGCACACTCCCCGGAGCGGCAAAAGGCATGGCGTACTCCATCACTGTGGGCTTTGTCCGCGATGGAGAGCCGAACTGCGTCCAATTCACCAGTTTCGTGGGGGAAGGAAGGCGGTCCTTCAGGGTGTTGGCAAGCGCGCCGGATCTAGTCTCGGCAGCCATGGGCGGCATTGAAAGCTTGTGTCGCCTGGCCATCGCGCAAGTTATCCGAGACAGCCTCCACGCGAAAACCGCACAAGGTGACCATACCCTCGATATGCACGTGCAGCCTTGGCAAGGAGACCTCAAGCCAGCGGGATCACGGGGCGCATGAATGGCCGCGCAATCCGCATTCGCTCGTTCGCGGATAGTTCAATGGAGCAAGCGGAAAGAGCGTACAGTGAGGCCACCCCTTTTCAACGGAGATTGCTGTGGATGCCTATCCGACTTGCCGTTATAAGGGGTTCGATGTTTACCCCCTGATCTACCTCTTTGACCCGCCTCGTGAATGGCATGAGCGGCGTCCCGATCGGTCTTACAGTGCTTCCGTGTTGATTTGCCAGGAAGGGATGCCACCCAGTACCGAGCATTCTCGTATTTTCGCGCTGCAGGCTGATCATTGGGAGAGCATTGGTATCGCCAGACGGGCGGCAACGAAGATGGCGGAAGCCATCATTGATGGATTTATCCCGGGCCAGTCAATGGTTTCCGCGTAGTTTCGCCGATCGGCACCCCGGGGCAGCGCCGTTACGGCTGGGTGCACGCACCAGTGACCTACAGGGCCCGTTCCCGCTCCCGCAACCACCTCAGTTTCTCTGTATCCCGCTCCGCCCCGCCGAAGAGATCGGGACGTTTCCCGCATCCTCTCCCGGCGGCTCACATCGGCCAGCGGCGCCATCGCCCACGCACGGGCGGTGGCTGATCCTCAACTGCGCGGGCACGGGCGTCGGCGCGGCATGGGGAGCGATCTGGCAAGCGAACACGGCTTCAGCGTCACTCTCGAACACTCGCAACGTCACCGCCGAGATACCTGCACCATGCATAGGCGTGAGGAGCGTCCCGTATGGTTGATGCGCGTAAATGGCCGGGATAGACTGCGCCGACGTTTTACAACAAGGTAGGAGTGCAGACGTGGCGTCGATGCCTTCGGAGCTGTTGCGGGTGGTGGTGCTGGGAGGATCGGCAGGTAGCCTGGATGCGTTGCGTACGATTGCGGCCGCGCTGCCAGAAAACCCTGGGTTCGCGGTACTCGTCATTACGCATCTCGACCCGAACCAAGAGAGCCAACTGGCCGGCATCCTCCAAGCGGATTCGCGCATGCCGGTTGAAAGACTCGTTCATCTGCGCAAAATCGAACACGACCGGTTCTATGTGCTGCCCGAGAACGCCGGTGTGATTGCACTTGACGGTCATTTCCGGCTCACGCGCCGGCAGGCTGGCCTTCACCTGCCGATCGATGCCTGCTTGGCGTCGCTCGCCCAGGATCCCGACGTCAACGGCGCAGCGGTCATCCTTTCCGGCATTGGTCAAGATGGAGCCAGCGGCCTTGTCGACCTTAAAGCCTCCGGCGGCTTCGTCATCGCCCAGCAGCCGCAGTCGGCCAGCCAACAAAGCATGCCGGCCGCGGCAATCGACACCGGTCTGGTCGACGAGGTGTTGCCACCGGAAGACATAGCCCAGTGCCTGGTCCGGCGCTTTGGTGAAGCGCCCCAACCCGAGACCGCCAACGCCCAGGCAGGCGACGCCGACGCCCTCGGCACTGCGCTCGCCGTCGTGCAGCAAAAGACCGGTATCAACCTCAGCTACGTCAAGGACGTCAACCTGCGTCGTCGATTCTTGCGCCGTGTGCTGCTACAGAAGGACCGCGACGTAGGCGGCTACCTGCAGTTGCTGCGCGGGGATGCGCGGGAAGCCGAAGCACTGCGAGATGACATTCTCATTGGCGTAACCGCGTTCTTCCGCGATGTCGAGTTCGTCAACGTGCTCAGGCAAACGGTGATACCAGCCCTTCTGGAACTGAAGCACGATCCGATCCGCGTATGGGTGCCTGCCTGCTCGACAGGCGAGGAGGTCTACACCATCGCCACGCTGCTGAAAGATGCGCTGGACCGGGAAGCGCCACACCGCCGCGTTCAAATTTTCGGCACCGACATCAACGAGGCGTCCATCGAGATTGCGCGCGCAGGTAGGTATGGCATTGCCGCGGTGGACGACGTGCCGGAGGCGTTTCGCGAGCGCACCTTCGCAGCGACGTCCGGAGGCTACGTCGTGCGCAAGTCGATCCGGGATATGTGTGTCTTCGCACGGCACAACGTGCTGACCCACGCGCCCTTCTCCGGCATGGGGCTCATCAGTTGCCGCAATCTTCTTATCTACTTGCGCAAAGAAGCACAGCAGCATGTGCTCGAGATGCTGCACTACGCCTGCCGGCCAGATGGTTTCGTGCTGCTTGGCCGGGCCGAGGCAGCATCGGGAGTCGATGGCTTCGAGCATGCCGGCGCACCGCACCTCTACCGTAAGGTGCCCGTAGCAAAGCGGCAGCAGGCGACCTTCCCGATCGATGCACTGCGGCCATGGGCGAGCCAAGGCGGCACACCTCCGGTGCGCCGTGTGCAGCCCGTCGACCCGGTTATTGAGGCCGCCAATCGGGTCGCTCTCGAACGGTATGCGCCACCCGGCTTCATCGTTGATGAGAACGGTAACGTAGTGCACTTTTGCGGCGATGTGTCGGGCTTCGTCGCGCCCGCGAGCGGCGAAGCGTCGCTGGCGCTGCCGCGCCTGTTACAGCCGGAACTCAACGTGACGGTGCGCACCGCGCTGATCGAAGCCAAGCGAACAAGCCAGCCAGTGCGTCGAGAGCGCGTGGCGCTTGGAGACACCCGCTTCGCGCTGGACGTGCTGCCGCTAGTTGCCGAAGACCTGGTACCGCATTTCTTGGTCACGCTGGAGCGCCTGCCAGACGACGCGCTCGCCGTACAGAGCACCAACCCAGGCTCACCCCACACCCGCGTTCAGGAACTCGAGCGTACCGTCACCACGTTGTCAGATGAACTCGAAGCTGCACAGGCGCAGCTCAAGACAGTGATTGCGGAATTCGAGTCGGCCAACGAGGAGCTCAGGACTGCCAACGAGGAGATGCTCAGCACCAACGAAGAACTCCAGAGCGCCAATGAAGAGTTATTGCTGGCAAAGCAAGAGCTGGAGTCGGCCAACCAGGAGCTGGGCTCCCTGAACGTCGAACTGAAATCGCGCAACGATCAACTCGACAGGGCGAATGACGACTTGAGCAATCTTGTCGAAGGCATCCCGCTGCCCGTCCTGCTACTTGATCGGCAATTGTGCCTGCGCCATTTCTCGCCGCAGGCCCAGACGCTGTTTGGCTTGCCCGAAGACAGCGTCGGGCGGCCGTTGGCACAGTTGAACCGCCTCTTCTCGGCCGCTGATGTCGAGCACATAGTGCAGTCCGCCGTCCAAGGCCTGGCCGGCTTGGAGCAGGAGTACCAGGACAGCGAGGGCCGCTGGTGGCTGGTCAACGTGCGCGCCTACCGTACCGCCGATGATCGCATCGACGGCGCAGTTCTCGCCTTCCAGGACATCGACGAGCTCAAGCGGGCAGTCAGCACGGCGCAAGCCGCTCGGTGCGAAGCCGAACGCGCTAACACTGCCAAGGACAACTTTCTCGGCCTCGTTTCGCACGAACTGCGGGCGCCACTCAACGTAATCTCAACTTGGGCGGCAGTGCTCATGGCTGCCAGCGAGCGCAATCCGGCGACCAGCGAGAACAAGGATCAACATGCCATCAAGACGATCCTGCGCCATTGTCAGTTGCAGGCCGAATTGATCGACGACCTGCTGGATGTGTCCCGGATCTCTTCCGGCCGATTCTCGCTTGATGTGAAGCCCATCGACTTTGCAGCCGCCGTCCGTACCGTGGTGGAAGGCCATCGACCCGCAGCGGCCAAGAAGGAAATCACGCTAATCACCTCCGGCTTGCAAACCAAGGCCGTCGTCAGTGGCGATGCGCGCCGTCTGCAACAGGTGGCGTCCAATCTGATCGGCAATGCTTTGAAGTTCACGCCGGAGGGTGGCCGGGTCGAAGTCGCCTTAACGCGCCTCGGAACGCTGGTCGAACTCTCCGTCACGGACAACGGCATCGGCGTGAAACCCGAACTGCTGCCGAAGCTGTTCGACCGCTTCATGCAGTCCGATACCAGTCGGACACGTGAATACGGCGGGCTCGGGTTGGGTCTGTCGATCGTCAAGCATCTGGTTGCGGCGCACGGGGGCACCGTGACAGCAAGCAGCGAGGGCGAAGGTCGAGGCACTAGGCTGACGGTTCGCCTACCGCTCATTCAGGCCCAGGTTGACGAGCATGCGTTCGCTGGGCGCGCGGCGAACGGAGCCGAACGGCTGGATGGTTTATCGGTGCTGCTGGTCGACGATGACACGCAGTCTCAGGAAGCCCTGACCTACCTGCTTCGCAGTCTGGGTGCGCAGGTACAGACAGCCTCCGGGGCCAAAGAGGCACTGACGTGCATCGGGGCTGGTTCGTTCGACATTCTTGTGAGCGATCTCGCGATGCCAGGAACGGATGGCCACGCGCTGCTGCGGAGCATTCGGCAACAAGAAGGCGGGCGACGACGTATCTACGCGTTGGCGCTCACCGGCCTGGCCTCCCTGCAGGATCGGGACGCCGCGATTGCCGCCGGATTCGACGACCACCTGCCCAAGCCGGTCAACGTTGAATTGTTGTTGGAAAAGCTATCGCTCGGACGGGGGCGTCAGGCGCAATAAACCCGGCACGAGCTTCACGCCTCCACCCGATTAATCTCACTGGATTAACCGCTCGCGTGCGCGAACCGGAGGGTGTGACGGCGTATTCAGGGCTGGACACAAACACCGGCCCCGTCGAGCGCCTGCTCCCTCCCGTGTATGCAAACCCACGCAGTGAGCCCCTCACGGGGTGAGGCCTGATGCCGCATAATTCTGAACGAATTTTGAACAAGTTTTGAACACCCCGCGTAGTTATGCCATATGTAGTTACCGAGTCCTGCATTCAATGCAAATACACCGACTGCGTCGCCGTCTGCCCGATGGACTGCTTCCACGCCGGCCCGAATTTTCTGGTGATCGATCCGGATGAATGCATCGATTGCTCGATCTGCGTACCGGAGTGCCCGGTGGGCGCGATCTATCCGGTGGCTGAGGTGCCTGCGGACCAGCAGGACTTCATCGCCTTGAACGCACAACTCTCTCGTCGCGCCGACTGGCCCCGCCTGACCAAGGTGCAACCGCCGCTGCCCGATCATGCGCATTGGGCGCAAGTGAAGGACAAGCGCGATGTATTGGACATCGCTCCCGACTGATTCGACCCCTACCTCGCACAGGACACTTTTTCATGACTGAACGCATCCTGCTCAACATCGACGCTGGCGTGGCCGAAGTCCGGCTCAACCGTCCCGAGAAGATGAACGCCATCGACCCTGCCATGTTCGAAGCGCTCGTCACCATTGGCGAGCGCCTGATGAACGAGGCAGATCTACGAGCCGTGGTGCTTTCGGGCGAGGGGCGGGCCTTTTGCGCCGGACTGGACATGGCCAGCATGGCGAGCCTGGGCCGCAGCGATGCGGGTTCAGACATCAGCGCCGGCCGTCTTGCGAAGCGCACGCATGGGGCGGCCAATCTGCCGCAATACGCCTGCACGGTATGGCGCGACCTGCCGGTGCCGGTGCTGGCCGCGGTGCATGGTGTCGCTTATGGCGGCGGCCTGCAGATCGCGCTGGGCGCGGACGTGCGCTACGTAGCCGCCGACACGCGCCTGTCGGTCATGGAAATCAAATGGGGCCTGGTGCCCGACATGGGCGGCATGGCGCTCACGCGCGGCCTGGTCCGCCCGGATCGACTGCGCGAGCTGATCTACAGCGGCCGCGTCGTCACTGGCGAAGAAGCCTGCGACCTGGGGCTGGCGACGCACGTCGTGGACGATCCGCACGCTGCAGCGCTGGCGGCAGCGCGCGACATTGCTCAGAAGAGCCCCGACGCCATCCGCGCCGGCAAGCGCTTGATGCGTGTTGTGGAAGATGGCGACACCGCCGCCATTCTGCTGGCGGAGTCGATCGAGCAAGACCGGCTGATCGGTGCGGCCAATCAGCGTGAGGCGGTGCTGGCGGGCATGCAGAATCGCGCACCGGTCTTTCAGCCGGCCGCAAAGCTTGCAGGGTAATAGCCCGGGGCGAGCAGCTCAGGCGGCAGCGTGCTTGCCGCCCATCGAGGCGCGCATGGCGTGCGAACGGCTGACCACCTCGTCGTGCAACTTCGCGCGCAAACCCAGAGCAAACGCCGTCTCGGCCACGAGGAACAGCGGGCCGATCACCAGGCCCGCCAGGTCATCAACAAACGCCGGCTTGCGTCCTTCGTAGTAGTGACCGACAAACTGGATGATCCAGCCAATCACGAACAGGCCAATGCCCACTGACAACCACGCTGCCGTCGAATGCGCGGCCACATGGTTGCCGGTCCATACGCAGACGCCGATCAGCGCAAACATCACTACGCCGAACACCGCATCCAAGCGCAGGTAGAACAGTGTCGTCAGCGCTAGCACGATCAGCGCGGGCGTCACGGGCACACCTAACAGGTCTGCCAGCACGGGCCGCGACAGCAACACCGCGACCGCCAGCACAATCGCCGGGACGCCGACAAAGTGCGTGGCAATATTGCGGCCGTCCAGGTGGTAGGCGGCGTAGTTGGAAAGATGGTCAGACAATGTCCGCATGAGGGCCTCCGGATTTTGTGCGTTTGCAGCATGGACGCTCCAGCCGCACGCTCGTTATGATCGTTTCATCGTAGTCAGTGGATGGCACCCTGCTCTGTCGCGTAGCCGACAAATTCCACGTTTCCGAAGCGCTCCTCAGTCGCCCCTCATGGACCACCCCGTCGCCACATCCGGCACGCTGGACGCCGCCTCGTACCGCGAACGCCTGCACGCCAGCAGCTGGTTCGGGACGTTGGACGCGACCTTGCAGGACGCATTGATCGACATTGCGGGGGTGCGTCGCCTGGGCGCTGGCGAGATCCTCTTCCAGCGTGGCGACGCACCCGACGGCCTGTACTGCGTGGTGGAGGGCACGATCCGCATCGGTGCGACGAGTGCGGACGGCCGCGAAGCCTTGCTGGCCGTGCTGGAACCGGTTAACTGGTTTGGTGAGATCGGGGTGTTCGATCGCCAACCGCGCACGCACGATGCCCGCGCCGACGGCAATACGACGTTGCTGCACATGCCGCAAGCGGCGCTCATCGCCCTGCTGGATAGCTCACCCCCGCTGCTGCATGCGTTTGCCTTGCTGCTGACCCACAAGCTGCGTCTGACCTTTATCGTGCTCGAAGAGACTGCCCTGCTGCCGGCCCCCGTGCGCGTCGCGCGGCGCCTGCTACTGATGGCCGACGGCTATGGCGACCTGCGTCTGGGCACGCGGCGTGTGCTGCACGTGCCACAAGAACAGCTTGCGCAATTGCTGGCACTGTCGCGCCAAACCGTGAACCAGGTTTTGAAGGATTTCCAGGCGCGCGGCATCCTCAGGCTGGCGTACGGAGAAATCGAACTGCTCGACTTTGCACGCCTGCACCAACTCGCATATGAGGGAGCAAGGGGGTGAAATCTCATCCAATACCCCTACATGCGATGGGTTAGGACCGATCCTATAATGTGTTCCCACTCGCACATTCGCCCTTCGCATGGTGCGGAGTCGGCGATGCGAGTGTCCTTCAACGGAAGAGAAACATCATGCCCCGCCAGACCCCCATCGAGCGCTATCGCAACATCGGCATCTCGGCGCACATCGACGCCGGCAAAACCACCACGACCGAGCGCATCCTGTTCTACACAGGGGTCAATCACAAGATAGGCGAGGTGCATGACGGCGCGGCCACGATGGACTGGATGGAGCAGGAGCAAGAGCGCGGCATCACCATCACGTCGGCGGCCACGCACTGCATGTGGCGCGGCATGGCCGGTAACTACCCGGAACACCGCATCAACATCATCGACACCCCGGGCCACGTCGATTTCACCATCGAGGTGGAACGCTCCATGCGCGTGCTCGACGGCGCCTGCATGGTCTACGACTCCGTGGGCGGCGTGCAGCCGCAGTCCGAAACCGTCTGGCGCCAGGCCAACAAGTACAAGGTGCCGCGCATTGCGTTCGTCAACAAGATGGACCGCATCGGTGCGGATTTTTTCCGTGTGGAGCGCCAGATGCGTGAACGCCTGAAGGGCAACCCGGTGCCGATCCAGATTCCCGTTGGCGCGGAAGACGGTTTCCGCGGCGTGGTCGACCTCGTCAAGATGAAAGAGATCTTGTGGGACGATGCCTCGCAGGGCGTGAAGTTCGAATACACCGACATTGACCCGGCGCTGCTGCCCATCGCGCAGGAATGGCGCGAAAAGATGGTGGAAGCCGCGGCGGAAGCGGATGAAGAACTGCTCAACAAGTACCTCGGCGGCGAAGAGCTGACCGAGGAAGAGATCAAGCGCGCCTTGCGCAAACGCACCATTGCCGGCGAAATCCAGCCGATGCTGTGCGGCTCCGCTTTCAAGAACAAGGGCGTGCAGGCCATGCTGGACGCGGTGGTCGACTACCTGCCTTCGCCGGTGGACATCCCCGCCATTGAAGGCCATGGCGAGAAGGACGAGCCGCTTGAGCGCCATCCCAGCGACAGCGAGCCCTTCGCCGCCCTCGCCTTCAAGATCATGACCGATCCGTTCGTCGGCCAGCTCGCGTTCTTTCGCGTGTACTCGGGCAAGATCAATTCGGGCGATACGGTCTACAACTCGGTCAAGCAGAAGAAGGAACGCCTGGGCCGCATCCTGCAGATGCATGCCAACCAGCGCGAAGAGATCAAGGAAGTGCTGGCTGGCGACATCGCCGCTGCGGTGGGCCTGAAAGATGTGACGACCGGCGAAACGCTGTGCGATCCGGAGCACATCATCGTGCTGGAGCGCATGGAGTTCCCTGAGCCCGTGATCAGCCAGGCTGTCGAGCCCAAGACCAAGGCCGACCAGGAAAAGATGGGGATCGCCCTGAACCGCCTGGCACAGGAAGATCCGTCGTTCCGCGTGAAGACGGATGAGGAATCCGGCCAGACCATCATTTCGGGCATGGGCGAGTTGCACCTCGAAATCCTGGTCGACCGCATGAAGCGCGAGTTTGGCGTGGAAGCGACCGTCGGCAAGCCGCAGGTGGCCTACCGCGAAACCATCAAGAAGGCCGCGGAAGACGTCGAAGGCAAGTTCGTCAAGCAATCGGGCGGCCGCGGCCAGTACGGCCACGCAGTCATCACGCTGGAGCCGAACGACGGCAAGGGCTACGAGTTCGTCGACGAGATCAAGGGCGGTGTGATTCCGCGCGAGTTCATCCCGGCGGTGGACAAGGGCATTCGTGACACGCTCAACACGGGCGTGCTGGCGGGCTACCCGGTGGTCGACGTCAAGGTGCGCCTGACCTTCGGCTCGTACCACGACGTGGATTCAAATGAAAACGCGTTCCGCATGGCTGGCTCGATGGCCTTCAAAGAGGCCATGCGCAAGGCCGGCCCCATCCTGCTCGAACCGATGATGGCCGTGGAAGTGGAAACGCCCGAAGATTACATGGGCAATGTGATGGGTGACCTGTCTTCACGGCGCGGCATGGTGCAGGGTACGGAAGACATTGCGGGCGGCGGGGGCAAGATCGTCAAGGCCGAAGTGCCGTTGGCCGAGATGTTCGGGTACTCGACCGCGCTGCGTTCCGCCACGCAAGGCCGTGCGACATACACGATGGAGTTCAAGCACTATGCCGAAGCCCCGCGCAATGTGTCCGAAGCGGTGATATCGGCCAAGAAGGTCTGACGTTTCTTGCGTCATCCACTGCGGCTGCCTAGTGCGGCCGCAGTGCTTTGTACGCTAGCCCGCAGGCAGGTTCTCGACGCAGTAATCGATGAACGCATGCACCTTCGCCGGCAGGGAACGACGCGACGGATACAGCGCGTACAACGCAAAGCGCTCGTCCGGCCAATCGGAAAACAAGTCGGCCAGCTGACCGCTACGCCACAGCGGTGCTTCCGTACCGAGCGCCATCATTAGGCTAGCTTTCGCGCCCGATTGGGATGCCATGCAAGCCTAGCGCAGCCACATCAGCCACGCGTACACGATACCCGCCGCAGCCAGTAGAAACGGCATCGAGTACGCATGAAACACCCACCAGGCGCGCCGGTCACCCAACATGCGCAACGCGATCAAGTTGGCCAACGAGCCAATCAGCGTGCCAAATCCGCCTACGCTGACCGCAAAGGCAATCATCGGCCAGTCATGCGAATACTCGGCCAGCAGGATCGCCGCCGGCACGTTACTGATGATCTGCGACACGCCAATGCCAGCCCAGTACAGATGCATTGGATTGCTCAACGCCAACGCGTCCAGCGCCTGCCGCACGACGCCAAGCTGCGCCACCAGCCGCAGGTCAATGAACATCAGCATGAACACAAGCAGGAGGCCCCAGTCCACCCGGGCCAGCACATAACGTGCGCCGATCAGGTACAGCCCGATTAACCCCGCAGCCGCGACCAGCGGATGGCCCAGATCGGTCAGCACGAGAAAAGGCACGTACAAGACAAGCGCCGGCACCAGCAGGCGCTTGTGCAATTCCACGTCGGTGGCTTCAGCATGCAGATGGATTTCGTGCGAGGCAAACGCCAGCCACGTCACCAGCAGAAGCAAAGCCATCAGGAGCACGACCATCGGCGTCATCTGCCAGACAAATGCGCCAAACGACAGCCCGGATTGATGCCACAGGAAAAGGTTCTGCGGATTGCCGATCGGCGTGAGCGCTGAACCCGCGTTGACCGCCAGCGCCTCGAATATCACCAGCCGCGCCACCGGCAGGTTGGCGACCTGCCGCAAACCGACGGTGAGCGGCACGATCACGAACAACGCCACATCGTTGGTCAGTATGGTCGACAGCGCCGCCGAAGCCGCTACCAGGCTGAGCGCCAGTACACGCTCGCTGCTGACGACTTCGACCAGGCGCCGGCCGAGCAACTGCAGCATGCCGCTGGCCTCTACCGCCTTGGTCAGGATGAGCAAACCGGCCAATGCGGCAATGGTGTGCCAGTCAATCAGCGCCGGATATTCAACGATGCGCTTGGGCGCCGCAAGCGTCAGGGCGCCGCAGATGGCCAACAGCGACCAGAAGAAAACGTCTTGTTTGAGGTGATGCCAGAACGGCGGATGTTGCGGTACGGCTTGCGCCATGTGCGTGCGTGGCGGATCGCCGAGCATAGGAAAGGAGAAGGAAACGTTAGCGCAAACGCGCACAAACCAACCGGGCGAGGTTTGCCCGGCCGATTGTAGTGCGACTGCTTCCTGCGCTCAATCGCAAGCCGGGCCCTTGCGTGCCCGGCCTATACCAGAATGATCCGCTTACGACTCGCGTGAACCCGAACCGCCGCCCGGGCGATCTGAGCCGCTCGACGAACCGCCGGCGCCCGGCCTGTCCGAAGACGTCATGCGCGAGCGATCCTCGGCGCCGCCGCCCGCATGCGGGGCACCTTGCTGGCCAGCTTGGCTGTGCGAGGCACCCGGGTGATAGGCGGACTGCGGATGGCGCTCCGGCCCGCGATACTGGCCCGCCAGGCCATGACCGCCGCCCGTGCCGCCCATCGAGCCATGCTCCGAACGCTCGTGGCCAGCTTCCGCTCCACCGCCCGCTTGCGTTGGTTGGGCCGGATGATTGGCAATCACGCGTTCAATCTCGGCAACGGCTTCTCGCGGCGCCAGAACGACCTCCAGTCCCAGCGCGCCGGCCACGGCCATCAGCGTCGACAGGCGGGGATCGGCACGACCGGATTCCGCGCGCAAATACGCTTCGCGAGAGATACCGGCCATCTTGGCGACATCTTCCTGTTTGAGCTTGCGCGACTTGCGCAGACTGTGTAACTGCTTGAAAGGCTGTTCCATCTGTTCGCTCCTGCACCTGAGATGGGAAACACCGCCGGGTCTGGACCCGATCGATGGGCTGAAAATATGCGGGTCGGGTGGCTGCACCTTCGTCCGCGGTCATACACAGCACGGCAACGGTGGCGGTTCTCATCTATGCACGCCGTTGCACACTTTTTGGGGCGGCCTCCGTGATGTGTTTTCTACAGAGTAGACGTAATTTCGACTGCACCCAATATTGACGCGTGATGAAAGCGCATCTCATCAACCCTGCTTATGGTGACAAGGCGCCTTGAGGGTCAGTTCCCTTACAGATGCCGTTTTCTTCGCTTGGCAGGCGGTTTTTGTGATGCCTCAAGCGCAAATCCTTGCACCCGCACTACGTTTCGTCGATCCGCGCTTGCCCTATCCGCCAATTGGAGGGTGCACGGCGGGAGAGAACCGCCTGAGCCCTCTGCATCACGATGGGGCGACTGCGCGTGCCTCTCGTCACGCAATTGCCGTGCCGAAGGTGACGCGGCGGTCAGTTGGCAGTCGAACAGGAATTAATGGAAGTCGCGGCTGAAAGTGGCGAGGCGCCCCAGAAGCGGGGTCAAATCCACCAGATGCTGAGCGACAAGGTGTCGGGTCTCTCGCTCACATTGCCATTTGCCGTAAACGCCCAGCAACTGGGCGTTTAGCACTTCACGTCGCTGACGCTCGATCAAGTGCGGCCAGAGGATGACGTTGATGGCGCCCGTCTCGTCTTCAATGGAAACGAAGATGGTGCCGTTGGCCGTGCCCGGCCGCTGCCGCACCGTGACAATGCCGCAAGCGCGTGCCAGTTGCCCGTTGCGATAGCCGGCCAGCGTGGCGGCGGTGGCAAAACGCATGCGTTCGAGCCGCCCGCGCAGCAGCCCTACCGGATGGCTTTGCAATGACAACCCCAGGCTGCCGTAATCCGCCATCACCTCTTCACCAATGGGAGGCGCGGGTAGCTCGAGCGGCGCCTCCACCGGACGCGCCTGGCGCAGCAGCGCGTGATCGTGGCCGGGCTCCTGCAGGGCGAGCGTTTGCCATAGCGCCTGACGACGGTGGCCAGCCAGCGGCTTGAGGGCATTGGCTGCGGCCAGCACGTTCAGGTCATGGCGGTCGAGCGCGGCGCGATGGGCGAGATCCTCCACGCTAGTGAATGGCGCCTGGGCGCGAGCCGCTTCGATGCGCTCGGCAGCCGGCTTGCGCATGCCTCGAATGCGATTCAAGCCGAGGCGGATATCGGGCTGCACCAAGCCATCTTCACCGGCCTCGCCATCGGCGCGGAGATGCAGCGAGCTGTCCCAAACGCTGGCCGTCACGTCTGCTGGCAGCACGCGCACATGGTTGCGCCGCGCCTCCTGCACCAGTTGCGACGGTGAATAGAACCCCATCGGCTGACTGTTGAGCAACGCAGCAAAGAACGCTGCCGGCTCGTGGCATTTCAGGAAGCTGCTGACATAGGCCAGCTTGGCAAAACCTGCCGCGTGGCTTTCGGGGAAGCCGTATTCGGCAAAGCCTTCCATCTGCTTGCACAGCGCTTCGACAAAAGCGGGGTCGTAGCGCCTCTTGACGACCATCGCATGCACCAGGCGCTCCTGATGCTGCGTGAGATTGCCCTTGCGCTTCCAGGCAGCCATGTCGCGGCGCAGGCGGTCTGCGTCATCTGGAGTGAAATCGCCGGCCTTCATGGCGATCTCCATCACCTGCTCCTGGAAGATCGGCACACCCAGCGTGCGTTCGAGCACGGCTTTCACCTCGGGACCGGGGTATGTCACACAATCGGTGTTGCCATTGCGCTTTGCCTCACGCCGCTGCAGATACGGATGCACCATGCCGCCCTGGATTGGTCCCGGACGAACGATGGCCACCTGGATCACCAGGTCGTAATACTCGCGCGGACGCAGACGCGGCAGCATCGATTGCTGCGCACGCGATTCGATCTGGAACACGCCGATGGTCTCGGCGCGGCAGATCATGTCGTAGGTTTTCTTGTCGTCATCGGGCAGGTTCTGCATGGCGAGCTTGGCCGTCGCGCCGTAGTGCTCGCGCCGTCCGGGCAACGCATCCACCATATCGAGCGTGCGGCGAATGGCAGTCAGCATGCCCAATGCCAGCACGTCGACCTTCAGCAGGCGCAGCGATTCGAGATCGTCTTTATCCCACTGGATGACTCGGCGGTTGTCCATCGCTGCGTTCTCGATCGGCACCAGGCGCGAAAGCTTGCCCTGCGCAATCACGAACCCGCCCACGTGCTGCGACAGATGGCGCGGAAAACCACGCAACTGATCCACCAGTTGCGCCCAGCGCAGCACCAGCGGCGATTCCGGGTCCAGCCCCTGCTGGCCTGCGCGCTGCGCAAATTCCTTACGGCTATCCCACCACGCCTGCCCCTTGGCCACCTGCTCGATGATCCCCAGATCGATGCCGAGCGCGCGGCCGACGTCACGCAGTGCGCTACGCGTGCGGTAGGTGATGAGCGCCGCCGCCAGCGCGGTACGGGTCACGCCGTACTTGTTGTAGATGTACTGGATGACCTCTTCGCGGCGCTGATGTTCGAAATCGACGTCGATGTCGGGCGGCTCATTGCGCGCACGCGAAAGAAAGCGTGCGAACAGCGTGTTGCCGCTGTCCGGGTTCACCTCGGTAATCTGCAGGCAATAGCACACCGCCGAGTTGGCCGCCGAGCCCCGTCCCTGGCAGAGAATTCCTTGGCTGCGCGCAAACTTCACCACGTCATAGACGGTCAGGAAGAACGGTTCGTAACCCAGTTCGGCAATCAGTCCGAGTTCCTCTTGAATCTGCTCGCGCACCTTCTTCGACACGCCTTTTGGATAGCGTCGCGCGGCACCAGCGAGCGTTTCGGCGCGCAGGTATTCGGTCGGCGTCATGCCTTCCGGTACGACTTCGCTCGGATATTCGTATTCGATCTCGTCGAGAGAAAAATTGCACAACGCCGCCAGTTCCACTGTCCGACGCAGGATCTTCTCGCCACGCTTGTCTGGATAAAGAAACGCGAGCTGCATGCGCGTGCGCATCGCCTGTTCAGCGCTGGGTGCAAGTTCCAATCCGCACTCCGAAAGCGGCTTCGACAGGCGGATGGCCGTCAGCACGTCATGCAGCGGCTTGCGTTGGCGCGTGTGCATCTGCACCCCGCCGGTCGCCACCATGGGCACATCGATCTGTTCCGACACCGCCGCGACCGTGCCGCGATGTCGGTCATCCGCGTGCCGTAGCGGCAACTCCAGCGCAATCGATAGCCGATCAGCGAACACGCGTTGGCACCACCACGCCTGCGCCAGCAATTGCTGCGGGTCGGGATCGTAATCGGGCAGCAGAATCGCAAGGCAGTCGGGCACGCCGCGCAGGTGAGCGAGTTCACCTTGGGGCGCGGCCAAATCGTCAGCCAGCAAGCGGTATTCGCCCTTGGGCGCTGCCAGCCGCGCGTGCGTGATGATCTCGCTCAGGTTGCCGTACCCCTCGATGTTCTGCGCCAGCAGCACCAGCCGCAGCCAGGGTTCGCCATCGGCATTGCGCACCGTAAAGCGGCTGCCGATGATGAGCTTCAGTTCGTGTTCCTTGGAAGCCACAAGCGCTCGCGCCGTGCCCGCCACAGAGCATTCGTCGGTCAGCGCCAGCGCTTGATAACCATACAGCTTGGCGCGCTCCACCAGCTCGTGCGGATGCGACGCGCCGGTCAGGAACGTGAAGTTGCTGATGCAATGCAGCTCGGCATAGTCGGGCAGAACGGAGAGTGGCGTGGCCGAAGTCATGACGTGCTTAGCCGAACAAGCCGTGCAGATACCAGCGAACGTCCTCGTCTGCCGCATTGGTTTTGCTTGCGGAAACGCG
Source organism: Ralstonia sp. VS2407 (assembly GCF_052950655.1). NCBI lineage: Bacteria > Pseudomonadati > Pseudomonadota > Betaproteobacteria > Burkholderiales > Burkholderiaceae > Ralstonia > Ralstonia sp. VS2407. Next base: position 570,883 of record NZ_JBRFVG010000002.1, read on the forward strand.
CTCGCGATACACCCAGTAACGCTCGCCTTTTTCTCCGGCGGCGATGAAGTAATCACGCTTGATGAGGTCGTCGTCCCACCAGCCGGATTCAATGCGCTCGGGCATCGACACCAGCCGCAACAGCCCGCGGTAATACGGATAGTGCTGACGTGTCAGCAGCGGGATCGGCTTCTCCAGCAGCCACAGCGGGCGCTCCGGCTGCTGCGCATGCCACTGCGCCAATGCCTGACGCGCGGTCGCACGGCTCTGCGCGGTGGTTGCGGCATTTACCTCGACCCAGTGGTTGGCGCGCTCAGGGCGATGGTCGGCACACGGCTGCGGGTGACGCACGTTCTCGGCACCCAGCCGGGCGATCAGCGTGTCGATCAGGCGTGCGGCATCTTCAGCGCGACCACCGGGCTCTGGAAACAGCGATTCCGTAGGCGGCGCGAGCGGCGTGGCGTCGGTCACCGTCAAACGCAGTTCGACCACCGGAGCGATCAGCGTGAGCCGATGCACACGTTCATGCAGTACCCGCGACAAGTGCGCCAGCGTGCGAACCGGCTGTGCCAGCGCGATCTCTACCGGAGTGGATGAGGCCGCCTCATTACTGCCCCGGCCACGCCGGCGTTCGTGCTCCAGCGTGAGTCGATACGTTTTGGCGCCCAATTGAAGCGCCGACAACCAGCCGACCAGCTGCAACAACAATTGCTCCGAGGCTGCCAGCACCCCTTCCGCGTTATCGATGCGTCCTGGCAATTCCAACGACACATCAAAGCGCAACGGCGCGGTAAACCACGTAAAGCTCTCGTGCCCGTTGCCATAAGCGGCGTCGAGCGTATCCACCAGCACCGGCCCGCAGCGCCGCCGCAGGCCGCTACGCGGCAACTCGCGCAAATCGCCCAGCGTTCGGCAGCCGAGGCCTTCAAGCCAATCGGGCCGCGTGAGTCGCGCCACCGCATCGACCGGCAATTGATCAAGCAACGCCGACAACCGCTCCTGCCGCACTGCCCTCCGCGCGCGCCCTTGACGTGCTGCCGTGCGACGACGGCCACGCATCGGCGCCGGTTGCGCACTGGCAAGCCATGCCGCACCGCGTGCCGTCGGCCCGGTGCCAAGCTGCGGCATGGCGCCCAACCGAACCGCGCAATACCTCACCGCCCGACACAGCGCGCGATGCCCGCCGAACAGCCGCAAGCTGGCCTCGACCTCTAGCAAAACAGTCGCCTCATCCACCACGTCCAACGTGACATGCGGAGTGAATGCCAGCAGCGCCAGCGCCAGCGATTGCAGCAACCGCGCCTCGGCGGCCGCGTCACGGTCAAGCTGTACAGCGTGCGGTACCAACGCCTGCGCACCTGCCCGGCGCAGGCCTGCGTGTACGCCTTCGCGCATCGCCAAACGGTTGACCGACACCACGCGCTCCTGCTCCAGCACCACCACCGGCAAAGGCAGCGCGGCTGGGTCAGACCACCGGGGTCGAAGCGCGTCGAGTGGGAGACGGGGCAGATGCACCGCGATCCAGAACGGCATGATCGAGAGTGTTTGGATCGGAAACGTCCGACAAAGCGTCGAACGTCACAGAAGACGAAGGAGATGAAAGCGCGGCGAGCAAATTCGCCGTGGCCGGATCCATGATGAACGGCTCGACGGGCGGTACAGGCAACGGACGCACAGAAGCGCGACCGGCCCGAAGCGGGTCGGCCAACGGTAGCAGCAACGGTGATTCACGCAACGGCCCGCGCCGCTTATGGAAAAGAATGGACAGCGCATCGGCGCCCGCCGGCTCCAACCCCAGCCGCAGCACCGCTGGTGACGACTCACGCTGCGCCTGTGCTGGCCTAAACACCCAAATGGCGCTCTCCCCTGCTTGGGCCAGCACCTGCAGCCTGCGCAACTCTCCTGAGCGTGCCCGGTTCAACCAGATCAGCACACCACCGAAAGCCTTGCTGCGCAGAACCTGCTCGGTTGCCCACAGAAGATCAGCCGGCTTGTCAGCGCGCACCCAAACGATTTGTTCAGGAGAGAAATCCCAGCCCGCCAGCCTCACTGCGTTCGGCAAATGCGGCGGAGCAATCAGCGCGATGCGCCCCGCGCTCGCGCACAGCGTAGACAACGCCGGGCGCAGCAACCGGCATTCACCAATACCGGATTGTGGACACAGCAGTTCGGTCAGCCCGCCGAGGGGCCAACCACCACCGGGCAACTCGGCATTCAGCGAGTCATATCCAGTGGCCAGAACACGCCCATCGCCTCGCGCCAGGCGGCCAGCGCTCCACAGAGCCGGATGTAGCGCCTCCGGTAATGGCACCGTCGAGGCTTTCGGCATGAGCGAACGCTCCCCAGACCCCGCGCATCCAGCGGGGACGGAGCATTCCGCCACATCTGTGGCAATGACAAGAGACGGGGACAACGCAAACATGGAAACGCCAACGCAAACCAACGGATACTGTATAAATATACAGTATCACAACTTTCCTTCAACTCGATCTAGTTTTGCTTGTGCGTTGCAAGGCAGCGATAGCAAACCTCAAAGCACCCGCTTGGAGGGACTTTGAAGTAGGCTTCGCCCAAACTGCTGGGGATGCCCGACAAAAAGCGTTCTATGAGCCACTTCAGGCCTTTTGTTTTTGTGCGAGGGGAGGGGGGGTGTTGCCGGGAAGTAGTTGGCAGATCGATGCAGGAAGCCGGGTGCAAGGCGTTCGCGCAAAGACAAACACCCCAGCTCTTTGAAGGGAGCTGGGGTGTTGGATGGGAGAGCCTGGCGATGACCTACTTTCACACGGGAATCCGCACTATCATCGGCGCGGAGTCGTTTCACGGTCCTGTT